>ONJX01000016.1 GCA_900318255.1 uncultured Prevotellaceae bacterium | reverse complement strand
ACAAATTAAACCGCCGTATGCCGAACGGCACGTACGGTGGTGTGAGAGGAAAGGAAACGAAAGTAGGTCAGAAAACTTTCGTTTCCCGACCTACTCGATGCTGTTCAACATAAATAGCGCATTATGGCTATAGAGATCATCACCTCACCATCACCTTCTTGTGGCCCACAATGTAGATGCCTGGAGCCAAACCTTGCGTAGCGGTCTCGAGCGGAGCACGATGCCTCAGCAGTTGCCCCTGCATAGTATAGACATCAACAAAGCAGTTCTCAAGAGGCTCAACGGTGATGTGGTCTATGGCATCGGTTTTGTCAACTACTATGTGGCACATGTCGCTAAGCTCGTTGCCAGTGTTGCTGTTCTTGATTGTCACTGTAATGTCGCACTCTCCTTCGGCCAGTCCCAAAACTGTTCCGCTATCAGACACACTAGCTATGACATTGTCACTTGAAGTCCAGTCCACGACTTGATACTGAGCAACATCTGCTGAATTGGCAGGATAAATTAGTGCTTCAAGATTTAATGATTCTCCTTCTTTTATGACTTTTGACTCTAAATCGGCTCCCCCATGTTGGATTCTCACACATTGAACATTGCCTTGATATTCAGGCAAGACGATGACATGGCATTTAGCGACAACAGTGTCAACATAGGCTGTGATATCATATTCTCCCTCCTCTGTCGCTTCAAATGTCTCATTCGTTAAATGAATTAAGTGGTCTGGATTCTCGACGCTCCGGGCAACCATTTTTGTTATACCATTCCCCCTCTCTTCAAAGGCAGTGGAATTTAAGGGGTAAGGTGTAGGGTTGAAACGCAAACTTTCACCCTTATAAATTGAGATCTCATTATATCCCAAATCTAAAGACTGGACAGTGATATACTCCTTCTCAATTATGGTTGTTGCATATTTCCAGCCATTGGCTCTTTGATATGCTACAGCCTTGCCAACTGGCACATACAATGTATCAATGGGTAAATGATAATAAGATGGGACATTTGGAGGGGTTTCTTTTGTGCAATACACCTTTGGTAAATGAACATTGTTTTCGAATGCGTTATTAGAAATACTAGTGACACCTTTGCCCACAACCAGTGTTCCACATTTTCCGTTTAAGGACTTTTCTTTTAAAACTTGAACATTGTCGGGGATATAGAGCGTTTCATCGGTCATGTCATAATATGGCAATCCCGTAGGCAACTGCTCCACTTCATTGCCAACACGAAAATAGCAATAAACTATCGAACCAACGATTGAAGAATTATCAAAACTAAGAGTATAGTCATGTGAAAAAGCATTTGCACCGATGGTGCATTGTTTAGCGTTATAGAAAAACATGTTGTCAACGGTACTTTCATATCCATACCATTGGTGACCAACCATATCGGTGTAATTATGCATCTCAACAGCGGTGTTTGCAAATGCTAGATCTTCAATACTCTCAATAGTCTCAGGGATTGTTATATATTTCACATGTTCAGGGCTAGAAAAAAAAGCCTGTTCATTGATTTTCTTGACTATATATTCCTTGTTGAATTGCGTAGAGAACACATGGCTTGGGATATCTATAACATCTATATTATAGTTAACACTCATACCTGGCCATGTGGTCTTAGCATGAACACCAACCGATTCGCCATCTCCCAAAATCTGATATGCAATACCGTCCTCCACAAAATCGGCAGGTGCGAAAAATTGAGCGAGAAGTGAAGCAGGAATAAATGTAACAATCATTAAAAATATCATTACTCTTGATTTCATAATCCCGACATTATTAATCAAATAGCAAAAAAGAACTTTTAGTTTATTCGTTTCCATGACTCTTCGTTTTTTATTGTTTCTAAATTCTTATTATTTAGTAGTTTAGTACATGACAAAAAGTTAAAAATTCAACTCTAATTAACTGATTATCAAGTAGTTAAGTGTTGTATAAGTCCTTGGGAATAGTAACTTTGTAAAGAAAAAGTACCAATTTTTCAGATGAAGAAAGCTACTGATTCCAAGAACAGAGGCAAAATTAGCAAACTTGTTCCAATCATGCAAGAGCATTTTGGAAAATCTATGAACCTGGCGCGCATAAAATTGATGGCTCTGCTGCTCGAGGCGCTTGTCAAGGCACAGACCGTGAGCCTTGTAAGGCTCGCCAATGCGATGCCCACCGCAGTTGACAAGGAGTCGAACATGCGTCGGCTTCAGAGATTACTTGCATGCTATGTGCTCGACCTCGACCTGACTATCTATTTATGTATTCTTATGTTCTTATGTCTATTGACATGAATCGCAGCACGAGCTTTTATGTCAGCGCACCATTTTCTCGCTCGTGCGCGTGCCGTCGCTCCAGGTCGTCACCTTGATGCTGATGCCCGGCTGCGGCTCGGCGCTCTCCACACCGGCGAGGTTGTAGTATTTAACACCTGCGATGGTCTTAGACTTCTCAATTTCTTCAACACCATCATAGTCGTCAAGAGGGAACCACGACGCTACAGAGACCAAATCACCTAGTTTATACAAAATAAAGGGAAATACTTCACTAGGTATTGTGCAGTTGCCATCAAGGTCATCTATATAGCTAAATGAACATTTCGTTGTCGTCCACAAAGAATATTCACCGTCTTCACAGTCAGACATATCTATGGCAAATTCACCGACTATGATTTCCTCGTCACATGGGAAGAAAGGACAATCAGGAGTACTGAGGATTTCTATTGCTAAAAGATTGTCATTTTCAGTTTTAGACAAAACAGAGCAATGTTGATACAATTCTTGATCTCGTTCCTCATCACTATGGCTCTCCCAGTTAGCAAGAATGTTTTTACCATAACCTTCGGCTGTGAAATAGGTGTTCTGAACTTCATCTATAACTGCCCATCTCGCTGATGATGGCTTTGACACTTCAAAAACAAAACTATTTAAGTTCTGGCTGTTGTTATTGAGTACAAGATTCAACTTATATTTGCGGGACTTTCCAGTCACATGGACTGGCAATATGTCAAAACGTGAAGGACAGTTCTGACTGTAAGCTTCCAAAAATGTGAAAGCCGAAATAAGAATAATTAAACATTTTCTCATAAAGGTACTTTTTTAAATTAGGGGGGCTTAATAATAACGAGTCAATGCCATTGGTGTTGTTTATTAATCAACAAATTTTGTCATTTCCACTTTTGAACCTAGTTCTGCGGTGAATTTACCAATAACTTCAACATTTCCAGACTCAATCTTGACCTTGGCTCCGCTCTGGAACACGCAGCCGTGTCAACATACTCGATGTCCACAGTGCCAGTGCTGCCAAAATATACTGTGAGCTCGTTAAGCTCTTCATCGTAGGTCACCCGTGGCGGGTCAACATAGATTTGGTTGTTGCCATTACCAAGGTTAGTGTGTCCAAGAACAATTTCTCTTTCATTAGCAAAAATGCTAAGCACAAACAATAATACAATCGCTAAAGCTGTAAAGTTTTTTTTCATAATTTTATCTTTTAAAAACTTTGCAAAGTTACATAATTTGCAACTATGAATACAAATTTCTTTTTAGGACATTTTTGAAATAATACACTGGTTTTATGGTCTTTATGTTTTAGCTTTTTAGGACAAAATTTGAGGAGATTAGGACAATGTAGTAAAGCGTCCATAACGCCTGGCATTTTAGCATTATTGATTACACATCTAATGACTGAATGAAACTAACCTTATAAACTCAATTTCTTAAAGAAATATCATTAACAAGATTTTCTTAATTCTCTTCTGATTCTTCAGCCTTCAATTGTTCAATAAACTCATCAAAGGACATATCTAATCCTAACTTCTTAAGAATCCTTTTCTTTTTTTTGCTTACATATGACTTGTCTTTATATCTCATACAAACCGCAATTGTGATATAAGAAAAGCCTAAAAATTTCAAAGCAATAATATATAAATCGTCTTTAGACAGCTTAGGGTATCTCTCTTGAAGGCTCTTTAAGCCTTTTCCAAAAGTAGCATCAGCCAGACTTTGCATATTCAACCAGAAATCACCTGTCCCTATTTTGTCTTCATTCTTCTTGTTTAGCATGAACGACCTCTCGAACTTACTTGAGAATACATCATTAGAATAGCTTTGCTGCATTTGAACCAATTGGTCTATTTTCTTAAGAATGTCAGAAATGGCAGCCTTACATTCCATGTTTACTCCTGACATTTCAATATTTCTTTTAATCAGAAAACTATTTTTATTTTTATGCTCAACAATCAAATTCCTCCACTCTTTTCTTTTTTTAGAATAATACAAATAAAATGCAACAACTACAATAACAATGAGTGCAACAAGAAAAACAAACATTAGTGCAAATAGACTATTTCTTGATTTTGACTGCTTTAAATGTTGTTCTTCTAAAATCCTCTCTTCTTGTGGCAGCTTTAGTCTGTCTCGTTTTATCTGAACAACGTCACAGATAGAATCGGCAATTCTTTTATTCTTGATATACTGCATTTTGTCACCTTTGGCCAAAGAAATGTCAGCTATTGTATATAATCGATATACATGTGACAGATCATATGCAATTGGAGATTTAACAAGATTCAAGTACATTGCTGCTGAATCTGTTTCCCCAAGTTTTGCAAAAACTCGTGCCTCATCAAGAATGATGTCCTCAGTAATGTGGTTAGGATAAGATGCTATGCATAACTGGTTGGTTCGGTGGGCTTCTGCATAGCAGCTGTCATATAGATAGTGACGGCTAAGAATCTGCATGGAATTAACTATAGAAACTGTATCTCGCAATTCAGTAGCTAAGTCCTTGGCTTGAAGTAAATATTCAACAGTTTTGGGGTCGCTTGAAACACGCATTTTCTCTCCTATATATAATAGGCATAACAACTCAAGCTCTCTTTGACGCAGCTTTCGGTAATAATATAGTGCTTTCTTAAATTTCGAAATATCTTCCCCTGTTGTTATATAGCTATTATTATAGATCTTTCCCATGCGCAGATTGATTTGCGCGAGGTTGCGGTAGTCGGTGGTGTCGGCGTTGTCCTCGGCTCGCTTGTACCACTTTATCGCCTCGACGGGGTTGTCGTGAACCTCATAGTAAGCACCTTTATATAATAACGCGCGGGTGTAGTGCTCACGGTTGTGGTTGTCGTCGTAGCAGTCAATGGCATAATTAATTAAGGAGTCGTAGGGTATGGCATAGTCCACACGGAACTGTGCCTGTGTGAGCAGCAGGGCGTGGTAGGCGAGGTTCTCGTCGTCGCCTAGCGAGTCGCGGTCGATGGCATTGAGGATGGCATTGAGGATGGCCAGCGAGCTGTCGGGGGCGGTCCACATGAGCGAGTCGGCGAGCACTAGCCGCTCATCCACACTGCGGCCGCAGCCCATCGCCATGCAAAGTGTTAAGATAAGTGTTATTATATAAAAAATCTTTTTCACTTTATATTGACATCCTCATTAATCCTAGATCATCAGTTAGTTACTTGGTCAGTGAAATATTGACCGAGATACCGTAGTTGGTGTTGGTGGTTGGATAGGATGTGGATGAGACGAGTGGCGTGTTCACCTGGTGGTCGAAGAAGGCACCAAGGGTGATGCGCTTGCTCATCACATAGTTGGCGGCAAAGTTGATACCCAGGGTTCGTGTTCCGCTGGTAGCCTGCGTGGTGTTGACGTCGATCTTACGAATGAGGGCAGTGTTGTTGTTGAGTTGCAAGTTGAAGTTTAGAGTGAGGTCGTTGTTGATGTTCTCCTGCTTCTTCTTGATTTTGAGGATAGTGTTGAAATTAGCAATCTTGTAGCTGGCACCAATGATGAGCGACTTTTGCAGCGTCTCGACCAACTGCAGCGACGAAATGTTGAGCGCGAGAGTGCGCGCGTCGCGATACTCAAGGTTGAAACTCAGGTCGTTCTTGAGAGTGGCGTTGACGCCGATGAGTGGCGCAAACTTCTCGGTGATAGTTACCGACGAGATGTTGAATGGCGAGTTAGGGATAGCATTGCCTGTGAGGGCGTCTTGAGTAAAGCCTAAGCCTTCACCCGTCGAAACCCAATCGGTATAGCTCGAGAAACTGCCCACCGAGTAGGTGCACTGGTAAGCGTGAGTGAGGGTGAAGCTCTTGAAAATGCGCTTGATAGCGGGTATGCGCGAGAGCCCGTCGTAGGTCACACGCCAGTTGGGCAGGATGCTCTTAAGTCCTGGGAAGGGGTTGAGGTCAACCTTAGCGGCGTCGCGGCCTGAATAAGCGGCGAGGAAGGCGGGTATCATCACGTCGCTACCAGAGGGGTTCACGGTACCATTCTCGGGGTTGAAAGGCGTGCCGGCAAGTGCGGTGCCACGCAAGAAACCTCGCTCGGGATAGATAAGACCCTGGTAGCGCTGCTCCAGGCGAGAGGCCACCACAGGAATGTTGTCGAGGAAGCGCGCGAAGGCATCGCTGTAATACTCATTGCTTGCCGAAACTCCTCGCAGGGCAGTAGCAATAGCCATGTGGGTCTTAGTATAGGTGCCCGAGTAGAGCTTGCCCACGTCGTCGTACATGAATTGCACTTGGTTGGTGCGGTTGTCGGTGCGGTTACCGGTGAGGGTAATCTTGAGGCCGTTGATTGGCTCAACCACCACCTCGGCACTGAACTCCTGTGTCTTGGAGAAGATAGCTGGAGAGGTCTGTGTGGAGTCGCCCAGAAGCCACCCACGGCTCTTGGCACGGTCTATGTAGCTCTCACCCACAAAGCCGAAGGCGAAGTCGAGGCCTGGAGCCATCACGTCGTAGTGGGAGTTCTGCCCGAAGATGTCGCCCACATTGGGTACAAACTGCGGAATCGTCATCGACTGCGTCTGCCTCCATTTCACGTTCACGCTCTTGACGCTTATGGCTAGGCGCGTAAGGTACTGTGCCAGCTCAGTGCCAAAGTTCTTCTTGTCGCTAGCGAGGACCTCAGTGACAGTGATCTTCACGCTTGTGGAGTCGCGGTTGAGAATTTCGATATTGTTGTTATCTTTTACGTTATACTTTACCGGGTAGCGCTTGCCGTCGATGGTGGTAGCTGTGACACGCACCTTCTTCACGTTCATGTTGTGCTTGACGGTAGTGGTGGTGTCGGCACTGAGCTGGAATGTGCGGTCAAATTTCTTGGCCTTCTTCTTGTCGCTCTTCTTGTCCTTGGCATTGCCGCTATTGCCCCTGCCACCTGCCGACGACGAGAATCGCTTCTGCACGTCTTTCACGTATGGCAGCTTGCCATATAGCGTCTCGAGGTTAAGACGCGTGTCGATGTTTAGCGACGACTGGTTGGCAATGGTGTTTCCCGAGAAGACGCCAGCAATCTCGGTGCCACGGTCCCAACGGTAGGTAGCATTATAGGTGGCATTGGCAGTGATGAAGCTCAAGATGGGGATGGCGCTGAACGGTGCCTTGTAAGATGCCGTGAAGGTCTGGTTATAAGCCCATGGAGTGCCCAGATCCTTGATGCTGCGCCACACGCTGTCGCGCCAGTCGCGATACTCATCGGGGAACAGCTTTTTGTTGACCTGCCCCAAGGGTTCAAGGATGTGGGCCGTAGTCTGGCTGTTGAACGACATGCTTATCGACTTGGTGAAGTTCCACGTCAGAGCAAACTGCCTGTCCCACAAGAAGTTCTTGCTCACCGACACTGGCAGTACAATATCCACATCGGTCTCGTTGCGAGTTTGCTGCTCATAGTAGTATCGCGAGATGTTGGTACTGAAGGCCAGTGAGTTAGGCAACCAGCGGAACTCCCACTCGCGGAAGAACTTCATGTTCTTATTCTTCTGGTCAATAGCCTTGCCTAGCGGCTTGAAGGGCTTGATGTAAGGAGTCCAGGTATATTGGAGGCTTCCACGATAGTCGTTAGTGTTCTCATACACATAGTCGGGGTTAGACTTGTGAGTCTTGTTGAACGAGTAGTTGAACGTGAAGTTGGCAGGATCCCATGGCATGGGGTTCTTGCTCTTGACGTCAAATTTCAAGCCCGAGATAGAGAAGTTCTTGACTACTGTCTCGCTCACGGCGTAGGCCTTGATAGAGTCTTTCTGCTCATCGGTAGCACAGGCGTCAAGGGCGTCTTTTAGCAAGATGTCCTCGTCGAGGGGGTTATACTTGGGAGTGAGTTTCTCGTTGCTGTAGGAGAAATAGACTGGGGCATGCAGTTTCACCTTCTCGGGCACGAAGCGCCCCATGTCGGCTTGCACAGCCACATTATACTGATCGTAGTTGTCGAGACGGCGGTTTCTCATGCTCTGGTCAACGGAGCCAAAGCCATTGGTCTCCTTGTGCCAGCCCACATTCACGACACCAATGTCGCTCAAGTTAAGGCTCATCGAGGCCTTGGCAGCCCACCCGCCTTCACTGTCGAAGTCGGTGACTCTGAGCTCATCTACCCACACCACAAAGTCCTTAGTGGTGCCAGCAGTGTTGTTCCTCACACCAATGAGCATCACCCTCACCTTGCTCAACGAGGGGTTACCCATCACATACACGTGGTTGCGAGGATTATTGGGGTCTTGTTCTTGATAGCGCTGGGTGTAAGACACATCAGGATTTCCTGCCATCTTCTCGGCATTACGGTTCTTCTTGGCTATGGTGAGGATGTCAAGGTCTAGGTCGAGCATGTTCTCGTTGGGCCACACCGCACGGCGGTCGGCACTGCTGTTGTTGCTATAATGCCCTGCTGGAGTCACCATCAATGGAATTTCATACTCGTAATAGTTGTTCTTCACATCCGAACCCATTCGCACGAAGATCGACACGTCGCCATTCTTGAGATTGGTGGCATCGTTGATAAACGCCTCGTTGTGTACAAACATCTGAAGGCGCTTGTAGGTGCGCAGGTCGAGATTAGTGTTACGATACACGCCACGCGCGTCGCCAGCCTCAAGGCCCTCAACCTTCATCTGCATTGACTGTTCATTGAGCTGTGTGATTTGCGACTGACCAGAGTCAACAATTCTGGTCACGCCAGGAGGCAACACATAATTCACTGGCTCGCGGCTAGCGTTCTCCTCAATGTTGACAGTGTTCACATCGATAGTGCCACTGCCAGGCACGTCGGCACGACCATTAAGGTTGTAGTCGTAGTTGCGCCACTCGCCTCGCACCAGCTCCAGTGTGGCAAAGCGCAGGTGAGTGGTCTCTTTGAAGCCAGTCAAGAACATGCGCATGAAGCGTATCGACGAGAAATCGTTGATAGCACCCACCACCTTATCATAGCTCTTGATGGGGATGCAGAACTGATACCAAGTGACGTGCTGATCCTGTCCGTTGCGGGTGCGCTGCACCGACTCTTGCTTGTCGATAATATAGTTCTTGCCCACTTGCAAGTCCTCGGGACGTATCGACACCTTATACTGGAAGTAACGCTCATATTCGTTAAGCGTGTTGTCCTGGTTGATGTCCTCCACATCGGGCACACTGCGGGCACTCTGATACATGCCGTCGGTAGCGTCTTCTTGCGAGAGTGAGTTGCCCTCAGTGCCATTGTAGCGCTTGTAGCGTTCAAGAATCGACAGCCTCTGCTCATCGTAGTCGTAGCCTCGGTAGAAGTGGTAATTATCGCCGGCAGGGTCGTTAATGGGCGAGAACTGGTCGCCCTCCATCTGGGCTATCGTCTCGGCAGGCAATGTGGCGCGCAGTTTGTCAACGTAAGCCTTGTAGGTGGGATAAGTCTGCTCGTCATTGGTGCTTAGTCCGTTGAGACCCACGTCTTGCCTTATGCGTGATCCACTGGCTGTCTCAAAGGCGTAGGTCAGCGACGATTTCGAAGCCACCCTACCCCAGACGGTCTCCTTGAGCTCTGTGTTGTCGGTCTCGGCATAAGGCAGACCGTTCTCGTAGCTCTTGAGGCCATCTTTCAAGATATCCTCGCTGATTTCTCCTAAGTTGATATAGAAGTCACCACCCTCGCGATTAGGATTTGTATCATCGAGGAATGGGTCGAGGAGCCAGAACTTGATATACTCCACATTGCTCGTGACAAAGTCGGTATTCTCGATCTTGCGCATGATACCGCCCCAGCGCTTTTCGGGATTGAGGAGGTTGCCATTGGGGTCAAGATTCTCGGCATCTAGGTTATAGGGGCCACGTTCTTTAGGATAGAACGACAGGTTCAAGGTCTGTATCGTTGATGACTCGCCATAGTTTAGCTCACGACCAGGGAAGACCTCGGTATAGGGAATCTCGCGCACGTAGGGGCTAGAGAGCTGGTCGAGGTCGTTCTTGATATATCCAGGCACAAACGACGAGTTGCGCTGTGTGAACAAGCGGTCGATATAGTACCACGACAGCAATGAGCGGTTCTTACCATAGGCAACATCATTAGTTAAAGCAGCCTCGGGGAACAAAGCGTCGCTGGAATTATCGTAGGGGGTTGATGCCAAGAACCATGAGTAAGGCGAACGCAAATCAATGCCGGTCTGTGTAGATTCAAAGTCGTCGATATAGGAACTTCCGGCGTTTGAGCCAGTCTTTGACTGGTGAGGCAACAGCTGCGCAAACTCACCATTAATGTTCACTTGCGATGGAGCTGTGGCGTTGACGGTAGGTATCTTGTTCAACAAGTTGGTAAGCCACATGAAATTTGACTTATAAGAGATGCGCGCACCCCAAATGGTGTTATTCACAATCTCGTTGCCGATAGCCACTTTCTCAACAATGTTTCGCTCTCCATAGTGCATCAGTGTACCACCTATGTGGAAGTCGTCATTGAAGGCATAGTCCAAGTCAAGACCCAGCAGAGTCTTGCGTTGCTGGCTGAAGGTTGACTGGTTCTCGAGCGACACGCTAATGTTAGTGCCGGCATCAATAATGCTCTGGTTGGTGATAGTCACCGTTCCCATTGTGTAGTCAACAGTATAGTCGCTGTTCTCGGTAAGAACCACACCGCCGGCAGTCACCACCACCGAGCCGCGCGGCACGTTAGTGGCATTAAGGCTGATGGTGTTCTTGTTGGTGGCCTGATATTCACCTTGCAGCACAAACTTGTTCTTGTCCTGCACCTGCTGGGCATCGGTCAGCTGCATGGTGTAGAGCTCTTGATACACATATTTGTCGGCAATAGCATCGTTGCCAATCATCTTGCGCAAGTGCGAGCCAAAGGGCTCCACAACGGGGAAAATCACCTTGCCGCCCGAGGTGGTGATAGTGTATCCTTCAATGAAGTCGAAGCGACCGTCGGGGTTGAAATTATTGTTGGCGTCCAAGCGGTCAAGGTTCATCACGCGCAGCAGCGGAGTTCCCGAGATATTGCCCTCGTTGATATATGGCAACTCAATGCCAGTGGTGTCGTTCAGGTACTTTATGTTGAGCTTGAAGTTGGAACTCTGCACTTGATAGGCACCAAGCGAATAAATGTTCTTCATCATCAGGTCCCACATCGGCACTTTAGTGTTGATGGTGGTAGATTTGAGCATCTTCACATATATCGACTGCTCGGTAGAAGGCACGTCGTTAGCAAACTCACCCACCTGGTAAGTCTGTCCCATATAAGTATATTGATAGGCCACCGCAAGCACCTCGTCACTGGCGAGAGATGTGTTCAGCGAGATATATCCCAGCGAAGAATTGAGCTTATATTCTGTAGAAGACAAGAGTCGAGCACTCTCAATCTTCTCGTAGTCTTTTCCTCCTTCAAAATCAAAAGCCGAGAGCGGAGCCAGCGCATTTGCTGCCTGGCTGATAAAACGTGCGTCGGGATATTCGGTCTTTATCTCATTAAGTAACGTGTTGCTGTTGTTGGTGGGGTTGGCAGTGCTTGACTGAGCAGTCCAGTGACTGTTGCCTATGTGCTGGCTCTCACCCACGTCCATAAATGCCATGATGTTGCGCGACTCGTTGAAGTTGCCGCGCTTATTGGTCACCCACACCTCGATGCGGGTGATGTTGATGCCGCTCGACACCAGTGGCAGTTTCGATGTCCAGTTGTCGTAGTTGTCACGGAAGAAGTGCGACAAAAAGAAGTGACGGTTCTGGTCATATTTGTCGGCAGTGATATAGAAATCGGTGGTCTGCGCACCGCCACGAGTGTTCACGGTCTGCGACTCGGAGTTCTGCTGAGAGACGAGCGCTGTGGCAGTGAGGCGTCCAAACTGCAACTTGGTTTTTATACCAAAGAGTGCCGACCCGCCTCTGATGAGCTGCGAGCCGGTGGTCATGCTCACGTTACCAGCCTCAATGTTCTTGATTATCTCGTCTTCTTTGCCCTCATAGGCAAGTTTCAGGTTTTTATTGTCAAACTCAAATGTGGCGTCGGTGTTGTAAGTCATGTTGAACTTCATCTTGTCGCCCACCGATGCCTGCACTGTGGCTTGTATCTTCTGGTCAAAGTCAAAATAGGTCTTGCGCTTGGCGTTCATCGACAGTGCGGGGTTGTCGGTCTTGTTGGTCTTCACGCCCATTTTAATCTGAACCGAGCCTTGAGTCTTTAATTGCACACCACCAGGGCCAAAGACCTTCTCTAGTGGACCAAGGCCAAACTGCATATCCAGGAAATTGAAGGGATTTTTGGCTTTCTCCTCGGCGGTCTCGGCATTCTTCTGACGGTAGTATTCCATCATCGACTCACGCAGGGTGAGGTTGTTATATTCCTCGGCAGTGAGGATGAACGGCGTGATGATATCATAGTCACCCACTTTAGTGTGAATGATGTAGCAGCCTGTCTCATAATCATATTCGGCCTCGGTGACGATGTTGCTGGGGTCTTTAAGGTCGGCAGCATACTCTTTGCTCTTGAGGTCATCGTAATTGCCTGGCACTGTGGGGTGAACACCATAGCGCATCTTGGGGCTACCTTTCTGGTCCTTATCAGTGGTATTATCCAGGACAGGTGGTGGCGGAGGCAATGTGGGCTGTTTATATTGCGCATGAGCAAGACCACTGCCTATAGCACTGAGCACCATGCTAATGAGCAGAGTCATCAAAGTGTTGCGACTATTACTTTTCTTCAAAATCATTGTCAACAAATTTATATATTGCCCCCTCGGTTGCCTGCTTACATCATCATCAAGGCTTTTTTAATAGCCTGTTCCACTGTAATAGAAGGCTCGTCTTTAAGCAGCTTGCGCAAAGCCTTCTGCGACATTTGCTGTGTGAAACCAAGCATCACCAGTGCTGCCAGAGCCTCGTCATAGACAGCACTTGGGGCGTTATTATTATCTAATAACGTATCAGATGCCAGATTTATTTTATCCTTGAGGTCAACTAATATTCTTTGCGCCGTTTTTGCCCCTATTCCTTTCACCGACTTTAGCATCGCCACGTTGCCGCTGGCTATGCATTGCTCCAGCTCGGCCGGAGGCATCGACGAGAGTATCATCCGAGCAGTGTTTGGACCAACTCCGCTCACACTGATGAGCAACAAGAACATCTCGCGCTCATGCTTCGAGCTGAAGCCAAACAGCACATGCGCGTCTTCTCTTATTGCCTCATAGACATAGAGCTTAACGGTATCACTTTTAGAAGCCTTCGACACCTCGTTGAAAGTGGTCAACGAGATGTTTATCATGAACCCAATGCCGTGATTGTCAACCACAGCATAAGCGGGGTTTAGCTCAACAACATTTCCACTGATGTAATCGTACATATCAAAAAAATGATTCTTTAATAAATTATAAACGTCAAAATTGGTGCTTTTTATATAACCACACAAAAAAACATTTCCACAAGAAGTGTTTTAAACATCCATAGTTCATTGCTATTAAATTAGTTTCCAAACTTTTAAACATGGGAGGTTAATCTTTTACTTCAAGTTTATATATAAATCAGCAATCACTATTAAATATTATATTTTCATATTAAATACTCACTTATTGCTATTGCCCATAATGACTAAAAGCAGTAATTTTGCAAAAAATTATATTACACGCAATCAATCGGCAACTCTAGGCTATTGTGGCTCAACACTATTGCCATGCGTGCGAGTCAACTTGTGTGCTTAAAAGATATGTTACTGTCAGAACTAAGAACTGGAGAAAAAGGTGTTGTCGTCAAGGTCATGGGCCATGGTGGTTTCCGCAAGCGCATCATTGAGATGGGCTTTATCAAAGGGAAGACCGTGGAGGTGATCCTTAACGCACCGCTGCAAGACCCTGTGAAATATAAAATCATGGGCTACGAGCTCTCGCTCAGGCACGACGAGGCTGCCATGATTGAGGTGGTGAGTGAGGAGGAAGCCGCCACCACCGCCTCACAAGACATCAAGAATAATGGCGGAGAAGTGGTGCAGGAAGAGTCAATGCACGTCAATATCAAGGACTTGGCAACCAAGAAACGCCGCACTATCAACGTGGCACTGGTGGGCAACCCCAACTGCGGCAAGACGTCGCTGTTTAACTTCGCCAGCGGTGCCACCGAGCATGTGGGCAACTACAGCGGTGTCACCGTCGATGCCAAGGAGGGCGTGTGCCACTTCGAGGGCTACACTTTCAACCTCGTGGACCTGCCAGGCACCTACTCGCTCACTGCCTATAGCCCCGAGGAGCTCTATGTGCGCCGTCAGATCATTGAGAAGACCCCCGACGTGGTGATCAACGTCATCGACTCGAGCAACCTCGAGCGCAACCTCTACCTCACCACCCAGCTCATCGACATGAATCTGCGCATGGTGTGCGCCCTCAACATGTATGACGACCTGGAGCGCAAGGGCGACCGGCTCGACTCTAGCAAGCTGGGGCAGCTATTTGGCGTGCCCATGATTCCCACCGTTTTCAAGACTGGCAAGGGGGTTGACCTGTTGTTTCACATCATCATCAACCTCTATGAGGGCGTTGACTATATCGACGACGATGGAAACATCAATCCTGAGATTGCCGCCGAGATTCAGAACTGGCATCGCGAGTTCAGCAAGGTCACTGAGCATGAGGAAGACTTTGCCGCTGGCGACAAGGTGAAGAACAACGTGTTCCGGCACATCCACATCAACCACGGAGCCGACATTGAGGAGGCTATCACCAGGGTACGTGCCGAGCTCGAGAAGAACTCGCACATACGCCACCGTTACTCACTGCGCTACCTCGCTATCAAGCTGCTTGAGAACGACAGTGATGCCGAAAAGACTGTGCTAAAGTTGCCCAATGGCAAGGAAATCCTTGCCGTGCGCGACGAGCAGACAAGAATCATTAAACTCAGCACTGGCGACGATAGCGAGACCGCCATCATGAACGCCAAGTATGGTTTCATAAACGGCGCACTTCAAGAGAGCTTTGTGGAGGGCAACAACCCCGACGCTCACCAAATCACCAAAGTCCTCGACAAGATTGTCACCAACCGCTGGCTCGGTTTCCCATTGTTTTTTGTGTTCTTGTGGCTTATGTTCTGGGTCACGTTCACCGTGGGGCAATATCCCATGGACTGGATTGACATGGGTGTGGAATGGCTCAAAGACCTCGTCAGCAACAACATGCCCGACGGGCCTCTCAAAGCCATGGTGGCCGACGGCATCATTGGCGGTGTGGGCTCGGTGATTGTGTTCCTGCCGCAAATTCTTATCCTCTACTTCTTTATCTCGATAATGGAGGACTCGGGCTACATGGCACGAGCCGCGTTTATCATGGACAAACTCATGCACGGCATGGGGTTGCACGGCAAGTCGTTCATACCCATGATAATGGGGTTTGGCTGCAACGTTCCGGCAATCATGGCCACGCGCACCATCGAGAGCCGCAACAGCCGCCTTATCACCATGCTCGTGCTGCCCTTCATGAGCTGCTCGGCAAGGCTGCCCATCTACATTATGATAATAGGCGCATTCTTTGCCAGCTACCAGAGCGTGATCATGCTCTCGCTCTATGCCATTGGCATTGTGGTGGCAATCATCATGAGCCGAGTGCTAAAGCGTTTCCTTATCAAGAACGACGACACACCTTTTGTAATGGAACTGCCACCCTACCGCTTCCCAACGACCAAGGCCATCTGGCGCCACACTTGGTCGAAGGGCAAGCAGTACCTCAAGAAGATGGGAGGCATCATCCTCGTGGCTTCTATAATAGTGTGGTTCTTGGGATATTACCCCAACCACGATGCCTACTCTACTACACAAGAGCAGCAGGAGAACAGCTACTTGGGCAAGATAGGCAAGACCATTGAACCGGTGTTCACGCCTTGCGGCTTCGACTGGAAACTCGATGTGGGCCTCGTGGCTGGCGTGGGTGCCAAGGAGATTGTGGCATCAACACTTGGAGTAATCTACAGCAACGACGACAGCTACAGCGAGGACGACACCATGAGCGACGACACCGTCAAGTACAGCACCCTCAACGCCAAGATGACCGACGACGGCATCACGCCACTCGCCGCCTTCTGCTTCCTGCTCTTCGTGCTGCTCTACTTCCCCTGCCTGGCGACCATCGCCGCCATCAAGGGCGAGACCGGCAGCTGGCGCTGGGCACTCTTCGCCGCGCTCTACACCACCGCCGTCGCCTGGATAGTCTCAGCCCTCGTCTTCCAAATAGGCTCGCTGCTATAGCTGTTTTTAAGACAATTAAGGACAAAATTGTGTAGCGTCAGATACAATTAATTAAGGACAATTGACTCGGTGGAGTAATTGTCCTTAATTATTGCTGCCATAGTTTTCTGATATTGTGAAAAAGCCTCACTGCGCGCGTGCTTCGACAGCTTAAGGGGGGCGTGTGGGGGAAGGGTGCAAAATTCTACGGCACTCGCACCGCACGCACACTCCGACCGAGGTTGCGTTCGTTGCCGCTCCAGTACACGTTGCCCGAGTCAAAGCCGAGGTTGAAGGCGTAGCCCGTGCTGCTGTCGAGCGTGCGCGACCAATAGCGGCCGCCCGAGCTAGAGCCGTAGAGGGAGCTGTCATAGCGCCAGCCGGCGGCTGGCAGGAACAACGACGCGCCGTTGATGTTGCTCGTGAACAAGCGACCGTTCACGCCGTTCCTCGTTGTCCACTCAGTCGTACAGTTATTCTGCAACTCTTGAATTTGGTCAAATGACGGCATGCGCCACCCTGCGCCCCAGGCGGCGGTGGCGGCATCATCCTCGGGCCGTCATTGAAGCCGTTGTAGCCGTAGCCGCTGATGGTGCAGTACTTGGTCATGGTGTTGTAGTTGCCCATGCACCACTTGTAGGTGCCCCAGTCATAATAATCCTTAGGCTCGGTCTCGCCCCAGGCGAAGTAGTCGCCATACTCCTCGGGAGCGTTGGCTCCAATGTTCATCGTGGCCCACTGCGTGCCGCTGGGCAGACCCAAGTCAACATACTCATGCTCTTGCTCCTTTTGCACACGCACTGCACGCACACCCCGACCGTAGTTGCGGTCGCTGCTGCCCCAGCCCACGTAGCCCGAGTCAAAGTAGAGGCCGTAGGCGTAGTTCGGTTCGCTGGAGTAGAGCGTGCGCGACCAGCAGAAGCCGTAAGCGTCGTCGAGCGAGCTATTCGAGCGGCAGCCGGCGGCAGGCAAGAACAACGACGCGCCGTTGATGTTGCTCGTGAACAAGCTACCGGTCACACCGTTCCTCGTGGTCCACTCGGTCGTGCAGTTATTATATAGCTCTTCCAATTGTTCTAATGACGGCATGCGCCACTCTGGGCCGCCGTCATTGAAGCCGTTGTAGCCGTAGCCGCTGATGGTGCAGTACTTGGTCATGGTGTTGTAGTTGCCCATGCACCACTTGTAGGTGCCCCAGTCATACACATCCTTAGGCTCGGTCTCACCCCAGGCGAAGTAGTCGCCAAAGTCCTCGGGAGCGTTGGCGCCCACATTGGTCGTGGCCCACAGTGTGCCGCTGGGCAGCCCCAGGTCAATGTAGTCATGGCCGTCGTCGTGGCTCACATAGAGCAGCACGTTATACACCCAGGTGACATCGCCCACCGTGATGTAGCCGTCTCCGTCCTGGTCACCGGCGACCATGGCACTGCCGTCGTCAAACAGAAGATAGTTGTAGAGTGCGGTAACGTCGTTGATAGTACACTCTCCGTCGCCGTCAACGTCACCAATCACCACTGGCGACTGAGCCATTGCCCCGCCGCACACGGCGAGCATTGCCATTACAGATAGAATATTCTTCATCTTAAAAAACTTTTTTCTTGCCTCTATAGTCTCCCAAATCGCGGCAGGGTTATAATTAGGAATAAAAGATAGCGTGGAGACTTGTCCTGTTTATCATATAGGAGGCTTTCGGCATGCCCACACTCAAATAAACAGTATCCCCCACGCCATGCCGATATACTGTTCCCGCCCATGTGGGGGATAAGTATAGGCACGCGAAGGCGCTTTATCACTGCTTATCCTTGAGTGTGAAATTTTGCCGAAATTTCCTATATCGGATAACGCAAAAACGCTTTCTTTGTATGTCATCAAGCAAGAGCTGGACTTTACCAGATTGCTTGAATTGTTGCAAATTTAGATAATATTTAAATAATGTGCAAGAAAAAACAACAAAAACAACACATTTGGTTTTAAGACAATTAAGGACAAAATTGTGTAGCGTCAGATACAATTAATTAAGGACAATTGACTCGGTGGAGTAATTGTCCTTAATTAATAAAAAACAGACTGTTGTTGTCGTTAATTGTCTTCTAAAAACAAAAAACGTTAGAACTGGCCGTAGATGAACGGTTGAACCTCTTCGCTTGAGAACTGGATGACCAGTTGCACCACAATGATGAAGACCACGAGCTTCACTGCCCAGTGCGACTTGACAAAGAGCGCACTCAACAAGTTATAAACCTTCTTAGGCACGAAGTGCAGGGCAAAGATGATGATGATAAGGTAGCACCACATCTTTCTTGCGGTGAAGAATGGCACGAGATAGGCGAGGTCGAAGTCGGTGAACGACTTGGTGATTACAGTCCATGCAGTGCTCATGTCGGCGGTCAATAGCATCATGGCAAATGCCGAATAAATAAAGGTTATGAGCCAGCAGCAGAATATCACCAGTTTGTTGTCGCTCGGGAACAGTCGGTCGAGGGGTTTCTTAGTCATTTTGTGGATGCACAGTGCCACGCCATGCACTCCACCCCACACCACAAAGTTCCATGCCGCCCCATGCCACAGGCCGCCAATGAGCATCGTTGCCATGAGGTTAAAATACTGGCGAGGCTTGCCGCGACGGTTCCCGCCCAAGGGTATATACACATAGTCCATGAGCCAGCTCGAGAGGGAGATGTGCCAGCGTTTCCAGAATTCCGTCACATTGAGCGAGCGGTAAGGAAAGTCGAAGTTGATGCCCAAGTCAAAACCCATCATGCGCCCCAGACCTATGGCCATGTCGCTATATCCCGAGAAGTCGCAATAGATTTGCATGGCAAAACCCATCGTCGCCATCGCCAGCTCAAAGCCGCTGTATCCGTCGGCACTGCCAAAGGCGATTGTCGTGTATTGCCCAAAATAGTCGGCAAATATGGCTTTCTTAATCACTCCCAGGAGCGCCTGCCAGAAACCGCTATACACCATGCTTTTTGTAGGCTTCTTATTCTCCTTGAGCTGTGGCAGGAAATGCGAAGCCCTCACGATGGGACCCATAGCGAGCACCGGGAAGAACGACAGGTAGAAGAGGTAGTCGAGCCAGTTGCCAGTGGGCTCTATCTTGCCCTTATACACGTCAACAACATAGCTGATGGTGCGGAACGTGTAGAACGAAATGCCAAGCGGCGCCAGCAAGTCGAGAGGCTGGAAATTGTTGTGCAACAAGTCGTTGAGATTAGCTATGACAAAGTTACTGTACTTGAAGAATCCCAGTGTTCCCACCGAGAGGACAATGCTCACGGTGAGCCAAAAGCGCCGCATCTTGACAGTGGGTTCTTGCTTAATTTGCTTAGCTATAAACCAGTCAATCAGCGAAGTGGCGACGAGCAGCAAGAAATATAGTCCACTCGACTTGTAGAAAAAATAGAGACTGAACGCAACGACAAAAATCATCATTTGCGTCCTGCGCGACTTCAACATGCCATAAATGGGCAAGAAGAAGAGGAAGAGCACCCAAAAGAGTCCGCTATTGAAAATCAGCGGATTGTTAGGGTCGTAACCCAACATGCTCCAAATGTTTTGAAACAACGTGGATATGTCAAATGTCATTGCGTCCATATTTAACTTAAGTTTCGCAAGTTGTTAACTTGCTCACTGGTTTATGGTTTATAGTTTATAGACAAGTTTGCACGAAATCTCAAAAAAATCCTTGAACTTTGTTCTCTAAACACTAACCTCTAACCTTCAAGTTTATAAAGTTTTAGAACTTTAGAAACTTGAGTATTTAATATTATCTCAGCGGCTGCAACAGCTCTAGCTTAGTGGGGCGCGCTGTCTCGCCAGCAGGTGGTGCTACGAGGCGAATGGGGTGAGCCGACTGTGTCATGATCCACTTGCAGATGCGGTCCATCCACAGTTTCGACGAGTTGGCCTTGGGATGCGCCCCATCTTTTTTGCGCTCGTAATGCTGGTCGGGGGTGTAGGAGAGATAGAAGCAGCCTGGAGGCACACTCTCATTAATCATGTCGTTGATGCCGGTGTCGTCTTTCCAGTTGGGAGGCCCTATCCACACAAATGGAATATTTCCCATCTGGCGCAGCAGCTCATCAACATATTTTTGCCGTTTTTGCCTTATGTCACGAATGAACAGCTCATTGCCTCCTAGGGTTATCAAGATGTAATCGGGGTTGTATTTCTTAATATAGTCTTTGAGAGTGGTGCGGGTGCCATAGACCTCGGTTGTGGAGCTATACCACACCACACAATAAAGCTTGTGTCCATTGTGCTTGGCATAGGCCGACATGCGCGGAAAAAGGCACTCAACCATCGAGTCGCCAATGAACAGTATTGTCTTCTTGGTGGTGTCCATCTCGGCCTTGCCCGACTTTTTGCGAGGTGGCAATGGCACATCACGCTGCTTGGCTCGGCGCTGCGGTTCGGCGGCAAAGAGCGACTCCTGAAACGTGCCTTTCTTTATCTCAGTGTCGCCAAGCTTGAGCTCCAAATCAGAGCTGGAAAAGGCATAAAACACACCTAATCCCGCAAGCAGGATGGCACATATCACAAAATAGGCTTTTTTCATTACTAAAAATTATCGCTATAAACTATAAGTTAAGATAACAAAAGTCGTCTGTTGTGTTCTGTAGTGCAAGCTACAGCTTGTTCAAAACAAGTATTAGCTCTTTATCAGCTTTACGCCAATGCCTGGGATGTCGTGAAGGGTGATTTTACCGTTCTCTACCGTCATTCCCTCAAAGCGGTCGTTGGCGATGAGCAGGTTTCCGTCGAGATCGGCATAGTCAACCACTGGCGACAGGTTAGCGGCAGCAGTCACGGCGCATGATGTCTCGGTCATACAGCCTATCATCACCTTCATGTCGAGGGCACGTGCAAGTGTCACCATCTTGTGAGCCTCATAGAGGCCGGTGCTCTTCATGAGCTTAATGTTGATGCCGTCATACACACCCTTGAACCTTAGAATGTCGGGCAGGCGCTGGAATGCCTCATCGGCAATGATGGGCAGTGGCGAGCGTTCACGCAGCCACGCTGTCTCGTCGATCATGGTCTTTTCGAAGGGCTGCTCCACAAAGATGCAGCCACGCTCCTTTAGCCAGTAGCACATCTCCAGAGCATGCTCTTTGCTAGTCCACCCCTGATTGACATCCACACAGATTGGCACATCGGTCATGCTCTTGATGACTTCGACGGTCTCCTGGTCGTTGTCGAGGCCCATTTTCACCTTGAGCAGCTTGTAGGGTGCCGCCTCTTTCACCTTCTGGCGCACCACCTCCTCGGTATCGATGCCAATGGTGAAGCTGGTGACGGGTGTCTTGTCGGGGTTATACCCCCAAATCTTGTACCAGGGCTGTCCCATGATTTTGCCCAGCAAGTCGTGAAGGGCTATGTCAACACTGGCCTTAGCGGCACGGTTATTGGGGGCCACGCTGTCAACGTAGGTCAAGATGTCTTCAATCTTGAATGGGTCGTTAAACTGGCTCAGGTCGAGGCTACTCAAGAACTTAGTCACGCTCTCCACGCTCTCGCCCAGGTAAGGAGGCATCGATGCCTCGCCATATCCCACGATGCCGTCATACTCAAGCTTGACCTGCACATCGGGCGTGGTGGTGCGGCTATAGCGTGCCAAGTTAAACGCATGGCGCAGTTTCAACTCGTAAGGTTCAAACGATAAGTTCAAGCGGCCGGTTTTTGCCACTCTCTTTGTGGCTTTTCCTTTTGCCGATATTGAAATGGGGGCTGAAGCAGCTATCAGGCCCAATCCTGTACCTACTAGAAAATTTCTTCGATTCATGTTATTATTGATTAATGTTAATTGATTTCTCGATTTTTATAGATTAATGTAATGACTACTAAAAACATTTAATGCTTGAATAGAAATACCACTCATGGTCTCTCACATATTTAATACCCTTTGTGCCAATCATGCCATTAATTCGGCTGATGGAGAGTGGACTATAGAGATAGTCGGGCGACTCGGGGTCGAGGTCATTGATTTTAACCTGCCCCGAGCAGTGGATATACTTGCCGTCACGCAGATACAGGCCAACGTGAGTGACACGGCCTGTGGTGCTGTTGCCAAAGAAAAGCAGGTCACACGGCTGAGCGTCGTGCCAGTCGGCAATTTTCTTTCCAGTCAGTGCCTGTTGTGAAGCGTCGCGCTGCAAAATGATGCCGTTAGAGAAATAAGAAACCTTGGTCAGTCCCGAGCAGTCGGTCACCTTAGTCGATGTGCCTCCCCACAAGTAGCTTGAGCCCATCATGCGTCGTGCAGTCTTCTCTATTTTTATAAGGTCGATATTCTGCCGCGCCCATTGGTCAAACTGCTCCACACTCGATGTTTTTACCCATCCTGAGCGTCCATCAGGGGTGAGAAGTTCAATCCACTTGCCTTTCTTGCTTTTGACTTGTAAGATGTTGCCCAGTACAAGGTCGCTCACGGTCTCATCGCCCTTAGGCTTCGTCACCAGTCGGTCGTCATAGACGGTGACGATGTAGCGCTTCGACATTCTCCAATTTTCGAAGGCAGCTTCATTAAGGAACACAACAGAGCTCTCGGGGACATAAGCGATATAGTTGTCGGGGCATTGCACTCTCAACCACTCTCCCACTACCTCAATCACACGCAAGGGGGTTCCCATAATGCATTGCGTGGCCACTTCGGCCGAATGCTTGGGATTACAACGCAATGTGGCAATCGAGAGTTTCACCAGCGCCCACTGCTTGTCGGCAGGGATATCATTTTCGAGCACTTTTACACTATCAACATAAGTGACTCCACTTAACTTTTCACTTATCTTCATTTTCTGCTCAAAAAAACCCACTACACCATAAACAATGGGAACTCTGGCACTATCCTCTGAAACTGAAACATCCCAGATTGCCACCCTGGCATCGGGTGCCTCACTCGCTTTGAGTTCATTAAGCATCTTGCCAATGTCAATCCTTGTGATGTCAATGTTGTTATCGGTTGCTGCCGCAGTTATTGCTATAAAGGCAACAAGAATCAATGTCAATAATCTTCTCATTTTTTTATCTTTTCTCTAGAGTTAACAATCAGGTGCGACTTCCAGGTGTCGTAGTAGAGGTTGCCTTTGCGCCACTCCACCTCGCCGGGCTGGAAATCGACGGTCTCGCTGCGGATGTACTTCTTTTCGGGGCTGAGCTTGTCGCCAATGGCCTCGTTTGATGCCATGCGATACACGTCGATGCCGGTAGTGTAGTAGCTGTTCATGGGTGTGCCCACTGCGCTGCGGCCAAAGGACTGGTCGGTAGGCACCCACCCTATTCCCTCAAAATAGGTCTCGGCCCAGTCGTGCCAGTTAACCTCGTCGGGGTGAATCATCCAGCCACTCTCCCAGCGTGCGGGAATGCCGAGGCTTCGCACCAGCGTGATATAAAGGAGTGCCACCTGTCCGCAATCGCCATGGCCGTTGGCCATCACATATTCGGGCATATTCTTGATGGTGCTGTACTCGCGGGCACCAGCCCAGGGATAGGTCATTGATATCCAGTCAAAAATCTTGGAGGCCTGGAGCACGGGGTTGGTCTCACCTTCAACAATCTCCTTTGCTAAAGCGCGGGTGTCATCAGTAATAATGATGTGTGGGGGATAATCGCCAGTGAACTCCTTGTAGTCGGCTGTCTCGGTATTGTAAGGCTCTAGCATGGCAAGCAAGTCCTGCTGACAGATGTGACGCTCGGCGACGTCGTAGCTGAAGGTGTATTCAAAGTGTGTGGGCTTGCCCTTCTCGGCCACAGCTTCCATATACACCGTGTGGTGCTTGCTGCCCTGGCTGAAAGTGACATCGCGGTTGCTGCTCTCGAGCTTGATGATCTTCTGGCGCATGTTCTCATAGGGGAACGGCATCCACACTCGCAGCGTCTCGCCAGCGGGCACGGCATCGGCATTCACATCGAGCGTGAAGGTGATGTTCATGTGCCGCCAGTCGCGCAGACCATTCTCGTCGGCTGGCGACCGCATCGCCTCAAGGTAATACTTGCGGCGTGTGTTGTAGGTCTCCATCTTCTCGGCGTCATGGTCTTCTTTGAGCTCATCGGCAAGCAGCCACAGGTTTCTCACCGCTTTGCGGAACCACCACTCCTTGCCGTCGATAACCATGTATTCTATCTTCTTGTCGCGTTTCCACTTGGCGATGTGCTCTGCAGTGACCGCCGGCATTTTTGCTTTTATCAAGTTCAAGCCCGAGTCGGGTGTCATGTTGAAGTCTTTCCTGATGCGCCCCATGATGGTGTTGAGAGAGTCAATCCTAACTTCTTCGGCAGCTCTCACCTTCTTGGGCAGAGAGCTCATCAGCTTCTCGGCCTTCTTAAACTCTCCTCTGTCCATTAGGTCCTCAACCTGCCCCACCCAGTTAGTCTGAGCCAGCATTGCTGATGTGCCCAGCGCAGCTATCGCCAATAGAATAGTCCTATAAGTTTTCATTGCACTATTTTATGTTTTATTTTTACTGACAAAATTAATGAAAAAATTAATAACAACGTTTAATTCTCATGTTTTTTTGCGTTTTTATTCACACTTTGCTCTAAAATAAAAGATTTCTGCCTACCTTTGTGGAAAAATAGAGAAAATGAAAATACGCAGAGCCGAAAACCGCGACATACCTCGCATTCATGAATTGCTGACTCAGGTCAATAATGTTCATGCCGATGGCCGCCCCGACCTTTTCAAGAAGGGAAACCGCAAATACACCGACGAGCAACTCAGGTCAATAATCGCCGACCGCGAGAAATCGCCAATCTTTGTGGGGGTTGACGACAACGACATGGTGCTGGGATATTGCTTTGGCATCGTGGAGCAGTTTATCAACGACAACAACCGCACCGATGTCAAGACTCTCTATATCGACGACCTGTGCGTTGACGAGAAGTGCCGCCGCCAGCACATCGCTAAGCGACTCTATGAGCATGTGCTGAACTTTGCCCGAAGCAATGGGTTCTATAACGTCACGCTCAACGTGTGGGAGTGTAACCCGGGAGCACGGGCCTTCTACGACAAGTGTGGCATGAAACCGCTTAAAACTTATCTCGAAACTATCTTATAAACATAATGAACTTAGTTGAAGCTATAGCCGCACGCCATTCGGTGCGTCACTACATTAATAAAGAAATAGAGGTCGAAAAGATTGAGCACCTGCAACTGCTTGTAGCTGAATGTAATGCGCAAAGCGGGCTGCACATCCAGCTCATCACCGGCGAGCCACGTTCTTTTGGTGAGAGCTTGCTGGCGCGATATGGCAAGTTCAGTGGTGTGACCTGCTATTTTGCCATGATTGGCAAGAAAAGTGATTTACTCGACGAGACTGTGGGTTACTATGGCGAGATGCTAGTGCTTGAGGCGCAGAGGTTGGGCCTCAACACATGCTGGGTGGGACTCTCCTATAAGAAAATCTCTAGCGTGCTGAGCATCGATGACGGTGAAAAACTGGTGTGCGTCATCTCTTTAGGTTACGGAGCCACTCAAGGTGTCAATCACAAGACTAAGTCTCCCCACAAAGTGAGCACTAGTGATGTAAGAACCGCTCCGCAATGGTATAAAAAGGGGGTAGAATGTGCCCTACTCGCCCCAACTGCCATCAACCAGCAGAAATTCAAGTTTACTCTGCACGAAGGCAACAAGGTGAGTGTTAAGGCTGGATTGGGACCTTACGCCAAAGTTGACCTAGGCATTGTGAAATATCACTTCGAAATAGGCGCAGGTGCAGAGAATTTCGAGTGGGCTTAATCAATGCTTAAGCTCATTATAATGGCATTTTAGCCACTCTTTCCCTCCTTTAATAAAAAATAAAACAGGTGTGTCAGTTGCGACACACCTGCTTATTTTACTTATTATTCCACATTACTTTTTCAGAATCATGTACTGGAATGGTGTGAGTTCTGCATCCTTGCCAAGCTTGATGGTTCTTCCTGTCATCATGTCGGTAAGGGTGGTGTTCTGCCACTGCCTCGGGATATTCTTGAAAGTCTGCTTGCTATTGCGCACATTCACGAGCACGAGGAAGTCATTAACGTAATCGGTCTTCTCAAAGGCAAGCACATTGTCGTCGGGATAAGTCACCAAGTCACCTTTGCTTATTGCAGGATTGGCCTTGTAGATAGCAATCAGCTTCTTGTAGGTGGAGAGCACCTCGGGATTGCTGTTCCAATCGACCGGCACATAGTTGAAGAAGTTGATTTTCTCGGGATAGGCCACCTCTTGCGAGCCATAGACGAGCATGCCGCCATGCAGGAACGTGGTGGCGACGAAGGCTGCCAACGCACCATCCACACTGCCAAACTGCTGAACGGTGGAGTATTTGGTTGCTTCATCATGATTGGTGGTGAAACGCAGCTTGATTTTTCCCTTAGGTATCTCGCCATATTCCTTCTTGTCACAGTCGATGAGGTCGCTGGCCTTGTTGCCCTTGACAAAGACGCGGTCCAAGGCTCCCATAAAGCCCCAGGCATAGTTCATGTCGAAGCCGCCAACGGTGAAATTGTCGGGGTTAGCACCCTCGGCAAGCATCAGTATCCTGCGACCGCCAGCAGCTTGACGAAGTTGACTGATTGCGTCTTTCCAAAAGTCAGCAGGCACCTGGTCAGCAACATCACAACGGAAACCGTCAATGCCTACTTCTGTTACCCAGAACTTCATGGCATCGATCATCGCGGCGCGCATCTCGGGGTTGTCGTAGTTGAGGTCGGCCACATCGGTCCAGTCGGTGCCAGGAGGATATATCACATTGCCATCGGCATCTTGGGTGTACCAGTCTTTGTGGTTCTTCATCCACACATTGTCCCAGGCGGTGTGGTTAGCCACCCAGTCGAGGATTATCGACATGCCATTGGCATGACAGGTCTTGACAAGCGACTTCATGTCGGCTATGGTGCCAAACTCTGGGTTCACCTTCTTATAATCGCTGATAGAATAGGGAGAATTCTTGCTCTTAACCTTGCCTATCGGGTAAATGGGCATCACCCACATCACGTTGGCACCCAGGTCATGGATGGCCTCAACACGCTGCTCCACGGCTTTTAGCGACTTGTTAGGAGCAAACACGCGTGGGTTAATCTGATACATCACCACATCCTCGGTCTTTGGTAACTGGTAATTCGAAACAGGTTGGTTCTTCACGGTGCTGCAAGCACTCAGTAGAGCAGCAACAAGAACCAGAGATAAAAACTTTCTCATAATTAAGTGTGTTTTTGAAATGTTATTATTGATTTGTGTAAAAAAGTCTGAAAAACACTCTCATGTGTGCAAGTGCAAGAAAAAATGACACTGATGGAGAAGAACAGCTTAACGCTGATTAATGGTACATACATAATACAAGAAAGTAGAGAACTTCATGTAGAGGTCCCCTACTTTTTTGTTTTGATTAGTCAAGTTTTAGAACTGCAAGAAATGCTTTTTGTGGCACTTGCACAGTGCCTATCTGTTTCATGCGCTTCTTGCCTGCTTTCTGTTTCTCGAGGAGCTTGCGCTTGCGGCTCACATCACCGCCATAGCACTTGGCAGTAACATCTTTGCGCACCTGCTTTACCGTCTCGCGAGCGATGATTTTAGCGCCTATGGCAGCCTGGATGGCGATGTCATACTGCTGGCGCGGGATGAGCTCTTTGAGTTTCTCGCACATGCGTCGTCCTAGCGACACCGCATTATCTACATGTATTAACGAGCTCAACGCATCCACAGGTTGGCCATTGAGCAGAATGTCCATCTTGATGAGCTTTGAGTCGCGAAACTCACTGATATAGTAGTCAAACGAAGCATACCCTTTAGAGATGCTCTTGAGCTTGTCGTAGAAGTCGATGACAATCTCTCCCAGAGGAATGTCAAACGTCAGCTCCATGCGATTTCCCGAGATATAGTCTTGCTTTACCAGCTCTCCCCTCTTTCCCAGGCACAGGGTGATGATGGGCCCCATAAACTCACTCTGAGTGATAATAGAGGCACGGATATATGGTTCTTCTATATGCTCAATGAGTGTTGGGTCGGGAAGGCCTGCCGGGTTGTGAACCTCGGTCATCTCGCCTTTCTTGTCATATACCTTATAAGAAACATTGGGCACAGTAGTGATAACCTCCATGTTAAACTCGCGGCTCAGTCGCTCCTGCACTATCTCCATGTGCAGCAGCCCAAGGAAACCGCAACGGAAGCCAAACCCCAGCGCCACCGACGACTCGGGGGTGAATGTCAACGATGCGTCATTGAGCTGTAGTTTCTCGAGCGAGCTGCGCAGGTTCTCAAAATCTTCAGGGTCGATAGGATACACACCAGCAAAGACCATAGGTTTCACCTCTTGAAAGCCTTCGATAGCCTTCTCGCATGGTGTTTCAACGTGAGTGATGGTATCACCCACACGCACCTCGGCCGACGTTTTGATGCCCGAAATGATGTAGCCCACAGTGCCAGTGTTGAGCACCTGGCGCGGTGCCATCTGTAGCTTGAGCACACCAATCTCGTCGGCATTATATTGCTTACCGGTGTTTACAAACTTCACCAAATCGCCCTTGTGGATGCTACCGTTTTCAATCTTGAAATAAACGATGATGCCACGGAAGGGGTTAAACACCGAGTCAAAAATCAGTGCTTGCAGTGGAGCATCAGGGTCGCCATCAGGAGCAGGTATGCGTTCAACTATGGCTTCAAGCACTTTTGGCACGCCCTCGCCGGTGCGTGCGCTCACTCTTATTATATCTTGAGCATCGCATCCCAGCAAATCAACAATCTCGTCTTCCACCTCATCGGGATGGGCACTCTCCATGTCTATTTTGTTTATCACAGGGATAATCTCAAGACCATTGTCAATAGCCATGTAGAGGTTGCTGATAGTCTGAGCCTGCACACCTTGAGTGGCATCCACCACGAGCAATGCGCCCTCGCACGCTGCTATCGAGCGCGACACCTCATAGGAAAAATCGACGTGTCCTGGGGTGTCGATGAGGTTTAGGGTATAGTTCTCGCCATTTTGGGCATAATCCATTTGGATGGCATGACTCTTGATGGTGATGCCACGCTCGCGCTCCAAGTCCATATCGTCAAGAACTTGATTTTGCATCTCCTTGGCTCCCACTGTCTTGGTAAATTCCAGCAGTCGGTCGGCAAGAGTGCTCTTGCCATGGTCGATATGAGCTATTATACAAAAGTTTCTTATATTTTTCACTAATCTAAAATGGGTTAAAGTGATTAAAGTGGAAAAAAGGAATCAACTAACTAGAATTATAAAAATCAAGACATCACATAATTCCTTTTTCTCTTAATTTCTGTTGCCATCGCCAGGCACTAAGCATGGTGTCTTCAAGGGTTTCTTGCGCTTTCCAGCCAAGCACCTCATTGGCCTTCTTTGGGTCGGCCCATATTTTCACGATATCGCCTTCACGCCTACCCACAATCTTGTGAGGCACCTTCACGCCAGTAGCTTTCTCAAATGCCGCCAGCAGTTGCAGTACCGATGCACCCTCGCCAGTGCCAATGTTGAACACCTCCAGGGCTTCGTCGCTCTTGTCCTCTAGCATTCGTTCAAGGGCTTTAACGTGGGCTTTTGCCAGGTCAACAACATTGATGAAATCGCGTATGCACGAGCCGTCGGGGGTGTCGTAGTCGTCGCCAAAGATACTAAGTTCCTTGCGCACACCTATGGCAGTTTGAGTGAGGTATGGAACCAGGTTGGCTGGCACGCCGTTAGGTAACTCCCCTATCTCTGCGCTGGGATGCGCACCAATGGGGTTGAAGTAGCGCAGCAGCACGGCCTTAATGGGACTGCCACTCTTTATAACATCGGCGATAATATCCTCGCTCACCTGCTTGGTGGCACCGTAGGGCGAAGTGGCTTTCTTGGTAGGAGCATCCTCGGTGATGGGGTTATGGTCGGGCTCGCCATAGACGGTGCATGACGACGAGAACACAAAGCCCTTAACACCATACTCTGGCATGAGTTCCAGCAGGTTGAGCAAAATGTTCAGATTGTTGCGATAATACATAATGGGCTTCTGTACCGACTCCCCTACTGCCTTGCTTGCGGCAAAGTCGATGATGCCATTGATGCCTGGGTTCTCGCTAAACATCTTGCGAAGAACGTTGATGTCGGTGCAGTCACCTTCTACAAATATTGGTCTGATGCCTGTGATTTTCTCAATGCCATCGAGCACGTCGATATTGCTATTAGAGAGATTGTCGATGATAACAACCTCATATCCTGCATTCTGCAATTCTACTGTGGTGTGAGAGCCTATGAAGCCCATTCCACCAGCCACTAATATTTTACCTTTCATTGTGAGTTCTTATTATTTAAAATTTGTTTTCAATAAAGCATCGGCGATGCGTGGGCAAGCTTTGCCGTCGCCATAAGGATTGTTGGCTCGACTCATAATGGTGTATTCCTTCTCATCGTCAAGCAGCAGCGACACGTTATCGACAATTTTGTTGTAGTCGGTACCCACGAGCTTTACTGTGCCTGCGTCGAGCGCTTCGGGGCGCTCGGTGGTGTCGCGCATCACCAGCACCGGTTTGCCCAGACCTGGAGCCTCTTCCTGGATGCCACCACTGTCGGTGAGCACTATGTTAGATTTCTCCATCAGGAACACAAAGTCGAGATACTCCAGCGGCTCTATGAAGAACAGGTTGCCCAGGTTTTCTAAATTCTCACCAAATATCTTGTGAATGGGTCTGCGCACATTGGGATTCAGGTGCATGGGATACACGAAATCCACCTCGCGATATTTCTCGCTAAGGTGCTTGATGGCATTGCAGATGTTGAGGAAACCATCGCCAAAGTTCTCGCGGCGATGACCGGTGATCAGCACTAGCTTGCGTCCATTGTCGAGGCGGCTCACGTCATAGCCTTGCCGCGCTAGATTTGCTGACAGAGTCTCGTTCAACTCACTGTTGCATTTTATCTTGTCAACGACAATGTGCAAGGCATCAATCACCGTGTTGCCAGTGACAAAAATGTGATCGCTGGCGACTCCCTCGTCTAGCAGATTTTGCCGGCTCAGCGGTGTCGGGGCAAAGTTTAGCGTTGCGATGCGACCAGTAATCTGGCGGTTCATCTCCTCGGGCCACGGACTGTAGATGTTGTGAGTGCGCAACCCGGCCTCCACATGACCTACTGGTATCTGCTGATAGAAAGCTGCAAGTGCCGATGCTGTGCTAGTAGTGGTGTCGCCATGAACAAGGACGATGTCGGGGTTCACAGTTTTTAGCACATCACGCATGCCCAGCAACACCCTCGACGTCACGTCATACAGGTCTTGACCCGCTTTCATGATGTTTAGGTCATAAGCAGGAGTAATGTCAAATATTTTTAGAACTTGATCGAGCATCTCACGATGCTGACCTGTAACACAAACTATTGCCTCAAACTCTTCGTGGCGGTGCTGCAAGCACTTCACCAGCGGAGCCATCTTAATGGCCTCAGGGCGAGTGCCAAACACAAGCATTATTTTTTTTCTCATATTTTTATAGTAGCAGTTTTTTAATTGTTGTGCAAAATTAGTGCAAACCGAGGGAAACACAAAATGAAAAACGAAGTTTTTTTATTTTTGCTTCCAAGGTGCAGCCTAATTTACCTAAAATGACTTGTCCATAATAAAGATGAGACGAAATAATGTCGATAATTGTCGTTAAATGATCCACACCTTGGCACGAAAATTGCAGTTATTAATAAATGAAATTTTGGGCTACTGGTCCTAATAATATTTTTTTAAATGGTAAAACAAGAAATTAATATACTAAGTGATGAGCAGTTAATAGCTCTTATTGATAATTACACTTCTCCCATTGTTGATGGCGTAGATTTCACTAGCGATGAGGAAGATGAAGACCTCGATGACGATATGTCCTCGAGCAATGTCTCTGCCGCAGGTGGAGAGAAAACCACACAGCGACGAAATGTCACAAAAAATGACAATGCGACACCCACTATTAACAAGTATGGCAAGGACATCACCAGGCAGGCTGCCAATGGCGACCTTGACCCTGTTGTGGGACGTGAGCGAGAGATAGAACGCCTAGCACAAATCTTGAGCAGGCGCAAGAAGAACAACCCGGTGCTCATTGGCGAGCCAGGAGTGGGCAAGTCAGCGATTGTAGAAGGACTGGCCCAGCGCATCGTGGAGCGCAAAGTGCCGCACAACCTCATGGACAAGCGCATCGTGGTGCTCGACATGGCATCGGTTGTGGCTGGCACTAAATATCGTGGACAGTTTGAGGAGCGCATCAAGGCTATCATCGATGAAGCGTCGGGCAACGATGACGTCATACTTTTTATCGACGAGATTCACACCATAGTGGGAGCCGGCAATGCCAGCGGCTCGATGGATGCCGCCAATCTTCTCAAGCCAGCTCTGGCACGAGGTGAACTGCAGTGCATAGGCGCCACCACTCTCGATGAGTATCGCAAGAACATCGAGAAGGACGGAGCTCTTGAGCGCCGTTTCCAGAAAGTGCTGGTGGATGCTTCCACGCCCGAGGAGACATTGGAAATCCTCAACAATATCAAGGAAGTGTATGAGAAGCATCATGGGGTGATTTATACGCCCGAAGCCATAAAGGCCTGCGTGACGCTTACCAACCGCTATGTGAGCGACCGCGCCTTCCCCGACAAGGCCATCGATGTCCTCGACGAGGCTGGCTCTAGAGTTCGCATCTCGAAGATTGTGCCACCTAAAGAGATTGAAGACTTGGAGGCTCAGATTGCTGAGGCGCAAGCCAATAAGCTGAAAGCGGTGCAGGCACAAAATTTTGAGAGCGCAGCACGCTATCGCGACCAGCAAGAAAAGCTCAAGATGAAATTTGAAGACGTGAGGCAACAATGGGAAGCCGAGCTCGCCAAGAATCGTGAAACCGTTGACGAAGAGCACATCGCGCAAGTCGTTGCCATGATGACCGGAGTGCCCACCAAGCGCATCGCAGCCAGCGAAGGCATCAGGTTGCTGGGCATGACCAATGAGCTGAAGTCTAAAGTAATAGGACAAGACGAGGCTATTGAGAAAATCTCTAAGGCCATTCGTCGCAACCGCTTGGGGCTGAGAGACCCGCATCGACCCATTGGCTCGTTTATGTTCTTGGGGCCAACAGGTGTGGGCAAGACGTTGCTTGCCAAATGCCTAAATGAGTTCCTTTTCGACAGTCCCGATGCACTCATCCGCATCGACATGAGCGAATATATGGAGAAGTTCAACGTGTCGAGGCTCGTGGGAGCGCCTCCAGGATATGTGGGTTATGAAGAAGGTGGACAGCTTACCGAGAAAGTGCGCCGTCACCCCTACTCGGTGGTGTTGCTCGACGAGATTGAGAAAGCTCACCCCGATGTGTTCAACATGCTACTGCAAGTGCTTGATGAAGGCGAACTCACCGACAGCCTGGGCCGCAAGGTGGATTTCAAGAACACCATAATTATTATGACTTCCAACATTGGCACCCGCGAGTTGAAGGACTTTGGTGCTGGAGTGGGTTTCAACACTCAAGAACTCACCAAGGAGCGCTCCGATGCCGTGATACGCAAGGCACTGAACCGCTCATTCTCCCCCGAGTTCCTTAATCGTGTTGATGACATCATCACATTCTCGAGCCTCAACAAAGATGATATTCTCAAAATCATTGACATCGAGCTTGATATGTTCTACAATCGCGTGCATGAAATGGGCAACGAGCTGGTAGTAACTGAAGATGCCAAGAATTTTGTCGCCGACAAGGGCTTTGACGTGCAATTTGGCGCACGACCGCTCAAGCGTGCCATCCAAACCCACATCGAGGATCCCATGAGCGACCTGCTTCTCGCCAACGAGAACACCACAGGCGCAACCATTACCATCGACGTGAAGGATGGAGAGATAGTCGCCTCAATCGATAAGGAATAAATTATAAGTGTTAAGTGTAAAGTGTAAAGGGTTAAGTAGGGACAAGGCAGCCTTGTCCGATGGCTGCGACGGCTGCAATTGCCTTGTCGGCTCGGTTGCTTGTCAGCTTGTTTACTAAAAATAAAAACTAAATTATATATACACTATGGCAAAAGGTTCAATTGGGGTAACAACAACTAACATTTTCCCCGTTATCAAACAATTTCTCTACAGCGATCACGAGATTTTCTTGCGTGAGCTGGTCTCTAACGCAGTAGATGCGACACAAAAACTCAAAACCCTTGCTGCGGCGGGCGATTTCAAAGGCGACACCGACAGTTTGAAAGTGAGCGTGACCATCGACAAAGAAGCCGGCACACTCACCGTGAGCGACCACGGCATTGGCATGACCGAGCAGGATGTTGACAAATACATCAATCAAATTGCCTTCTCGGGGGCCGAAGACTTCCTCAATAAATATAAAGACAACGCCAACGCCATCATAGGTCATTTTGGCCTGGGTTTCTACTCAGCATTCATGGTTGCCAAGAAGGTGGAAATCCACACACTCTCGTGGGAGGAAGGCGCAAAACCTGTGCTTTGGAGCTGTGACGGCTCGCCAGAGTTTGAGATGACTGAGTGTGAGAAAGCCGAGCGGGGCACCGTCATTGTGCTCTATATCGACGACGATGAGAAGGAGTACCTCGAGCAGTCACGCATCAGCACACTGCTCAACAAGTACTGCAAGTTTTTGCCCGTGCCAGTGGTCTTTGGCAAGGAGCAAGAATGGAAAGACGGCAAGTATGTCGATACCGACAAGGATAAAATAATCAACGACATCGAGCCATTGTGGACCCGCAAGCCCACCGACCTCAAGGATGAGGACTACATCAAGTTCTACCACGCCATCCAGCCAGCACAAGACGACCCATTGTTCTGGATTCACCTCAATGTGGATTATCCTTTCACTCTCACAGGAATCCTCTATTTCCCAAAAATCAAGAACAACCTCGACATCCGCAAAGACCGCATCCAACTCTATTGCAACCAAGTGTTTGTTACCGATAGCGTGGAGGGCGTGGTGCCTGAGTTCATGATGCTGCTGCAAGGCGTTATCGACAGCCCCGATATCCCACTCAACGTGTCTCGCTCTTACCTGCAAGCCGACCGCAACGTGAAGAAGATTTCTTCTTACATCACCAAGAAGGTAGCAAGCCGCCTCGAGGAGATTGCCAAGAACGATGCCAAGGCATTTGAGCAAAAATGGAATGACATCAAGATATTCATCGAGTATGGTATGCTCAGCGACGAGAAGTTTAAAGATGCTGCCGCCAAGTTTGCCTTGCTACAGAACACCGACGGCAAATACTTCAAGATCGACGAATACAAAGACGTCATCAAGGGTAACCAAACCGACAAAGACGACAACCTCATCTACCTCTATGCCACCGACAAAATGGCACAATACACCTACATCAAGGCGGCTCAGGACAAGGGCTATGACGTGCTGTTAATGGATGGCCAGCTCGACATCCCGTTCGTGGGACTGCTGGAGCAGATGAACGAGAAGTCGCGCTTTGTGCGTGTTGATAGCGACGTGGTTGATAACCTGGTGCGCAAGACCGATGCCAAAGATGCCGAGTTCACCACCGAGGAGCGCGAAATTGCCACCACACTTTTCAAGTCGCAGATTCCCGCCATCGAGAAGAGCGAGTTCATGGTGACCTATGCCGCCATGTCGCCCGACGCACAGCCCGTGGTAATCACACAGAGCGAATACATGCGCCGCATGAAGGACATGGCAGTGTTCCAGCCAGGAATGAGCTTCTATGGCGAGTTCCCCGATGCCTATAACTTCACTCTAAACACTAACCACAAGCTCATAAAGCGTGTTGTTGACGATGCTGTTGCAGCACTGAAGGATGAGATTAAGCCCATCGACGACGAGCTCGCCGCTACCAATGCCGTGATCAAGGCCATTCGCGACCTCGACAAGGACAACAAGGGCGTGCCCGAGGACAAGAAAGACGACCTCAAGAAAAACGAAGACAAAGCCCAAGAGCTGCGTGGCAAGAAAGAGGAAATCGTCTCCAACTATGCTGCTGGTCAAGACACCGTTAAGCAGCTCATCGACATCGCCCTGCTGGGCAATGGACTCCTTAAAGGCGAAGCCCTCAACAACTTCCTCAAGCGCTCGGTAGATTTGTTATAAGAAACAATAATCTATTAATCAACAAAGCGAGTTGTTATTATGAGATGGCAACTCGCTTTTTCTGTCTTTGAATTTATTGCCAATAGAAATCTTTTTTGTAATTTTGCACATCATGGCAATACTAGAAATCAAGAAAATAGAAGAGAGCAGCGAACTCGAGCTGCAACTGTTTGACAGCCGCATTCAGGCGGGCTTTCCAAGTCCGGCACAGGGGGCGTTTGCCGATTCGGTAGATCTCAACCACGAGCTCATCAACAACCCTGCAGCCACCTTCTGCGCTCGCGTGATAGGCGACTCGATGGTAGATTCGGGCATCAACGAGGGCGACATGCTCATCATTGACCGATCACTCGAGCCACACGATGGCGACATCGCCGTGTGCTTCATAGATGGCGATTTCACGGTAAAGCGCCTGTTAATCACCGACGACGGCATCTCACTAGTGCCCGCTAACCGCAAATACCCTGTCATCAAAGTACCCAAAGAGAGCAACTTTGTGGTGTGGGGTATAGTCTCTCACATCATAAAAAAACTCAACCGATAAATCGGGGATCGGAGATCGAAGGTCGGGGATTGAAGGTCGGGGATCGGAGATTGAAGTTCGAGAATCGGGAATTGGAGACGAAGCATTGAAATCATTAATCTTTAATCTCTAATCTGCACGAAGCGCACTAAACTCTTAACTATTAAGTAAAAAATGTATGCCTTAGCCGATTGCAACAATTTTTTCGTCTCGTGCGAGAGGGTGTTCAACCCATCGCTCAACGGCGTGCCAGTGGTGGTGCTGTCGGGCAACGACGGCTGTGCCATTGCGCGCAGCAACGAGGCTAAGGCGCTAGGCATCCCCATGGGCTGCCCGGCGTTCCAGATTAAGAACTACACCAATCCCGCCAATGTGATTATGCTCTCGGGACGACATGTGGTGTATCGTGACCTCTCTAATCGAATTATGCGCATCATTGGAGAAGTAGCTTTAAATCTGGAGGTTTATTCGGTTGATGAAGCATTCTTCGAGCTTCCCTACGATGATGCTGAGCGCAACAAGCAGTTGCTAGCAACTCTTGTCAAGAAAATTCAGCAATACGTGGGAGTGCCAGTGAGCATAGGCTTTGCCGCCACGCGCACACTAGCAAAAATCGCCAGCCACATAGCAAAGAAAGATCCTAAAAACGTGGACCGTGTGAAAGGGCTCACCGATGCCGACGAAATCAGACAGGTGCTCAGCCGCATCAAGCTCGACGATGTGTGGGGAATAGGTCGCAAGCTCAATGCCAAACTGCTCTCAAGCGGCATCGACACTGCCGGCAAGTTCACTATGCTACCCAAGTCCTACCTGCAACGCATTGGCAACATAAATCTCGTGAGAACCCAACAAGAACTGCTGGGCATAGATTGCATTTCTATCAACCCAGTCACCATTGCCCACAAGTCGATAATGAACTCGCGCACCTTTGGCCATGTCATTTCCAAGAAACGTGACATTGCCGATGCCATCATCTCTTTTGCACAGTCGTGCGCTCAGCAGCTGCGGCAGGAAAGCGCGGCAGCACAAGTGGTGACGACATATATCCGCGGCGACCACTTCCGCCAAGACCTGCCCTACTATTCCAACTCATGCACACTGCGGATGCCGTCGCACACTGCCTCGGCTATGGACATCGCCAAGCACGCACTCCTTGCCTTCAACAACATCTATCGTGAGAACTTCACCTACCGCAAAGCAGGAGTGATGGTCACCGACATCAAGAGCGACGACCAGCTTCAGCTCGACCTCTTCAACGGCGAGAACGACGCGCGTCAGGCAAAACTCATGACTGCCATCGACAACATCAACAACCGCTATGGCAAGAAACAAATAGTCCTCGCCCCCACCCTCACCCGCGGCGACTGGGCACCCCAGCTAAACCACCTCGCCACTCAAAGCAAAACCCTCCACTTCTACACCGGCATGAGCCCAAGATACATTGGTCCATACAAACCAATGACCCAGCGAGAAGAAGATGATTATGATACCAAACAAGAAAAATCACCAGTAACGGAATAGCATTACTGATGATCATTTTTGTGGAGCTGGAGGGGTTTGAACCCTCGTCCAAACGTGGAACTAATAAGCTTTCTACATGCTTAGTCGGTGACTTGGTTTTCGACTGCCAGCAGGCTCACGACTACCCACGTGCAGCTTAGTCTCTAAATTTCAAGGCGTGACTCGAGACTGGTCATCCTCTATCCCCGATATGCTAGCACCACCTTGTCGGTAAGCCTCGGAGCAACGGCTACCGGGTGATGTCTCGTCTTTGCAACTCTTGGCAAAGATTAAGCTGACCTACTATGCTTCAATCAAGCAGCGAGAGCGTAAGAATTTTCGCCATTTAAAAAAGTCGATATCATGGATTTAAAGAGCTCAGACATCATCACTCTGCATGCTTACTTACCACCTCAACACGCTGTCAAAGCCAAGTCAGCCCCAGTGGTTTTTGTTTAAGCGGCTGCAAATTTAATGCCATTTTCTGTCATGGTACAGAAAGCAGCAACAATATTAAGAAACTTTAACAATTTACTTTAAGGGAACAGGGTTCTTGTAGGTATCGTCGCCGAGATGCTTGAGGTAACCCTCATCCACGAGCAACGACACCATGCTGATGATGTCGTCTTTGGTGAACGACAGTGTGTCAACAAGCTCCTTGAGGGTGCGCGGGCGCACCTGCGTCATGTAGAGAATGCCCTCTTGGATGTCGCGCGGCGTGTATTGCTGTTTTTTGCGCTGTTCAATGCAGGTGTCGCAGTGCCCGCAGCGGTCTTGGCTCTCCTCACCAAAGTATTCCACGAGGAATTGTTCTCGGCAGATGTCGTCGCGGTAGCAATAGCCTATCACCGCCTCCACTCGCTGCTCCATGCGAGAGCGCAGGTCCTCATAGACCGCCCGTGGGATTGCCACATGTTGCGGCTCCTCGCGCGAGGTGGTATATATGATATAAGGAGTGCGCTTGCGGGGAATGTAGTGCAAGATGTGCATGCGAGTGAGCTCTAGCAGGGAGTCGTAGATGGTTTGTGGCGTAAGGCCATAGCGGTAGCTTAACACGTCCTCGTTGATGAAAACATAGTCGGCAAAGAGCCCTGAATAGGTTCTGAGCAGAGCCTGGAGCACCTCGTCGGCGCGAGGCGTGGTGGTGGGGATGTTGTAGAGCTCGTCCTTCCTGGCAAGAATCATCACTCGCGACTGGGTCTCTATCTCCTCGACAAACTGTATGTACCCCGAGCGAGTGAGAATGTTGAGGGAATTATGGGTGGGGAGAATGGGCATATTGAAGGTCTTGCAAAAGAGGTTAAAATTGAAGTCGAGCATCTGCTGGTAGCCCTCTCCTATCGCCACGTTGAGGAAGTTGCCCACGCGCTCATAGACCTTGCGTATAAACTCCTTCTCGGGAAACGCCTCGCTGATGTGGCGATGCAAGATGCGCTTGTCGGTGTCCTTGACGAGCATAACTGCAAACGACCGCTTGCCGTCGCGGCCTGCCCTACCTGCCTCCTGATAATATTCCTCAAGGGTGTTAGGCACATCCACGTGTATCACCAGTCGCACATCGGGCTTGTCGATACCCATGCCAAAGGCGTTGGTGGCTACTATCACTCTTATCTCGTCGTTCTTCCACTTGTTTTGCTTGTCTTCTTTCTCTTCTATCGTGAGACCGGCGTGGTAATGGTCGGCACTGATGCCGTTGCGCCTTAGCTCATCGGCAATGAGCTTGGTGCGCTTGCGGCTGCGTGCATACACAATCCCTGACCCGGGCACCGACTTGACAATGTGCACGAGTTCGCCCATCTTCTCGGTGGTGTGACGCACCACATAGGAGATGTTATCACGCTTAAAGCTCTTAGTGAATACATTAGGACTTCTGAATTGAAGTTTCTCTTGAATATCGGCCACCACAACAGGTGTGGCAGTGGCAGTTAGAGCCAGCACAGGAACGTTTTTGAATACTTTTCGCAGTTTTGCTATCTCCAGGAACGATGGTCTAAAGTCATATCCCCACTGCGAGATGCAGTGTGCCTCATCTACTACTATCAAGCAAATGTTTAGATGCTTTATCCTGTCGATGAACGCCTCGTTCTGTAGCCGCTCGGGAGAGATGTAGAGGAACTTGCAGTTGCCATTTTGGCATTTCTCCATCACCCGCCTGTGTTCTCTCATCGAGAGGCCGGCATGAAGATAGGTAGCCTTGATGCGGCGTGCCACCAAGTTATCGACCTGGTCCTTCATCAGCGAGACAATGGGCGTGACCACTATTGCCATGCCATCCATGGCGAGAGTGGGAATTTGGAACGTGATGGACTTGCCGCCGCCAGTGGGCATGAGCCCTAACGTGTCGCGACCTTCAAGGACCGACATGATAATGTCTTCTTGAAGGTCACGAAACTGGGTGTACCCCCAGTATTTTTCCAATAGCTGGTGGATGTCAGTCGTTGGCATCGTTGCTCATTCTAATGCCTTTTATCAGCAGCTGGATTGAAACCACATTGCGATGACGGTTCTCCTCAACGGTGTAAATGATGTCAAACGGCTCCTTGTTCTTGATGCGCTCGAAGTACTCACCCATCGCAAAGGCAATGCCGTTCATCATTTTGCCCGATTTCTGGTCTAAGGCGTCGAGCTTGATGTGCTCCTGCTTCTTTCCAACCAGCTTGCTCGTGCCAGCGTCGATGCAATTCCTGGTCATGAACACTGGCTTTTGATTCTCGGGGCCAAAAGGATTGAAAAGCTTCATGTACTTCATGAAGGAGTCGTTGATCTCATCAAAACCGAGCTCACAATCCACATCAATCGACGGTGTCACCTGCTCGGTCTCAATGTGGCTCTCCACATACTCCTCCAGCCGTTTCTTGAACTCGGGGATATTTTCCTCCTTAAGCGTCAGGCCCACAGCATTGGTGTGACCGCCGAAGTTCTCGAGCAGGTCGCGGTGCTGCTTGATAGCATTGTAGATGTCGAAGCCACGCACCGAGCGCGACGAACCTGTCACCAGCCCGTCATTGCTATAGGTGAGCACCACCGAGGGCCTGAAGTACAATTCGGCAAGCCTTGCAGCCACAATGCCGATAATGCCCTTGTGCCAGTCATGATTATAGATGACAATGGGTTTCTTTGAGCCCATCTCCTCTTTGTGGTTCTCGATAATGGCGTTGGCCTCTTCGGTGATGTTGCGGTCTAGCTCCTTGCGGCTTTGGTTGTATTTGTCAATCTTCTTGGTAATCTCGTAGGCAGCAGCCGAGCTGCGGGTTATCAGCAGCTCAACAGAGTCTTGTCCTGACTGCATGCGCCCCGAAGCGTTGATTAACGGACCAATTTTGAAGATTATGTCGCTGATGGTGATTTCTTTCTTGGTGAGGCGGCACAGGCGCAAGATGCTCCTCAGTCCAGCGCAAGGATTGCTGTTAAGGCGCTTGATGCCATAATGGGTGAGGATGCGGTTCTCGCCAGTGAGCGGCACCAAGTCGGCAGCAATGCTCACTGCCAGCAGATCGAGGGAGTTCTCAAGGTCATACATGTTGTCGATGCCGTTGCTCTTGGCAAAGCCCTGCATGAACTTGTAACCCACACCACAACCCGACAAATCCTTATAAGGATACTTGTCGTCAACGAGCTTCGGGTTTAGAATCGCTGCCGCATCGGGCAGCACATCATCGGGCACATGGTGGTCGCAGATGATGAAATCAATACCTTTCGACTTAGCGTAAGCGATCTCATCAACTGCCTTGATGCCACAATCGAGCACGATTATGAGTTTCACACCAATGCTCTCGGCATAGTCGATGCCCTGCACTGATATACCATAGCCTTCATCATCACGCGTGGGGATATAGTACTCCACGTTAGAATAGAAGCGTCTCAAATAGCGATAGACAAGAGCTACCGCGGTAGTGCCGTCTACGTCATAGTCGCCATAGACCATCACTTTTTCTTTTGCCCCTAAGGCCTGATTGAGCCTCTCTACAGCCTTTTTCATATCCCTCATCAAGAATGGGTCGGGCAGCTGGCTCAACGATGGATAGAAGAAATCGCGGACGTCCTCCGGAGTCTTCATACCTCGCAACACCAAAAGCCGAGCGATAGAAGGGCACTCGGGAAACTGAACCGCAAGTTGCGCCTCTATCTTCTTTTGTTCGGATGTAAGGGGTGAGTAAATCCATTTACTTGTCATTTATGTTGTTCTTTAATTGGCTGTGTAAGAAGGCTCTCTAGCCTTGTGTGGAGCGAGAAAATATATTTCAACATCAAGTTTCAATCATCGTCTGACCATTCTATGAGATCACAAAATATTATTAACAAGTCTTCACAATCACATGCAAAGACTCTAAGCCTTATCATGAGGTGCTCGCAAAAGACTCATTGTGGTCTTTCATGTGCCAGCCCTCAAATGGCTTTAAATCTCATTATCAACACGTTTGCGACGCATTATCAGAATGGTTACATACCATAAAGAGAATGATTTCTCACAAACCGATGACAAAACTCAATATTTTCCTCACAAAATTAGAAAAAATAAAAGGTAAAACAAAATAATTGATGACTTATTTTATTTTTCATCAAACAAAATTATTGAAATTTATAGTTTGTTAACCTTTCCGTAAATAAGAGACGTTCCTTGATTGCTCGATAAGCCCGAACTTATCATGACGAGGAATCAGTCCCCTAATAATCTGCTGTAAGTAGCCGACACATCGGCAGCAGTGATGCTCCCGTCACAATTCACGTCGGCGCGATGAACGTCAGCATTTGAGATGCCTAGCATTATGTTGTAGAGGCAGGTGATATCGGCAGCAGTCACCTGCCAGTCATTATTGACATCGCCCTCAAGCCTTGCTATCAAGAGCTTGATGCCTGCGTCAATATCCAGTTTGCCATAGCCCCATTTTTTAGCAGGTCCCGCTTCCACAAAACTGTCGCGATAGCAAGTGGCTGCCATCACGTCTTTCACACTGGTGGGCGACAATGTGGGGTCAATTTGCAACCACAGAGCTATAGCGCCCACCACCACAGGTGTTGACATGGAGGTGCCGCCGTCTATGCCATAAGGATAATAGTCGTCGTTAGCACTCACATTGTCAACGATTTTTGACATATTATGATTGACTTCGGCATATCTGCTCACCGACGATGCCACCATATATCCTGGTGCCACCAGGTCGGGGCGCATGCGGTTGCGCGCATCTGGCCCATAGCCCGAGAAATAAGCCATCTCGCCAGGGTTACACCTATCAACTGTGGTGGTGTCGCCACTCATCATCACAAACTTGTCGCTAGAGCAATAGGCCCCCACCGAAATCACATTGTCGGATGTGGCAAGGTCGCTCACGGTGCAACTATATCCTCCTGCCGTCCAGCCATTGAGGCTCGCTTTATTATATACCACCATGCCGCCACTCCATCCCATCAGAGTTTCTCCTGCTGGTGCCTTGTAAATGACACCAATGCGATAACGATTACGAAATAGCGATTTATAGTCGGTCTCCACCAGTGAGTGGAAATTGCCATTGCCATCCTCAATGGCGCAAGCAAAATACAACTCTCCAGTGAAATATTTGGCAAACACCGAGTCGGTATCGCTAGAGATTATATAAACACTATCTAGATCTGCCTCAAGGGGAATATCTAGCCTGTGGACAAGCGTGTCGGCCAGGATGTCCCAAATCACGACTTCGGTAGTGTGACGCTCGGGGGAGCGTGACCACATGCTCGAGTAACCTCGCATTGGCTCGCGGCTGTACCAGTTGGTCAAGAAAGTGGCGAGAGAGTCGCCCTCGCCCAATGTTTTGCAAAGGCTGATGGGCATGTTGCCATCATTGCCTGCCGAGACCACACAGATGCGACCAGGACCAGACACTTCGTCAAAGAGACGACACAGTGGCGAACTGCCGTCATGAGCTCCATCCTGGCTGCCTATACTCATGTTGACAACTGCTGGCAGCCCCACTTCGTCGGCATAGTTAAATATATATTTTATAGAGTTGGCAATATTGAAGTCGGTGAGGCTATCCTCGGGCATGGCGCACACCACTATCTGTGAACCGGTAGCAACACCATTATATCCATTGGCCATATAACTACCGGCAGCAGTTCCTGTAGTGTGTGTGCCATGTGTGGCAGTGCTGTCATCGGTGGTCAGAGCCATTATCTGCGCAGGGGTAGTATATTCACTACCAGGCAGCTCCATGCCGTCAATCACCGGCGATGAGCCACTGTGGTCACCAGGCAGATAGGCACGCACTATGCGGTTGTTGCCGTCCTTATCAAGGAAATTGATGTGATTGAAATCCACCCCAACGTCAATCATCCCCACCACTACTCCATCGCCAGTGTAGGCAGGGCCAGTGTAGCCGCCGTGGGTGACCGTCATTGCCGGGAAGCGCGACATCTCGCGGGCCTTGTCATTGCACAGGTTGTAGTGTTTCTCGATGCTGATGCTTTTCACTCCGGCAGTCTTTGCCAACTTGCCCAACTTCTCTACTGGCACCATAACAGTTGCCATGTCGCCAAACTGGGCATTGACACTCCCACCCAGTTCTTTAATATGCACCAGCGCATTTCGTTCACTAAAGGTTACTAAAGCACGAACCATGTCATCATCTACATCAGGCAATGTGCCTTTTGTCGCTGCTAAGCTAGAATTATGATGTCTCCTTGCCAGCTCAAGTGATGTGCGAGCAGTTAGCACACCAGCAGCCACGTCGATCGCGACAAGTGCTAAGAGATAAATGAATATGCGTTTCATAGTGTGATTTTTTATGAGGTGATTTACATTGCAAAAATACTCTTTTTCTAGCAATTATGCAAAAAAATCCCGGTGGAGACCAATAAATCTCCACCGGGAATGTGATAGTTGATATTCAGACTTATTTCAGATTTTCAACAAACTTGCGAAGGCTCTCATTGGTTGGATCATTCTCAAGCCATTTCTTGTAATAGTCTTTTGCAATCTCCATCTGGCCAATGTTTTTGTTGTAGGTTGCCAGATAGCGATACACATTCTGATAGTAATACTTGGCATTCACGTCACCACTGTTAGCATTAACGGCAGCAAGCAGCTTGTTGTAATACTCAAGTGCCCCTCCCTTGTACTCATTGTCCTCAGCAAGAACTTCGACGCGGGCCGCCAAGTTAAGGTTGCTCATGTCGTTAGGCTCTTTTTCAAGCAGCTCCTTAATCGCCTTTCTTGCATTCTCCACTGCATCCTCCTTAACATTATCATCTTGAGTGTTCTCACCTACACGGCAATAAGCACTAGCAAGCTGATAGAGGTCAGATGTGGTGTAGTTGCCGCTCTCAACGATTTGCTTACGCAGCTTGGCAGCCTTTTCATATTCTTTATTTTGATTATAAATACTTGCCAGCTGAGCCTTCAAGTCAGCATTATCTGGATATTGAGCAATAGCTTTCTCAAATACCGACAATGCCTCGGCCGAACGATTTGCCTTGTTGAGTGCGTTTGCAAAGTAAGAATAGTCGGTAACAGAATATGGAGTTGCCTCATTATCAGGAAGTGCAAAGAACTCGTTACCGGTGTTCACAGCATTCTCCCAGTCTTGTTTGTCGCACAAGCTATAGAACTTAAGACGATAACCCAAGAACTTGTAAGTGGGAGATTCAGAATTGGCAATCAGGGCGTTGCACACCCCAACAGCTTTATCATACTCCTTAGTCATCCACAGCAGTTGAGCGTAACGCACTTCATCTTTGACGAAGTGGTTAGGGTTATTGTAATATTTTCCATAGCACTCAACAGCCTTTGGAAGGTTGCCCTTAATGTTTGATGCCTCATAATATTTTTCGGCAAGCTCACGTTGAACCAGAGCGCTGTTGGGAACCAGGGTAAGAAGCTCCTCAAGAGCATTGACAGCTCTCTCCTCATTGAGGAAGAAATCTACGTTAGCAAACTTCACACGGCTCTCAATATTGGTGGGTTCATAGCCAAAAGCAAGCTCATATTGTCCTGCTGCGGCACCCCACTCTTTCTTAACACCCAAGTCATCGCCTTTAAAGATGTAGTAGTCAGGGTCTTTGGAATTCCACTTAAAAGCGTTGTTGCTAAATTTATCAATCTGCTTTGCATAGGCATTGGGATCGGCCATGTAGTAAGCATTAGCTATAGCAATCGCCAGTTTAGGGTCCTTCTTAGAGCATTTCTCGGCTTGCTTGAAGAGTTTCTCGGCCTCTTTGGGGCTATTGTTTTCTAGCAAGATAGCGCCCTTGCCCACATAATTATAGGCATAGTTGGCATTGGCTTGAACGCCCTTGTCGAAATATGAGCTTGCAGTGGCCTTATCACCCTTTTGGAGGGCAATTTGACCAAGGTAGTAATATGCCTCGGCTTTGTTGGTTTCGGCTTTGTTAAGATTTCTTTCAAGCAGCTCTTGAGCGTCGTCAAGTTTGCCAATCTTGTAGAAATCAATACCATCTTTGTAGCCTTGAGCGTTGGCCATCAAGGCTGCGCATGCTAAGAGCATGGATGCAAAAAAGAATTTAGTTTTCATTTTAGTAAATATTAAATGGTTATTAATTGTTGTCATTAACTCTGATATTTATTCTCCACCCAAGTTGACAATCCTCACTGGCACGCCAGCTGGAGAAATGCCTGTTTGGAGTATGATTTTCTGACCTATGCTACTAGTGATAAACACAAAGAAGTTATGGTCGGTAGTGCCTAGTCCTGATGCATCAATAGCAAAGATCTCACGGGTTAAAGGATAATTGCCGTCGTAGATATATTGTTGATAAGGCTTAAAGTCTTTTATTACATCTTCTTTCCTAACCCCAAGCACTTTAATCTTATTAGTGAAAGATGTGCCCTCAACCGCTCCACCTTTTTCCAGGTCGGCAAAACGTTCTTCTATGGGTTTTACTGTTGATTTCATGTCGTCGGTAATCCAGCTAACGCCTATCACGCCCAGTGCATTCTTGTCTTTCTCAACTAAGTCAAAAACCGCTTGTGAGCTTCCTTGAGCATAATACTCGATGGGGAAATCCTTGCCGTTGTTGAACTTATCTTTCATGTAGTGAACGACCCCTGATCCGTTGCGGTCAAAGACGACATGTATCGGCTGATCTTTCAATTTGGTGGGATACACTTGCCCCCATTTTGTTGACTTGCCTGTTAAAATGTCGCGTATGTCGTTCATCGACAGGTAATCAATGTCATTATCTTTGTTTACTATTAATGCTATGGCGTCAACAGCAATGCGTTGTGAGCGATAAGCCCTGTTCTGACCCTTTAGAATCCTCTTTTGGTTTAAGGTGAGATCACGATAAGTTATAATCACATTTACCTTCCCATCGAGCAAGGAGTCCATAGCCGAGGACTCGTCAAGGTAGAGGGGCAAGACACTAATATTTTTATCTCGATATTGAAACTCAAACACTTGAATCTCTTCGTCAAGAATGTTTTTAAACGACTCGTCGCAGATCACTTTTGACAAATTGCTGGCATAACCATTATTCTTATTGCCACAACCACTACATGAGGTGATTGTGATGCCGACTATGGCCAGTAATGCTAGACAATATAATATTTTATTGATTTTCATGACTGTCTTGTGTTTTGTTATATTTGTCAAATCTTTCTTCCATATCTCTCAAGCGATAATAGTCAATGCCTTTAATCTGCCTGTAGCAGCGGTAGATGCCATAGATAGCGAGAACGGTTGCAAACACATATCGCAGCGTGAGCCATGGCTCGGTGTTCCATTTAAAGAAATTGACATATAGCAGATAGGCCATACCTAGATATACCACAATCATAAATGCTCCGAAGAGTATTCTTATTGCTTTAAATATACTGGACGCGTTGAACTGCATATTCTCAATTTCTTAAATTTGTACCTTAGACCTAGCAATTGATGTTTTGTTTAATGCCAAAAAGCAAAAAACCTGCCAACAATTATTTTTATCATGTAAAATTACTAAAAAAAAAGATAGGTGGCCTCAAACCTTGTTACATATTATAAAATCTTAACAAAAAAACCTTAATTAAATAATTACTGGGGCACTTTGTCCATTGTCAACTGGGTGAAGCGGTAACGATCATCAACTACTGCCCGCCCACTCATCACAGCAACATCATCCACATGGGCACTCGTGCGATGGGTTCTGCGGGTAGCGGTAAAAGCAACTTTATACTCAGCTCTTTTGTCATTCTTAATGACCTTTTGCACGTCAACATCCAGTGCGGTGAACCTGATAGAATCAATGTCGCTTTCCCGATAAGCATCATAGTATTCCCTCACGTCGTTGAGCGACGCATTAGATTTGCCCATAAAGTTCGCCATCTGAGCATTACAAGTTGTGAGCATTAGATTGGCATCCCATTCTTCAAGTGCCAAGAGAAAATTCTGAATCGTGCTCTTCACATTGTCGCACTCGCCAGGGGTGAGCTCGGCAAGCCGCTTTTCATCGAAGTGGTTCCTTGCGTCAGCCAAGTGTGTGCCATCAGGAAACTCTTTGATATACTGTTCAAAGGCCTCTTTTGTGTTTGTTGCCAATGCCTTGTTCCACACTATATCATCAAGGAGACTGCGTGCCTCAGCAAGGTGCTCGCTATCAGGATTATATCTGATGTATGAGCGCAAGTGGTCTTCGTCGTTGCTAGCTCGCGCCTGCTCCCATGTTTCTTTCTCCATTACGAGCTTGTCGAGCATGGCTTTTGCTTCCTGGTAATGCTCTCCCTCTGGATATTTCTCCATATAGGTTCTAAGGTCATCGATTTGCTTTTTCGACACACACTCTTCCCATAAGGCCTCCTCATTGTTGTGGTTGATATAGTTAAAAATGAAAGCCGCAAGAGCAATGGCCACAATTATTCCAAGTATCGACAACAACAAGGCACGCACATTCTTCTTGGAATCGGCATCTTGCCTTTTGGAGGGTGCAGTATTTCGCCATGAGGATGAGCCTGAACTAGGATTAATGGACGATTGCTCCACTATGGGCTGATGATGCACTTTAGCGCCACAATATGAGCAATATGTGTCATTGGCATCTACTTGTGTGCCGCAGTTTGGACAGTTCATAAGTTATAGTATTTTTATCTGGACAAAATTAGGCAAAATTATTCGGTCAACACGAGTTTTTTAGTATAAAAAATCAAAAAAACCACAGGAGCAAATGCTCTGTGGTTTTTTAAAATTATTTCAATTGTAATATCGAAATAGCAAGGATTAGTTTACACCTTGAAGTTTAAAGGTTACTGGCAGGGTGTACCACACGCGAACGGGGTCACCAACGGCATTGCGGCCAGGAGAGAACTTAGGAAGCATCTTGCACACGCGCACTGCCTCGCGATCGAGGTCTTTGTCAACGCCGCGAGCTACCTTTACCTCGCCTACTCTACCGTCCTTCTCTACCACGAACTGAACGATAACCTTACCTTGAACGCCATTGTCCTGAGCAACCTGAGGATAACGGATGTTCTTGTTGATGAACGACATCAGTGCACCATCACCACCAGGGAACGAAGGCATGTGAGCAGCGCTCTTGAACACCTCTTCCTCTTTGGGCTTAGGTTCGGGTTTCTTCTCCTCCTCTTTGGGTTTAGGAGGTTCTTTAACCTCAACCACTGTCTGGTCAACTTTCACAACATCTTTTGTAATATCGTTTGTACCTTTGTCCTCATCAACGGCACCAACCTGACGCTCATCTTCCTTGAGCTGTTCTTGTGTCTTGGGTGGTTCCTTAACGAGCTCATCGGCTACGATATTAAGCTCAGTAACCTTCTGTGAGTTCTGTACTTCTTCTTGAAGAACTTCCTCTTTTTCAGGTTCAATATATTCGGGCTCTTCTTCCATTTCCTCCTCAAGCTCTTGTTCCATTTGCTTGGCAAGAGCTTCTTGGCGAGCTTTCTCCTCGGCAAGGCGCTTCTCGGTCATGTAAGCGTTATACTTAGTCCATCCCCAAGCAGCAGCCGCAACAATGATGACACCTATCAAGGTGAAAATCACCGACTTGTTGTGACGTTTTGCCGACTCGTTGCGGAGTACATAGGCACCAAAGTCTTTATTTTTGCCCTCAAATACTATATCAAGCCATTGCCTCGATGAAAGATCTACATCTTTTGCCATAATTTTTTCTTTTTTAAAAGATTAATAATTATTTAGCAGCACCAAGAGGACGACCCACTTTCTTCTCATAGAGGATTGAGTCTTGCTTGTTGAGCGTCTCAATCTGGTAGGTCGATACCTGGTTAATTTGCATTTCGTCGAGCAATCTCACCACGTCAGCATAGCTGGCGTTTGAAGTAGGCTTAATCATAACGATAGGTCGCTTGGCGTTGATGTCGGCAGCTTGGTCGGCACGTGCCTTCTTCACCTTTTCGTTATAAACCGAGTCATTTATTTGTCCGTTCTTCCACTCTTGTTTGAACTTGTTGATTTGAACGAGAAGATCTTTGTTCTTCTCCTGCAGTTTGCCACGGATGGCATCCTTGCTGTTTCCAAACTTGATCTCATCAAGAGTGTAGTTCTCCATGTCGGGCTGACCTTCATAGAAGTAAACAGTTCCAGATTTCACCTCGTCATTTCCCAGGTTGTCTTTAGTAACAGTACCGTCAATGATAAAGGTGATAGCGTCACTTTGCTTAATCTTGGTCTCTTCCTCCTTGTTCACATCGTCGTTAGTGGGCAACACAAGGTCGAGAGTTTGAGATTTCAACATTGTGGTACACAACATAAAGAATGTGATCAACAACATGTTCATATCAACCATTGGAGTGAAGTCGATACGTGTGTCAAATTTTTTCTGACGACTTTTATCTTTCTTTGCCATATCTTATTCCTCCTCTGCTTTTAATGAAGTCATCAAGGTGAACTTGTTCAACCTCTCTGTCTGCAAGTTGTCCATAACCACTTGTACAAGGCTGTAAGGTGAGTATTGGCTCGCTTTAATAGCTACGCCCTGACCACCTGTCAAGTCTTTTCCAAGGTCGTGACTTTGCATCACTTCTTTTATTGCGCTTAACCAAATCTGAAACTCATTACGTGTACCGTCCTTTTTTGACAATTCAATAGGAATTCCACCTTCAGTCTTCAAGAACTCATCACGTTTTTCCATTGGCATCTCAAGCCATTGAGTTAGTTTGCTGAATGGAACGCCAAATGTGGTAAGCTTTGAAAATTCCTGCTGCTGCACTGCAGTGAGCTTTGGAGCACTGGGATGCATCTCGCAATACTTGCCATAAGCCCTGTTTACTACCTCAGCACGGAATTTATCGCTTGCCAAAACCGATGAATCCCTGGCACCAGTGAGGTTCATATATACCTTTCCATCAGGAGCGACAAGAATCTGCACGAGTTTCTCATCAGGCACCTTTGTCTCACTAACCGATGGAGGTGTCACAACCTGAACTGGCTCTTTCTGAAGGAATGTTGAAGTCAACATGAAGAAAGTCAACAGAAGAACAGTCACGTCACTCATCGCCGTCATGTCGATGATTGTACTATGTTTCTTTATTTTGACTTTTCCCATTGTTACACTTAAATTAATTGTTATCTAAAATGATAATTAAATTTTGCTGCCTTTATATTAATTAATGAGTAGCAGCGAAAGTAGAAACAATAGAGAAGCCAATTTCGTCGATGGCATAAGTCATCTTGTCGATTTTGCTACTGTAGTAGTTATAAGAAATAAGTGCCAAGGCGGCAGTTGCGATACCGGTAGCGGTGTTCACAAGTGCCTCAGAAATACCAGTTGACAGCTCAGTAGAGTCGGGAGCACCTGATTGTGACAGAGCCTGGAACGACTTGATCATACCAAGCACAGTACCAAACAGACCGAGCAGGGTACCCAGAGTGGTCAGGGTGGCAATCACTGGCAGGTTCTGTTGCAGGGCTGGCATCTCAACAGCGGTAGCCTCCTCAAGGGTCTGCTGAATAGAAACAAGCTTCTGCTCTTTTTGGAGAAGGGTGTCCTTGTCCATCTCTTTGTACTTCTGCAGTGTTTGATAAACAACAGCGCCTACTGTACCTTTCTGCTGACGGCAGAGTTCCTCAGCCTTAGCGATGTCCTTATTCTGAAGTGCAGCCTTAACATTCTCGACAAACTTGGTGATGTTGCCTTTACCCTTAGCCTTGCCAATAGCAAACCAACGCTCAACCGAGAGAACGATAACTGTGAAGAGGCAGGTCAACAGGATAGGAACCACGAAACCGCCCTTGTAAACGGTACCAGCAAGGTTGGCTGGAGCCAATTTAACTTCTTCGCCAACTTGGAATGCAAACTTCGAAGCGTCGCCCTCGGGCAGACCAGTAAAGTTAGAAATAGCACCCATTACAAAGAGAAACAAGCAAACTGCAAGAACAAGGCAAACCAGGATTACGAGGAATGCATTCTTGATGCCACCAACATTGCTGTCAACGGCCTTGTCATTAGCTTTCTTTGGTTGTGGTTTTGCAGCCATGGGTTGTGGTTTAGCAACCTGGGGCTGTGGTTTTACAGCTGGCTTTGGAGCCTGTGGCTGTGGGTTGTTTGGCTTTGTAGCTTCCATAATTTAAAAAATTAGAAATTTGAATGTTAATAAAAATGATTAATTATAGATATAGTTTTATAAGTATCAGTGTTTTATGATGTCAAGTTTGGTATCTCAAATCAAAAGATGTTTAATAATTTAATGTATTTTAAACGTGAGAGCCATTAAAATAGTGTATCAAAAAGCAATAATTTATCAACAACTAAATGTTCATAGCTCTAGTTTTCACGATTTTATGCGTTTAAAAAAGCCTAAAAGGCAATATTTATCTGCAAAAATTCACGCAAATTTATTACATTTTTTTTAAAAACACAAAGTCATTTACTCTTTTTTTTCTTTTTTTTTTACTCAAAAGTCAATGGCGTGGTAAATTATCACTTTATTATACACACAATAATAACCTATGAATTAAAAAGTTGATGCTGGTTATGTTCCTCTTTTATTCTTGTTAGAAATATTTTTTCCTGTTTTAAGTATTCGCTATGTTATTTATTTTTTGTACCTTTGCCGATATTGTAAAAATGCACTCATTATTATTATAACATGGCATTGATTAAATTAAAAAGAGGGTTTGATATAAACCTTAAAGGTAAAATCACAGATGACAATGTTGTTGACTCACGCGCTAGCGACACCTATGCTGTTGTGCCTGATGATTTTACCGGTATCATCCCCCGCATGGAAAAGAAAGAGGGCGAGAAGGTGGCTGCCGGAGAGCCGCTCTATCATGACAAAGGTGATGAGAAAATTAAAGTAACTTCGCCTGTTAGCGGAACAGTTAAGCAGGTGGTGCGCGGCGATCGTCGCAAAATCATGGCGGTAGTGATAGAACCCGACAACGAAGCTCGCTCAGTGACATTCGACACTCGAGAGAACCCAAAGGCATTGCTCCTGGAAAGTGGCCTGTGGCCTATGCTCCGCCAGCGCCCCTACGACATTGTGCCAAGCTCCAGTGCCCGTCCTCGCGACATCTTCATCACTGCTTTTGACTCAGCACCGCTTGCGCCTTCTCTCAAGAAAATTCTTGGTGATGATGTGAAATTCCTTAGCAAAGCTGTAGAGGTGCTGTCAACAATGACCGACGGGAAGGTGTATTTGGGATGCTCCCCAAATGACCCGATCACCGACACTGGTGCCGAAACTAACACATTCTCGGGACCACACCCAGCAGGCAATGCTGGTGTGCAGATTGCTAACGTAAAGCCCGTCAACAAAGGAGAAGTGGTGTGGACTCTCGACGTGGTGACTGCTGCGAGAATTGGCAAACTCTTTGAAACCGGCAAGATGGACTACTCCACTGTCGTGGCTGTGAACGGGCCTGGAGTTGACCAGCCATCTTATATGAAAGCAACTATGGGCTGCAAGCTCAGTTCTCTTCTTGATGGCAGACTCAGCGACTCTGGAAAAGAGTTGCGCATCATCAGCGGCAACGTGCTCACTGGTGTGAGAGAGTCGATTGAAGGATACTTACACGCCCCCTATCGCCATGTAACTGTTATCAACGAAATCAATAAGAAAGACGAGTTTATGGGATGGGCGTCGCTGAGTCCTAAAAAATACAGCATATATCACGTCTTTACCAGTGGCATTTTTGGCCGTCACAAGGAAGTAGATCTCGATGCCAAGCTTAATGGTGGCGAGAGGGCGATTGTCCTGAGCGGAGAATACGACAACATGCTGCCTATGGACATTTATGCCGAGTTCTTAATAAAAGCCATTATTGCCTTTGACATCGACAAGATGGAGCAACTGGGTATCTATGAAATTGCCCCCGAAGATTTCGCTCTTGCCGAGTATGCCGACACATCAAAACTTGAGCTTCAACGCATCGTGCGCGACGGGCTCGACAAGATGAGAGCCGAAATGTGTTAGCACAACAAACTATTCTTCAATAAAATGAGTATTAATATTTAAACAAAAAGATAAAGTGAAATCCTTAAGAAAATTCATGGACAAGATCAAGCCCCATTTCCAGGAAGGCGGCAAGCTCGAAAAGCTCGAGTCGGTCTTCGAAGGAATGGAAACGTTCTTGTTCACGCCTAACACCACATCGAGGTCGGGCGCACACATCCATGACAGCAACGACATGAAGCGAACCATGATAACGGTGGTAGTCGCTCTCCTGCCATGCTTGCTCTTTGCGATGTACAATATCGGTTTTCAGCACTTTAAGGCAGTGGGTACTGATGCCACATTCTGGGAGATGTTCTTCTTTGGCTTGCTTGCCATGCTGCCCGTTATTGTGGTGTCCTATGTAGTGGGACTGGGCATTGAGTTCATTGGGGCTCAAATCCACCACAAGGAGATACAAGAAGGATTCCTGGTAACAGGTATTTTAATTCCCCTCATCGTTCCCATCAACACCCCGCTGTGGATGACTGCTGTGGCCACTGCCTTTGCCGTGATCTTTGCGAAAGAGATTTTTGGTGGCACTGGCATGAACATCTTCAACGTAGCTCTCATCACGCGCGCGTTCCTCTTCTTTGCTTATCCGTCAAAGATGAGTGGCGACATGGCTTTTGTGAAGACCGACCCGGCGTTTGGGTTTGGCGGAACTGCCCCCGACACCTTCTCGGGAGCCACTCCACTTGGCGATGTGGCCACTAATGTGGGAGACACTTTAAGTGACAAAATCCCGTCAACAATCGATGCCTTCGTAGGCCTCATTCCTGGATCACCTGGCGAGACATCGATGATTGCCATCTTAATAGGTGCAGCCATTCTGCTCATCACTGGCATCGCCTCATGGCGAGTGATGGTGAGCGTCTTTGCCGGTGGCTTGGCGATGGGTGCTCTAGCCCATGCTTTTCCCACATCGGCTTACCCCGCCTCAATGCTCGACCCATTGGCGCAGGTTTGCTTTGGAGGCTTCGCCTTTGCTGCGGTGTTCATGGCCACCGACCCAGTGACCGGAGCAAGAACAAAGATTGGCCAATATATCTATGGCTTCTTAATTGGAGTATTTGCCATTCTCATCAGGGTTTACAATGGCGGCTACCCCGAGGGAGCCATGCTTGCTGTGCTGCTGATGAACGCCTTTGCGCCACTCATTGACTATTGTGTGGTTCAAGTCAATATTAACCGTCGCCTCAAGCGAGCTAAAACACAATGAAAGGAGGATTTGAACTATGAATAAAAACAGCAACTTATATCAAATCGTCTATGCGGCAGTGATGGTGCTCATCGTGGGCACCGTGCTCGCTTTCATTTACATGGCCCTCAAGCCCACACAAGACAAGAATATTGCTAACGACAAGCGCAACCAGATTTTGAGTGCCGTACACCTCAACCCCAGCGAAAAGAGCATGATTGAGGACTCTTTCAATAAATTTATTGTTGACGGATTTCTCGTTGACTCGGCTGGCAACAAAATGGCGGGCAGCGACAAGCAGGCAGCCTTTGATGTTAACATGAAAAACAACGTCAAGGAAACGCCTCGCAAGCTGCCAGTCTTCGTGTGCAAACTCAATGACGGCTCTCTAAAGTATATCGTGCCGGTGTATGGCGCGGGACTTTGGGGACCCATCTGGGGATATGTTGCTCTCAACGACAATGGCACCGACATCTATGGGGCATATTTCTCTCACGAGGGAGAGACGCCTGGACTGGGAGCCGAAATCAGCAAGACCGACTTCCAAGACCAGTTCAAGGACAAGAAAATCTACGTTGACGGCGAGTTCAAGTCAATCAGCGTGATGAAAGCTGGCCAAAAACCAATAGATGGCTCAGAATATGTAGATGCCATCTCGGGAGGCACCATCACCAGCCGTGGCGTGCAGGCGATGCTCAAAGACTGCATGACTCCCTACGACGCATTTTTCAAGAAACTTCAAAGCGGAACCTTTAATTGACAATAGACTATGATGTTATCTAAACGAAATAAAGAAGCTTTATTCAACCCGTTGTCGAAGGACAACCCGGTATTGGTGCAGATCCTTGGTATCTGCTCCACGCTGGCAGTAACAGCAAAACTCGAGCCCGCTATTGTCATGGGCATTTCGGTAATTGCCGTCCTGGCAATCTCTAACGTAGTGATTTCGCTCTTGCGAAAAACCATCCCTACCAGCATCCGCATCATTGTTCAGCTTGTGGTGGTGGCGGCACTCGTGATTATTGTCCAGCAGGTGCTTAGGGCTTATGCTTATGACGTAAGTTTGCAACTATCGGTATTCATTGGGCTTATTATCACCAACTGCATCCTCATGGGGCGCTTAGAGGCTTTTGCTCTTAGCAACAAGCCCTGGCCGGCATTCCTCGACGGAATTGGCAATGGGCTTGGCTACATGATAATTCTAGTGATAGTGGCGTTCTTCCGTGAATTGCTTGGCAGTGGCACTCTTCTCAACTATCAGGTGATACCGCAGTGGTGCTACGACCATGGCTACATGAACAATGGCCTGATGATTCTGCCACCTATGGCTCTGATCACTGTGGGATGCATCATCTGGGTGCACCGCTCACGCAATAAAGACCTACAGGAGAAATAGTAAACATGTGTAACATCATTAAATATCAGTAAATTAAAATGGAAAACCTAAACCTTTTCGTTAAGTCGATTTTTATCGACAACATGGTATTTGCCTATTTCTTGGGAATGTGCTCCTATCTGGCAGTTTCCAAGAATGTGAAGACGGCTTTTGGCCTGGGCATCGCTGTTACATTCATGCTTGTAGTTACTATACCACTCAACTATTTGCTCAACAAATATGTTCTTGAACCTGGTGCACTATCTTGGCTAGGCGATAGCTATAAAGATGTTGACCTAAGCTTCCTGGGGCTAATCCTCTTTATCGCTGTCATTGCCTCGGCAACTCAGCTGGTGGAAATGACAGTAGAGAAATTTGCTCCGGCACTTTACAACTCACTAGGAATATTTCTGCCGCTGATTGCTGTGAACTGCGCCATCCTGGGTGGAGCGCTCTTCATGCAGCAGCGCGAGTTTGCATCATGCTGGACTGCAACGGTTTATGGAGCCGGCAGCGGCATAGGGTGGCTGCTCGCCATTGTGGGACTTGCCGCAATTCGTGAGAAGATTGCCTACAGCAACATTCCACCAGCTCTACGCGGCATTGGCATCACATTCATCATCACTGGCCTCATGGGCATTGCCTTTATGAGCTTCATGGGCATTAAACTTTAAAACTTATTGCACTGTAACTATGATACTACTAGTAAATTCATCATTAACCGTAATCGCGAGTGCTATAATTTTCCTCGTTCTCACATTGTTGCTCGTTGCCATTCTATTGCTTGCAAGGCACTATCTTGTTGCATCAGGAAAAGTGAAAATCAGCATCAACGACGGCAAGAAAGAGATTGAGATAGAGAGCGGCAAGTCTTTGCTCAACAGTCTGCACGAGGGCGGCGTCATGCTCTCCAGCGCCTGCGGCGGCAAGGGAAGCTGCGGACAGTGCAAGATTCAGGTGCTTGAAGGCGGGGGTGATATCCTCCCCACCGAGACAGTCCACTTCTCACGCAAAGAGCAGCAAGCTCACTGGCGACTGGGATGCCAGGTGAAGGTCAAAGACAACATGAAGGTGCAAGTGCCCGACTCGGTGCTCGAAGTGAAAGAATATGAGTGTACCGTGGTGAGCAACAAACTCGTGTCGTCGTTTATCAAGGAGTTCATCGTGGCTCTGCCCGAGGGCGAGCACATGGACTTCATCCCTGGCTCTTACGCCCAAATCAAGATTCCAACCTACGAGATGGACTACAATGTCGATATCGACAAAGAGTCGCTTGGAGATTATCTGCCCACATGGGAGAAATATGACATGTTCTCGCTCAAGTGCAAGAACACCGAGGAGACCGTCAGAGCCTACTCCATGGCCAACTATCCTGCCGAGGGCGACCGCTTTATGCTCACCGTGCGCATCGCCACTCCACCATTCAAGCCAAAACCACAAACTGGTTTCATGGATGTGAGTCCAGGTATCGCCTCTTCCTATATCTTCACCCTCAAACCGGGCGACAAGGTGATAATGAGCGGCCCCTACGGCGACTTCCACCCCATCTTCGACTCTAAGAAAGAAATGATTTGGGTGGGCGGTGGCGCAGGCATGGCACCATTGCGCGCGCAAATCATGCACATGACCAAGACGCTCCACACCCGCGACCGCGAGATGCACTACTTCTATGGAGCACGCTCTCTTAGCGAGGTCTTCTACCTTGAGGACTTCCTCGAGATAGAGAAAGAATATCCCAACTTCCACTTCCACCTCGCCCTCGACCGTCCCGACCCTGTTGCCGACGAGGCTGGCGTGAAATACACCCCTGGCTTCATAGCGCCTGTGATGTATGAGACTTACCTCAAAGACCACGAGGCTCCCGAAGACTGCGAGTATTACATGTGCGGCCCGGCAATGATGAGCAAGACCGTCAACGAAGTCCTCGACAAGTGCGGCGTTGACCCATCGTCAATCCACTACGACAACTTCGGGTAAATTGCCAGGATACTAACATCACAATAAAGCCATAGTTGATGTGATTCAACTATGGCTTTATTAGCAATGGCGTAACTTGCTTTTCTACTGCATATTACGAAGAATTGTTTTAACCTTTGCTTCCTCAAGGGCTCTTGTCATTTCTTCGACTGGCGTTTCGCTGAAATGATAGGGATAAACAACCTTGGGATTAATCATCGTCGCTGCATGAGCCAGTTGCTCAGGGGTCATGGTGTAAGGCTGGTTGCATGGCAGGAAGGCAATGTCGATGTCCTTGAGCTGTTCCATCTCAGGAATGTCCTCGGTGTCGCCGGCAATATAGATGCGCAGGCCGTCGAGGGTGAGCACATAGCCGTTGTCGCGGCCTTTGGGGTGGAACTTCTGGCGGTCGGCGGTTGTGTTATAGGCTGGCACAGCCTCCACAGTGATATCGTCGCGCAGTTTCAAGGTCTCACCGTTGCTCATGGCGGTGCCACTACCCAGCATTTGGGCGCAATTTTTGTTGAGTATTACCTGTGTCTTCTCACCAGTTAATGCAGCAATGGCCTCTTTGTCGAAATGGTCGAAGTGCTCATGAGTGACAAAAATGAAATCGGCCTTTGGGAATGACGAGTAGTCGGTAGCAGGATCCATCTTGCTCACAGGATCAATTTGTATCGACAGGTTGTCATAATTGATTACAAAACTAGCGTGCTTGATGAACAAGAACGAGACTTCTTTTCCTGATTGTGTGGTAAACACATCATTGTCACCCACATTTATTTGCTCTGTCTTCTTTGAGTTACATGCTAAACAGGTCAACATAACTAATGATAATGATAGAATTTTTTTTAACATAAAGGATATTTTTACTGAATTGGCAATATATTCTTAAAATCTTTCCAGGGCTTCGCTTGCTTATAAGCCTCGACCGACGATGATGGCACAAATAGCGCAGTCTTCTTCTCACTGATCTTCTTGAGTGCAGGAGGCGTCACGGCTAAGCAAGTGATGCTCTGCATCTTGCATTTCTCCACAATCTTCTCGCCCAAGCTCTGAATGCTCGCAGGAAGGGTGAGCTGCGTTAGGGCAGTACCACGAAATGCGTTATTGTCAATGATAGTAAGCCCTTCGGGCAGCGAAATCGATGGCAATGCCTTGCAGTCGCGAAAGGCGTTCTCGCCTATCTTGCCCAGCAGAGAAGGCAATGTCACCATCACCAGTTTCTCACAACCTCTAAAAAGCTCCTTCTCAACAACCCTGAGACTACTGGGCAAAGCTATCGATGTAAGGTGCTTGCAGTCACGAAAAGCGTTCTCGCCTATTGTGGTAACGGCATCGGGCAACTCCAGCTGACCGAAGCCGCATTTCTTGAAAGCCTCCTTCTGGATAACAGTGAGCGAGTTGCCAAATTCCACATTCTGCAACGACTTGCAATTCTCAAACGCCCCCTCTCCTATCTTCTCAAGACCCGTGGGCAAAACCACCGACTGCAACGAGCCACAATCCTTAAAAGCGTCAGCAGCAAGCACTTTAATGCTGGCATCGATGGTTGCCGTGCTCATCTTTGAACAGCCATCAAAAGCACTTTCTCCTATCGCGATTACATTTGCCGGAATCTCCACATTGCGTAGCGAGCTACAGTTGTGAAATGCCTTAGCACCTATCGTCTCAAGCGAATTTGGAAACGTCACCGAGCTGATGGAGGCATTATTGGCAAAAGCACCCTCATTAACAGCTATCACCCCACTTGGCACCGAGAAAGCTCCCGTCTTGGCATTGGGATAATAGAGCAGCGTGGTGCCTTCAATGTCGTAGAGCACACCATCTTCCACAGTATAGAAGCGATTGCCTCGCTCCACTTGAAATTCTCTCAATTTGGGCATAGAGCCAAAAGAGCCATTCTCTATCTCCAATTTTGCTGGCAGGTAGAGGCTTGTAATGTTAGTTCCCTTAAAGGCCTTGCTGCCCATGAAAGTGAGTGAATGAGGCAACATAATGCTCGCTATCGCCGCATCACAAAATGCCTCCTCGCCTATCGTGCTCAGCGACCGCGGCAGGTCGATGCTGCGCAGGCTGCTGCAGCCATAGAAGCACTGGTCGCCTATAGCTTCCAAGCCCTCAGGGAGGTTGATGCGCGACAGTTTATAGCACCCTCTAAAAGCCTCATTGCCTATAGCTCGCACATTGCTGCGACCGGCAAATCTCACTTCCTCGAGTTTAGAGCAATAACAAAAAGCCTCATTGCCTATTGAGCGCAAGTCGCGTGGCAGTGACACATAGCGCAAGGCACCACAACTCCTGAACATGCCCCTTGAGATGGCATCATGCTCGCTTCGGTTAGAATAAGACCCACCGCCCACAATTCTCACACGCTCAAGTTCCAGGTCAAGATAATTATCCACGCTGCGGCCATTCTCGTCGCAAGCGCCCGAACGGTCGCAAATCTTCCTGATGAATTTGGCGTCATCGCCATTCATCACACCGCTGAGCCTGATGCAGCGCACCCGCTTCTGCTCATCGGGGGCAAGGTACTGGTCGAGAGTGCCTGCCTCACGCAGGTCAAGGTCAAGAACATCGCCACGCAAAAAAGAGCGGCGACGCTCCGGCTCACGCCCTTGAGCACCCACCTGATCACAAAACACAACGCTGCATGTTAAAAGCAGCCCCAAAAACACTAAGAGTCGATTGTTCTTCATAACTATAGTTAGTTTCAAGCCACAAAATTAGTGTAAGCCAAGAGAAACACAAAATCTATCACAAAGTTTTTTCAGATTTTTATTTCAGCGACAAAGCCTAATACATCAAAAAATTCAAATAAATACCGCAACAACCAAGATTTGATTAGAATTTATCGCCTTTCACCCATTTTACAACATTTTTTAATACCATTGCACATTGATTATCTAAAGTATTTTACTAACTTAGCACCCTGAAATAAACTTTTTTCTTTTATGAAAAGATTATTATTGATATATTTGATGCTTATGGCTGTTGTGGCCATTGAGGCTGGCGACAAAATCACTGTCTCGATGGTGAAATATTACTCCGACAGCACTTTTGAGCTTCCCAAAAAATCGATAGAGAAGAAAATGAAATGTGTCAAAGCTGCTAAGGACGACTATCTTTTCCCCAAAATGCTCAAAGACACACTAAATAAGTTCCAAGACGACGACTATGGCAATCGAGTATTCACCCTGCTGCTCTCTGGCTCTGGTAAAGGAATAAAAATCACTGCCAGGTCACAAGATATTCTTGACAACGACACAACGTCATTCTTTGGTGACCTTGTGGTTGACAGAAAACATTTCGTCATTATCCAGAACGAAGACAATGCCGAACTGCTGAAAATTTTCTTCAAAAAAACAGGCGACTCAGTGATTTTTCAGAGGCTTTTTGTATATACCCACAACCCCGTGAGCTATCTGCCATCCTCGCTTGACGCCTTTTATGACGAGTATGACAGAAAGCTTCTTGTCACCGATTGTGTTATTAACGGTGAAAATCGGGCAAACAAGAAAATTGTAAATGTCACTACTGCCGAGCCCGACACTGGCGACGATGATGCCTTTAAACTCGATGTCGAATTCTTTGAGTAGGTAACAACTTAGCTAAAAAGCCTGCGAGACAGAAGTAGCCGTCACACTTAACACTTAATTCTTTAACACTTTCCACGTTTCTCCTTTCACGATAAATGATAAATGAAAAACGAATATAATATGGAAACAACTAACAATTACGTGGTAACTCTCGGACGCCAGTTTGGGTGCGGGGCGAGAGATATTGGGCAAATGGTGGCCAAGATGCTTGGCATTGAGTATTACGACAAGAGGCTACTGCTTGAGGCTGCAAAGTCGAGCGGTGTAGAGCCTCACATCTTTGAGGCTTCCGACGAGCGCACACCCAAGCTCTTTTCATCACTATGGTCGTTCAACATCGGCTTCTACAGTGGGGCACTCTTTGCTGGCGACCAGCCAGTGAAAGAAGACAATGTGTATCAAGCGCAATGCCAAGTGATGATTGACCTTGCACACAAGGGTCCTTGCCTGATTGTGGGACGCAGTGCCGACTACATCTTGCGCAACGAGACTAACGTCATCAGCATCTTTCTTCACTCTTCACTCGAAGACCGTATCAAGAGAATTATCAAGCGCGGCGACTGCAAAACAAAGAAAGAAGCACGTGAAATGGCAATCAAGCAAAACAAACTGCGAGCCAACTACTACGACTTTTACACCGACAAGCATTGGGGCATGAGCGAGAGCTACGACCTTTCTATCGACTGCTCTAAGCTTGGCCCTGAAGGCACAGCACAACTCATCGTTGATTACGTCAAGACTCGCCTTGCCGCACAAAACATCTGAGATGCTGGCTTTTTTCATGCTGCCTAGCGTCATGCTCACTCATAGTGATTAGCCTTTGGCTCTATCACTATGGAATTATATGCTTTCAAATAGCTTAAATTCGAAAAAATCACTAGCAAACGTTGATGTTATCAGTTTTTAGCTGTAACTTTGCACTGCCACTTCATGTAGTATCATTTTAGGTGGCATTTGATTAACAATATCTTACAAAAAAACAACAAATTACTCTCAATAATTAAACTAATCACATTTTAATATTGAAAATATGTCACAACTCGACCCCATGATTGCCGACCTGGCACTTATTCTCATCTGTGCGGGAGTGATGACGCTCCTTTTCAAAAGCCTAAAACAACCCATCGTTCTTGGCTACATAGTAGCAGGTTTTCTCGCTTCGCCTAATATGCCATACATGCCCAGCGTGACCGACATGCACGGCATTCACCTGTGGAGTGAAATCGGTGTTATCTTCCTCTTGTTTGCCCTGGGACTAGAGTTCTCGTTCAAGAAAATTCTCAAGATGGGTGCAGCTCCCATTATTGCCGCCGTGAGCATCATCCTCGCCATGATGTATGTAGGCTCATCGGTAGGTTCCCTCTTTGGGTGGAGCAACATGGACTGCATCTTCCTGGGCGGTATGCTAGCCATGTCATCGACCACTATCATCTTCAAGGCCTTCGACGACATGGGGCTGCGCAAGAAACGCTTTGCCGGACTGGTGTTGAGCGTGCTCATCATTGAGGACATCCTGGCGATTGTGCTCATGGTGATGCTTTCTACCATGGCCGTGAGCAAGCAATTTGAGGGGACAAAGATGCTTGAGTCAATTTTGCAGCTGGGCCTATACTTAGTGCTGTGGTTCACGGTGGGTCTTTTTCTCATTCCACTGGCATTGCGCAAACTAAAACCCTTGATGAACAGCGAAACTCTGCTCATTACCGCCCTCGCACTGTGTTTTGGCATGGTAGTAGCCGCCTCGGCGGCAGGCTTCTCGGCCGCATTTGGTGCCTTTGTCATGGGTAGCATCCTGGCCGAGACGGTAGAGGCCGAGGCCATCGAGCACCTCGTCTCGCCAGTCAAGAATCTCTTTGGTGCCATCTTCTTTGTGTCGGTGGGCATGATGGTTGATGTGGCTCTTATCATCGAGTATATAGTGCCTATCGTCAGCATCATCGCTGCTGTCATACTTGGACAGACCATCTTGAGCACCTGTGGCTTCCTGCTATCGGGGCAGTCGCTCAAGACCTCAATGCAGTGCTCGTTCTCCCTTACCCAGATTGGTGAGTTTGCCTTTATTCTTGCCACCTTGGGCACCTCGCTGCATGTGACCAGCGACTTCCTCTACCCCATTGTTGTGGCCGTGTCGGTATTCACCACCTTCACTACGCCCTACATGATTCGTCTAGCCGAACCTGCCTATCGCATGATAGTGCGCATCTTGCCTGCAAAGTTGATTGCCAAGTTGGAACGCAATACCGACGAGAAGGACGAGAAAGCCCCCGACCAGCAGCAACAAATGTGGAATAGCATCTTCAAGCGCTTTGTCTTCACGATGCTCATCAACAGCGTACTTTGCATCGCCGTGATGGCGATCATGCTCTACTATGGCGAGCCGTTCATAGCTGGCTTTGTTCCCGACAAGTGGTTACACCCTATCACAGCATTAATAACCCTCATCCTTTGCGCGCCATTCTTGTGGATACTCCTGCGATCGGGAGCTGATGACCCTGATGTCAACGCACTGTGGGACAGCGGCGCACATTGGCGCATCAGGATGACAGCCTATGGCGTGCTGCGCATTATCATCACAGCAGCCATCGTCAGCTACATCGTCGATTATGCCATTCCTTGGAGTAAATTGCTTGGCGTCTTTGCCATCGTGGTCATCTTATTCATAATCTTCTTCTCTTCCATCCTCGAAAAACAGGGCAAAGGGTTGACCCGAAAATTCAACGAAAACCTCAACGCACGCGAGAGGATGAATGATAAACAGAATTCATAGTTCATAGTGCGGCAGTGCTTATTGTTGACTAGTTTTATTCCTAATTGGTGTTGATTGTTTGGCAAAAAACCACTACGCATGTTGATAAAATAGTTGGTTATTATTTTGTAGTTAAGAGTTATTGCCGTAACTTTGCCGAAGATTAGAAAACTACTTGAAAACATCAACACAAAACAATGGAACAACTGTTTATCGACCTTGAGAAAAAAGCGATTGCAATGCCGCAACGCTTAGTCCTGCCCGAGAGTTTTGAACCACGCACTCTGCAAGCCGCCAATCTAGTGATTGAGCGTGGTGCTGCACATGTCATCCTCATTGGCGACAAGAATGAGATAGTCGCTAAGGCCAAGGATCTTGGCTTCAACAACATTGAGAAGGCAACATTCATCAACCCTGCCAATGCCGACGAGCTAGAGCCTTATGCCCAGCTGTTGCAAGAACTGCGCAAGAAGAAAGGTATGACCATTGAGCAAGCACGCATCACTGCTGCCGACCCTCTATACCTGGGATGCCTACTCATAAAGAACGGTGACGCCGACGCTCAAGTGGCGGGTGCCGAGAACACCACTGGCAACGTGCTGCGCGCAGCATTCCAAGTGCTCAAGACGGCTCCTGGCGTGAGTGCAGTATCTGGCGCATTCATCATGCTGCTGCCCGAGGGTAGCCCCTATGGAGAGAACGGAACGATGGTCTTTGCCGACTGTGCTGTTATCCCCGACCCCGATGCTAGTCAGCTCGCACAAACTGCTGTGCTCACTGAGAAGACAGCCCGCGACATTGCCGGCATCGACCCCAAGGTGGCTATGCTCAGCTTCTCAACTAAGGGCAGCGCAAGCCACGAGAAAGTTGACAAGGTGACCGAAGCGCTGCGTCTGGCTCGCGAGATGAACCCCGACATGAAGATTGACGGCGAGCTACAGGCCGATGCCGCCATCGTGCCCAGCGTGGGCGCTTCTAAGGCTCCTGGAAGCGACATCGCCGGCAAGGCCAATGTGCTTGTCTTCCCCAACCTTGAAGTGGGCAATATCGCTTACAAGCTCGTTCAGCGTCTTGCTGGTGCTACCGCTGTTGGTCCAGTGCTTCAAGGACTTGGAGCACCTGTCAACGACCTCTCACGCGGTTGCTCTCCCGACGATGTGTATAAGACTATCCTGCTCACCTGCAACCAGGCAATCAGCAAAAAAGCGTAATTTTTTGTAACGCCAATTAAGGGCTAAGACTTTGTTCTCTTTTTATTAAATGCGAGTAAGCAAGAGATGCCCATCGCACAAAACCAATAACTGAAAACTAACAAACTAATAACTAAAAAATATGAACATTCTGGTTCTCAACTGCGGCAGCAGCTCTGCCAAGTACAAGCTCATTGAAGTAAAAAGCAACACTATCCTTGCCGAGGGTGGTGTAGAAAAAATCGGTCTGCCCGACGCATTCATCAAGATGAAGCTAGAGGGCGGCAAGAAAAACGTTGACTTGGGACTTATCAACCATGACGGAGCCATAAAGGCAATTCTCGACGCCCTTGTAAATGCCGAGTATGGCTGCATCAAGAGTTTTGACGAGATCGATGCCGTGGGGCACCGCGTGGTGCATGGCGGCGAGAAGTTCAACAAGAGCATGCTCATCACACAGGAGGTGAAAGACATGATTAAAGAGTGCTACAGCATTGCTCCATTGCACAATCCCGTCAACATGGCAGGCATTGACGCCATCACCAAGGTGCTGCCCAACGTTCCCCAAGTGGCAGTCTTCGACACGGCATTCCACCAGACCATGCCTAAGCACGCCTATCTCTATCCACTGCCCATGAAGTATTATGAGCAGGACCACGTGCGCCGCTATGGTTTCCACGGCACCAGCCACCGCTTTGTCTCGCGCCGCGTGTGCGAGATGCTAGGTACCGACTGGCATGACAAGAAAATCATCTGCTGCCACATAGGCAACGGAGCCAGCATCAGCGCCATTCGCAACGGCGAGAGCATCGACACCTCAATGGGCCTCACCCCTACCGAAGGACTGATGATGGGCACTCGCAGTGGAGACGTTGACCCAGGGGCTCTTATCTTCTTGATGGAGAAATACAACCTCACTGCCAAGGACTTAATGCGCATCGTCAATAAGGAGAGTGGTGTGCTCGGCATCACTGGCATCTCAAGCGACATGCGTGAGATATGTGACGAAATTGACAAGGGCAACCCCATCGCCAAGCTCGCTATGGACATGTATGAGCTGCGCATCTTGAAATATATAGGCGCTTATGCTGCCGAGCTCAACGGCGTTGACATCATAGCTTTCACTGGTGGCGTGGGCGAGAACCAAACTCCCACCCGTCGCAACCTGTGTCGCAACCTTGAGTACCTGGGCGTGAAAATCGACGAGGAACTCAACGACAAGCTGTGGCGCGGCAAGGAAGGCGAAATCAGCACCCCCGATAGCAAGGTGAAGGTGGTTGTGGTCATGACCGACGAGGAATACATGATTGCACGCGACACCGAGGCCATCATCGAGGGACGTGAGCCATAAGCCACAAATCGTCACCCCAAAAAAAGAAAAAAGTAGATAAATTTCCATCAAGGAGTTTATCTACTTTTACTTTTTTACAGATTATAATTTTTATGCATTAAAAAATTAACAAAACACGCTATTTCCAAAACTTTGCAACAATGTGAAACTTGTGACCACAAAAACCATGAAAAAGCAAACTACAGACCCAAATCACTAATCGTGAAATTGTTTTAAATTAATGTATTTCAGGCATTTTTTTCATTGAAAAACTTTTGCCAGTTCCAAAAATATACCTACTTTTGCTTACTTTTTAATAGCAAGAAACAATTATTCTTATAACATTTATTTAAAAAACAACATTTAAACCAAAAACGAACCTGATGGAACTAAAAAATGCAATGGCCGGCACTCTTGAGTCGGGCGACATTCTTATCCAAATTGCGCCATCTGACGTTGACGGACTACACATTGAGCTCGACAGCACGGTAGCCTATCAATTTGGCGAGCAAATCAAGAAAGTGATCATCAACACCCTAACAGAACTGGGCATTACCAAAGCAAATGTGAAAGCCACCGACAAGGGCGCTCTCGACTGCACTATCAAGGCACGCGTTACTGCTGCTGCTGTGCGCTCGACTGGCGTTGACGTTTGGGCTTAATCATTTCTTTTATCAATCTTTTAAAATCAAGAAACAATGGAAAGATTAAGAAGAACTATGATGTTTGTTCCAGGTAACAACCCTGGAATGATGGCAGATGCCTATATCTATGGTCCCGATTCTATCATGCTCGACCTTGAAGACAGCGTGACAATGGCAGAGAAAGATACTGCCCGTCTGCTCGTGTATAACGCACTTAAAACCATTGACTACGGCGACACCGAGATGGTGGTTCGCATCAACCCTCTCAACACCCCTTACGGCAAGAAGGACATCGAGGCCGTGGTAAAGGCTGGTGTGGATGTGATTCGCATGCCTAAGACTGAGACCGCCGAAGAGGTGATTGAAGTGGAGCGCGAAATCGAGAAAGTAGAGAAAGAGATTGGTTGCCTGGGTCGCACTCAAATCATGGCAGCCATCGAGAGCGCCCTCGGTGTAGTGAATGCCTACGCTATCGCAACCGCTTCAAAGCGCATGATGGGTATCGCACTCGGAGCCGAGGACTACAGCGCCAACCTTAAGACCCAGCGCACCCCTGAAGGCAGTGAGCTGCTGCTGGCACGCGAGACCATCGTGGTTGCTGCTCGTGCAGCAGGCATCGACGCCCTCGACACTGTTTATTCTAACCTCAACGACATGGAGACCTTCCGCAACGAGGTTGAGGCAATCAAGAAACTTGGCTTTGACGGCAAGTCTATCATCAATCCTCGTCAAATCGAGGTTGTCAATGAAGTGTTTGCTCCAAAGGAGAAAGACATCCAGAAGTCACTCACTATCCTCGCCGCCATCAAAGAGGCCGAGAAGAAGGGTTCGGGCGTAATCGCCGTTAACGGTAAAATGGTTGACCGTCCAGTAGTTTTAAGAGCACAACGTACAATCGACCTGGCTATCGCTTCAGGCATTTTAACAAAGGAGGACATACAATGAACAGCATAAAAGACAGAGCAGATCTCATTGCAGCAGCTGCAAAGAAAATGGGTAAAGAGGTTTTCAATGACAACCTCGTGAAAAACAGCACACCTCGTTATGACCTACAGCGCCAAAATGGCAAGGTGGTAACTCTTGAGGAAGCCATTAAGAAAAGTGGTCTCAAAGACGGCATGACCATCTCGTTCCACCATCACTTCCGTGGAGGTGACAAGGTGGTAAACATGGTGGTTGACAAACTCGCCGAGATGGGTTTCAAGAACCTGCACCTTGCATCTTCAAGTCTTATCGACGTTCACAAGCCACTTATTGAGCATATTAAAAATGGTGTAATCACCAAAATTTCTACTTCGGGCTTGCGCGGCGACCTCGCCACCGAGGTGTCGCACGGATTGATGGACGAGCCTGTAGTGTTCCGCTCTCACGGCTCACGCGGCTATGCCATCGCCACTGGTGAGCTTCACATCGACGTGGCATTCCTTGGAGCTTCGTCATGCGACCCTCTGGGTAACGCTGCCGGTTTCTCGATGAGCGAGAATGCTAAGAGCATCTGCGGCTCGCTGGGATATGCACTCCCCGACGCTAAGTATGCCGACACCACTGTCATCCTCACCGACGACCTCGTTGACTATCCTAACCGTCTGAACGCCATCAGTGAGGAAGATGTTGACTACGTTGTTGTAGTTGACTCGGTGGGAGACTCAAGCAAGATTGCTTCGGGTGCCATTCGCGACACCAAGAACCCTCGCGACATCCTTCTCGCTAAGAAGGCTGCACAGGTAGTCATCAACAGCGGCTACTTCGAGAACGGCTTCTCAATGCAGACTGGCTCGGGCGGTGCTTCGCTCGCCGTGACCAAGTATCTGCGCCAAGCAATGATCGACAAAGGCATCAAGGCTCGCTTCGCACTTGGCGGCATCACCAGTCACATGGTGAAACTGCATCAAGAGGGTCTTATCGACCGTCTTATCGACGTGCAGTCGTTCGACAAAGTGGCTGCTGAGTCACTCATGAACGACCCCATGCACAAGAGCGTCTCGGCCAACGAATATGCCGCCATGCTCGAGCCAGGATCGGCAACTCACTTCCTCGATGTTGTTATCCTGTCGGCGCTTGAGGTTGACGTGAACTTCAACGTTAACGTGCTCGTGGGTAGCGATGGCATCATCCGTGGTGCTATTGGTGGTCACCCCGACACTGCTGCCGACTCGGCACTCTCGGTTATCGTTTGCCCATTGCTTCGTGGTCGCATCCCATGCGTTGTTGACGAGGTAACAACTCTCATCACCCCAGGATCTACTGTCGATGTTGTGGTTACCGAGTTTGGCATCGCTGTCAATCCTCGCCGTCCCGAGCTCAAGAAGCGCCTGCAAGAGGCCGGTATCGAGATTGTTGAGATTTCAGCACTGCGCGATAAGGCCAAGAGCATCATTGGCGAGGCAGCACCACTGCCCTTCGGCGACAAGGTGGTGGGCATCGTCATGAACCGCGATGGCTCGGTTATGGATGTTATCAAGAACATTAAGGACTAATTCTTGAAGCCTAAATATCAATAATGGAGATTACGCTTGACAAGTTGCTGGCAAGCCGTGACCGCAGAGTGGAAATGCAACAGCAGTTGAGGGAGAAACACCCCAACCTCACTCTTGTGTGCCTCACAGTGATAATGCCAGGCAACGTCAAGCGTAATCTTTTGTCTTTAATCGTCTCACAAGCAGCAATTAACGCCTTGCTCAACAAGCTTGAGGGGAGCATCGCTGAGGTTGTCACTCGCGACCTTGACACAGGATATGAAGCCTATATAGTGACCACCCTGCCGCAGCTCGACACTAAGCTGATTGCGTGCCACATTGAAGACAATCACCCATTGGGAAGGCTTTTTGACATCGACGTGCTCGATGCCGAAGGTGTACCCATCAAGCGTGAGGCGGCAGGTTTTCAGCCTCGCCGATGCCTGATGTGCGGTAACGAGGCCCGCTACTGCATGCGCAACCGCACTCACACGCCACAAGAGCTCAATGTAAAAATCCAACAGATGGTAGATGCCTATGTTCAACAACTATGACATAGTGGAAATGCCACTTTCGCTCAAGCGCAACCGCACTATGGTCGAGGACTTCCTCGCCAAGAGTGCCTTGCGCCTTGACGACATGGACTATTATGCCACTGTTGTTGACCGCGAGAGCTATAAGATTCTTGCTGGTGGAGGCTTCAAGGGCGACATCATCAAGTGCATCGCAGTTGATGACTCGCTGCGCGGCACTGGCATGAGTCAGCAGCTAATCTCGCACCTAATGTCGCAGATGGCAAGTCAGGGACACACCAATGTAAAGGTATTCACAAAACCTGGCAATGCCGACATCTTTGAGAGTCTTGGTTTTAAGACACTAGGCAAGGGCACCAAGGCTATTCTCCTCGAGAATGGTCTTGAGGGGCTTTCATCCTACACCAATTACCTGCACTCACTCAAGCATGAGGGCAAGAACGGTTTGATAGTGATGAATGCCAACCCATTTACCTTAGGGCATCAGCATCTTGTGGAGCAAGCAGCACAGCAGGTCGATAATCTTTATGTGATCGCTGTTGGTGAAGATAAGTCGCAATTCACAAGCGACGAGCGTCTGGAGATGGTAAAAGCTGGATGTTCACATTTTGATAATGTGACCGTGTGCCGCGGCAGCAGCTACATCATCTCGGCTGCCACCTTCCCTTCCTATTTCATCAAGAAAGCCAGCGATGCCGCGCTCGCTCAGATGGAGCTAGACCTCGACATCACTGCACGGCACATTGCTCCGGCACTTGGCGCCACAGTGCGCTTTGTGGGAAGTGAACCTGCCGATGAGCTCACTCGCAACTATAATGAGGCGATGAAAACAATCTTGCCGCAGCATGGCATTGAGGTCATAGAAATGCCTCGTTATGAGAAAAACAGCAAGCCCATCAGCGCCTCTGTAGTAAGGCAGATGCTTGCCAATGGCGACTTACACAAGACCACCTACATGGTTCCAAGCACAACGGTCCCCTATCTTGTGGCATGGCTTGCTGTCAATGCCCTGAAACAAGAGCTCGACCTCACTCCTAAGCCTGGACTGGTTGACACTCACGACAATGGGGCACACACCGACATGGACTATGACATCATGCTCAAGAGCATCAATGCCCTAAGGCCATTCTTCACAAAACTGGCTGTGATGAGCTATGGCACTGCCCTACCCGATGCCTCTATACTTCAGCAAATAGGCATTGAGGCCGAGAAAGATATGCTTCATGCCACGAGCGGAGTGAACACTCATCGCGGTGCCTTATTCTCAATGGGACTTGCTGTGGTTGCTGCTTGCCAAATGCTTGCTAATGACAAAGATTGGAGCAGCACGGTTGCCCACATTGCATGCAAAATGCCTGGCGCCAACGGCACCCATGGCGCAAGCATCAAGCGAGAGCACAATGTTGCTGGCGCTCTTGAGCTTGCTCAAAATGGGTATAAGCAGCTCTTAGACTTGTGGTTGAAGTATTACATCGACAATAAGAACGATGAGCACATCAAGCACAAGACGCTATTATTAATAATGAGTGAGCTCGACGACACCAATGTCATTCACCGCGCCGGCTACCATAAGGCTCAACAAGTGAAGCGTGATGCGGCTCATCTGCTTGAGAATTTCTCTATAGAAGGTCTGGAGCAAATGAACCAACGTTTCATTGAGTGGAACATCTCTCCTGGCGGCGCTGCCGACATGCTGTCGCTCACCTTATTTCTCTCCACTATAATCAAAAAAGATAATAATTAATTTATTTTTAGTTATAACTAATTTAATTTTCTAAATTCACTATGGTAGAATTAATCAAACATGGAGTTTACTTGATTGACGGTGCCGAAATTCGCACCGACGCAACAGGTCTGCCCGCAGCCGATGAGGCTCGCGAGAACACTATTACCTATGGCATTCTGCGCTCGCACGACGTGGATGGCAGCAAAGGTAAGAAGATGAGAATTCGCTTCGACGCAATGATGTCGCACGACATCACCTATGTGGGCATTATCCAAACTGCTCGCGCCAGCGGTCTCGACAAGTTCCCATTGCCCTATGCAATGACCAACTGCCACAACTCGCTCTGCGCAGTGGGCGGCACAATCAACGAAGACGACCATGTGTTTGGTCTCTCGGCTGCCAAGAAGTATGGCGGCATCTACGTTCCTGCTAACCAGGCCGTTATTCACCAGTATGCCCGCGAGGCAATGGTTAAGTGCGGCAACATGATTCTCGGTAGCGACAGTCACACCCGCTATGGCTCACTCGGCAACATGGGCGTGGGCGAAGGCGGTGGCGAGCTCGTGAAGCAGCTGCTCAAGAACACTTGGGACATCAACGCTCCTGAGGTTGTGCTCGTGTGGTTAGAAGGCAAGCCCCGTAAGGGTGTAGGCCCCCACGATGTAGCCATCTCGCTTGTTAAAGCCACCTTCGAGAGCGGCTTTGTAAAGAACAAAGTTCTCGAGTTTGCTGGCCCTGGCGTTAAGGAGTTGCCTATCGACTTCCGTAATGGCATCGACATCATGACCACCGAGACCACTTGCCTTAGCTCGATTTGGGTAACCGACGACGAGGTTAAGCACCACTACGAGATTCACAAGCGTCCACAGGACTATCGTGAGCTCAAGCCTGGCAAGGTAGCTTACTACGATGCTATGATCAAGATTGACCTCAGCACTCAAGAGTCAATGATTGCTCTTCCCTTCCACCCATCTAACGCATTCACCATCCACGAGCTTCAGGAAAATCCTGTTGAGATCTTGAAGGCTGTTGAGGAAGATACCAAGAAGCGCTTTGGCGACAAGGTGCAGGTTGACCTCGTTGACAAGGTAATCGACGGCAAGCTTCACGCCGACCAGGGCATCATCGCTGGTTGCTCGGGAGGTACCTACGACAACCTCAGCGCTGCCGCTTCGATCATGAAGGGCGCAAGCATCGGCAACGACTACTTCACTATGAGCGCTTATCCACAGTCAGTGCCCGTTTATCTGGCAACAACTCGCAACCGCATTGCCGAGGAGCTGCTCGAGGCTGGCGTGGTTATCAAGCCTGCATTCTGCGGTCCTTGCTTCGGCGCTGGCGACGTGCCTAGCAACAACGGCTTGAGTATTCGTCACACAACCCGCAACTTCCCCAACCGCGAGGGTTCTAAGCCCGGTCAGGGTCAGATTTCGCTCGTTGCTCTGATGGACGCCCGTTCTATCGCTGCAACAGCTGCTAACGGTGGTGTTATCACCGCTGCTACCGATGTTGACTACACCGACGACCACAAGCCCTACGACTTCGACGAGCGCGTTTATCAGCGTCGCGTTTATAACGGCTTCGGCCATGCCGACCTCAACCAGGAGCTCAAGTATGGCCCCAACATCAAGGATTGGCCCAAGATGTACCCCATGCAGGACAACATGCTCCTTGAGCTGGCTGCCGTTATCCACGACCCCGTTACCACTACCGATGAACTCATCCCTTCGGGCGAGACTTCGAGCTACCGCTCTAACCCATTGAAGCTCTCGGAGTTTGCTCTCTCACGTCGCGTTCCTGAGTATGTAGGCTTGAGCAAGCGCATCCAGGCTCAAGACCTCGAGCGCCGTGCCGGCAATGTTCCCGAGAACGTAGCCGCTGCTCTTGCTAAGGTAGGCGCTAAGGCCGAGGACACTTCGTTTGGTTCTTGCGTCTTCGCCAATCGTCCTGGTGATGGTAGCGCACGCGAGCAGGCCGCTTCGTGCCAGAAGGTGCTTGGTGGCGACGCCAACATCTGCTACGAGTATGCCACTAAGCGCTATCGCAGCAACTGCATCAACTGGGGTATCGTGCCTTTCACTATCGCTCCCGAGACCAAGTTTGAGTACAACCCAGGCGACTTCGTGTTCGTTCCTGGCATCCGCGAGGCCATCGTTAGCGGTAAGGAGGAAATCGACGCTAAGGTTATCACTGCCGATGGCGTTAAGGACATCCACCTCTACTTCCAGAACCTCACTGCCGACGAGCGCGAGATCCTGGCTCAGGGCTGCTTGATGAACTACTACAAGAGCAAAAAATAATCATTATCTATAAAACAATTTAATTAGTTGTGTGGCACCACTATAGCCATGTGCCACACAACTTTAAAAAACAAAATTTTCTTACAACAATTATGGCAGAAAAAATTAAAATGACCACTCCCATCGTGGAGATGGACGGCGACGAGATGACCCGCATCCTGTGGAAGATGATCAAGGACGAACTCATCCTCCCATTCGTGGACCTCAAATCAGAGTATTACGACCTGGGACTCGTTAAGCGTGACGAGACTCGCGACCAAATCACCATTGAGGCCGCCGAGAAGACCAAGGAGCTGGGTGTAGCTGTTAAGTGCGCTACTATCACTCCTAACCTCAAGCGTATGGACGAGTACAAGCTCCACGAGATGTGGAAGAGCCCCAACGGCACCATCCGTTCTATCCTCGACGGTACCGTGTTCCGCGCTCCTATCACTATCCCAAGCATCAAGCCAGTTGTTAAGAACTGGGAGAAGCCCATCACCATCGCTCGTCACGCCTATGGCGACGTTTATAAGAGTGTAGAGCTTCGTGCCGACGAGCCAGGCGTTGCTAAGCTCGTCTTCGACGGCGAGAGCGGCAAGCACGAGGAGGTTGTTATCCACGAGTTCAAGGGTCCTGGCGTTCTGCAAGGCATGCACAACATGGACAAGTCTATCCGCTCGTTTGCTCACAGCTGCTTCAAGTATGCTATCGACACCAAGCAAGACCTGTGGTTCTCGACCAAGGACACTATCAGCAAGAAATACGACGCTCAGTTCCGCATCATCTTCGAGGAGGTTTATGAGCAGAACTACAAGGCAGAGTTCGAGAAGCTCGGTCTGGAGTACTTCTACACCCTCATCGACGACGCTGTGGCTCGCGTAATCCGCAGCAAGGGTGGATACATCTGGGCTTGCAAGAACTACGACGGCGACGTGATGAGCGACATGGTTTCTACAGCTTTTGGCTCGCTCGCCATGATGACCAGCGTGCTCGTTAGCCCCGACGGCAACTACGAGTATGAGGCAGCTCACGGCACCGTGACCCGCCACTACTACAAGTACCTTGAGGGAGAGCAGACCTCTACCAACCCCATGGCTACCATCTTCGCTTGGAGCGGCGCTCTGCGCAAGCGCGGCGAGAAGGACGGCTTGAAGGACCTCATGAACTTTGGCGACCAGCTCGAGGCAGCTTGCTTCGATACCCTCAACGCTGGCATCGTTACCAAGGACCTCGTGAACCTCATGGAAGGCATCGAGCCCAAGCAGGTTAACAGCCTCGAGTTCATCAAGGCCATCCGTGCCAACCTCGAGAAGCGTCTCGGCTGCTGCTAATCACATCATTAGCAACACTACAGCAAAAAACACTGGCAACACAATCTGCCGGTGTTTTTTCTATATATTCATTGCTCAACTTGCTAGGCCGGCGGACAAGGCACGCCTTGTCCCTACATTGCTCCTCAAGCCTCACTGCGCGAATACATTGACGGCTTAAGGGGTTCGTTTTTTGGGGAGAAGGGCTCTAATTCTGCGGCACGCGCACCGCACGCACGCTTCGACCGCTGCCATTGCATGTAACCCAAACCGCCCTGGCAGTAGCGGCATCGTTCTCGGAGCCAAGCTCGTTCTTGTTATCCACTAAGCCGTTGTAGCCGTAGCTGCTATTGGTGCAGCACTTGAGCTTTTTTGCTCATATTCCAAGCAAAATGTCATAAATCTTTGTGACATCGGCACTTGTTACCGTGCCATCGCCATCAACATCGCTTGTAGAGAGGTATGTGGTGTCGCCATTGAGCAGATACTCATAGAGGGCGGTAACGTCGGTTGCTGTTACCGAGCCGTCGCAATTCACATCGCCAGTGAGCACTTGCTCGGTGGGATAAAGGTCGAGGTACATGCCCTGCCAGTCGTCAAACGACAGCCTGCCCACCTGCAGTGTGGCTATGTCGAAGTAGCCGTCTTGCTGCCCATGCCATCCCCAGTTCACATGCACGAGTCCGTTCTCGTCGTAGCCGTCGATGATGAAATTGTGGCCCACGAGGATTCCCACCTCAAAGTTTATGTCCTTGCCCGAATATAGCACCGGGTGCCCATCACTTAGCATGCGATAAATCATCTCCATCCATGCAGGCTCGTCATAGAGCGGACGATTAAGCACTTGGGCCGATGGGTTATAGCTGAAATTGTTGATCATGGCACTAAGGATATTCTCGTCAAATGTGGCACCACCCAGGCTGTTCCAGTTAGCTTGAGCAGCAACAGCAGCATGGTAGCACAGCTGGGCTGCGGCCTTGCCATTGTCCTCGCTATAGTCTCCGCTATAATCGTCAAGCATCTTGTCCCACTCGTAAGTGGCGTTCTCTAAATCCACACTCAGCGTCACGTTGGCTTGGTCATATTTCACCACCACCGATGCACTGCCCTTGCCATGCTTGGGATAGTTGTAGTATTTCATCAGCTGAGCCATTGCTGCCGGCCCACACCCCACGGCATTGTGGGTGGAATCGGGTATATACACTCCATAGTGGCTCAAGTCGGGGTCATATTGCAGGAATGGGCACATGTAGCGGAAGGGCTCATTCTGCCCCCACTTGGTAGTGGTGAGCGGATCTACACGTGGCTTGAACCGCGACGGGTCGGGCTTTGTGGTCTCCTTCAATGTAGCATCCTTGATGGCTCGGAGCCACCAGTTGAAACCGGGGTTAGGGGTGGAGGCGTCAAAAGCACCTTCACTCGAATAAGCGACCACAGCTGGAGCATTGTCGCGAACAGCAACAATTGCAAATCCACCGCCCTGCTGGTTATAGACCGCCAGGTTTTTATAGGTTGCCACACGCTGCACTGGCCGCTTGGCCTTGAGCACATGGGTTGCTGCGGCACGCAGCTGCATCTCACTAAGTTGCGCGGCATCAACGCGCCCTGCCATGAGTGCTACAGCCAGCAGTAAGAAAAGTTTTAGCTTGCTCATTTTTGCTATTTTTTTGGGGGTATCAATAGAACTTCTCGCTCATCTCGCTCATGATGGAGGGGATGTCGATGCGCTGAGGGCAGTGGCTGGTACAAGCGCCACATGCGAGGCAGTCGGCAGGTGTGCCTTGTGAGTCCACCTTTGCTAGTTTAGCTTTGATGGTGTCGTCCCACTCGGCATCCACCTTGTAGTTGTTGTAGATCTTCAAGAACTCGGGAATGTTAATCCACATGGGGCATCCGTCGCAGCAGTAACGGCAGGCTGTGCAAGGTATCTTCACATGATCATGAAACATCTCACACGCCTTAAAGAGCAAGTCGCGGTCGGCCTGGGTGAACTCTGTCGAGTCATTGAACGTAGCTAAGTTGTCCTCCACCTGCTCCATAGTGCTCATGCCGCTCAACACAGTTTGCACTTGAGGCAGGCTGCGCACAAAGCGGAATCCCCACGAGGGAATCGACCACTCGGGATGTGCCTCCTTGAGCATTGCCTCAATCTCGGGCGTGAGATGAGCTAGCTTGCCGCCACGCACGGGTTCCATCACCATGATGGGGATGCCGCACTCCTCAAGCACCTTGTACTCCTGCTCGGTGGCCGAGTAGAGCCAGTCGAAATAGTTGAGTTGCAGCTGGGCAAAGTCCCACTTGTGATGATTGGCAAACCATTGCAATGCCTCCACACTCGAGTGACACGAGAAACCCAGGTAGCGAATCTTGCCCTCTCGCTGCTTCTCAAGGAAGTAATCTACACTGCCATCGTCCACATAGCGGTGGATGTTGCTGTCCATAATGCAATGAATCAGGTAAAAATCGATATAGTCGGTCTGCAGCTTCTTGAGTTGAGTGTCAAAGACGAGCTTATAGTCACTGTTGAAATCAATATTGAACTTCGTAGCCAGATAGAACGAGTGGCGCGGATGCTTCTTGAGAGCCTCGCCCAGGAAGTCCTCGCTAGTGCAGTTGTGATACATCCAGGCGGTGTCGTAGTAGTTCACGCCAGCCGCCATCGCGCGGTCTATCATCGCCGAGGCGCGCTCAAAATCAATCTTGCCATCAAGCTACGGCAAACGCATGTTGCCAAAGCCCAACCTTGACAATTTAATATCCTTAAACGGCTTGTATTCCATAACTTACTTCTTTAATAAGTAACGCAGCATTACATATCCACCCACAATCTGGATTAAGCAGCCAGGCCAGCCCAGGATGATGTCTTGAGAAGCTGCCTCTATCGAGCCTGTCATTGCCCACTCAGCAAGCGAACCGATGAGCTGATAAGCGATAACTGCCATCGCCACAGTGAGCAGGGAAACTTTGCCACTCTTCTTGGCAATCAAGGCTGCGGCTGCTGCAAGTGTCACACTCTTAATAAGGATAATGGGCAGCATAGCAGCTGGCGGCATGCCAAAAAGGGCGCTGTTTACCAGTGGCGAGAGCACTGCCGTGGTCAGGCCCACAGCGAAGCCATACTTATAGGCCGCCACCAGGGTGAAGAAATAGATGGGCAAGAAAATAAGACCTCCCTGCGGGATGAGATGGCACAGCTGTGGCAAGGCGATGTTGCCCACAACAAATAACGTTGCAATGAGATAAGTTTTTAACTGGCTGTAGCTAAGCTGATAAAGAGCTACCTGTGATGTTGTAGATTTCATGACTGAATAATATTTTTGTTGATTAAAAATTCTTTTATTCTCTCGAAAGCCTCGCTAGGCTCGGTGATATTCATGGTAAGCTTCTCAACGGGGCACACGTCGGTGCCATCGCGGTTGATGATGTTGGGTACCGCTTTTTCATAATCGAGGTGGATGCAAGCCTCGCGCAGCACCTTTATTGCAGGCTCGCTTATTAACTTGGCATAGACATGCTTCACGTTTCCAAGCACGAGCAGCATCGCCGCTCCGAGACCTATCACGCGATCGGCAACCGCAGCCCCGTCAAGCACTTGAGGACGAGTATTCACAAGGATGAAAAGGTCTTTCACCCCTGGGTTGTGAAACTCCACAATCTCGCCCGTAGCTGAGCACAACACTCCCCTAACCTTGGGATTGTTGAGCATGTTCTTTAAATTTTCCATATCAGTTTTTAATGTCGGTGTAAAGTTACACATATTATACCCGTTGGCGGAATTAAGCGAGCGCATACTTGATTCTGCCGATTGGTCGGTTGTTAATCTTGTTTAGATATTGTGAGACAGTAAGTGCGCTCACCT
>ONJX01000013.1 GCA_900318255.1 uncultured Prevotellaceae bacterium | reverse complement strand
AGGTGAGCGCACTTACTGTCTCACAATATCTAAACAAGATTAACAACCGACCAATCGGCAGAATCAAGTATGCGCTCGCTTAATTCCGCCAACGGGTATGCTAACTAAATTTAGAGAATAATTAGTGTATGATTATCTGTAATTATATTTTTCATCAAATGATTCATTAGTCATTGTGAGAAAAATAATCATTTCAATGAAAGCAATAATGGTAGGTATAAATGTCCAGCAGAAAATCAGATAAAGAACACCTAGACCAGTTTCACCCAGGTAAAACTTATGTATGCCAAGTCCGCCAACAAAGAAGGCGAGCAATGCGGCAATTGTTTTATCGCGGTCGTGAAGCTTGACACGTTGCTGCTGGTAGGCTGGTGCCATCATGGGCTGGTACATGGGCTGTGGTTGCTGATATTGATATTGAGGCTGTGGCTGAATTGGTGGTTGAGCACTAGGCCCCTGAAATGTAGATCCACAATAAGCACACAGAAAAGTGTTGTTTGCGATCATTGTGTATTTATTGCCTTTGCAATGTGGACATGTTAATTCTTGCATAATGTTATTGATTTTTGAAATTTTTAATATTATTCTTTAGCTCTATAATAGATGCTAGCATTTGCTGCATGATTTCTTGACGATTCTCGCAGTTGTTTATCATATTGGCTTGCTCCTCTATGCTTTGTGTGTGGCGATTGATGTATTCAATAAACTGGCTGTTGTCCAGTAATTTGCGACTTGGAATGGTCTTTATGGTGTCAATTGTGACACGAGCTTCACTAAGTAGAGCTTGCGCATCTTCTCCATCGCCAATGTCCTTTGATATTTTTTGTAACCAAGTATCAAGAGGGTAAAGAGTTGTAACCCTTGTGCTAACTGCTTGTGCTAATTGGTTCTCTTGATTGCTTACTACTTTCCCGCCTGCAGCACCTAACCCATAGAGCAGGGCAGCAATTAATGTGATGACAATCAGTCCACAATAAATAAGTATATATGGGCCATCCGATCCAGATGAGGCAATACTGCATATTGTTGTCCATAAGAAAATAACAATAGCATACACAAGCAAAATTTGTCTTAATGATGCTTTTTGGGGGGTGAGAGTCTCCTTTGATGTGACCATGCTTATAGCATAGATGCCGAGTGCCTCAGCACCAAGAGCCACAGCTAAGTTTAGACCGAAAAGGTGACCGTAAATTGGAAACAGCAATAAGTAGATGCCTACTGTGAGTGCTGCCACTATGCACCATGTGATTAAAAAAACCATATTATAGTATTTTGATTAATGTTATTCAGTAATTTATTCTTGTGGCGGAGCAGGAGGTTGAGGAACTCCAAATAGGCTTCTTACAAGATTTTCTTCTTGAGCTCTTACCCATGCTGTGCCACCCTGTAGAAATACAAAAGTAGTGGGAGTGAGCACACCACGAGTTATTAGTTCTCGTAATTGTGTGACATCAAATGGACCTGTAGTCTGTCCATTCAGGGCAACATAGTACATTGCTGCTTGTTGGGCTCCTGGTGGAGGTGGTGGAGCACTTTGTGTGTTAAAGGCATTGGCTACACCGCTCTGTTGGAATGCGTTACCCAACATGCCTCCAATTTGATTGCCCATGCCAAGCCCAATGCCTGCACCAATAAAAGCTCCAGCTGCAGTGTTAGCGGCAGCGGTCTCGACAATGTCGATCTGCCTATTTTGAACATAGTTTACTCCTAGTCGTTTCAGTCGTGCTTGTTCGGCAATGCCGTCTATAACTTTTTGGTAGCCTGGGTCGTTCTCGTCGAAATTGATGTCCTCAATGTTGAAATTCAGCAACTCCACGCCATATTCTTCAAAAGAAAGTTTTAGCTTTTGAGCGATAGTTTGACCTAAGCGTGTGTATTCTGTTCCTAATTCATTGATGTTAAGGTTGTTCTCTTTCATGAATGAGGCAATCGACACTTTGACATTCTCAATGACAGTGCTTCTGAATTGCTCATCTATGAAGTGGCGGGTTGTGCGTTGTAAGGTGCCTACAAACTTGCGTAAAAATAATGCACCGTCACTAACCCTAACACCATATCCGCCTCGGCAATAAAGCTTGATGGGAATTTCAAAATAGGGGTCAATAATGCGTAATCCGCCAGTGCCCCAATACTGGTTGCGGCGGTCGGTCTTATCAACAAACCAAACTTCGGCGTGGAATGTTGTTTCACCTCCGCTGGGCAAGTTGATGATTTTATTCAAGAGCGGAAGGTTAGTTGACGATAACACATATCGTCCACCACGGAACGAGTCATAAAGTGTGCCGTTTCTGAAGAAACAGGCTTCTTGGCTATCATTTACAGTTAATACAGAACCTAGAGTTATCTCGTGAGAGGGATACTTGTGAATTAACTCATTGGGGTCTTCCTGATGCCAATATATCGGTTGAATAATTGCCATTTAGTATGCAAATTTAAAATATAAATATAATAAAACGAAAACAAACAATATCCATGCGCAGCAACCATTATTTCGTTTAGGAGTTTTGGCGACAAATTAATTCTTCCATTTAAAAATATCGATTAGAATTTACTTGTTGAGCACAAAATTGAATACAAATTAATATGCAAAATTGGGAAAAATAATTGAGATTCCCAAAAAAATGGAGCATGAAATACTATTTTAATTATTTTTTTTCTTTTTATGTGGGTTTTGGAGTTATTAGGTGAAAAATTATATCTAAATTTGCATATTGTAAAGTACGCTTAAAAATAATGACAATAATATAGACTTATGAAGTTAAAGAACGCTTTCTTAATATGTGCTATGGCTGCTCCGGCACTGATGCTGGCACAGCCTAATGTGGCAGGGTCAAGTAGTGAAACATTCATTGACCGTGCAAGGCTGTTGCAGGAGATGCACAACTATGTGGGTTCAAGTCACCATCTTTGGTTTCATAACAATTCTCTCTGCCCCGAGTGGAATGATGAGGTAGAGGCCGAGTTCATGATGGCGCTTAACGAGTTTGAGTTAGGCAACCCCTCAAGCCTGACGATGCTCGAGGAGTTTATTGAGAATCATCCTGGCGAGCCGCTGGCACTCACAGCTCGCGCCAAGGTGGGAGACTACTATTTTTATCATGGCGACTTTGCTCAGGCCCGTGAGTGCTACGAGCAAGTGCGCGAGAAGGCCCTCGATGCCGATTATGACGAGGATGTGCTCTACCGCAAGGCCTACTGCGACCTGATGTTGCGCGACTACAACCAGGCCAAGGCTATTTATGACAAGCTCTCGGCCACCAAGCAATATGCTACGGCATCAACATTTTTCAAGGGATATATAGAGTACGCCTATGGCCAGTACGACACTGCCATGCAGCTCTTTGAGCAGGTGGATCGCACGGGCAACTTAGGTTATCAGGCGCAGTACTATATGTGTCAAATCATGTATAAGCAAGGCGACTACAACAATGCGGTGAAGCTTGGCGAGTCGCTCATCGAAGATAATGCCAACGACTACTTCAGTGCCGAGATAAACCGCGTGGTGGGCGAGAGCTACTACCGCATGGGCAACTACACTAAGGCCGCGCCATTCCTGAGCAAATTCCTCGAGATCAGCGACGAGGAGAACGTGGAGCGCCGCCCGGCAGCCTACATGCTTGGCGTGATAGACTATGGCAACCGCGACTATCAGGGCGCCATCAAAACGCTTGCCGAGGTCACGGGCGAGGACGACGCTCTGGCACAGAGTGCTTATCTCTACATAGGGCAGAGCCGCCTCAAGTGCAGCGACTATAATGGCGCGTCGATGGCCTTTGAGCAAGCTGCCAACATGCGCTGGGACAACAACGTGCGCGAGACGGCATTCTACAACTACGCCATCAGCCAGAGCAAGGGAGGCCGCACTCCGTTTAACAACTCCATCGACATGTTTGAGCAGTTCCTCAACGAGTATCCCAACTCTAGCTACTACAGCAATGTGGAGAACTACCTGATTGATGCCTACACCACCACTAGCGACTACGACCGTGCCCTGCGCAGCATCGCCAACATAAGCAACCCTAGCGACAAAGTGCTCAAAGCCAAGCAAAATGTGCTTTACCGCAAGGGCGTTCAGCAGCTGCGCAACAACAAGCCCAGCAATGCCTTGAGCAGCCTCAAGGAGGCCGTTGACATGGGCAAGAAAGACACCGAGATATATAACAACAGCAAGCTGTGGCTCGCCGAGGCGCAATACCAGCTTGGCGATTACAAGAGCGCGGCTGCCAATCAGCAGGACTTCATCAACGCCGCCTCCACGAGCGACCCCAACTATGGGCTGGCCCTCTATAACGCTGGCTCGTCGCTCTTCAACCAGCAAGACTACAGCAAGGCGATAGGCTATTTTGAGAAAGCCATTGCCACCAACTCGCTCAGCCGCGACATGACTGCCGAGGCCTATAACCGCATAGGCGATGCCTATTACTATGGTAAGAACTTCAACGCCGCCGTCGAGAACTACACCAAGGCTGCACGTGGCGAGGTGGATGCCTCGTCGGAGTATGCCATTCTGCGCAAGGCTATCATCGCTGGCGACATGAGCCAGTATGACTCCAAGATACAGCAGCTCGACGAGCTCATCGCCACCTACCCTAATTCGAGCAAGGTGCCCGAGGCAATGCTCGAGAAGGGCAATGCCCTTGTTCTCAAGGGCGACGTGGCTGGCGGCATCAATAGCTACGCTAAGCTCATAAGCAACTATCCTAACCAGCCCGAGGCGCGCGAGGCGATGCTCAAGATGGCGATTGCCGAGAAGGCACGTCGCAACGACGACCAGGCGGTAGCCACCTACTGGAAGGTGATAGAGACCTATCCCGCCAGCGAGGAGGCAAAGATTGCCGCCGAGGACCTGAAGGCTATCTACGCTCAGCGCGACGACCTCATGGCCTTTAGCAACCGGCTGAACAACATTCCTGGTGGCCCTAAGATTGATGTGAAGAAAATCGAGAAGGCGGCCTTCGACGCAGCCGAGGTCTTTTACATTGACAACAACAACATCTCGAAGCTCGAGAACTACCTGCGCGATTATCCTGATGGGGCTTATGTGAAAGAGGCGAAATACTACATAGGCTACTACTATTACACCAAGAACGACTACAATAGTGCTATGGAAGCACTCACCGAGGCCCTCGACGGCAACGAGGATGCCGCCTTTGCTCAGCGCGCCATGGCACTCAAGGCTGCCCTGCTGCTAGAGAACGGCAATGCCGACGAAGCTTATGACCTCTATGAGCTGTGGGCAGAGAAAGCTACCAATAGCGACAACCTCTCGCAGGCGCTGCTCGGCATGGTTCGCTCGGCGAGCGAGGCTCAGCAGTGGCGCGATGTGGTAAGCAGTGCCAATGAGCTTCTCAACTTCAACAACACGCTCAATGCCGAGCTCGACCAGGAAGTGAGACTCAGCCGCGCTATGGCCTATAGCAACCTCGGCAAGGAGTCGGAGGCTATGGACGACCTGCGCGAGCTTGCCGCCAACACCCAGAGCGAGGCTGGCGCGCAGGCTGCCTATGAGCTGGCTCAGATGCAATATGACAACGGCGACATCGATGATGCCGAAGACACTCTTCAAGCCCTGATTGCCAGCAACACCCCGCACTACTACTGGCTGGCTAAGGGATTTATCTTGTTGAGCGACATTTTCCAGTATCAAGGTAAGAATCAAGATGCTATTGACTATCTCAAGACCTTGAAGGCCAACTATCCTGGCAAGGAGGGTGAGATATTCAATGAGATTGACAATCGCCTGAGCAAGTTGCAGAAGGGCAAGAAATAATCGTCAGTAACAGTTAAAGAATGATAACCAGATGTTTAAAAGAGTTTGATAATATTGATATGGACAAAAAAATTAAATATGTGTGCCTTGCAATGGCGATGGTCTTGGGCAATGTGGCGATAGCTCAAAACAACAACCAAGACAAAACCGACCTGAATAAGAACATCACCCTCGAGAGAGAGTTTGACCCAGTGAAGAAAACTGTAGTCAAGAAGACTGTGCTGCCTAAAGAAGTCAAGAAGGAGGAGAAAGACGCCGTGGCACCGCAGTTCAGCGACTGGGCAGTGCCCACGCTGGTACCAGTGGAAATTCCCACTATGGAGCCCTATGGTTACCGCACGCGCCACAACTTCTCTAATCAGCGGGGATATCTCTTCATGGGCCTAGGAACCTGTCTAAATCTTGTGGCAGGAGCGGGATACCGTGCCATTGACCGCACCAACGAGAAGCTGAGCGTGTGGATGCTGCACAACAGCACATGGCTAGGCAAGAACACCACAAAACTCATAGAACGGTCGTCTGACAGGCAAAAACAGCGCTTTAACGATAACATCGTGGGTGCCAACTGGATGAAGGAACTCAATGCCGGCACGCTGGCCATCGACGGACACCTGCACTTCGATAGTTTCAATTACTATGGCGGCTTCACCAACTATCTCAAGGACCGCAAGACGGCATTCTTCGAGGCGCGCGCCGACGGCAAGTGGCAGAGCGAGATCGGGATTAATGACGAGAAACTTGGCTATGAGGCTCACGCCACTCTCGACTATGCCGGCTACGACAAGTCGCATCTCGAGGGCATCGACGGCAGCAAGGAGTTTTGGCTCGGTGCCTCGATAGAGAGTGGATATGAGTTTGAGAAAATAGGTGATGTGGGAATGCTCTTTGGCGTGGATGTGGTAAATCGTCGTCGCCATAACATCGTCAACAACGTTGCTAGCGACAAGACCTTTGCAATGCTAACCCTCAATCCATACTATAAGTATTCTAACGACATCTTCACTGCCAAGGCTGGCGGCATCATTAATCTCTCGTTCAACGAAGGCACTGTATTTCGCATCGCCCCCGATGTGGATCTCAACTTCAAGATCACTAAGGGTGTGAACCTTTTTGCCCAGGCCACTGGTGGCAAGATGATTAACCACTTGGGCGACCTTCACAATGCCTACCGTTATAACGACCCGCTGGCAGGCTATGATGCTACCACCTATGTGCCATTTGACGGCAGGATAGGGTTTAACGTTGGCCCCTTTGTGGGCTTCAGTGCTAAGGCCTATGTGGGCTATGGCTTCATGACGGGCCAGCTCGATGCTGTGGTGCCAGCTGCCAACTCTGGCATATATAAAGAGGTGCTCGACATGGAGAACCCTAAGCCCGACGGCCCCAACTCGCCCTACATCGATGGCAACCAGTATGCTGCTATTATCTACAAAATGACCAAATGCCAGGGCGCATACATGGGCATTGAGGCAAGTTACAAATACCGCTCGCTTGCCGAGGCAAATCTCCAGTTTGTTCACACTTTCACTAGCGATGAAGATTATGTTGACGGTATTCGATACACTGGTTACCCACTGGGCGATGACGGCCCTACCAGCATTTTCAACATTGATGTAAAGGTGTGGCCCATCAAGCCCTTGATGGTGAATGCCGGTCTCAACTGCCGCATCAACCGCTCTACCTTCATTCGTCGCTGGGTCGCTCCCGTGATTGCCGATGATGGCACGCTCGTTAGCGAGGGGTTTTACAACTACGACGATCTTGAGATGAAAGACGTGATAAACCTCTATGTGAGCGCTCGCTACAACTTTAGCCACATCTTCTCGGTGTGGGCTCAGGCTAACAACCTCCTGTGCAAGCAATGGGACATTATGCCTGGCCAGGGTGCACAGAAGATAGGCCTGATGGGCGGCATCTCAGTGAATTTTTAATTTTTTAATACCGCAATAATGGCTGTGAACAAAGCTCTTCACAGCCATTATTATAATCAATAAACCATGCGAATAATACGACATGCCAGTGCTGGCGACTTGGGGCGCATCATGGAGGTGCTGGCGGCTGCCAAGCAGGTGATGCGGCGAGCTGGTAATGTTAACCAATGGATAAATGGCTACCCCCATGAGGCCGCCATCCTCAGCGACATGGAGCGGGGTGGGGCAATGGTGGTGGAAGATGACGGTGTGGTGGTGGCTTATTTTGCCTTCCTGCCGTCGCCCGAGCCCACCTACGCTGCCATCTACGGAGGAGCGTGGCTCGACGACACTCTGCCCTATCATGTGGTGCACCGCATGGGTGGCATGCCCGAGGCTAGCGGCATTTTTGACAGCGCTATGGACTATTGCTTTGGGGTTGACCCAAACATCCGCATCGATACCCACCGCGACAACACGATCATGCAGCACCTCATCGAGAAGCATGGCTTCACCTATTGTGGCATCATCTACCTTGACAGTGGCGATGAACGCCTGGCTTACCAGAAGTTGTAAATTAACGGGAAGTGTGAAGAAGATATAGCATTGAGGGTGTCACACCAGTGGTTGAACTTTTGTGACACCCTCGCTTTTTAACGTTTTGTTATTTCCTGTTTCGGTTATATCTTATCTCGTCGTTGTCGGCCGAGCTTTGGTTGTAGTTTTTCTTAGTAGAAGACTTTGAACTACTCTTTTTGCCGCTGGTGCTGGACATCTCTTTAGACTTCTCGCTGGCTATGCGCTCTTGCTTAGCTCGCTCGAGGTCGTCTCGGCGTTTCTGCTCAAGGTCGTTTTGCTGCTGGCTGCTGGCAAGTGCCGAGCGCTCTTTGTCGGCCTTCATGCGTGCCGTGGCGTTGTCACGAGCTTTGCGCTTCTCTTCTTCCTTGCGGCGCTTTTCTTCTTCCTTGCGTCGCTTCTCCTCCTCCTTGCGCAGCTTTTCCTCTTGCTCGCGCTGCTTTTTCTCTATCTCTTGCCGTTTCTTTTCCAGCTCTTTCTCTCTCTTCTCTATCTCTTTGCGCCGCTTCTCTTCTTCTTTGCGCGCTTTCTCTTGTGCTTTTTCTTCTTCCTTGCGGCGTTTCTCCTCCATCTTTTGGCGCTTCTTGGCGTTTTCCTCGCCTCGCTTTTGAGCCTCGGTCTTTTCCTTGTTGCTATTGTAGTTGTCCCTAGTGGTAGGAGGATAGGGCACTTCGGGTTTGGGCTCTTCTTTCCTGGGCTTGGGGCGTGGCACATGGTTGCGTGGCTTGTCGTTCTTCTTCTTCGACCTCGGTGAGTGATAGGTGATGTCTTTTAGTGAGCAGCCTCGGTTGAAACGGCTCAAATCCACCTTCTCGTCAATGCCACTTATTATGCCCTTGTCGCTGAACTGCCACAATATCCACTTGGCGCCAAAGTTGAGCTGCGGTTCGCTCTTAGAGTAGCGGGCAATGAAGAGCGGGAAGTGCTTGAAGTTATAGCCCAGCAGGGTGTTAAAATAGCTCACATTGGTGTAAATCATGGGTTTGCAGCCATAATAGTCTTCTAGCAGTTGGCAAAAAAGCATTACGCTGTCTTGCAGCTGCTTGGCGCTCCATCCGGCATGTGTCTCCACGTCGAGCAGCGGTATGAGGTCTTGCTCCTCGGGCTTTGCCATGCTGATGAAGTTCTCAAACTGCTTTTGTATCGACGAAGTGGTCTTCAGGAAATGATAGCTTCCCACCTTCACGCCATGCTTGCGTGCGTTCTCGATGTTGGCACGGTATCGGTGCTGCTTGTGAGTGGCTCCCTCGGTGGCCTTAACATAGACATATTTTATTGAGGGGTCGGCAGCTGTGGCTCGCCAGTTGATATCCTTTTGATAATTAGAGACATCAATGCCATCATAGACGAGGGTGGCATTGTTGCTGTAGTTTTTGTCGCCCACAACTTTCACCTCATGCTCATCGTTGTCGCCGGCATGAGAAGTGAGTGACAATAATAATGTAAAAAATAGGATTACATATACTCGCATAACATGTATTTTTTCATTATTCATGCAAAGGTAATAAAATACTAATTAAAATTACAATTTTCACGGCATGTTTAACATTTTTATTCTCATGAGAAGACAATTTTAAGGAATATATCTCATGTTCTAATAAACCATGGCGAGGTTGTAGTAGTCTAATTTTTATAAATAATTAAATGTAAATATTGTGGCAATGACAGCATTTCTTTGTAATTTTGCCACAAATAAGTATTTGGTTTTTATGAAACGTATTTTTCTTTTTACAATTGCCGCCCTCCTGTGCCAGCTGGCAATGATGGCGCAACCTAAGGCAGAGTTTAAGGAAGTCACCTACGACTTTGGGACAATAAAGGAGTCGAAAGGCGCTGTGAAACACACGTTTGAGTTTAAGAACACTGGCGACAAGCCGCTCATCATCATCGATGCCGTGGCTTCGTGCGGATGCACACGCCCCAGCTTCACCGCCAAGCCCATCAAGCCTGGCAAGAAGGGCAAGGTGGAGGTGACTTTTAGTCCTACTGGACGCCGTGGCACCTTCCGCAAGACCATTAAAGTGAGGACCAACTGTCCCGATAAGGTGTCGTCGCTAGTCATCACTGGCACCATAATCCCCAAAGGCAAAGAAAAATAGGTGAAGCAAGCCTGGCGGCATATCGCAACCGTCTTGCTGGCAGTGGTGGCTCTGGGCGGCAGCGCCCTGGCGCAGCCTGTAGCTTCATGGCAGGAGACGACGCACGACTTTGGCACTTTTCACGAGAGCGCCGGAGGGCAGTCGTGCCGCTTTGTCGTTACTAACACTGGCGACTCGGCTATGGTGATAACGCAGGTGAAATCGACTTGCGGATGCACCGTCGCCAGTCATCCCACAGCACCCATTACCCCTGGCTCCAGCGACGGCATCGACATCACCTTCACGCCCACGGGGCGTCCAGGACCCTTTGAGAAAGCCGTGTGGGTTTATACTAACACCACACCCGGCCGCACACGCTTGGTCATCAAGGGGATAGTGGTGGGCAGTCCAGAATCGGTGAGCCGCTATTTTCCTGTGGGCGCCGGCGACTTGCAGTTCACTAACCTGGCAATGGCAGCTGGCGAGGTGAAGAAGGGCGTGCTGCGCAACAACAGCATCACCGCCTACAATGCTGGCAGCGACACCCTTGTCATCACCTTCGACAACAACACCAGCCACATCACGCCACATGCTGTCCCCGACACGGTGGCGCCAGGCAGCATCAGCACCATGACTTTCTTCTTCGACACCATGCGCACCCCCGTGTGGGGCATTAACGACGACCACCTCACCATCATAGCCACTCCGCTCAAGGGCGACAAGGCTCCCATCCATGCCGATGCCAATGTGGTAGTGAATGTGGTGGAGGATTTCTCGCAACTGACCGAAGAGGAGCGCGCCAGCGCTCCAGTGTGCGAAGTTGGGCGCGACAAACTGGTGTTCGAGAATTTGCGCTCTGGCGAGATTGCCGAGGGCACGCTCACGATAAAAAACACCGGCAAGAGCAACATGATAGTGCGCAGAGTGATGGCGGCCGACAAAGCCATCACCACTAAATGCGACAAAACGCTGCTCAAGCCTGGCAATCAAGCCACCGTCACCATCAAGGTGAACCCTGGCAAGATGAGCGACAAGGTTCTCAACTCACAAATCACCGTTATCACCAACGACCCCCTCACCCCAAGAACAACAGTGAGAGTGGTGGGAGAAGTGGAATAATGCACAACAATGCATAATTCATAATTCACAATGCATAATTCACAATGCATAATTAACAAAGAAATTATCAACTATAGTCTAGAAAATCTAGAACTTCTAGAAAATCTAGAGATTCTAGAACTTCTAGAAAAAGAATAAAACTAATATATGGCAAACAGCAAAGTAACTCAACACACAGTAAGCGATGGCGATAAGCGATTTTTTACCCAGCAGGAGCAGGAGGAAATCGCTAAGCATCACAATGTGGAGACCCCATGCATTGAGCATCCCGAGAACGATGAGCAATACACTGGGCTACAGGTGAATGCTGGCATTGAGCAGATGCCTATCGTCAACCCTTATATGAAACACCGCAAGCGCAAGCCACAGCTCACCGTGGGCGACTATGTGGAAGGTATCCTCAAGGGCAACACCACTGTGCTCGGGCAAGCGGTGACGCTGGTTGAGAGTCTCAACCCCGACCATCAGGCGATAGCCCAGGAGGTAATCGAGAAATGCCTGCCCCACACCGGGCAGTCGCGCCGCATAGGCATCACCGGAGTGCCTGGGGCTGGCAAGAGCACATCGATCGACGTGTTTGGGCTACATGTGCTGCAAGATGAGAACGCCAAGCTGGCAGTGCTCGCCATCGACCCCAGCAGTGAGCGCAGCAATGGCTCCATCCTGGGCGACAAGACGCGCATGGAGAAGCTCTCGGTGCATCCTCGGGCCTTCATCCGTCCTTCTCCCTCGGCGGGGTCGCTAGGTGGCGTGGCGCGCAAGACTCGCGAGACCATTGTGCTGTGTGAGGCCGCCGGCTACAACAATATCTTTGTCGAGACCGTGGGAGTGGGGCAGAGCGAGACCGCCGTACACTCGATGGTCGATTTCTTCTTGCTAATACAGCTCGCAGGCACTGGCGACGAGCTGCAAGGCATAAAGCGTGGCATCATGGAGATGGCCGACGGCATCGTCATCAACAAGGCCGATGGCGACAACCTGGAGCGTGCCAATCTCGCCGCAGCGCAGTTTCGCAACGCGCTGCACCTCTTCCCCTTGCCACCGAGCAAGTGGACTCCCGAGGTGCTGTGCTACAGCGGCTACTATGAGCTGGGCATTGCCGAGGTGTGGGACATGATTGACCGATACTTCGACCATGTGAACCGCAACGGCTACTTCGCCCGCAAGCGCAGCCAGCAGGAGAAATACTGGATGTATGAGACCATCAACGAGCAGCTCAAGGCGCGCTTCTACAACGACCCCGAGGTGGAGCGTCTGCTCCAGCTCAAGCAAGACATGGTTCTTGCCAACCAGCAGTCTTCCTTCGTGGCAGCTACCGACGTGCTCAACTTCTACTATGACAAGATTAAAGATTAGTGATTAAAGATTAAGGATTAGTGAAATCATGGAGTTTCAACTTAATAAATTAGATTGTTGGAACGAGTCTAGGAAGTTGGCAGTAAATGTTTATCAACTTTTAAAGAAGTTCCCTATAGAAGAACGCTATGCGTTGTGTGATCAGCTACGCAGAGCTGTTATTTCTATCTCATCTAATATAGCAGAAGGTAATGGTCGCATATCCACTAAAGAACAAATTCATTTTCTTGAAATAGCTTATGGTTCAATAATGGAAGTTTATAGCCAGTTACAATTAGCGGTTGACCTTGGTTACATTACTGATGATGATTTCAATGTAGTCAAGCCAAATATCAGTAACACCTCTCGCTTGGTTAGTGGATTACGGGCTAGCAAAATAGCAAGATTACAACACTAATCACTCATCATTTTCCAACACTCATTAATCACTAATCACTCATCATTAATCACTATAAAAAAATGAAAAAAACACTTTTCCTCTCTTTGGCGGTGATGGCTATGGCGGCGATGCTCTCGTCGTGTGCTGTGAACCTGGGTGGCGTCACTGCCAACTATTACCGCATGAACAACTACTACGTCAACAACCACCTCTCTAACGGCACTCACAAACTCGTGATTCATAACCAGCACGACTTTGAGAGCGTCTTTGGCGAGGGGGCTGTGATGGGCCGCAATGGGCAACCCACGAGAGTTGACTTCAGCCGTCAATTTGTGGTGGCACTTATCTTGCCCGAGACTAACCGCCAGACTTCGGTCGAGGTGGCACTGGTGCGGCGCTTGGGCGACAGGCTCTATTTCTCCTATATCATTGAGCAGGGCCACGCCACAAGCTACACCATGCGCCCCTACACCGCTATTGTGGTAGATCGCATGGAGCCCAGCGACGTGGTGTTCCAGCAAGTCACCCGCCAAGACCTCGAGAACGCCGGCATCCAGTACACTGGCCCCAGCATAGTAAGGCCACCGCTGTGAGTTTATAGGGGAGATCGGAGATCGGGGATCGAGGATCGAGGAAGGTAGGGACAAGGCGTGCCTTGTCCGTGAAGAGGCCTAGAAATTCTAGAAAATCTAGAATTTCTAGAACCTCTAGTAAACTCTTAACTCTTAACTATTTTCGTTGTCCCATGGGTAGCGGCGCTTGGGGTTGCGGGGGAACCATCCTTTTTTCACACGCCTCTCCTGGTGAAACACCTCGAGGATGCTCCACAGGCACGAGAAGCCTGTCACGCCCAGCAGTGCCGCCACGAGCACGTTGTCAACTATCACTGTGAGCACAATCATCACCAGCCCCGCCGCCAGGAACCACCACCAGCAGCGAGTGCCAAAGTGGTACTCGGCCTTGATGACAATGGGGTGGAAAATGCCTATTATCAGGAATGTGCTAATGCCTATTATGAGTCCCAGCAGGTGATGCTCTTGCAGAAAATCCATCATAGCATCATTTCTTGGGAAGGTTAAACTCTAGGGTCACTTTGTCGCGAGTCACGTCGAGCGTCACGGGGCAACCCTCGATGAGGGGGTAGTTCCAGCTCTCGTCGTGACCAGTGGGGAAGTCGTAGCACACGGGTATGTTGTAGGGCTTCACATACTCGGCAATGAACTCAGGCACCGAGTTGTAGCCGCGCGACGTGGGGCAGCCGTCAAAGCGGCCCACCACCAGCGCTTTAATCTTGTCCATAGCGCCACGCAATATCAGGTGCTGGAACATGCGGTCGATGCGCGAGTAGGGCTCCTCCACCTCCTCGATGAAGAGGATGATGTCGCGGCCGTCGGTAAACGAGCGGTCGAGGAAGTCGTAGGGTGTGGAGGCGATGTCGCCATACACACACATGTTGCCACCTATCAAGATGCCGCTGGCACGGCCAGCCTTGTTGAGCTCGTGGCCAGGCACCTCATAGCGTGGCATCTTGCCCATGAGCATGTCGCGCAGGTAGTGGCTCACCGCGTCGGTGCCGCCAGTCTTAGCCAGGTAGCCGCACATGTTGCCGTGAATGGCCATGTTGCCGGCGCGCACCTCGGCACTCAGGTAGCCCGTGATGTCGCTGTAGCCCACTATCCACTTAGGGTATTTTTTCAATGTGTCGAGAGGTAGCAGGTTGAGGCAGTTGGCCGAGCCATAGCCGCCACGCGAGCACACTATAGCCTTGATGCTTGGGTCGCGCAGCGCCCACATTATGTCCTCCACGCGTTGCTCGGGTGTGCCGGCGTAGGTGTGATAGTTGGTGCGGGCATAGCGACCCTCCACCACCTCAAAGCCCCATCCACGCAGCACGTCAGCGCCCTTGTCGATGATGCTCAGGTCGGTGGGCACGCTCGACGGTGACAGAATCGCCACCTTGTCGCCTTTCTTCAAGAACTCGGGTGCCACAGGGTTTTCTTTCTTCTCATGGTGAGGGCGATGCCCACGATGATGTGGCCTGTGTTGTGCCACACCTGCCGTCACCACTGAACTAATTATCACAATCAGTAAAAATAACTTCTTCATATTTAATAATTTGTATAAATTGTTGACTTGTTTATGGTTTATCGTTTATCGTTTATCGTTTATGGAAGACAGTGATGAGATTATGGGCATTGTAGCCTCTAGAACTTCTAGAAAATCTAGAATTCCTAGAAAACTCTTAACGAACCACTAACCTTCAAGTTTATTAATTCGAAATTTATAAACTTGAACTATCTAATCCACTTAATGATTTCTTTGAACGAGCGTTTCTTGCCGTAGAGCAAGATGCCGGTGCGGTAGATGCGCGCCGAGAGCCAGATGCAGCCTAGTGCGGTGCCAAAGAGCAGCACGATGCTCAGCAGCAGCTGCCACCAAGGCACGTCGAAGGGCAGGCGCACCATCATCACCACTGGAGAGGTGAACGGGATGATTGAGCACCACACTGCCATGGGGCCGTTAGGGTTGCTCATGCAGCCAATGCCGGCATAGAGGGCCACCATCATGATGAGGATGATGGGCATGGTGAACTGCGAACTGTCGCTGGCCTGATCTACTGCCGAGCCAAAGCCCGCAAAGAGCGACGCATAAAGCAAGTAGCCTCCCACGAAGTAGAGGATGAAATTGCCCAGTAGCGAGAACCAGTTGATGCCCGCAATGGCCGCCATGAGGCTTGCTGCTGTGCTCTCGGTCTCGGGCATGTTCATCGCCACGGTGCTGGCTTGCGAAGCGGTGTCGGAGCCCACTCCCATGAAGCCCAGCACACCCATGGCAATGCCCATGAGCACCACCCAGATGGCAAACTGTGTGAGCCCCACGAGTCCCACGCCAATGATTTTACCCATCATCAGCTCCATGGGTCGGCAGCTGCTCACTATCACCTCGACGATGCGGTTAGTCTTCTCCTCCACCACGCTGTTCATGATCATGGCGCCATAGGAGAGCACAAAGGTGTAGGTCAAGAACGCCAGCACAATGCCTATCACCGATGCTATGGTAGCACTCTGCTCCTGCTCCTCGCCGTTCTCGTTCCACTTCTTCGACTTGATGACTACATCCACTTGCGACTGTGCTATTTTATCGGCCAGGTCGGGGTCGTGGAACGACGCTATCTTGGCTTTGCTCAGCGTGTCGGTGAGGCATTGGTTCAGATACATGACCGTGCTCTCGTCGAGCGTCTTCTCGCTGAAGAGCTCCACCTGCTGGCTCTCGAGCACATCGGTGGGAATCACCATTATCGCGTCAACCCTGTCGGCAGCTTTCTTGTAGATGTCGTAGGTCTTGTTCATCGAGTCGCCCTCCATGAGCTCAAAGCGGTAACGGCCATTGTCCTTGAACGCCCCGCCGTAGTTGTGGCTTCGGTCAATCACTGCTACGCGCATCTCGCTCGAGTCGGTCTTGTCGTTGATATACTTGAGCAGAATGGGGAAAAACATCAGCAGGATGAGCAAGAAAGGTATCAATATCGTCATGATAATGAACGACTTCTTGCCCACTATGGTCATGTACTCATGCTGGATTATAAGCTTTAGTTTATTCATCTTTCTTTGGTGTTTACGGCACAGTTTTGTGTTAAATATAAATGTATGTTGGACGTACTTAACACTTAACACTTAACACTTAACACTTAACACTTATTACTTATTTTGAACTGTCTCGATGAAAATCTCGTTCATGCTGGGCAGCTTCTCGGTGATGCCGGTGAGGCTGTGGCGCTCGTTGAGGTGGGCGATGGCGTCGTGCAAGGTCACGCCAGCTTTGAGCTTGATGAGCGTGCCCCTGACGTCGTCGCTAGGCACCACATCGAAGAGGCCTTGCTGCGGCTCCACCTTCTCGTCGCCTGCCACGTTCACCACAAAGAGGTTCTGCTTGTGCTGCTGCTTGATGTGGGCAACGCTGCCCTCGAGCACCACGCGCGCGTGATTGATTAGCGTGATTTGCTCGCATATCTCCTCCACACTCGCCATATTGTGGGTCGAGAACAGGATGGTAGCGCCCTCGTCGCGCAGCTGCATTATTTCGCGCTTTAGCTGCTCGGCATTCACTGGGTCGAAGCCCGAGAACGGCTCGTCGAAGATGAGCAGCTGTGGCCGGTGTATCACTGTGGTGATAAACTGCACCTTTTGCTGCATGCCCTTCGAGAGCTCCTCCACCTTGCGGTCACGCCACTCGGTGAGGTCGAACCGCTCCAGCCATTTCTCCATCTCGCTCACGGCAAGCGCTTTGGGCATGCCCTTGAGGCGAGCCAGATACACAATCTCGTCGGCAACCTTGATTTTCTTGTAGAGGCCACGCTCCTCGGGCAGGTAGCCAATGTTGGCGATGTCGTCCTGCCTCATCTCGCGGCCGTTGAGCAGCACCGTGCCGCTGTCGGCACGCGTGATGCGGTTGATGATGCGTATGAGCGACGTCTTGCCGGCACCGTTAGGCCCGAGCAGGCCATAGATGCAACCCTGTGGCACATGAAGATCGACATGGTCGAGCGCCAAGTGCCCGTCATACTGCTTCACCACACTATTAACGTCAATGAAATTCATAATATTTAGCTAACAAGCTGACAAGCAAACAAGCTAACAGACAATAGTAATATATTGAGTCCACTTTAAAAAGTCCATATTTTGAGTCTATTGCCCCAATAACAAGCAAAACAGAAAATTAAATCATTGATTTTTCAGTAGCAAAAAAATGGTTTAATTCGCCATTTTTTATTTTTTGAAGTGGACTCAGTAAGTTATTTCGTCGTTTTTAGCTGTTTCTGGTCGGGTGATTAATATAGTAATTTAATCGTTTTTAATCGTTTGATTACTTGCAACGCCACAAAGATAAGTATTTTTACACAAATTGAGCCGTTGCAACCATTTTTTTTTCGTACTTTTGCGCGCAAAATGTTCACATTCACATTCCTCATAGGCCTCATGTCGCAGCTGTGCTATGGAGCGCGCCAGCTGGTGCAATGGGTGATGACCGAGCGCCTCAAGCGCGTGGTCTCGCCCACCGGCTACTGGGCGTTCAGCCTTGCCGGGTGCTGCTTTATGCTCACCTACGGATGGCTGCGCGAGGACATCGTCATCCTCGTGGGACAGATGCTCTCGTTTTATGTGTATGTCCTCAACCTCGACTACAAGGGGGCTTGGCGCAAGATTCCGCTGCCGCTGCGCATCGTGCTCTACTGCGTGCCCGTCATCGCCTTGATATTCACCGCTATCAACGCCCCGCACCTCGTGGACCGCTTCGTCCACAACCCCCTCATACCGCTGTGGCTCATGCTCTACGGCACCTGCGCCCAGCTCATCTTCCTCTCGCGATATGCCTATCAGGTGGTCTATTCCGTGCGCCGCCACGAGTCGTGCCTGCCACCGGTGTTCTGGCTCATCAGCGTAGTAGGCGCATCTCTCACCCTCATCTACGGCATCATCCGCCGCGACCCCATCCTAATGCTAGGACAAAGCGTCTCAATCCTAATCTTCTCCAGAAACCTCTACGTAGGCTGGAAATACTCGAAGAATGCGTAATGGCCTTCGGACAAGTCGGACAAGTCGGACACAGAGAATGTTTTAACCATTCTTTTCCATATCCGCCCAAATTTTTTCGTAGATGGAATTATAGCTTGTTAACGACATCCAACGGCTTGGGCGGGTGCGGAAGCTGTGGCAGTACGGACAACGTTGAGGAACACTATATATTGTTGCCATATACTCGATGTCCAAGTCCCAAAATCGCTTCCCACACCCAGTGCATTTGAATAGAATCTTTCCTCGTACCATAATTAGATAGTTCTATTTGTTTGTATATCACATCTTCGATGCTTTCACGTTTAACATTTTCTTGTGTCCCTTTGCGGAAAACAGGATTATTTTTTTATAGGAAACCTCTCTATAAAAACATGTAGATCTCTTTCAGGATTGATACCTCGTTCTTCACATAATCTAAACGTTCTTGCTAAATTAATTGATGGATGTGCTGTCTTCTCCAACAATTTATCATATCTCGCATAATTATTTGTTATCTTTTTTTTATACTCTGAAAATTCATGTTCAACCTTTAAATCAACAATGTGAGAACGCTCTTTTGCTAAATTACTGCAAGCTATATCGTATTCATTGACAGCAGAGGCAACAAATTTATATGTATATCTTGCAATCGTAGCACCTATTATTGGTCCTATTACTGGTATTGGTGCACCCAATAATGCCCCAGCAGAGACTATGGCTTGCTCTATAGATGCAGAATAACAGCAGTCAATAAAATCATCTTTATTTATAATACCCTTTTTGTAATCATTATAAAAATCTGCTATGGTAACAGCTGTATTGACAAATAATGTAGCAGAAGTTGCTAATGTATTTGCTGCTTGAATTTCGTTATTTATTAAATTCAAAGCGTGTTTATTATTAGACAACCAATAGATTCCGAAAGATGTCCCAAAACCTTTTGAACCTTCAGCAGCAAACTTAACACCTACCTCTTTCCAATCCTCTACAGAAAAATCTTCTATTTTCTTGCCCGTTTTAAGTTTCGCATATACAAGAGTTACAGATGACAATGAACCACTTAAAAGACCATTAAAGGAAGAAATCTTAAAAGAGCTTGACATTGATGGTTTAACTTTGTTTCTAGCATCATTTCTGTCACTTTTAGACTTCTTCTTAATATCTTTCTCATGTTGTTTGTGTTTATCTAAAAGCTCGTTCTTTTTATCATCCACTATTGAATCATACTGACCTTCCTGATAATTATTATTAGGATGAATTTGGTCGTAAGTCAATTTATGAGGTCTAAAAAGCTCATCTATATTCCTCCCTGGATTGAGTTTTCTAATCATTTCTATCTTATTCTGTATAGCTTCCACAGTTTTAGCAGGTATTCCATCAACGTCTCCTTTCAAGATTCTATCAAATAACTCATATTGGTCTTTCGGTATAATTTGCAGTTCATTATCATATTTTTTCATATCCTCAATGCAGGCCAGTAAGGTTGCATTAAGAGACTTGCATGATTTTAATTGTGCGGTTTTACCAAAAATCAATAAATCTTCAGGGGATGTTCTGCCTGATGCCCCTTTGACTAATCTATTATTCCCATATATTGCCCTATCTGCATTATCAAAATAACGATATAATTCTTCAGCAGCTTCACCATGTCTTGTTTGAGGACTTCCCAAAAATGATTGCTTGAGTCTTTCTTCCAGAAGTGAGAGTTCATCAAAAGCTTTTGATAAACATTTTGATGCAGCTTCTTTACTTATTCTTTCAGTATTTACAATACTATCAACAGCCTTATTAAAAGCATCTTGTCTTGCTTGCAAATCATTCTGAATAAGTATATGACCAATATATTTGTAATAATCAGAACACTCCATTTTAATTATATTTTGTTATTTGTTATTTAATCACAAAACGTTTGTCAATCTCATCAGCAAGCAATTTGCACTTGTTCACAATATCTAATAATAATTGTTCTTGTTCTTTTGTTAGTAATGTATAATCTTTAGGAATGTCATTGAAACTTGAAATGGAGATATCACTAGTAAGTTTTTTAGTATGTTTAGTACTGCATTTAATTTCTATTATATTTCTTTTTGCAGAGTCAATAGTCAATCTCAACTGATGACGAGCCGCATCATACATAATTTTGTTATCAATCTTGTTATGAATTCGAGACATAACACTGGTTGTCAAAAACACACCAGCTATAGCCCAACCTAATGGTCCAACTGCTGCCAGCAACGCTTCTCCTGCTGCCATACCACCACCACCAGCAGCCAAAGATCCTCCCCCCAAATAAGCTAACATTGCGTTTGTTGCAGCTGCTCCATGTAATGCAGCACCTGATGAAGAAACTGCGCCAAATGTTGTTGCCAATGCTGTAAGACCTGTTCCTCCAAATGCACCCACTAAAGCTCCAACGGCAGTAGCATAATCACTGTTTTTTACTAATTTATCTGGATGTTCTTCTTCTTGGACACATTCTTCAAAAAATTGAATCATATTTATGATCTCAGCCATATTATTGTCTAATTGAATATCACGGTTTGTAATACCCTGTAAGAAGGCTTCAAAAGCGCGAATTGCTTTAACAGCTGTCTTCCTCACATCATATATAGCATCAACACAAGGTTTAAGTTCATTCAAAGTTTTCTCACATTCAACTTTTTTCTGCTCATATAATTCTATGGCAGTTTTTAATTGTTTGCTATACGGTAAAATGTTCATAGTAATAGTCATTTAAAGAGGGGCATTAACCAAAAATATTAATACCCCCCTCAAAAAATAAATTATTGTGCATATTCTGACAACTCTTCATTGCTCATTCCTAACATAGCTCGCATTGATGCAATAAGGATTACACAAGGGGTTGTGACACGATATGCAGGACCAGCTATGTCTAAAGCCGCCCATATTGCTGTAGCAACCCATGCAACCGGACCAGCCAAAATGGTCAATGCACGACTACCTAAAAAAGCTGCTACTGCACTTAACCCTAATCTTTTAACTAAAGCCTGTGATATAAGAATCAAGACTCTAAAATACATTGGGCTACCGACTCCTATTGCTCGCTTGATATCCGCAGCATTCTTGAATCCATAGTCTTCTCCAAGCTCTTGAATTTCTTCTTGAGTCATGTTGTCAAGAGAATCATACATCACCTTTTGTAGAAGGTTGCTCTCAATTCGTTCAACAGAAGAATTTTTGTTAAAGTTGACCTTCAGTTTTTTACTTACATCACATAAGATTTCTTTGTAAGAAACACCTTTACCTCTAAAAAAATTAACTACAGTGTTTCCTCCAAATCTATGCAGTTCTTCTACCATTTGAGGCACAACTTTTACCATCTGATTAGGGTAATAGTTACGATACTGCATAGTTTCAGTCAATGATTCTGAAATGCGTTTTTTTTGATCTTTGGGATCATAGACCAAGTAATCAGCAAGATTTTTCAAATCCTCATTCTTACATTGTAATAAAAAATTCAAATCTGGATCCATAGTTCTCTCAGTTTTCATGTCCCTCACGATTCCCTGATGAGGCTGGTAAATTATTCAAAAAAGCGTGGGAACCTTGCTGCTGTTCTTGTTCCCACGACGCTCAAGCCTCGCAATGCTCCCAAGTCTTGGTTTACAAGAAACATGCTGCAGACCCACGCAAGCTATATAGCTACGCCCAGCATGCGACAGCTCGCGGTGAGCCATCACATGGGGCAAAGTGCTACGCACTTTGCACAGGCATCTGCTGTTGTTTCTCAATGACTTGGGTTCGAAGTTTGCGAGTTCGAGCGCCATTGGAAAAACGTTAGCAAACGCTTTTATGTCACCCCCCCTTCACTGCTGAAGGAGAGTGCAAATATAATAATTATTGCTGAAATGCACAAGAGAAGCAAGAAAAAACTTGCCGTGAACTAAAATGAACCAATGGTGGACGATTTTGTTCAACAACTCCTAACTACCTTTGCATGACTAATTCTATTTATGAACTTTAAAAACAAAAAGCAAATGAAAAAGTTTTTTTTATTTACCGCGATGCTATTAGCTTCAGTGACAAATTACTCACAAGCCCAAATACCTGATGTCATAGCTGGCGAGATGCATGGTAAAGTGAAGTCATGCACTTTCTATAACTCTAAGTTCAGTCACGAGGAAGGCGATGAGTACATTTTCGAAGAAGCTGTTGTCACTTATGAGGAATATGACAATCATGGTTTTATGACCTACAAAGAACTTGACGACGGCAGCTTTTTCACTTACAAGAACACCTACACAAATGGCAAACTCACATTAATCCAGTGCTTTGATGACGATGATGATTTAAGCTCTAAAACCACCTTTGAGAAGCAAGGTGCCAGTGTGGTCTCTAAGGTATTTCGAAACGGCAGGATGACCGAGAAAGTGGTGTATAACGGCAGGTCAGCCACATTGTCGGCGCCAACCAGTGACGCTGTTGGGACAATAACCTACAACAATCAATGGAAAGCCGAAAGTGCTGTGACAAAGTTTCCTTATGGCATTGCTGCCGAGATGACTTATGAATACAACGCTAAAGGCGCAGTAGAGAGAACTGTCGCTAAGGTGAAGAACTCATACGCCGCAAAAGTCACGGAATATGACGATTATGAATATGACAGCCAAGGCAACTGGACTACACGACTGGTGTGGGAAGATGGCAATTTGGTTAAGATGGAAGAAAGAGAAATTGAGTATTACACACAATCAACTCCGCAATCCAACAAAAGCAACTCGTCAAAAAAGAGACGCGGCAAATAATAATCCACCTAATGTGTGAATAACATGAAAAAGGTTTCACTTATATCAATAATGCTGTTCTTGGGTTGCCTTATAATCATGGCGGCTCCCAAGGTTAAGCAAGGCAATAAAAAGAGTGGTGTCAATCCTGATGTCATAATTGGACACACTTACACAAAATATAATGCCAAAATTTCAGATCCTGAATTGGCCGCTGCCTACGATAACGGCAAGTTTCGCCTAATCACAGATGTGTCAGTCCATTTTTTGAATTCCAAGGAAATGGAACTTACACTATCGGTCGATATTGAAAGCGACTATTATTCACAAGAGGAACTTGCCCAAGTGCTTGATGCGATGCGAAACCAGATGGAAACCACCACTTTTGAAGACTACTATGTAAAAAACGGCAACATCTATATCTATGGGCAAAAAGCGCCTGTGGCAGTTATCAACTCGGGCGGCAAAAGTATCACGTTTAAAACTTGGCCACCTTTTAATGGCAACACTCTTAATCTTGAGTACTAGCACTAGTGTGCGCTAAATATTATTCTCGTCAAGCTCACGTTAGGTGTGGCACATCAGAGCCATAGGCATTTTCAAGAAAAATGCAACGTCACCTTTTGCTGAATGACATAAAAAGTGCTACCTTTGCAGTGTGAGCGAAGAGGAAGCATATACCGAGTCGTCGTGGCCCGAGGACGAGAGTGCCGTGACTGCTGCCGGTGGGCAGTGGCGCGACGTGGAGCTGCTGCGCGAGAGCGAGCGCAGCACCAGTGCCGTGTATCGTGCCATGAGGTATGGCAAGTGGCACGTGCTCAAGGCGTTGAAAGCCGACTACCGCTCCAACCCCATCGCCCTGGCGCAGCAGCGCAAGGAGTTTGAGATAGGCTACAGCATCTCGCACCCCGCCATTGCTGCCGTCACCGGTCTTGAGCAGGTGCCTGGCTTGGGCCAGTGCATCGTGCAGGAGTGGGTGGATGGCACCACCTTGCGAGAGGCGATGAGGCGCGACGATTTCGGCCCATCGCAAGCTCACGATATCATAGGCCAGCTACTCGACGCCCTTGAATACCTCCACAACCGCCAGGTGGTGCACCGCGATCTCAAGCCCAGCAACATCATGGTCACCGCTAGTGGCAACCGTGTGAAACTCATAGACTTTGGCGTGAGCGACACCGCCAGCCACGCCATCCTCAAGGGGCCTGCCGGCACACGCCGCTATGCCGCCCCCGAGCTGATTGCTGGAGAGCAGGTCGATAGCCGTGCCGACCTCTACTCGCTAGGGGTGATAGCCGGCGAGATGAGCGATGCCCTGCCTCACCGCGACCGCCGCCTTTCACGACTCGCCAAAGCGTGTCGCAAGGAGAGTCCCGACGAGCGCCCCGCCACAGCTATAGCCGCCCGTGATATTCTCAATCACCATGACCGACGCTGGATGTCGATTGCCACAGTGATAGCACTCATCTGTGCATTTATCGCTGTTTTCATGATGCTGAAAAACAATGGCAAAAAGGCTCCCGTCACTCAATCTCCTGATACAACAGCCATCACACTGCCTGAGGAAAAAATCGACACTGCAATACCAACAACCACCAACGAGACAATTCAGACCACATCTTTACCAGAACAAGATGCCGCCAGCGATTCACAACCAACTGTTACCGAGAAACCTCAAGCGCCATCCACCTCACTGGACACATCGTTCAAAGAAGACATACTCGACTTTGCCCGCAGCGAAGCGCAAAGCCTTGTGACTTCTCAGCACAACAAACTTGCCGAGATAGACAGCACCTACGTCAATATGGGACCGTCTAAAATCATGGCATGCACGCGATTTATCATCAACATTGAGAATCAGGTCAAGGCACAAGTCATCACCATCTATAGCAACGACCTTAAGCGCAACGCCGCCATGCGCGAATATTTGGAAACCGATGAGGGTAGGCAGCTACTCGAACAGGCGCGCATGGAGGCCCGCAAAGTAGCCACAACCACCGCAAGCAAGCTGTCACCTAACCTCGCTCCAATCTTCACAGACATGAAAATAAGGTGAACTCCCTTTTACAAGGAAACCCACCTGATATTTACTTGGGAGCTATTGCGAGGCTCTCCTACTGCAAAATTAATAAGTATATAAGCTATCTGAACAACTTTTTTTGGCTCATTTTGGTTCACGGCTGGTAAAAATCGTCATTATTTGAAGATTATTCACTATTTTCGCACCATGAATGATAATAATGGCAACATAAAAGAACTACTGCGGCAGGTGCAGAACAAGCTGGGACGCTCACTTGCCACGCCTAGCGACTTCGACGCGCTGCTGCTGGCAGTGATGCAGACCACCGGCGAGCGCATGAGCATCAGCACCATCAAGAGGCTGGTGGGATATGTCAACGACAGCCACGAACCAAGCAACGCCACGCTGAGCGTGCTGGCAAGATATGTGGGATATAGAGACTGGACCGACTTCATTATGCAAGGCGAAGACCCTACATCGGGCTCGCTAAGCCAAGAAATAGTGCAAAGCGACCACCTGCACCCCGGTGATGAGGTGGAAATGCAATGGAGGCCCAACCGATATTGCCGGCTCAAGTATCTTGGAAACAAGCGATTTGAAGTGATGGAAGTGAGGGGCAGCAAGCGCCTGAGCACGGGCGACACCCTCGACGTGATACTTTTCGCCCTGGGGCAGCCCATGATGGCCACCAACCATGAGCACAACGGCACCACAAAGCCATTCTACATAGCAGGCCGCACCCACGGCCTGACGCACCTGGCCATCGCCCAAAAGTGAAAAAGTGAATAAATCGGACAAAAGGGTCGGTTCTTTTTTGTCCGAATTTTTATGCATTATGCAGGTTTTTGAGGTGTTTTTTGGTGATATTTCCTATTTTAGTTCTGTTTTTAACCAAAGTGGAGGACAAAAATCGGAAAAAGGGGTCGGTTCTTTTTGTCCGAATTTTTATGCATTTTGTAGATTTTTGTAGGTTTTTTGTGGGTTTTGATATGAAAGTCTAATAAAAGGCTCGGCAAAATTCGGGTTCATACAAAATTGTTTTTTTGGAATTATTTGGTTTTTCGTTTTCATTATTGAAAAATAATGACTACCTTTGCCGTGAATATATAGAGGCATTAACGTAATAATTCATAGTATTTATTAACTTCTTAACTTAAAGCACTTTATGAAGAAAGTTCTATCTCTCGTAATGTTGGCTCTGCTCTCAGTGGGAGCATGGGCAAGTGAGGTTACTCTCAACATGAACAATGTTGACCTCACTTGGACTGCAGTTGGCAATGACCAGCAGACTACTTCTCAAGGCATCACCATCTATTATGCCAAGGCTGGTTCTAACACCCCCACTTCTCAGGGTCTGACAGCCAACCACATTCGTTTCTACAAAAACACTACCGTTACAGTTTCGGCTGGAAGCCCCATCACCAAGATTGAGTTCACTCCCGACGGATCTGGTTATGATGCAGCAAACTTCGTTCCCAACGTGGGCGCCACCACCAGCGATGGCTGGAGCGGCAACGCAACTGAGGTAACCTTCACCATGGCCGCTCAGTATCGCTGCAAAAAGATGGTTGTCACTCTCTCGGATGGCACTGTAGCAGCTCCTTATTTCACTCCTGGCGAGGGCACCATTTATGGTCCCACCGAGGTGAAGATCAACGCTCAAGATGGCGCTACTATTAACTACACTCTTGATGGCAGCACTCCCACTACCGCCAGTGCAGTTTACAGCGAGCCCATCAACGTGACCGCTACCACCACCATCAAGGCTATAGCCACTCTCGATGGCGTGACCAGCGACGTAGCTACTGCTACCTACACTATGGAGACTGCTCAAAGCGTTGCCAACATTGCAGCCTTTGCCGCTCTTGCCGACAACACCAACGCCGCCATCAGCAACCCTGTAGTCGTTACCTATGCCAACGGCCAGAACACCTACGTTAAGGATGCTAGCGGTTTCATGTGCATCTATGGCAACGAGCTCAGTGGCAAGTACAGCCAGGGCGACGTTATCCCCGCCGGTTTTGGTGGCTTGAAGACTACCTTCAACAATGGTGTTGAGATGAAGTTCCCACTCTTTGGCTTCGAGGATGCTACCGAGACTCAGGCTGTAGAGGCCGACGAGGTTACTGTTGAGAACTTTGGCAACAGCCAGATGTGGCAGTATGTAGTGCTGCGTGGTGCTAATATCACCTACCACAATGGTCGCTACCTGGGCTTCCGCGTTGACAACAGCACCGACTCGGTTGCTGGCTACAACCAGTTTGACTTCACCCTGCCCGACCTCAATGGCACCTACGACATCTACGGAATTGTTACTAGCTACAAGGGCGCAATCCAGATGTATCCCATCGAGTTTGTTGACGTTAACCCCACCTATGTTGACAACATTGCAGGCCTGATGGCTCTTGCAACAGGTGTTAACGCTACTATCACCAACCCCGTTACCGTTCTCTACCACAGCGGCAAGCAGCTCTACATCAAGGACGAGAGCGCTTACATGCTCGTTTACGGTTCGCTGGCCAACACCTACAACAATGGTGACCAGCTCACCGGCATCGCTGGTAACTGGACTGTACACAACGGCTTGACCGAGATTATCCCCGTGGCTTCCACCTTTGGCGAGGCCACTCCAGGCACTCCCGTTGAGCCAGAGCTCATCACCATTGAGGAGATTGACCAGAGCATGATTCACCACTACTTGCGCATGGAGAACTGCACAATCGCAGCTATCGAGGGCGACACCCGCAACTTCACTCTCACCGACGAGACTGGCAACATGATTATGCGCCTCAACTTCAGCAGTGTTTCTATTGCCGAGGACTTCGACTTCACTGCCAACTACAACGTGGAGGGCTTCCTCGCTTACTACGAAAGTGCTAATGGCGAGACTCAGCAGCTCCAGTTCTATCCCAACCTCATCGAGAAGGTGGGCGGTAGCACAGTGGTTTCAGGCGACGTTAACGGTGACGGCAGTGTTACTGCTGGCGACGTTACTCTGCTCTACAACATCATCCTTAACAACGACTGGACTGGCGTAGTAAACGGCGACCAGAATGGCGATGGTGAAGTTACTGCCGGCGACGTTACTATTGTCTATAACGCAATACTTGGTGGTAACAATTAATGCCTAGAGCAACAGTCACAACGACAACACACTCTAACAAAAGAGGCGAGCTTTTTAAGGGCTTGCCTCTTTTTTTGCTTATTATGCCTATAGTTATTCAAAAAAATGTGTAAATTTGTGGGTTTTAAACAGAATTGTATATTATCAATTAATTTTTACACATTATGATAAGATTAACACGTTTAACGGCTCTGCTGGCTATGTTGCTGCTGTGTGGCATGGCGATGCAGGCTGCTTCTTTCACCTACACCGTGCCCAAGCGCGAGTTTCGGTCGGCATGGGTAGCCACCGTGTGGTGCCTCGACTGGCCCGAGACACAAGCCTATGGCGCCAATGCCGAGGCGAAGCAGAAAGCGCAGCTCGACCGCATGCTCGACTCGCTCAAGAACAACAACTTCAACGCTATCAACTTCCAGGTGCGCTCGATGTGCGACGCCATGTATGAGTCGAGCTATGAGCCCTGGTCGAGCTATCTCACCGGCACCCGTGGGCAGGTGCCCACCTGGGACCCTCTGGCCTATGCTGTGGAGGCGTGCCACCAGCGCGGCATGGAGTGCCACGCCTGGATCAACCCCTATCGCTACAGCAGCAACGGCATTGACCAGTGGGATGCCGCTGGCAATCCTCAAGACATGGCATTGCGCGAGTCGGGTCTGTTGCTGAGTGCCGGCAACTATGTGGTTCTCGACCCCGCGCGCGACGAGACGGTGGAGCGCATCGTGAACGTGTGCCAGGAGATTATCACAAAATATGACGTTGACGGCATCCTCTATGACGACTACTTCTACCCCGACGGCATCTCTGGTGGCAGCGATGCCGGCGACTACCAGGAGTGGCTCGACAGCAATGTAGATATGACATTTGGTGACTGGCGCCGCGCCAACGTCAACCGCATGGTGCGTGCCGTCTATAACATGATACAGCAGACGCGCCCCGACATACGCTTCGGCATCTCGCCCGCTGGCGTGGCAGGCACCTCGGCGCCCAACTATGGCTTGCCCCACTGCCCGGCAGGCAGCGACTGGCAATATAACACCATCTATAGCGACCCACTGGCATGGCTCAATGAGAAGACCATCGACTACATCTCGCCACAGGTCTATTGGAAGATAGGTGCCAGTGCCGACTACAGCAAAATAGTGCCCTGGTGGAACCAGGTGTGCGACTACTTCGATCGCCAGCTCTTTGTCTCTAACTCCATCTCGGGGATGACAAGCCAGAGCACCGAGCTCCACCACGAGGAGTATGCCAACGAGGTGCAGCTCAACCGCGACTACAGCTTCGACGACGCGCCAGGTGCAATATTCTATAGCTGCAAGTACCTCTACCGCACTGGCAACCGCGAGGAGCTTGCCACCTACCTCAAGCGCAAGGTGTTCACCCGCCCCGCTCTGCCACCGGCTATGCCGTGGAAGCCTGGCACCGACCCAGGTGTGGTGACTGGCCTCAGCAGCAGCGACCATGTGCTGTCGTGGGAAGGCTTTGACAACTACAAGTATTCCATCTATGCCGTGCCTAACAGCGTGGAACCTGCCCAGTTCAACAAAGAAGCCGAGATGCTGCTCGACGTGAGCTACACTACCAGCTACACCATCCCCGAGAATGCTCGCTATGGCTACTACTATGCCGTGTGCCCCGTGGACCGCACCGATAACGAGTTCCAGCCAGCATTTCTCATCCCGCCTGCCGACCAGCAACTTGACGCACCCGTGCTGCTCTCGCCCGAGAACGGCGCTCTAGTGCCCGACCCATTCACCATGAGCTGGCAGGCCGTGGCCGGTGCGCAAGGCTACATGATAGAGCTGGCAAGCAGTGAGGACTTCAGCGACGTGCGGCGCCTCACCACCACTGCCACCAGCATCGCCTCAAGCGCCTTTGGCGACTTCCTGCCCCGCAACTACTACTGGCGCGTGCGCGCCTGTGCCGAGGGCTACCGCGACGGCGTGAGCGAGACTCGCTGGTGCGCCCCGCAGGTGTTCACCATCACCTATCCTGAGAACAACCAGGACAACATTCACCCCTCATTTACTGCACAGTGGCTCACTGGAGGCTCTAGCGCCGAGGCTACGCTCGAGATAGCTACCGACGATGACTTCTCAAACATCGTCTTCAGCGGCACATCGGCCACTGGCGAACTGGCAATCCCCCAGTTCACACTTGTGCCAGGAAATTATTATTACATGCGTGTTCACATGATTGACAACGGCAACTACCGCGAGACGGGTACCGTCACCTTCAAGACCGCCTACCTGGAAGCTACACCACCCACCTTTGCCATACCAACGGCGGGTGGCACGCTCTACAGCGACCAGTATGTGACACTTGACCGCCAAGAGGCTGCCGTGAGCTACACCATCGAGATTTCTACCAGCGCCACCACGTGGGGTCGCACCCGCTTTGTGGAAACAGTGCGCGACTTTGCCTACCACACCACGTTGCCCGCTAGCGAGATAAAGGTCAACAACAAGCTCATGGTTGACGGCACCACCTATTATGCCCGCGCGCGTGCTAGCTACAACACCGAGAGTGGTGCGGCCAACACCCCCTATGGCGACGTCATTTCCTTTGTCTATAGCAGCGGCACAGCACCTGTGGCAGTTGCTGGCGACGTGAATGGCGACGGCACGGTCACTGCTGCCGATGTGACAACGCTCTACGACTACTTGCTTAACAACGACACCACCCATCTGGTTAATGGCGACCAAACTGGCGACGGCAACATCACTGCTGGCGATGTGACTGCCGTCTATAGTGTCCTGCTAGGGGGTAGATAGGGATTTGGGAATAAACCCATAAGACGACAAAAAAAGGGTGGCTGCAATAAAAGATGCACCGCCCTTTCTATTTGTGTTTTCAGTGTATTAGAACTCTAGAATTAACGTCTGCCGTGGAGTGAGGGTGATGTCGCTCACCAGGCTGCCATGCTAGCTTGCCGACCACCTCTGAAGAATCAGCCCCCCTGCCATGCTGGTAACTGCTTTTAAATGATGAGAAGAATTAGTTATTTCTTCTTGATGCTCTTAGCCATTGGCATAACAAGTGGTTCAATTTCACTGGCTTTATCAATGGGATATTCCATCTTTCCAGCAACACCAGCTTTCTCATCGAGATAAACGACAAAATTGGTCATTGCTAATCCTGCTTTCTCGTTTACAGCTTTGAAAATCATGATATTGTCCTGAATCTGAGGCTCCTCAAATTTGTAATCTGAAAACATTTCAGGTGCCTTATAATTGTTATAGTATTGAGTGAAATCCTCGGGAGTGCAAGGGAATTCGCTGAATGTGGCATCCATCTTCACACCTTCTTCGTCATTGGTAGCATTAACGGCTATATCACTCTTATAACTTTCCTTGAGAAACTCAGGATAAACAATTGAGAATTTCTCGCCTTCAAAAGTGGTGCCCTTTGCAACCTCTTCTTCTTGGGCTTCGGATGAAGAACTGTCACTAGATTTCTTGTCTTTGTTGTCGCAGGAAACCATCAGCAGTGCAGCAACAGCTACGATGGCAAATTGAAAATACTTTTTCATGTCAATTTTTTTTAATTGTTAGTATTAATAATTGAATTAATTCTATTATTGCTAGTTTGTTTTAGAACTCAAGGATGAGAGTCTGTCGTGGAGTGAGGGTGATGTCGCTCACCAGGCTGATGTGGTTGCTGGTGGGGATGTCGCGAGCCACTACGGCGCTGCCTATTATCTCGGCATAGCGCTTCACGGGCATGGTGGCATTGGAATTGGTGCCGTTGACGATGGTCATCACGGTCTTGCCATTATATTGCCTTGCCACAACATAGATGCCGTTGTGGGGCAGGAACTGGGTCTGTTTGCCCTTAGTGACAACCTCGCTGCCAGGTCCTTTGCGCCAGTGGAGCAGAGCACGCAGCCAGTTATACATGTCGTTCTCCTGCGGGGTGCGGCCCTGCGAGGTGAAGGCGTTGTGCGTGTCGCCAGGGAAGCCGCCAGGGAAGTCCTTGCGCACATTGCCGTCGGTCACACGCTTGGTGCCGCCCAGCAGCACCTCAGTGCCGTAGTAGAGCTGCGGGATGCGGTTGATGGTCAGCAGCAGGGCTAGTGCCTGCTTGAGGGTGAGGTCGTCCTTGCCGTCCTTGATGAAGCGGTCGGTGTCGTGGTTCTCGATAAATGCCATCACGCTGCTTGGGTTGGGGTAGAGGTAGTCAAATACCAGGCTGTTATACACGCGGTTGAAGCCTCGCCACTGGCCGTCGGTCTGCTCGATGCGTGCCGAGTCGCAGCAGGCATAGAACGAGAAGTCCATCACCGTCTTGAGATAGCTGTTGTCGCGGGCAATCTTGCTCTCGCGCTGCCAAGCGGCGGTGTAGGGTGGCTGTTCAAACCATGTCTCGCCCACCACGTTGAAGTTGGGGTACTCCATGTCGATGCGCTTCATCCAGCGCGCCATGGGAGCGGCGAAGGCGTAGGGGTAGGTGTCCATGCGTATGCCGTCGATGCCCACCGTCTCTATCCACCAGATGCTGTTCTGGATGAGGTAGTTCATCACATGAGGATTGTTCTGGTTGAGGTCGGGCATGGTAGAGACAAACCAGCCCTCAACGGTCTGTTTCTTATCAAACTCGCTGGCATAGGGGTCTAATACAGGAGCCAGCTTGTAGCTCGTCTGCATGAAGCTGGTGCCTCGCGAGTCGCTCTTGCCGCCGCTCTCTTTGAGCCACTCGTGGGTGTTGAACCAGTCATGGCTGGGCATGTCGGCCACCCAGGGATGCTCAAAGCCGCAGTGGTTGAAAATCATGTCCATCACCACCTTGAGACCCTTGCTGTGAGCCTCATCAACGAGGCGACGATAGTCGGCATTAGTGCCGAAGCGTGGATCCACGCGGTAGTAGTTGGTGGTGGCATAGCCGTGATAGGTGTCGTTCCAGGGGCTCTCGGGCGAGTCGTTCTCAAGCACTGGCGTGAACCACAAGGCAGTCACTCCCAGGTCGGTGAGGTAGTCAAGATGCTGACGTATTCCCTCCAAGTCGCCACCATGGCGGTAGCTGGGCTTGCTGCGGTCGCACACCTGGCTGCGCATTCCCGCCACGCGGTCGTTGGCTGGGTTGCCATTGGCAAAGCGGTCGGGCATGAGCATGTAGAGCACGTCGGCGTTGGTGAAGCCCATGCGACGGTCGCCGCTCATCTCGCGGGCACGGAGCTCGTAGGGCGTCACCATTGTGAGTTTGTCCTTACTAAATTTAAGCTCCATTGTGCCGGGCTTGGCGCCAGCTGTGTTGAGATACACGAGCAGATAGTTAGGGCTGTCGAGGCGCACCACCGAGTCGATTTTCACACCAGCATAGTTGGTTGAAACCTCGGCATCGCGGATGCCATCGCCATAGACCATGAGCTGCACCGAGGGGTCTTTCATGCCCACAAACCAGCAGGTGGGCTCAATGCGGTCAACCTTGAAAACAGGCATTTTGGGCATTGCCCCGGCACCTAATGCTGTGATAGTAGCAATTACTATTAATAGAATCTTTTTCATTATGAAATTTTTTTATCGAATTATCGAATTATCGAATGCTCGAGCACTCGAGTAAATTTAGTCGTGCATGATGATTGCCGAGCGGGGTGGGGCGATAATCTCGTCGGTGGTGAGGGTGTAGATGCCGTCCTCGTTGATGGTGTCGCCGTCGCCCACGATGGTGTAGGTCGATTTGGGCAGTTTCACCGTGCGCTTGTCGTTGTTGCCATTAAGGATGACAATAATGTTGCTCCACTTGTCGCCAAGTTTTTTCAGGTCTTTGTAGCGATAAGCCACGAGGCAGTCGCCGCCAGGCAGGAACTCAAGATGCTTGGCCAGGTTCTTGTTGCTCAAGCCTATCGAGAATGCCGCGATGTGATGCTTGCGCAGGGCTATGAGGTTCTTGTAGTAATTATAAACCTGTGGATAGCGCTTGAGGTTGTTCCAGTCGAGGTGGTTGATGCTGTCGGGGCTGTTGTAGCTGTTGTGCACGCCCTTCTTGTCGCGCAGCATCTCCTCGCCGCTGAGGATGAAAGGAATGCCCTGCGAGGTGAAGACAGCAGTCTGCGCCATCAGGTCGAGCTTGATAAGGTCTTTCTGTGAGATGTTGGGGATGCTCGTTTTGAGCCTATCCACCAGGCACATGTCGTCGTGGCAGCTCACATAGGAGATCATCTGGCTGGAGTAGTTGGCCCACGGCTCCTTGCTATAGTTTACCTTGCTGTAGTCGATTTGTGGATGCTGCGTTGCGCCAGCGATACCAAACTTCAGGCTCTCTTCAAATCCTGGCACACCGCCCAGGAAGGCTGCCTTGTCGTCGCCGTCCCAGGGGCCGCGCAGTGCGTCGCGCATTTCGTCGCTGAAGGCTGCGATGGCTGGCATCTGCTTCATGTGGGCTTTCATTGCCAGCTTCTCGTTAGGATAGGCGCAGCTGCCAGCGCTCCACCCCTCGCCGTAGAGTAGCACATTGGGTGGGAAACGGGGTATGCTGTAATTGTCCTTAGCAAATTCTTCCTCCACCATTTGAGCAATGGCGTTCATCGTCTCAATGTCGTGTACACCCATCAAGTCGAAGCGGAAGCCATCGATGCCATACTCCTCCATCCAGTATTTCACACTGGCCATCATGTAGGCGCGCATGATGTCGCGGTCGCTGGCGGTCTCGTTGCCGCAGCCGCTACCGTTGCTCCACGAGCCATCGGGGTTCTTGCGGTAGAAGGTGTCAGGGCAGGTCTTTTGGAAATTGCCGTCGTCGATACTAAAGGTGTGGTTATACACCACATCGAGAACCACCTGGATGCCAGCCTTGTGAAGAGCCTGCACCATGAGCTTGAACTCGCGAATGCGTGTGGCGGGGTCGTAGGGGTTAGTGGAATATCCTCCCTCGGGCACATTGTAGTTCACGGGGTCGTAGCCCCAGTTGTAGTTGCCCTCGGCCAGGCGTTCCTCGTCGATAGAGGCGTAGTCGTAGGATGGCAGGATGTGGATGGTGTTCACTCCCAGGTCTTTGAGATACTCTATCGCCTTAGGCTCGGTGAGCGCAAGAAACTTGCCTTTGTGCTCTAGTCCACTAGAAGGGTCAATCGAGAAGTCGCGGTGATGCATCTCGTAGATGATGTGGTCATAGATGTGCATCAAGTTAGTGTGTCGGCCAGCTTCCCAGCCCTCAGGGTTGGTCTCGGCCATGTCGATGATGGCGCCGCGACGGCCGTTCACACCCACTGCCTTGGCAAAGATGCCGGGGTTCTCGCCCATATACTTGCCATTATATTTCACGTCGAAGGTGTAGAAACGTCCCTTGAGGTCGCCCTTGATGGTGGCGTGCCACTCGCCGGCGATGTTCTTGTCGCGCTTCATCTCCACCTTCTTGAGTACCTTGCCGTCTTTGCCGGCATCGTAGATGCGCAGCGTCACGCCCTGCGCGTCATCGTTGGTGTTAAGCAAGAACTCCGTGGCCCGTGGCGAGTAGGTCATCTCGTTGAAGTTATAGTCGCGAGCGCTTGCTGTAGCCATAGTCAAAGCGATTATTGCTGATAATAGTATTTTTTTCATTGTTGTTATTATTATTAATCGAAAGCTCGAATAATCGAGTGGTCGAGCAATTGGTAATCTTAGTTTAAATTGCCCTTAAAGAGATTGCGAAGCCGCCGCCTGGAGCCTCGGTCATCTTGAGCACGTCGCCTTGCTTCACGGTTTTCTTGGTGATAACGTAGGCGGCGGGATTGCTCTCGTAGTGAGCGTCCTTGGCATCGGCATAGATGATGGCCTCATATTTGCGCCCCTTGTCGAGGAAGTCGAGCTTGACATCCACCTTGTGCCCCTTCTCGTTGCACTTGCCGCCCAGGAACCAGTTGTCGGTGCCCTTGGCTTTCCGTGCCACGGTGATGTACTCGCCAGGCTCGGCATCGATGTAGCGGCTGTCGTCCCAGTCGAGTGCCACGTCGCGAATGAACTGGAAGGCATCCATATATTTCTCGTAGTTCTGTGGCAGGTCGGCAGCCATCTGCAATGGGCTGCACATCACCACATAGAGTGCCAGCTGTCCCACCACGGTGGTGTGGACGATGTGCTTGTTGTCGCTCCAGTTCTCAAGGCGAGTCTCGAGCACGCCGGGAGTGTAGTCCATGGGGCCGCCCTGGAAGCGTGTGAAGGGCAGTATCACGGTGTGGTTAGGGTTGCTGCCATAGAAGGCCTCATACTCGGTGCCGCGGGCGCTCTCGTTGCCCACGAGGTTGGGCCAGGTGCGGCACAGTCCCGTTGGGCGAGTGGCTTCATGGGCGTTGACCATGATGTGATGCTTGGCAGCCTCCTCGAGCACATAGAGGTAGTGGTTGTTCATCGACTGGCTGTAGTGGTAGTCGCCACGCGGGATGATGTCGCCCACATAGCCGCTCTTGACGGCGTCGTAGCCGTAGTCGTTCATGAGCTGATAGGCTTTCTCGAGGTGGCGCTCATAGTTGATGACGCTCGAGCTGGTCTCGTGGTGCATCATCAGCTTCACGCCACGGCTGTGGGCATAGTCGTTGAGATACTTGATGTCGAAGTCGGGGTAGGGTGTGACGAAGTCGAAGACATCGGCCTTCCACATGCAAGCCCAGTCTTCCCAACCTATGTTCCAGCCCTCCACGAGCACTTGGTCGAGGCCGTTGTTGGCGGCAAAGTCGATGTATCGCTTCACCTCCTGGGTGTTGGCGCGGTGGCGACCGTTGGGTTTAGCTTTGCTGTAGTCGGTCTGGCCAAGTTTCACGCTGGGGAACTCGTCGGTGTAGTTCCAAGCGCCATGCCCCACAATCATCTCCCACCACACGCCGCAGTATTTGGTGGGGTGAATCCAGCTGGTGTCCTCAATTTTGCAAGGCTCGTTGAGGTTGAGGATGAGGCTCGATGCGAGCATGTCGCGGGCATCGTCGCTCACCATCACGGTGCGCCAGGGAGTGTGGCAAGGAGCCTGCATGCAGCCCTTGTAGCCAGTGGCGTCGGGGGTGATCCACGATGTGAACACCATGTTCTTGTCGTCGAGGTTGAGGTGCATAGCGCCATAGTTGACCAGCGCTGCCTCATGCAGGTTGAGATAGATGCCGTCGTCGGTCTTTAACTGGAGCGAGGTTTGCACGCCAGTGGGCGAGAACACCGTTTGCGAGGCGTTGTCCCACACCACGGCATCGCGCATGCGGTCCTCGGTGTAGTCGGTGCGTCGCTGGCCCACGCCCTTGGGGTCATCCCATCGTGCGCATGCGGTGATGCGGCTGCGAATGTCGCTCAGGCGTGTCACCTGCACGGGATATTCCTGAGTGTCGTAGTCGCCGGCTATCCACCACGCGCGGTGGTTGCCTGTCATGGCAAACTCGCTTTTCTCCTCCTTGATGATGAAGTAGTTGAGATCCTTTTGCAAAGGGAACTCATAGCGAAATCCCATGCCGTCGTCATAGACGCGGAAGCGGACGATCATCTTGCGGTTAGCACTCTGCTGATAGAGATCCACGGCGAGCTCGTTGTAGTTGTTGCGGATGGTCTTGTACTGGCCCCACACGGGAGTCCAAGTGTCATCGTGCGACGTCACCTGCGAGCTGGTCACTGCAAAGCCGTCGAGCAGGTTGGTCTCATTCATGCCCTTGCTGGCGTGCTTGTCGGGCGCAAGCTCAAAACCTAAGTGGCTGGGGTTTATCACCATTTTGCCCTTGTAGAGCATGTGGTAAGTGGGCCGTCCGGCATTGTCAAGTTCAAAAATCACCTGCACGTTGCCATTGGGCGAGAGCACTTGCTGGGCACTTGCCGTGAGCATGGCAAGGAGCGCTACGAAGGTTGTCAATATTTTGGTTTTCATGTTGATTGTGATGCGTGTTAGGTTGCTTTTATTCAAACTAGAAGTTCTAGAAAATCTATACACTCCAGAAATTCTAGAACTTCTTAATGATTAACGATAGCTTTGCGTGATGAGTTGCTTAACCTTTGCGTTAAACTCGCTGTTCTCCATCAGGTCCTCGATGGTCATGTGCATGCGGTAGCGCCAGTAGTGGCGGGGGTTGGCAGGCACATTGATGCGCTCGGCATTGGCATCGGGCAGTCGCAGCTCCTCGTCAATCGACAGCCAGTCTTGCAGGCTCAGCAAGCACAGCATCGATGGGCAGTAGAGGTGCTGGGCAACGATGTCGCGAGCCAGCCATCCGGGCAGTGGATGGGGAGCAGGTCCCGACTTCCACATCACCTCGTTGTAGTATTCCTGCGAGAGCTGCCAGTCCTCGTCCCACCACTGTCGCAGGGTGCTCATGTCGTGGGTGCTGATGGTGCTCACCGAGCGGTAGGGGTTGCTCTGCAGGTTGCCAAACTTGAGCTTGTTGTCCTTAGGCATCGACTGAATCTCGAGGCTCAGAATCTTGAGCTCATTCATCACCCAGGGCACGCAGTCGGGCACCATGCCCAGATCCTCGGCACACACGAGCATGCGTGTGGCCTGAACCAGGCGCGGCAGCTTCTTCATGGCCTCGTGATACCAGAAGCGGTTGTTGCGACGGTAGTAGTAGTCGTTGTAGAGGCGGTTAAAGGCCTCCTTGTCATTATCCCACAGTGCCTCGTAGATGAGTGCCAGCTGTGCGGTGATGCGTGGGTGGAACTTGTTGGGGTCTTTGCGGTCGCGCACGAAGAGCACGTTGTTGATGAGCGAGAACAGGCCGTCGCGCACCCACTTGTCGTCGTCGCTAGTCTTGCCAGCAAAGGCGGCTTCCACTTTGCGCTGAGTGTCGAACTCGGGGCGCATCTTCCAGATGTCGTCGTGAGAGTGCTGCAAGAAGGTGTCGCGCACACGCTGGGCGTGAGGCCCGAAGACGCGGTCGATGATCCAGTCGGCGATGAAAGGCTCGGTGAAGAACTCTTCCTGCCAGTGCAGTCCGTAGCCCTCTACCTCCTCGCGGGTCATGCCCAGAGCGGGCGAGAACTGTCCCAGCAAGCCCTGCACCGAACTGATGGGAATCTCCCAGATGCGGAAGAAGCCCAGCACATGGTCGATGCGGTAAGCGTCGAAATACTCGCTCATGTTCTGGAAGCGGCGCACCCACCACTGGCAGCCGTCCTTGAGCATCTCGTCCCAGTTGTAGGTGGGGAAGCCCCAGTTCTGGCCGTCGGCGCTGAAGGCGTCGGGTGGCGCACCAGCCTGGCCGTTCATGTTGAAGTATTTAGGCTCTACCCAGGCGTCGCAGCCGTTGGGGCTGATGCCGATGGGGATGTCGCCCTTGAGAATGACGTGCTTGCTGCGGGCATAGTCGTGAGCCGCCTTCATCTGCTGGCTAAGCTCAAACTGCACAAACATCCAGAAGGCTGCCTCGCGGCCCATGTCGGTGGCAGGGTCTTCCACGCTCTTCTTGAGCGATGGTGTGAACTGGCGGTGGTTGGGCCAGTCCTTGAAGCATGCTGTGCCATACTTGTCGCGCAACACGCAGAAGGCAGCATAGGGCACGAGCCAGCGCTTGTTAGCGTTATAGAAGTTCTTGTAGGCGTTGCTTTTTACAATCTTTTCACCATCTTGAGCCCACACGTCGCGCAGGTAAGAGAGCTTGAGATTATTGACACGCTCATAGTCGATCTGTGGCAGAGCATTGAGCTCCTTGCCTTGGGCCAAATAGTCCTTCATCTTCTCCACGTCCTTGAGGGCGGGGAGCTGGCGCAGGTCCACATACATGGGGTGAAGGGCATAGATCGAGATGCTGTTGTAGGGATAGCTGTCGGTCCACGTCTTGGTGATGGTGGTGTCGTTGATAGGGAGCACCTGCAGGGCACGCTGGCCAGTGCGCTCCATCCAGTCGATCATCTTCTTGAGGTCGCCAAAGTCGCCCACGCCGCAGCTCTGCTTGCTGCGCATCGAGAAAATGGGTATCACGGTGCCGGCGATGCGCCAGGCGGGCAGTGGGAAGGTGGCCTGAGCCAACTCGTAGCACACCACTTCGCCAGTGGCAAGGTCGGGCAGCTCGATGCTGCGGTTGTCACACTCCTCCCAGCAAACGTTTCCCTTGTCGTCGATAGCGACAAATTTAAAGACGATGTGGTTGCTGGCGAGCTTAGAGGTGTTGAGCTTGATGGTCCACTGGTTGTGGGTGGTCTCGGTCATCTCCAGGCCGCGCTTAGCACTCCAGTCGCCCAGGGCTGGGCCCTCGCCGCAAAGCAACAGTCGCTGGTTGCCAGCCAGCTGTGGCGCGCGCACGTTGATAATGGCAGTCTTGCCAAAGCTGGTGCTGGTGAGCTTGCTCACGGGTCGCTTGGCAAGGCAGTCGGTGAAGGCGCTGCTGTAGAGGTAGCTGTCCTCGGGCATGTCGAGCCAGTGGTCATAGATGGTGTAGCGCTTGGCTTTGGCACACGAGAAGATGAGCCGGTGAGGCACTGTGAGCCACTCCTGTCGCATCTGCTCGTCGCCACGGTTCACACTGTAGTAGTAGTCGATGTGGCGTCCGCTCACCCCAGGATAAGACACCTCGCAGGTCCAGCGTCGCCCGTCGGTAGTGGTCATCTTGTGGGCACGGTCCAGGAAGTCGAGCTCGCTGTCGTCGATGTGCAGCACAATCTCCTCTCCAAAGATAGTTTGATAGTCAAGATTGAAAATAAGTTTCATAATTGCATTTATATTATTTATTCATTTTTCTAGTGAGTAAAATTACTAATAATGACACTATTATTGACAAATAATTGATATAATAATGTAGAATAAAATGTGAAAACGTTTGCAAAGTCGGTGGTCGAAATCAAGATTTTGAAGTTTAAAGGTTTAGTGTTTAGATGTTCCCCACCTCCCTTTAATAATAAAAAACGCCGCCAAAGAAGTTGGCGACGTTATTGTGCACAATGATTCATTATGCATTGATTAATTTCCTAGCAGGATGTTGTAGATGAAGGTGATATCAACTGAAGTGATGTAGCCGTCGCCGTCAACGTCGCTGGTGTCGATAAAGGTCTCGTCGCCATTGAGCAAGTAGTTGTAGATGCAAGTGATATCAACACTTGTCACCACGCCATCGCCATCCACGTCGCCAGGAACAACCACCACTGCATTCGGGTCGGTGAAGTAGCCTGGGTTGTCGGGGCCGCCGTCGATGCGGGCATATTCCTTGTCGGTGTGGCTGGGGTCATAGGTTGTGCCCATGCCGCCCACCAGCGAGGTGCAGCCGTAGAACATGCTATTGGAGCTCAAGGCAATCTGTGTGGTCCATCCTCCACCGACATAGATAGTTCTCAGTTTTGAACAGCCACAGAACAACCTACTCATATCTGTGCCATTGCGGGTGTCCCAACCCGAGAGGTCGAGTCTTACGAGACTTGAGCAGCCTTCGAACATGGAGTACATTGTGTAAACCATAGAGGTGTTGAAGTTCGAAACGTCAACATTACTCAGGCTCGTGCAAGACTTGAACATATTGTTCAAGATATTCACATCGTCAGTATTCCAGTTCGAGAGGTCGAGCGAAGTCAAGCTTGAGCAGTTTTCGAACATATTGCTCATGTTGGTGACACTGCTGGTATTGACATTATTCAAGTCCATGCTTGTGCAATTGCTGAAGCCTTTGAACAACTCCGAGCAGTCGCCCGTGAAGCTCACATCGCAGGTGGCGGTGACGCTCGTGACGTCATTGGCAATCACCTCGCTGCCCCACTTGTCGCCATTGTTGAATGTGCCCCAGTTGAGCGAAAGGGCGCCCGTGGTGCTGTCGTAGGTGTAGCGCGGCGTCTTGGAGCTTAAGTAGCCGGGGTTGGCCGAACCGCCGTCGATGTGGGCATATTCCTTATTTGTGTGGTACATGTCATAGGTCGTGCCCATACCGCCCACCAGCGATGTGCAGCCATCGAACATAAACCCTGACGCAGTAACTTTCTCGGTGCTCCAATCGGCGCCAACATAGATGGTGGTCAAGTTTGAGCAGGCACGGAACATTTCGTACATGCTGGTGACATTGCCAGTGTCCCAGCCCGAGAGGTCGAGTGAGGTAAGACCAGTACATCTTACGAACATACCGCTCATATTGGTGACATTGGTGGTATTCCAGCCCGAGATATTGATTGACGTCATGCTTGAGCAATAGTAGAACATCTCACTCAAGTTGGTGACATTGCCCATGTTCCAACCCGAGAGGTCGAGCGAAGTCAAGGAATCGCAAAATGAGAACATGCTTTCCATGCTGGTGATACTGGCGGTATTCCAGCCCGAGATATCGAATGACTTCATGCTTGAACAATAGAAGAACATGCCAGTCATGTTGGTAACAGCGCTGGTGTTCCAGCTTGAGATGTCGAGCGAAGTCAAGGAAGTGCAATATGAGAACATGCTTTCCATGCTGGTGACACTGGCGGTGTTCCAGCCCGAGATATCGAATGACTTAATGTTTGAACAATAGTAGAACATACTGCTCATATTGGTAACAGCGCTGGTGTTCCAGCTTGAGATGTTGAGCGTGGTTAAGGCTTCGCATTGCATAAACATTTCGCATGCACTCGTCATCGCACTGGTATTGACACTATTCAAGTCCATGCTCTCACAAGATTCAAAGTTATAGAACAGCTGCGAGCAGTCGCCCGTGAAGCTCACTTCACTGGTGGCGGTAACGCTCTTGACGGCTGTGGCTGGCACATCGTTGCCCCATTTGTTGTCTTTGTTGAACTCGCCCCTAAGAAGCGTCAGTGCACCGGTCGCGCTGTCGTAGGTGTAGCACAGCTCCTGAAGCTCAACGGTCACGGTAGCATCGTTTAACGGCATCTCGAATGTGTTGCCCTCGATGGCGGTCCCGTTCACGCTATAGACAACCACTTGGCCCTCGGGCACCTCGCCGTTGTAAGTGAGCGTAACAGCGGTGCCAGCGGTGTAGTAGATAGAGTCGCCAATTGTGCAGATAGGGGTTGCCGAGGTGGTCACATCTTCGGGCAGGATGAGCTTAAACACACCCGTGAAATAGCCTGGCTCGGCAGTGCCGCGGTCGATGCGGCCATATTCTTTGTCTTTGTGGTTTTCATCGAAGGTCGTGCCCATGCCACCCACCAGTTTGTTGCAATGGTCGAACATGTAATTTGAATATTCGACATTCTCGGTACTCCAACTTGTGGTAGTGTAAATGGTGGTGAGTTGAGTGCAACCTGTGAACATATACATCATGCTCATGACATTGCCAGTGTCCCAGCCCGAGAGATTGATTGATGGAGTGAGAGAGCAAGTCATAAACATCGAGGTCATATCGATGACATTGCCGGTGTTCCACCCCGAGAGGTCAAGCGGATAGTTGTTCTGAAATAGTTCAAACATATTACTCATGGTTGTAACATTGCCGGTGTCCCAGTTTGAGATGTCGAGAGGGTTGTTGTAAATCCTACAATTGGAGAACATCTCGCTCATATCGGTGACCTTGCTTGTGTTCCAGCCCGAGATATTGAGAGGGTTGATGCTAATCGAAAAACTATTGAACATCCTGCTCATATTGGTGACATTGCCGGTATCCCAATTCGAGATATTGAACGTTCGGAGAGATCCGCAGTTTTCGAACATCCTGGTCATATTAGTGGCATTGCTGGTGTTTACATTGTCCAGATCCATGCTTGTGCAATAGCTGAAGTCCTTGAACAGCTGTGAGCAGTCGCCAGTGAAGCTCACCTGGCTGGTGGCGGTGACGCTCTTGACGGTCGAGGCTGGCACATCGCTGCCCCACTTGTTGTCCTTGTTGAACTCGCCCCAGTTTAGGGTCAGCTCACCAGTCTCACTGTTAAAGGTGTATTGTGCCAACCCCCATTTGGCATAGAGCGTCATGTCGCCAGTGACCACTGTGTTGAAGTCCCACTGATTGATGCATGCTGCCTCGGTGTACCACCCCTGGAAGATGTAGCCATTGGCAGTTGGAGCTGTTGGAGTAGTGGCCTTGTCATAGTTGCTCCAGAGGGTCTGTGAGGCAGGAGCGGTGCCGTGGCCGTTGGCGTTGAAAGTGACCGTGCAGCGCCAGTGCTCGGTGGCGGCGCTGGGATTCCAGTTGCCTCCCTTGTCAACGGCTTCCCATTGTGACAGTGTGCCGTTGAACCAAATATCGGTCAAAGAACTACAACCCGAGAACGCATTACTGCCTATAGAGTGCAAAGTGGGGTTGATGTACACATTCTTTAGATTGGCATGGTTAGTGAATTCCATAACTCCTAAAGAGTAAACATGCTCTAAAGTGAGCGATTTCACAAGATTCTTAGTCCAGCTTTTGTAAACTATGACCTGTTCGGAGGGATGATTAGACCAATTGTTGTCGGCACAGTCTATTTTCAGTTGCCCGGCAGCATCAAGTGTCCAGTAGAGACTGTTATAGCTGCTTGAGGAACTTCCGCCACACCAGCCGCAGGACCATGTGTTGTTGCCACTTCCGCCATTGACAACCAAACTTGGCGAATACATGTACTTACTGGGACTCCAGGCATTAATAGAGCCCGGATAAGTGACTTGGCACTTGGCGTTGCCTTCTTTAACTATGTAAGAAAAAGCGCCATCACCTATAGTAACGTCTGATTGATTAAACACTACACTGTTTAGCACTGTGCTTCCAGCGAAAGCATTGCTCCCGACGTTGGTGACCGACGTGAGCGTGACATTCCTAAGGTCTGTACCCACAAACGCTGAGGCAGGGATGCTTGTCATCGAAGCCGGAGTTTGGTGATTCTTATTACCTGTTTTAACATTGTAGAACTTAGAGCATCCTTGCATCGACGCCATTTGGGTGACTTGGGTGTTTTCATAAAAAAACATTGTCTCAAGGTTGGTGAACCCGCTGAAAACCGAGCCCGAGAAGCCGATTACCGGTGCGCCGTCTATGTAGTTGGGTATATATACTGTTGTCTTGTTATTCTTAGTGCCCTGATACCCCGTGATAGTGCATTGGGTATGGTTTGAGTTCATGCTGATGACCCATCCCTTATTGCCCGTGCCGGCATGCATGTAGATGTAGTCACCGCCAGCGCCAGTGTTGAGGTCATAGCCCGTGGTGCCACCATTCACGCCTACAGCCCCACTCTGAGTGTCGTTGAAGGAGATAGAATTCACAGCCGTGGAACTGTAATACTCATCGTTGTCCCTAGTGTAGTAGAGGTGGATGTAGGCGCTGCTTGAGCCACAATGGCTGTTCAAGTCTCCCTTGCTGTTCCTGAAATAGTCGCTGCCATCATAGTCAACAAGAGTGTAGGTGTGCCCGTCGTGCGTGACATTGTCGGGGGCGGTGCCACTGGCGTCGCTGATGTAGAAGCCAGTGATAAAGCCGACATCATTGTTCTCGTTGCTCGCCGTCTTGTAGAGCAGATAGATGTAGTCGCTGCTTGAGCCGCAACCGTCATTCAAGTCCTTGTCGATAACCGTCCAGCCCTGTGACGTGTAGGTGTCCTTCAAGTTATTGACCACACTTTTAGAGCCGCCAATGACCATCACATCGGTGATAAAGTCCGCAGCCCAAACCGTGGATGTGGCAAGCAGCGCCACAAGTAGTAGTAATATCTTTTTCATAATATTATAGTTTTGAGTTATCAGTTGTGAGTTTTCTGTAGTAACGAGGCCCTTCTCGTCCGTTCTGTTTTTTAGCTTATTGTTCTAGATTGCAAATATAAACAAAAAACTTGAGAAAAATAAATAATTATGGCAAAATCCAAGAAAAAAGTACGCATTTTCCATAATTGACTTTTGTTTTCTTGATTTTTATTATTTTCTCGTTGTTTGAGTGTAATAAAAAAGAGTGAGTGTGTCAAAATGACGGTTATGCACAACTTATATGCAGATTTCATCAAAACTCATGAGATATGCAAACATTTAGTTCAAGATTTAGTGAACTTTATGTGAATTGCATTTATTTTTTTACTACTTTTGTAGAGGAAACCATTTAATACCTTTTCAAGAAATGAATCGACGAGAAATGATTAAGAAAACTGGCATGGCAGCACTGGGTGCAACCGTGCTTGGACTGCCGGCGGCAGCGAGTGATAGCGGCAAGATTATTGACACGCGGCGACGCAAGGTGCTCGTGATAGGAGCCCACCCCGATGACCCCGAGACGGGCTGTGGAGGCACGATGTGCCTTCTGGCCGATGCCGGGCACGAGGTGGTGTGTGTCTATCTCACCCGTGGTGAGGCAGGCATCCCTGGCAAGAGTCATGACGAGGCAGCGGCAATAAGGGTGGAGGAGTGCAAGAAGGCTTGCGAGATTACGGGTGCTCGTTACATCTTTATGAATCAGGTTGACGGCAACACTCAGGTCAATCAGGAACGCTACCAGGAGATGCGCGCTCTTATTGAGCGTGAGAACCCCGATGTGGTGCTCACGCACTGGCCCATCGACTCGCACCGCGACCATGCCGTGTGTGGCATGCTGGTGCTCGATGCCTGGCGACGGATGGGCCGCAGCTTCCAGCTCTACTACTTTGAGGTGATGACTGGTGACCAAACGCAGATGTTCCACCCCACGCACTGGGTGAACATTGGCAGCGTGCTCGAGCGCAAGCACAAGGCCTGCTACAGCCATGTGAGCCAGCAGCTAGAGCCCATCTTCGAGGGGTGGCATGTGCCCATGGAGCGCTTCCGCGGCATCGAGAGCCATTGCTCGGTGGCCGAAGCCTTCGCGCTGCACACCGACTCGCTGGCCTCGCTTTAGAATAATGCATAATTCACAATGCATAATTCACAATGCATAATGCATAATTCACAATGCATAATGCACAAAGCGGAATGTATAATGTGCGAGTGTCGTGCCCATTGAGGTAGGGAAAAACAGAGAATGAGACCCAGAGGTGTTCTGAGTCTCATTCTTTAGTTTTGCACTAATCTGTGCTGCGCGAAGTGCTAGTTTCCTCCCAGCATGATGTCGTAGGCTGCAGTGATGTCGGCTGCAGTGACCACTCCGTCGCCAGTGATGTCGGCAGTGTCTTCATATTTGTAGTTGACACCGAGCAGCACATCGTAGATGGCGGTGATGTCGGCTGCTGTGACTACTCCGTCGCCGTTAACGTCGCCAGCTACTGCTGGCTTGTTCTCGATAACTCCCATGAGGCCGCTCTCGGTGTAATAGCCGCCGTTGACAAAGGCAAAGTCGCTGGTCTGTGGCGCGCCATAGTTGCTGAAAAGCAGTCCTGTGGGCTCATCCTGGCGGCTGGTAGTCCAGCGGTAGATGTTCTTGCCGCTAGGCGCTACGCCAGCCACATCGATGAGTCCCTCACCAGGCCACACATTGCCAGTGAAGTTGGCGCCAGCGGTGTTCCAAACCCAAGCGTATGGCTCATAATAGCTGCTTGCCTCGAAGTAGATGAACTGAGAGCCGTTAATCCATGTGGCGCACGATGGTATGTCGGCGCCGCTCATATCTACATGCTGAGCTGTGACGTTAGTGGCACTGTTAGAGCCGTTATACTCAAAGTAGCTGTCGCTAGTGAGGCCTTTTATGTCGGCAGTCTGCGCTCCATTGCCGTCGTTGAAGATGATGTTGATGGGCTTCACGTCATAGGTGTAGGTCCACCACTTCACGCCGTCGATGGTCGTGCTGGTGGTCATCTTGGTGCCAGGCCAGTCGCCGTTGTGCTGCGTGCCACTGTCCTCCCAAGAGTACAGGTAGGGAGCACTTGTAGCCTTGCAGTAGATGGTGACACCCTCGCTGGTGTTGCCGCTGCCGCCACTAGTGGCAGCAACCACTTTGTAGTCGCGAGTGACGACGCCATTCACTTGGTTGCCAACGAGCAGTCCTGCCTTCACGGTCACTTCTTGGCCCACTGTGGTGAACGAGAGCTCCTTGCTGCCGGTAGCCTGCTGGCTTGCCGCTGTGGGCTCGCTGCCATCGGTGGTATATACAATCTTTGCGTCGGCATAGCTGGCGTTGAGATAGACGTGCTTGTTGGCAGGCAGGTCGCCGCTGGGCTTGTCGATGCACACAAACGGGTTGTAGAGCTCGGCAAGGTAGATGTTGCTCAGGTCGCGCGCCTCGTTGTTGCTATAGGTGTAGAAGACGTCGCCAGCCACAGCAGTGACGTCTTGCGTCTTGCTCTCGTCGCCGTTGCCATCGTTGAGCAGGAAGTTGATGCTGTAGTCTGCGCTAGATTTTGGGAAGGTCTTGTAGAAGAACTCCACGCCGCCAATGGTGCGCTTGAGTGTCATTTTGTTGCCTGGCCACTCACCATTGAGTGCTGTGCCATTCTCGTCCCAGGCATAGAGGTAGGGAGAGTCGGCCTTGACAAAGACGGTGATGCTGTTAGGGTCGGCATCGCCAATGATGTAGTTGCGGGTGACGATGCCACTCACCTCGCCTTCCATGAGGGCTCCCACCTTGAGAGTGGTGGTCTCGGTGAAGGTGAGCGTGGTAGAGCCAGTGATTGGTGTGCTCTCGGGGGTGGGGTTAGTGCCGTCGGTAGTATATACCAGGGTGGTGCTTGCCATCGAGGGCTTGATTTTTACTGACACAGAGTTGGCATACACGCCACTGGGCTTGTCAATAACGGGATATCCCACTATTTTGCCTATTTTCTCGCTGTTCTGCCAGTCGATGCCCTTAGTGATGTAGAAGGCATAGTTAGTGCCCTTCTGCACAAGTTGCCACTCCGCGGCACCAGGGTTGCTCGAGGCTGCCGCTCCCAGGCGCACCATGGCGCTGCCCACCGAGCCAGTGGTGGTGAAGATGATGCCACCGTTCACCTTAGAGCTAGTGCAGCCGCTCATGTTGGTGATGCCGCAGGCGCGGCGACCCTTGATCATGTTAGTGATAGCGGCCTTATATTCCTCGTAATGCTTGCTGAAGATGCACGGCGTGCCAGGCATGGCAAGGATGAAGGCGTTAGCGGCCTCAATGTTGCCACCGCACTTGTTGTGGTCCTCGTTAGTGTCGTGGTTATCGACGAAGGTCACGGCATAGCGCTTGTAGTTGTCGTCGGCAATAAGGCCTGACATGTCGAGGCGATTCCAGTCACCGCCGCCAAAGGCGTCGTTGATGGCAAACTTCAGCGCGAAGTCGAAGGTGCCGCTTTGGATTACTCCATTGACGGCCGTTCCGTTAATCCACTGCTTCAAGAGGTCGGTGTTGCCGTCGAAATACTCTCCCACCGAGAAGATGGGGTTGGTGGCAGCGTTATACTTGCCGGTGTATTGCGGCGCATAACCCTTGGTCATGTCGAGACGGAAACCCACATATCCCAGCGAGTCGAGCAGAAAGCGCTGATAGGTGATGCAGTTTTGTTGCACGCGGGCATTGGTGTGGTCAAGGTCGCGCGCACCGCTAAAGCCCTCGCCAGTGTCGGGGTTGCCACCACCGCCTTCCACGTCGTCGTTGCTCACGATGCCGGTGTAGTTCTCGTTGTCCCACGTGATGCTATAGGTGCCTGCCGTCTCATCGATGAAACTGAGGTATCCATCGCCGTTTTGAGAGCGGGCATCCTTGTGGTTGAGCACCACATCCTCGATGATGCCTGTGCCCATGGCCCCGTAGGTCTGAATCATGTTCACAAGCTTGCTCTGACCGCCAAAGATGGTGGTGTGACGCAACCACAAGTAGGGCATGTAGCCCATGGTCTGTGCAGTGTTGCCGCCGCGCGTCATGGCCGAGTTAGGAACCCAGATGAGGTCGAAAATCGAGCCTAGCTCCTCGCTGCGTGCTGTGAGGTTGTCCCACTTGGTGTAGTCGTAGCTGTCCCAGTAGAACCCTTGCAGCATTATGCCGCCATAGTTGGCTGGCCATCCCTGCGCCATTGCGCTGATGGCAATGACCAGTGATGCTAATGATAGATAGAATTTTTTCATGTTGTTATAGTTTAGAATTTATGTTTGGCTATTTGGGCAAGCAAATTTACTGAAAATAGCGAAAACCATTTGTTATAATTCATTATATATTGTGTCAAAAAAGGTGCAAACGTTTGCGTTTTTGCCCTGTTTTTCTCAACTTTTACGGCAATGCCTTGCATGAGTGGAAAAAATGTGATAATTTTGTACATTCAACAACACAGAAATATGAATTTTCGTTATCATCATCTTACTGACAAATACAGGAGGCTTGCCGTGCTGCTGATTCTAGTAGTGGCAGTGATGCTAAATGCTGTGGCTGCCGACCATATCGTGAAAATGAAACGCAAGAGTGGGGTGTATTATGTGCCGTGCGTGATAAATGGCGTGAAAAAAGATTTCATCTTCGACACGGGGGCCGCCAAGATGAGCCTCTCGCAAGAGCTGGCCAACGAGCTGCTGGCCAAGCGCGCCCTCACGCGCAACGATTTCAAGGGCACCACACAAACGCGCAATGCCAATGGCGTGGTTGACAACAACGCCACTGTCATTCTCAAGCAGGTGAAGGTGGGAAACAGATTGTTGAAAAATGTTGAGGCCATAATTGCAGTATCGCAAAAGGCGCCGCTGCTGCTAGGACTCAACGTCATTGACCTGCTTGGCGACTGGACTATGCGCAAGGGCAACCTTATCCTCCATGACTATTATGGCGAGCAGCCCACCGACGAGATGCCGCAAGCCATCAGCCCAGCCGATGTCACCTATATCGACAGTGACTACAACACGCCGCTGGAGACCACAAGCTCTGGCGACGATGACAGCGTGCCCTCACTCAGAGTGCGCGCCTATAAGGGCGACTCCGAGGCGCAGTATCAGCTTGGAATGATGTATCTTAAAGGCGTGGGGACCGATGCCGATCACAAGTTTGCCGTCGAGTGGTTTCGCATGGCAGCTACCCAGGGGCACCTGGCAGCACAGCTGGCGCTGGCCGACTGCTACACCTATGGCTGGGGGGTGGACGTTGATGAGACGCAAGCCGAGTACTGGCGCAACAAGTCGAGCCAAGTGGAATATTAACTAGCCGATTCCATGTTCCACCCATCAAAACGGTGAGACCGAGGAATTTACCACAAATTCAACTCGGCCTCAATACTATTGCAAATAAAAAGAGTAAAATGAAGTTATTCTAAATCAAAAAAACTAAGAGTGTGTGATTTCAAAAAAAAATATAACCATCGTAATTAATCTTCAGTGTGCTTTATCTTTTTCTGTCATGAAAAAAGCTATGGATTAAATCTCTCATTTTGCCCTCTAAACACGGCATATAATGAAATACTGCACCGCAGGGATGCTTTTTAACGTTTTTTTAGAAATCTATCGATAAGCCCATCTGCAAGTTGAAGTTGAAGGGGTGCTCGTTGCGCAGGGTGTTGAGGGGCAATGTGGTGATGTAGTGCGAGAGCTTGGGCTCGACGTAGATGCCCACATGCTTGGTGAAGTTGTACTGCACGCCGGCAATGGCGTGTGCCGACCATTGCAGTCGCTTGATGGTGACATCGTCCTTGCCAAATGAGGCGTCAACCACGCGCTCTACCATTCCCTCGGCACCCACGAAGGTGGAGAGACCCTTGTATCGCCAGAAGTTCCACCTCACGCCAAAGGGCAGCCCTATGAGCTTGATGTTCTGCTTAAACGTGCTGCCGCCATTGTCGGGCGTGACTTCGCTTGACATTAAGGTGAAGTTGAGACCCACATTGCCGTAGAGGTTGCCCACGATGCGCTTGTTGAAGGTGAGGCCAAAGGTGAGTGGCATGTGATGGTGGTAGTCGTAGTTGACGGGTGGCGCCATGCTGGGACTGGTGCCAGGCGCTGCCGGAGCGAGCATCATGCCCGGTTGTGATGAGGGTGGTGGCACCAGCATCGGTGCCGACGAGCCGCTCACGGTGCTGGTGCGGTCGGTCGAGAGCATGCCATTGCCATAGGCTGCCACGAGCATCGACGACTTCTTGCCAGGCTTGGTGAGAGCCATCTTCTCGCGCGCTGCCCGCCGGGCGTTGGCATCATAGACGAGATATTGCTGATAGGTGCTATCGGTGTAGCTCTTCCACGGCTCCATGGCATCCTGGTTCATAGCGTTGTCATACTGGTTGTAAAGCTCCTCGAGAGCAAGCATGGTCTCGATGTCGTAGTAGTAGTTCTCGGGGTCAAACTCGTTAGGATAGTCGGCCAGGTCGATAGGCTCGTTGAAGTTGGCTGTGAGCAGCTCGTTGTTGATGATCTCGGTCTCCTCGGCGCTGACGGGGCGAGTGCTGGGGCTGCTGCCGTGGCCATGCCGTGGCACTCTGTCATAAACGGGTGGCACGGTTGCTGAGGGTTGCGACAGGGTGCTGTTGTTCTGTGCAAGCAGCGGCTCGTCGATGACGGCAGGTTGTCGCTGATTGTCGCCGGCGCTAGGGGTGTCATCACCTGCCGAGGGGGAATTGTTGCCAGCTAGGGGTGTTGCCTGCTGGTCGCTAATGGCAGGCTTGTTGTTGAGCAGGTAGTATCCCGTGGTGGCTACTATGGCAACAACAGCTGCGGCAGCCGCCGCTTTCCACCACATGCGAGGTGCTACCTTCGCTGCTGGCGCTGCTTGCTTGGCGACCGACTTGGCGATAGCCTCCCACGTCCCCTCGGGAACCTCTCGGGTGGCGTCTTGAGCTTTTTGCTTCAAAGCGTCGAGCCAGTCGTTATTATTCATGTTGTTGCTCATAGTAGGTGTCGATATTGTTCTCGTTAATGTATTTCTTAATTTTGTGTGCTAGCAGAGTTTTAGCTCTTACCAGTTGCGACGATGACGATTTCTCGTTGATGCCCAGCTGCTCGGCAATCTCTTTGTGGGAATAGCCGTCGAGGCAGTAGAGGTTGAACACCGTGCGGTAACCATCGGGCAGCTCGGCCACCATCGCGAGGATGGTGCTGGCGTCGAGGCTGTTGACTTCGGTCGCCGTGGGTTCCTCAGCAAGGTCGGGCGGGTCGTCGAGGGTGTCAACATTCAACGGGCTCAGGCGCTTGCGGCTGCGCAGGAAGTTGAGCGAGGTGTTCACCGCAATGCGTGTGAGCCATGCCTGCAACGACCCCTCTCCAGCCCAGGCGAAGTTGTCAATCATAGTGAGGGCCTTGATGAAGGTGTCTTGGAGCACATCTTTGGCATCGTCGTCATCGCCCACATATCTGAAAATCTTGGCCATCAGCAGTGGGGAGTATTGCTCAAAAAGTGCCCGCTGAGCAATAGCATCGCCCCGCTTGCAACCTCGGCTAATATCTCGTTCACGCATCATGTTGTTGCACTCTATAAACACACGAGGTGCAAAAATACTGCATCATTTCTTGAAAAAAAATTTTTTCTCAAAAAAAAGCGCCCTTCAAGGACGCATTTTTATGGTAGGTCAAGAGTGCTTAGTTTTTTTTCATAATAAAAAAAGCTGCTCTCCACGCACGTGGAAAACAGCTTCAAAGTTTTTTAGCGAGTTGCAATTATTTTGCAGGCTGCTCAGCTGGCTTGCTGGGTTGTGCCTCCTCAACGGGAGCAGCGCTTGTAGCCTCAGCAGGCTTGCTAGCCTTGTTCTCCTCAACAACGGGAGCAGCGCTTGTAGCCTCAGCGGGAGTGCTAACAACACTTGTTTGCTCAGTTTGAGGTTGAGCAGAAGCAGCAGAAGCGGCAGAAGTAGCAGAGTCAGAACCACTCTTGCTAGCCTCATTACCAGTGCAAGAGAACATAGAAACGCTTGCGATAACAGCAACTAATAAAACTAACTTTTTCATTTCTTAAAAATTTAATAAGTAAATAATAAAACAATAAATAATTTTCTTCTTTGGTTGTTTCGAAAAACGGTGCAAATTTATAGCAAAAAATTTATATGCAAGTCTTTTTTGAATTTTTTTTTTGGAGAAAAAAATCTAAAAATCGATAAATTAACAAATAATTACCAAATTTTATAATTTTAAATCGCACATTATAAGCAATTTAAATAAAGAAATTTTGCTTTATTTGGAATAGTGTTAAATATTGTTGCCAAAATAATAAATTGGAAAAATGCTGATTTTCTCACAAAAAAACGTCTTACAAATTGTAAGCAAATTATCGGTACAAGAAACGCTTGATGCTGCGCTTGGGTGTTTTCTCAAACTCATTGACCATAATCTCGATTTGCGACACTCGCTCGTAGGGTGCCACAAGTTTGTTGAGCTCGGTCTTCACGGTCTCCATGTGGGCTGGCAGCTGGTCGCGGGTCACACCGTCGCGGTCCATGGCGTCATAGTCGGGATAGATTAGAGCCACGAGTTTGTGGTCACGATCCACGACTAGGCTCTCGCTCACATAGAGCATGTTGTTGAGCTTTGCTTCAATCTCCTCGGGGTAGATGTTCTGCCCGTTAGAACTCAGGAGCATGGTCTTGAGGCGACCACGAATGAAGATGGTGCCGTCGGCGCTGAGCGTGCCCATGTCGCCAGTGTGCAGCCACCCGTCCTCGTGCAGCACCTTGTCGGTGGCCTCGGTGTTGTGGAAATAGCCCTTCATCACGTTCTCGCCCTTGACGCAAATCTCGCCAGGCGTGTTCTCGGGGTCGTCGCTCAGGATTTTACACTCCATGATGCCAGGCAGCACGCGGCCGGCGCTGTGAAGCACAAACTCGCGCCAGGGGGTGTGGCTCACCAGCGGTGCGCACTCGGTCATGCCGTAGCCCACGGTGAAGGGGAATTTTATCTTATACAAGAATTCCTCGACCTCGGCATTAAATGGCGCGCCACCCACTATCACTTCCTCAAACTCGCCGCCAAAGGCCTCGATGAGGCGCTCGCGAATGCGGTCATAAATCTTGCGGTCGAGGTAGGGCACTGCCAGAGCCCAGCGCAGCTTGGTCTTGCTGATCATGGGCACTATCATCTTGCTGTAGATTTTCTCTAGCACAAGCGGCACGCAAATCACCAGGTTAGGCTTAATCTCCTGCATAGCCTTGACAATGACCTTGGGGGCAGGGATGCGACCCAGCAGGGTGATGTGCGACCCCACAGCCAGCGGTGTGAGCATGTCGAAGGCGCAGCCGTAGGCGTGGGCTAGTGGCAGGAACGACACGCAGCGGGTGCCACGGCGGTGTAGCTGCGAGTTGATGCCATAGACGATGTTTCCAGCAAGGTTGTTGCCGGTGAGCATCACGCCCTTGCTGAAACCAGTGGTGCCGCTGGTGTAGTTGATTTCCATGAGCTCATCGTTGCCACGCTCTATGTAGTTGATGCCGGCAGCGATGAAACCGCCTGGGTAGGCTTGCTGCATGAGGGTGTCGATATTGTCGAGCACGGTGTCAACTGTCTCCTCCTCTTTCTGGGCCAGCAGCTTGCCGGTGTCGAGCGAGATGGCGGCGCGTATGTGGCGCATGTTGTCGAAGTCAAACGACTCCCATATCGCGTTGCTGGCATAGAGCAGGCTCGCCTCGCTGTGGTTGATGATGTGCTGGGCATCGCGAGGATTGAACTCTTGGAGAATGGGAACTATGACGGCGCCATAGGTAATGGTGCCAATGAACACTACCACCCAGCTGGGGGTGTTCTTGCCAATGAGCGCCACGCGGTCGCCAGGCTTGATGCCACACTCTTTATATATAAGGTGTAAACGTGCTATCTGCTCGGCAAAGCCGCCGTAGGTCAGAGTTTGCTTGGTGTTGTAGTCACTGAGTGCGGGGAGGTCCCAGTTGTTGCGGAAGCTCTCCTCAAAAATCTTGATGGTATTTTCTTTCATCATGACGCAATGATGTTTTCTCTTTTTGCAATAGTTTTTAGCCTACAAAATTACAGAAAAATTCTAAAACAGCAAAATTCGTTGCATTTGTCTTCAATAATTACTATTTTTGCCAATGAAATCGGTTAACCATTGTGCCATGTTTTTTTTGGCGCGCAGCAAGGCGGCGTTTGAGCAATTAGCTTTAACTTTGCCATGCATTTTAAGCGACTAACACATTATATATAATATTATGAAGAAAAAAACACTCTCCATCATCAAGGATGACCCCTGGCTGGAACCATTTGAGGACGCTATAGTGGGCCGCCACAACGATTTCCTCAACAAGGAGAAAGAGCTCACTGGCGGCGATGGCTCGCTGGTGGATTTTGCTAACGCACATAACTACTACGGGCTGCACCACAACGCTCAGGGCTGGGTGCTGCGTGAGTGGGCACCTAACGCTACCGAGATTTTTGTCATTGGCGATTTCAACAACTGGACCGAGTGCGCCCCCTACAAGATGCGAGCTCTCGATAATGGCAACTGGGAGCTTACCCTCCCCAGCCGCGGCATGAGGCATGGCGACCTCTTCAAGCTCTCCATCCACTGGCAGGGAGGCCAGGGCGAGCGCATCCCGGCCTATGCCACACGTGTGGTTCAGGACGACAACACCAAGATTTTCTCGGCTCAGGTGTGGAACCCTGAGCACCAATATGAGTTCAAGGTAAAGGACTTCAAGCCTAGCGTAAAGCCGCTGCTCATCTATGAGTGCCACATAGGCATGGCGCAAAATCGTGAGGGAGTGGGCACCTACGAGGAGTTCCGCACCAACGTGCTGCCACGCATCGCTGCCGACGGCTATAACGCCATCCAAATCATGGCCATCCAGGAGCATCCCTACTATGGCTCCTTTGGCTACCATGTGTCGAGCTTCTATGCCGCCTCGAGCCGTTTTGGCACCCCCGAGGAGCTCAAGCACCTCATCGACGACGCTCACTCGCGCGGCATTGCCGTGATCATGGACATCGTGCACTCCCACGCCGTGAAAAACGAGGTGGAGGGGCTGGGACGCTTCGACGGCAGCTACGACCTTTACTTCTATGGCGACGGCCGCCGCGAGCACCCCGCATGGGACTCGCTGTGCTTCGACTACGGCAAGAACGCCGTGCTTCACTTCTTGCTGAGCAACTGCAAGTTCTGGCTCGAAGAGTATAAGTTTGACGGCTTCCGCTTCGACGGGGTCACATCGATGCTCTACTATAACCACGGCCTGGGGCAGGCCTTTGGCGGATATGAGGACTACTATAATGGCAATCAAGACACTAATGCCATCACTTATCTCACACTTGCCAACAAGCTCATCCATGAGGTGAACCCACACGCCATCACCATTGCCGAGGAAATGAGCGGCATGCCAGGCCTGGCACGCAAGGTGAAGGATGGGGGCATAGGCTTCGACTATCGCATGGCCATGGGCATTCCCGACTACTGGATCAAGACCATCAAGGAGCACAAAGACGAAGACTGGAAACCCACATCAATATTCTGGGAACTCACCAACCGCCGTGCCGACGAGAAGACAATCTCCTATGCCGAGAGCCACGACCAGGCACTGGTGGGTGACAAGACCATCATCTTCAGGCTCATCGACAAGGAGATGTACTGGCACATGATGCGGGATGACGACAACGCTGTGGTGAGCAGAGGAATGGCTCTGCACAAGCTCATCAGGCTCGTCACCGTCGCCACTATCAACGGCGGCTACCTCAACTTCATGGGCAATGAGTGGGGGCATCCCGAGTGGATCGACTTCCCGCGAGAGGGCAACGGCTGGAGCTACAAGTATGCGCGGCGCCAGTGGAACCTCGTCGATCGTGAGGACCTCAAGTACCAGTTCCTCAACAACTGGGACAACGATGTGATGCACCTCATTGGCGGCACTCACAACTTCCAGGCACTGCCCATTCGCAAGCTATGGGACAAGGACGACGACCAGGTGCTCGCCTTCATGCGTGGCAATTTGGTGTTTGTCTTCAACTTCAACCCCGTTAAGTCGTTCAGCGACTATGGCTTCCTGGCACCCGCCGGTGAGTATCATGGCGTGATCGACAGCGACAATGCACGCTATGGAGGCTACGGCAACGTGGATGAGGCGGTGAAACACCTCACACAGCCCGACCCGCTCTACGACAGCGCCGGGCTGGGATGGCTCAAGCTCTACATCCCAGCACGCAGCGCGCTTGTGCTGCGCCTGATGCCACAAAAACGAACTAAAAGAGAACCGTCCCCAATTAGTTCAAAAAAGGCAAAAGCCAAAAAATGAACTAAAAGAGAACCGTCCCCAATTAGTTCACTCTGACGGACAAGGCACGCCTTGTCGCTACTTAACACTTAACATTTAACACTTAACACTTAACATTTACCCTTAACCCTTAATCATGAATATAGTAGTCTATTGCTCAGCTAATCAAGACCTCCCCGTCGAGATCACGTCGATAGCCACTGCCCTGGGCAAGTGGATAGGGGAGGGCGGTCACGCGCTGGTCTATGGCGGAGTGAATGCTGGGCTGATGCACATCACCGCGCAAGCTGCCGCCTCGGCAGGCTGCCAGAGCATTGTGGGCGTGGTGCCCGAGTTTTTCAGGCATCGTGCCGACCCGTTGTGTACCGAGCTGGTGCTGGCCCGCGACCTCAACGACCGCAAGTCAAGGCTCATTGAGCACGGTGACGTGTTTGTGGTGCTGCCTGGTGGCCTGGGCACTATCGACGAGTGGATTTCCACCCTCTCGCACCTGATGGTTGAGGGCATTGTTGGGCGAGGCAGCAAGTGTCCCGTCATTGTGGTGAACCACAACGGCATGTACGACGCTATGGCTCAGCAGTTGCGCAACACTGCCGCGTCGCAGTTCTCGCGCTCATCAGTGATCGCCAGCTCAATACTGGTCAATAACTCACAAGAACTAATAAACAAATTAAACGAAATAAACAAGCTATGAAATCAAAAGTCTATACACTCACAGGAGATAAAGGAACAACCTCACTAGTTGGTGGCCAGCGGGTTGCCAAAGACGACACACGCGTTGAGGCCTACGGCACAGTAGATGAGCTAAACGCACACATTGGCATGCTGGCTCACGCCATTAAAGGCACCGACGCCGCGGTGGAGAAGCTGCTCTTCACCATCCAGAACAAGCTCTTCAACCTGGGGGCGTACCTTGCCACTGAGCAAAACGATGCTCAGGCGCCAGTCTATGGCCTTAGCGACGAGGATGTGAAGGCGGTGGAGGCGATGATCGACGCGCTCGACGAGCAGCTGCCGCCCATGCGAGGCTTCATCTTGCCTGGTGGCACGCAGGCCTCGGTGTGCTGCGACATCTGCCGCACCGTCACCCGCCGTGCCGAGCGACGTGTGGTGACGCTTGCCGCCCTGAAGCCTCTCAACCCCCTGGCGCAGCGCTACCTCAACCGCCTGAGCGATTTCTTCTTCATCCTCGCTCGCCACTGCAACGTAGCCAGTAACGTAGAGGAGGTGCTCTGGGACAAGAATTGCTAGCAGTGCCGTGCATCAAGGGGGTGGATGCCACATTGATGTCAGAGATTGCTTTTTGAAAAGGGTATAAAGCAGTTAAGAGCGTTAAGTTCTGGGACTTAACGCTCTGTGATGTAGCCCATAGCAGAATCGAACTGCTCTTTCAAGAATGAAAATCTTGCGTCCTAGCCGATAGACGAATGGGCCATCATGTGAAGACCTGGCGTGTGGCATGCCAAAATCTTCATGAATAATATTCTAAGCCGAGAGTGACTCACCCTCAGCAGAGAAGCTTTTAGGCAACTTCGAGCTTGTTAATGTGCTTTGCAAGCTTGCTCTTGAGGTTGGCAGCTTTGTTCTTGCTGATAGTGCCCTTGCGACCGAGCTTGTCGAGCATTGCCGAAACTTTCTTATAAGCAGCAGCAGCTTCCTCTTTGTTCTCCATTTTGCGCAGGTTGCGAACGGCGTTGCGCATAGTCTTAGCGTAGTAACGGTTACGCTCGTTTCTTGTCTTTGTTTGACGGATTCGTTTGATAGATGATTTATGGTTTGCCATAATGTGTGTGTAAAAAATTTTAATTGTTTGATTATTAGTAGCCCATAGCAGAATCGAACTGCTCTTTCAAGAATGAAAATCTTGCGTCCTAGCCGATAGACGAATGGGCCAAAAACCTTTTTTCGCAAAAGCGACTGCAAAATTAGGTCAAATTTTTGAATTGGCAAAATTTATTCTCCATAAAACTTTAAAAGACAAAGATTTTTTGGCTTTTTGCGCTTTATTTGCGCAATTTGCTGTAACTTCGTTGCCTAGAAATTACTGCAACTGATGCAAGAGAAACTTAATGGCATAGTAGTTAGCGTTATTAAGTATAACGAGAAGCACAATATTGCCCACATCTACACCGACAAGATGGGGATGATGGCCTTCCTGGTGCGACAGGGCACCACTCATGCCGCGCGCATGCGCAACGCCATGTTCATGCCGCTGTCGCTGATAGAGTTTGAGGCGCGTCTGCAGCCGGGACGAGACCTTGGCACGCTGCACGATGTGCGCCGCACTGCCATGCTCATGTCAATCTTTGGCGACCCCATGAAGAATGCCATTGCGATGTTTGTGAGCGAGCTGCTCTCTCACACCATACAAGAGCAGGAACAGAACATGACGCTCTACAGCTTCATCAGCAGTTGCATCATCAGGCTTGAGCAGATGAGAGGCAGTGTTGCCAATTTTCACATCTGCTTCCTGTATCGCTTGGGGCAGTTCATTGGCATTCAGCCCGATATCGACAGTTACCGCGAGGGCTACTGGTTCAACATGAATGAGGGGGTGTTCACCCCGAGGCCACTGCCGGGAATGAAGTCGCTGCCGCCCGACCAGGCCCAGGTTCTGCCGCTGTTGTCGCGCATGACATTCGACAACATGCACCTCTTCAAGTTCTCGCGAGAGCAGCGCAACCAGATGCTTGAGATGATACTTGGCTACTACCGCATTCATCATTCCACATTAGGAACGCTGCGCTCACCACAGGTGCTGAAGCAGCTCTTCGTGTGAGAGAGTGTGAGCTCATCGAGGCACTTAGCGTCCTCGACGCTTTAGCTGAAGAGATACAAATGAAATAGAATTCGTTTAAGTCGTGTGTTTTTATTTTTTAAACTTGACTCAGTCAATAATAAAAGCTAGATGACCGGTGCCTCGTTGCAACGAGGCATCGGTCATCTGTAGAAATGTGTAATAAGAGAAATCCTGTGAGTTAATCTTTTATAAGTGTAATCTTATTAGAGTTCCTCGGTAGTGTGGAGGTGCTGCACATAAACAGCTTTCATCATCTTCTTGCGGTTGATCACGCTAGGTTTCTCAAACTGCTGACGCTGGCGTAATTGCTTGATGATGCCAGTGCGTTCTGTTTTTCTCTTAAATTTCTTCAAGGCGCGCTCGATGTTCTCGCCTTCTTTGATAGGTACGATAATCATAATTTTGTTGTGTATTAAATTGTTGTGAATTAATGTGTTTCTTGATTTGTGGCGACAATCGCCATGCGCTGTGCCACCAGTGGGGCAGTTGCGCAATGATGTGATGACTTTTTAAAGTCTGATAGATTGTAAAAAAATGTGATTTCCCGCTTTATGGCAACTGCTTGGCTCAATCATCACGCGATTGTGCCAGCAATCAGGCAGTGCGGTGGACTGCCTTTGATGGTGGGTTATATGTCTGTTATTCAGTGCTATGTGGTGGTTGAAACAAACCTCCTTTCAATTTTGTGCCTGCAAAGGTAATCATTTTTTTTGAAATGCAAAAGATATTCAGCAAATTATCATCTAAAAAACATTTTATTGCACATTAAGTTGGCATCGCAAGGCAATTAACAACAAAAGGCGTCAACTCGGTGACGCCTTTTGGGTTATATGCTCTAGCTTGGGCTGTTTCCAAAACTAGATGCTGATTATTACCTGACAATAGCCTTTGATGACTCGCGAGAGCCGTCGGTGTATTCCTTAACGATGATGTTCACGCCCTGGAATGGAGTGCTCGACTCCACACCCATCATGTTGTAGTAGCGTGTGGCCTTGAGAGTGCGCATGCCGCTGGCCTTGTCGGCGTTGATGGTCTCGATGGGAGTCATTATCTGATCGTCACTTAGATATACAGGACAAACAGTGTATTTGCCTGTTGAACCAGTTTCAGCTTTTGTATTAACATCATCACCTGCTGGTGTTGACGACTGATTTACCTTGATAATGGCATACCAACCCTTATAGCTTTCGCCCTCATGAAGATAATTCTCGCCAGGATATTGGCCACATACTGCCATCTCCCCTGGTTTAAAATCTGCAAAGTTATAACCATCTTGGTTAAACTTATCAAAATAGCTCCAGTCGACAACAAACTCGCCATCAAAACCAGTCTTGCTCAGAGTATAGAAATATTCAAGTCTATCACTATCTTCGTGATATGTTGCCCAGTCCATAATGGCAAACTCGTTAGGTTTTGGCTCAACTAAGAAGTACCATTCATTCTCTCCATTGCGATACTGATAACAAGAGCCATTCAAGTGAATGGGAGTGAAGTGGTTAGGTTGATACTTCTCGCCCCCTGACCCCACGTTGCTAATAGAGATAGCTGTGAAAGTGGGGTTCACGCTATTGGTCTTGGTGCCATAAAGTGTGAAAGGCTTACCAATGAGGTCAATAAGAGTTTCTGCATTTACCAGTCCATCCTCACTTGGATAGATCTCCACCCAGTTGCTCTGGTCATAGTCGCGAGATTGCAGAACAGAACCATCGTCATTGCCAGCATTAACGGTCTTTGCAAAGTCCTTATAACCCATGCCGTTCACGCTCTTGTTGTTGTAGTCGTTATTGCCTTTGGCAAAGAGAGTGCCCTTCACGCGGCTGTACCACACACCAGTGAGAGTTACCGAAGTCGGGAAACCGTCGGGCTCGTTCTCAATAACGTCAACGTTACCGCCAATGCGGTAGAGCAAACCAAGATAATCATAGCAACCTTGGTTCTCAAATGGCAAGTTACCAGTTTGTCGCTTATCAGAATCTTCGCTTGCTTTACCATTATGGAAGATTATACCTGTAGCGTTGGTTAAATCATAGTTTGACAGGTCAGCAAGATAGATGGGGTGTCCCTCGTCATCATATCCTACCTTAACCATCTGAACGCTATTATTCCATTCTAGACCTGGAACAGTCCAAACGTAGCAATACACATGGTCATCACCCCAACCTTTTATGTCGGTGTAGTAAACATAGCTACCATCGCGGAAGGTAGAGCACAGAGCCTTTTGCTTAGCGCGGCTTTCATAAGTGCGTGTCACGTCGATAAGTTCACCGTTATTCTGGTTTTGATTATGGTCATTGAGCTCAACGTTGAAATCGGGAGTCCAAACATACCATAGCTCACCAGCCTGCTGATAAATCTGTGGTGATTCATAGTTTGCATAGAAACTATATACGTTCTCTTGTGGATTATAGGTAGGATACTGAGTATTGCCAGTGAGAGTACCCATTCCAAACTTGATAGTTGCCACACTGCGATCGCTATACCAAGTGTACCATTCTGTTCCATTCTCGGCAGTTATGGTGAAAACTGGAGCATTTTCATCATTGGCAAGGTATTGTGAGTTACTAAAGTTTGGATTCAAGTTTTGCGATTCGGTAAGTCCATCCACTTGCTGGTACACACCCTTTGAATCATTATAGCCAGCATTATTATTACCCCACCATGTTGCACCTAAGTTGGTCGTGTTCACATAGCCATCATGGTCAAGGTCACCTGTCGAAGCTTCGACTTTTGTATCAACCCCCACGAAGTAATTGTTACCATTAACAGTAACACTTGTGGGTACATTCTTGTTCTTCTGCAAGTGGATAACAGTACCACGACCTGTCTTGTTGGCAAGGCGGTGCTCAAGGGTGTCGCTGCTCAGAACAACATAATCTGCTCCTTGTGCGTCGGTCCACTCTAAATAAACATCGCTGGTGATGGTTTGATCATAGTGGTGTGTGCCATCGGTGATGACCATGCGCTCACCGGCATTGTATTTGGTGACTGCCATCCAGTAGTACATCTGTCCATAGAACGAGCTGGGGCCGTTCATGGGCTGATTGTCGCAGGTGGGCACTGTGGTGCCTTGCACACGCACGTGAGCCACGATGCGGCGCAGGTTGGCGGCATCGTCGCGAGAGTTGAGCTTAACATATTGCTCGCCATCCCAGTAGTAGTAAGCCTTAGTTGTCTCGCTCAACTGCATGGAATACTCGTCACTGTCAATAACCTTCTTGTCGCCATTGTGGTGAAACTGGAATTTGACTGAATTGCAGGTGGCAGGATGCACTGGCACAGAAAATTTGTACCATCCCAGAGTGACATTGCCATCGCCGGTGCCATCGCCAACAGTGCTCAAACCGCTGTGACCGCCCACGGTCTCATCAAGAATTTGAATTGGGTTACCAGGCTGAACGCCATCAAATGGATTACCCATATCGTCCTCTACATAGATATAAGGACGAGTGTAGTCGTAAACATAGATGGTTGGGCCGTCAAATAACTCCACCTTGAGCTTACCTGTGGTACGGTTATAGAAGAATTCATAGGTTCCAGCTGGCAAGCTCCAACCATTGGTATGAAGATTATTATTTCCCACATTCTCACTACCAGGTCTGGTATCAAGCCATTCGCCAAAGTGATAAGATGGAGCGGAGCCACCATCTATCCAAAAGTGGTCGTTCTCGTAGGTGCTTGTAGTACCAATCATCATGGACTCTGTTGTCTCCCAGGTGGTACCAAAGCCTTTAGTGAGAAGGAACAAACCCACAGGCTTATTGTCGCTGCGGTGATAATCGTTCATGACGTTAACGTTATAAACGCCACTATAGTTAATACCATCACTAGTAATAAGTTCAGGGTCGGTGTAAGAATAATTCCATGCCTGAGCCTTACCTACCGAACCAAAGAGATAGATGTTCTGATACTTGATAACGTACTCGGCAGTAACAACATCGCTAACATCATTACCACTAACTGCAACGGCCTTGATAATGTGCTCTCCCTCACCAGCCACACTGATTGGGCCTGTATAGGCAATGCGAGTCTCGCTTGTCTTGGGATCACTGCCATCGGTGGTATAGTAGATAGTGCCACTGCCAGCGGTGATGGTTACATCCTGGTTGCTGTCGTAGGTGCCAGGAGCGGGTGAGAACACCGGTGTGGTAACAAAGAGTGGAGTGAGAGTTCCAGTAGGAGTCTCACCTGTGACATAATTTACAGTAAGTGTATAGTTGCCTGCACCAAATTTGGGACGAACAGTAATATTGTTGCCTTCGCCATCAGGAATCCACACGCTACCGTTCTTCACAACTTTAAATTCTACAACATCATTTGCCGACAGAGTAGCCTGCCCCGAAGTCCAAGTGTAATGCGTGTCATCGGTGGTAGTCATCTCATTGCCTGTTGCATTCCAAGCAGTACCAAACAAAACATCATTTGAACCAGCAGCAGTACCATTAGTAGCACCAGCAACGTAATATGTAGCAGGATCTGCCTGAATTAAGTTGAGTGCTCCTGTTGGAGAAGTTGCTCCTAAGCTATAATTCACTGTAAGTGTGTATGTGCCAGGTTCCGAAGCAGTTTTTACTATCTCAGTTCCATTTCCACTGGGAATCCAATCCGTTCCATTTTTTACAACTTTGAAACCAACCGATTCACCTGCATTAAGATGAACTTGGCCTGATGTCCATGACCAGTTGCCATTATAATCATTAGTCATTTCATTAGCAGTAGCCGACCAAGCTGTGCCAAAAAATGCGTCGCTATTACCTGTAGCATAGTAAGTGTCTAGATAACTAGCATACTGTGAAGTTTCATCAGCATGATTGTTATTGTTTTTATCTTTTGATGAATCATAAGTGTAAAATCTATTTCCACTTACGTTCAGAATATCTGCGGTCTGATTATTCCAATCACCATTTACCTTAGTGAAAATAGCATTACAGCTATTCATTCCAGAAAATGTTTCATACCACCAGGTTTTACCACCAAGTGATGTGCTCTTAGTCAAGAGAACGGGAGAACTATTATAATTCTTCCCATCTACTGTAGTGTTTCCTCCATTATTGCCATAAATATATAATGCAGGGGCGTTTCCATCAACAGTAGAAACATAAATTGTCACGTCGGCCCAAGCCGAGGTGGTTGTTAACAGGCATACTAGAGCCAGTGCGGTTCTAAGTAGCCATTGGTAAATAAATCTTTTCATTTTAGTTTTAGTATTAATTGTGTATTATTATGATGATTTTCATGTAAAAAGCGCACAAAATTATCTATATAATAATGTGTAAGGGATAATTTGCGCTGTTTTTTCAATAAAAAACCGCGCAAACGATTGCGTTTTGGACGATTGTGTATGTTACAATAATGGGGGTGATGCGGGAAGCTCTACTTGAGCACGCCTTCTTCTCGCAAGATTCTTTCTATCTCGAGTTGCAGTGACCAGCGGTCAACGGTGTTCTGGTTTTCAAGCATGATCACGTTCACGCGGCTGCGCTCATATTTTGCGGCATAGGCTTGGAAACCGCCGTTGTCGCCAGTGTGGTAGATTTTCACTTCGCGGCCAGGGGTCTTGTCGATAAACCATCCGTAGCCGTACCATGTGTTGGCGCGGTTTTGGTAGCCGCTCCACTTGCTGCCTGTCACGGTGATGTGAGGGGTGTAGGCTTTGCGCTTCGACGAGCGCTTCACCAGGATGTTGCGATGCAGGGCGTTCTCCCACCGCAGGAAGTCGTGCGTGGTGGTGTAGATGCCGCCGTCGGCCTTGGTGGCAAAGAAGGTCTCCTCGCCGTAGTCGCACTCTGCCCAGTGTACTCCCTTGCCGTCAACATAGTCGTTCTCCACCTTCTCACGCTTCTTGGCATAGTCGCTGTCGCTGCCGCTCACCTCGGCGTCCTCGTTCACGATGTAGCCGTGCGCCATGTGGGCAATCTTGGCATCAGGGGTGAAATACTGCACGTTTTTCATCCCTGCGCGGTCAAAGATGTACTTCTTTTGGAAGTCAACAAATCGCATCCCAGTCTTCTTTTCCACAAGCAGGTAAAACAGGTCGAACGTGGGGTTGATGTATTCATAGGCACTGCCTGGCTCGAAGTGCAGCTCAGTGAGGTCTTTCATGTACTGAACGCTCTGCTCGTCGGTAGCGGTGAGTGTGAAGTGACGGTCGTCGCGAGGACGAGCATCGGGAATGCCCGAACTGTGGCTGAGCAAGTGGCGCAGCTTCACCTTCTTCCAGATGTCGCCTTTGAGCTCCGGAAAGTAGCTGGAAACACTGCTGTTGAGGTCGATAAGGCCCATCTCCTGCATCTTCAGCGCGCCAATGGCGGTGAACTGCTTGCTGATGCTGGCGATGTTAAACGCCGTGTTGCCGTCAATCTTCTCGCCAGTGGACATGTCGGCGATGCCTATGCCCTTGTCATATATCGCCTTGCCATTCTTGGCAATGAGCAGGGCGGTGCCTGGCGACTGAGTGTCGTAGTGCGACTCCATCACCGAGTCGAGCCGTGTTTCCAGCCGCTTCATGTTCACTCTCTTTGCGTTTGCTACACTCCCACAGCACACAGCAAGTGCTATTGTTATTACTTTTATTGTTGTCGCTTTCATTATTAATAGGTATTTTGTAGCGCAAAGATACTTAAAATTTTTGAGGTTCAGCCATCATCGCTTTTTTTGTTCGCAAGAATGTTGTATCTTTGTGACAAATTAATAACATCGCATTATGACAAAAGAGCTGATTTTATGGGCCGATGACGAGATAGACCTCCTCAAGCCTCACATACTTTTCCTTAAGAATAAAGGTTACGAAGTGGAGACCGTGACTAACGGACGCGATGCGCTCGACGCCATCGCCACCCAGAACTATAACCTTATCATCCTCGACGAGAACATGCCGGGCATCAGTGGGCTCGAGGCCTTGCAGCAGATTAAAATCTCGCAGCCTAACGTGCCGGTTATCATGATCACCAAGAGCGAGGAAGAGAATATCATGAACCAGGCAATAGGTAGCCAAATTGCCGACTACCTCATCAAGCCTGTCAACCCTATGCAGATTCTCCTCTCTATAAAGAAAAACTTGCACAGCGATGCGCTCGTGGCACAAAAGGCTTCAAGCGACTATCAGCAGGAGTTCATGAAAATCAGTCAGATGATAGCTCAGGCTCATTCCATCGAGGACTGGTATGAGCTATATAACACCCTGGTCAGGTGGGAGCTCACTCTCACCTCGGCCGACACTGGCATGGGAGAGATGCTCAAAATGCAGAAAACCGAGGCTAACGGCATGTTTGCCAAGTTTGTAAAACGCAACTACGAGGATTGGTTCGTGAGCGACAATCACCCTCTGCGCAGCAATGAGATTTTCAAGACACGCATCTTCCCACTTCTCGACAAGGGCGAGAAGGTGTATTTTATCGTTATCGACAATTTCAGGCTAGACCAGTGGAAGACCATCAGCCCACTGCTGAGTGACTACTTCAACATCGATGACGATGGCCTTTACACATCTATCCTCCCCACGGCAACTCAATATGCGCGTAATGCCATCTTCTCGGGCCTCCTGCCAGTGGATATAGAGAAGATGTTTCCCGAGCTATGGGTCGATGAAGACGAGGAGGAAGGCAAGAATGTAAACGAGGAACCGCTAGTGAGCACTATCCTCCAAAGGTACCGCAAGCCTTATAAATTCTCCTACAATAAGCTCAACGACTCCACGGCTGGAGAGAGATTGCTGCAAAACTTCGCAGCACTCGACAAAAACGACCTCAATGTGATGGTCTTCAACTTCGTGGACATGATGTCGCATCAGCGCACCGAGTCGAAGATGATACGCGAGCTCGCTAATACCGACGAGGCCTACCGCTCGCTCACCGTGTCGTGGTTCAAAAACTCCTACGCCTTCGAGATTTTCAAGCAGATAGCTCACCGGGGAGCTAAAGTGGTCATCACTACCGACCACGGAACTATCAAGGTGGATAACGCAGTGAAAGTGATTGGTGACCGAAACACTAACACCAACCTGCGCTACAAGGTGAGCAAGAACCTGAGCTATAACCCCAAGCAGGTGTTTGAAATCAAGCAACCCAAGAAGGTGGGATTGCCAAGCCCTAATGTGGCATCAACCTATATATTCGCCACAACGCGCGATTTCTTCGCCTATCCTAACAACTACAACTACTACGTGCAATATTTCCGCGACACATTCCAGCACGGAGGCATCTCAATGGAAGAGATGCTAATTCCCATCGTCACACTCTCGAGCAAATAATATATAATAAGGTGTAGCGAGTTGGTTGTTCTCATGCGGTGATGCCGGTGTGGCAAGGGTGTTGCTCGTGTGATTCTCGCCAGTGGGGGTGTGGTGGGTGCGTTTTTTGCGCAAAAAGGCCCTGGAATTGTGAATGACTGTTAAAAATCGCCTGTTTTTGCGATTTTCTTGTCGAAATATTTTGCCATGTCGCGCGGCGGCAGTAATTTTGCATCGCTTTTCGGCTCACGAGGGCGTCCGCCCGAGTTGAGCGGTTTTTTTGACGCCTTGT
>ONJX01000032.1 GCA_900318255.1 uncultured Prevotellaceae bacterium | reverse complement strand
TGGGTTTGTGCCGCTTTGTTAACCCTCGGGGATGGGCTTGGTCGCATTTTGAGCGCCGGCGGTGCGGCGCAATACCAAACAGCCCCCAGGCTTAATTCCTCTCGTGGCTCTTACTGGTGCCGTAGCTGCTTTAGCATAACTATCATAAAAATGCCCGCTAAGGCCGGCTTTTTTAGGATGGTTACATTTTCTCCCCTTCATTTTTTTCCTCTTTTCTTTTTTCCCTCTTTTCTTTTTTCCCTTCCTTTATTTTCTTCCTTTTCTTTTCCTTCTTTTCCTTCTTTTCCGTCTCTCTTCTCTCTCCTTCTTCTCTCTCCTTCTTTCTTCTCTCTCCTTCTTTCTTCTCTCTCCTTCTTCTTCTAGACTTTTTTGTTTATTTGTAAAAAAATATTTTTTTAGAAAAAAATTGCTCAAAATTTTTTAATTTCACATAGTTTTGTTAATTTTGCACGGTAAAGTTAAATTTCGGTTGTTTATTAACAGAAAGTGTCTATTTTTGCTCTGATAACGACTTTTTTTGATGATAATTTGGCTTAGTCATGAAGAAATCTACCATTTGGATATTGATAATTGTGATGTCAGTTACTCTGCTTGGGTTGCTGTTCATGCAGATTATGTATATTGAGAAGATGGTGAAGATGCGCAATGATCACTTCCGTGAGCTTGTGACGTTGAGTCTTTATAATGTTGCGTCAAATTTGGAGCGTGACGAGACAAAACATTTTTTAGACAATCATCTGGATAACTCACAGTCGAAGATAATGAACATCGGTGGTGGTCAGTTTAGTGGTGATATTGACTTTGGTCGTGCGTCATCGTTTGGTGCTGCTTCAGGGTCTCGTTTTGGAGGTGATAATGGCTTGACATCAAATTTTGGCGTTGACCGTAGTCGCCAGGAAATTCTCAAGAATGAGTATCTTTATCAAAAAGCATTGCTTAACGAGGTGATACTCAATATTCTTGAGCATGCCAGCGACCGTCCTATTGCAGAGCGTGCCGACTCATCGAAGGTTAGCTTTTACATCGACTTGGAGCTTCAGCGCAATGGCTTGAAGATGCCGTTTGAGTTTGCCATTGTCAATCGCTCGGCAACTATAGAGTATTGCACAAGCGGCTATGAGCAAAACATGAAGAATGAAGACAACGTGTATTCTCAGATTTTGTTTCCTAAAACAAAGGACAGCAATGTCACCCTTAATGTGGTGTTTCCCACAAAGAGCGATTATGTGTTTTCTTCAGTCAAATTCATGTTACCGTCTTTAGCGTTCATTCTGCTGCTGATGGCACTATTTGTTTTCACCGTGATTCTTATATTAAGGCAAAAGAAGCTGAGTGAGATAAAGAATGACTTCATCAACAATATGACTCACGAGTTCAAGACTCCCATTTCGAGTATTTCTCTGGCAGCTCAGATGCTTGACGATCCTGCTGTGGTCAAGAGTCCATCGTTGCTCAAGCAAGCCTCTACTGTGATTAAGGATGAGACAAAGCGCTTGCGCTTTCAGGTGGAGAAGGTGTTGCAGATGTCGATGTTTGACCGCACCAGTGCCACCATGAAGTTGCAGGAGGTGGATGCCGACTCGGTGATTTATAGTGTTGTCAATACCTATAATCTCAAGGTAGAGAAATTTGGTGGCACCCTCACAGCCAATCTCAACAGTGACGACCCTATAGTGAATGTAGATGAGATGCATTTTACAAATGTAATCTTTAATCTGCTAGACAATGCCATTAAGTACCGTCGCGAGGATGTGGCTCCCGTATTGACGGTGAGCACTAGTAATCCCGATGACTCACACATCACCATTGTTGTAGAAGATAATGGCATAGGCATTAAGCGCGACGACCTGAAGAAGATTTTTGAGAAATTCTATCGTGTGAGCACAGGCAACCGTCACGATGTGAAAGGGTTTGGCCTGGGTTTGGCCTATGTACACAAGATGATAACCCTCTTTGGTGGCACTATCAAGGCCGAGAGCGAAGTGGGTAAAGGTTCGAAATTCATTATTACATTACCATTATATAAATAAGAAAAGATTATGGACGAAAAATTGAGAATTCTTTTATGCGAAGATGACGAGAATCTTGGCATGTTGTTAAGAGAGTACCTGCAGGCCAAGGGTTACAATGCCGACCTCTATGCCGATGGCGAGAGTGGCTACAAGGCCTTCCTTAAGGGCAAGTATGACATCTGCGTGCTTGATATCATGATGCCTAAGAAAGATGGTTTCCAGCTGGCTCAGGAAATACGCACCATAAATAGTGATGTGCCAGTAATCTTCCTTACCGCAAAAGCTCTGAAAGAAGACATACTTGAGGGCTTCAAGATTGGTGCCGATGATTATATCACCAAGCCATTCTCGATGGAGGAGCTCGTGATGCGCATCGATGCCATCATGCGTCGTGTAAAGGGCAAGAAAGGCAAGGAAATCACCATGTATAAGATAGGCAAGTTCACCTTCGACACTCAAAAGCAAGTGCTCATTGTCGATGACATGTCAACCAAGCTCACCACCAAGGAGAGTGAGTTACTTAGCCTCTTGTGTGCTCACGTGAACGAGATCCTTGAGCGCAATTTTGCCCTTAAGACTATCTGGATTGACGATAACTATTTCAATGCCCGCAGTATGGATGTTTATATCACCAAGCTGCGCAAGCATCTCAAGGCCGACCCGTCGATTGAGATCATCAACATCCACGGCAAGGGTTATAAACTCATTGCTCCAGAACCTGAGGAGAAATAGTTTTTTCAGTCTTGAACTAATAAGTTCACGAGATGCTCATTTTAGAGTGTTTCGTGAACTTCTTTTTTTGTGCCTGTTCACGGCGTGACAAAAATGTTGATTTCTGAAAAGTGAATTCTGAAAAGTGAAAACTTTTTACTAACTTTGTAGTTTGAAACACAAATCACATTAGCATGAACATCCTTTACCGAATATATCACTACTGCATTGCTGCACCTATAGTGCTGGTACTCACCATTATCACTTGCCTTGTCACCATTGTTGGTTGCCTTTTCAATAGCGACTATTGGGGCTATTATCCTGCCAAGTGGTGGGCAAGAGCTATGTGTTTCTTCTTTGGGGTGAGAGTGAGGGTAGAGAATCGTCATCTCATTGATCGCAAGAGCGCATACGTTTTTGTTGCCAATCATCAAGGAGCCTATGACATATTCTCCATCTATGGCTATTTGGGTCATAACTTCAAGTGGATGATGCGCAAGGGGCTTCACAATTTCCCTCTCGTGGGATGGGCATGTCACATGGCAGGGCACATTATGGTAGATAACCACTCGGCGCGCGGTATCGTTAAAACCATGAACGATGCCAAAAAGCGCCTCGTCAAGGGCATGTCGATTGTTGTCTTCCCCGAGGGTCGTCGCACCGATGATGGTCACATCCACCCATTTAAGCATGGTGCTTTTAGACTAGCCAAGGAATTTGACCTGCCCATAGTGCCGATTACCATTAACGGTTCTTATAAAGTGATGTCGCGCACCATGTTTCATGTGCAGCCTGGCATTATCACTCTTACCATTCACGAACCTATTGCTCCAGAGCAATTTGGAGATACCATTCAGGAACTCACTCAAAAGTCATTTGATGCAGTAACATCTTCATTGGAAGAGTCATAAAACTAGGCATAGTTTTGGTAAAAAACCAGAACTATGGCCTTTTTTCATTTTTTGATTTCCCTTTTCACTTAAGACAAGCTTGTTGTCACTCCACCACGTGGCCTTTGGGTGCGTTGCGGTCGTCGGCGAGCTCTATGATTTGGCAGCCTGTGATGGTGCCGTTGTCGATGGTTAGGCGTATGAGAGTGCGCACCTTTTGCCATCCTTGTCGCCCTGCGGCACCTGGGTTGATGGTGAGCGTGCCTAGGCTGCGGTCGGGGATGACTTTGAGGATATGGCTGTGTCCGCACACGAATATTTTGGGTTGCACCAGTTCGAGCCTAGCCTTGATGCCTGGAGCATATCGTCCTGGATAGCCGCCAATGTGTGTCATCATCACTTTCACCCCTTCAACGGTGAAAATCTCGGTCTCCTTAAAACGCCGTCGCAGGTCTTGCCCGTCGGCGTTGCCATAGACGGCACGCACCGTTGGACCTATGGCGGCTATCATGTTAATGAGCGCTTCGTTGCCAATGTCGCCCGCGTGCCAGATCTCGTCGCAGTCGGCAAAATGCTCAGCATAGCGTTCATCCCAGTAGCAATGAGTGTCGCTTATTATTCCGATAGTTTTCATTTTTTTAGCTACTTCTTTCGGGTTGTCGCTCCGGCGTTAGGGTTCTTGACAGTGGCGCCACTTCCTGAGCCTGTTCCACCTCTAGTGGTGGAACTTGAGCCACCCCTGGTAGTAGTGCCAGAGCCGCCCCTAGTGGTTCCAGTTCCTGAGCCTCCAGTCATTCCGCTACCTTCAAGTTTTGGCCTGTTGCCATTCTCTCCGCCAGAGTATTTGCCTTCGGGGTCAGCCTCTTTTCCTTCGGCAATGGCTTTCTCGCGCTCCTTCTGTTCAATCATCTTCATCTCGGTTTCTTTCTGTTGCCTCAAATTATTGATTTCCTCGGCCGACATGCCCTTGGTGTCGATGCCATCAAGTGGGTCTTTTTTAGCTGGATCCCCTTGTTCCTCTTCGCTTTCCTCTCCGGACTGCTTGATGTCGGTGTCGAAGGTGCGGTAGTAGTTGGTAGTGAGCACCTGGAACTCGGTGCGTCGGTTGATTTGGTCGGCCGCCGCCCGGTCTTCTTTAGAGAGAGCCATGACAAACGGCTCGCTCAGCGTGTCGCCCTCGTTGAACTGTGGATAGAGACGAGCTATGCGCTTTGTCACGATTTTAGGTCGAGAGCGGCCGTAGCCGTGCGATTGCAGGCGTGCGCTGTCGATGCCGGCAGCAATGAGGTAGTCAACCACGCTCTTGGCGCGGCGGTCGCTGAGCTTGAGGTTATACTCGTCGCCACCCACGCGGTCGGTGTGAGCACCCATCTCGATGGTGATGTAGGGATTGTCGTTGAGCACTTGCACCATCGAGTCGAGGGCCGCCTTTGACTCGGGTCGCAAGGTGGCTTTGTTGTAGTCGTAGAAAATATTTTCGATGACCTGCGGCTTGTCCATGGCGGCGAGGATGAAATCGACGTTATACTCGGCATCCTTCTCCTCCATGTCGCTGGTGAACTGCTGGCGGCCGTTGAGGTATCCGTTGGCACCGGCGAGCATCACATAGCTCACGCCGCGCTGCAGGTCAAAGCGGAATGTGCCGTCGGGCTTGGCCACCGCCTTCTGGTTGCTGCCGTCGTTGCCCACGATGCGTATTATGGCATTAGGCACGGGTTCCTCGTCCTTGTCGAGCACATATCCCGAGATCCACACTTTGAGGTCGGGTTTCTCAAAGCTGTAGATGTGGTCGTAGCCTCTCGCGTCCTTGCGGTTGCTCGAGAAGAAGCCCTTCTCGCCTTCGGCCTCGAAGGTGATGCCAAAGTCGTCGCCGTTGCTATTCATGGGCGACCCCATGTTCTCGATGAACCACTTTCCCGAAGGCTGCAGTCGTGCCTTGAACAGGTCAAGTCCTCCCAGCCCGGCGTGCCCGTTGCTCGAGAAATAAAGCGTGCTGTCGTCGCGGCAGTATGGGAATCGCTCATCGCCTGGAGTGTTGATTTGGTCGCCTAGGTTCTCGAGAGTGCCATGTCCGTCGCTAATCATTACTCGCCAGATGTCCTTGCCGCCTTGCCCGCCAGGCATGTCGCTCGAGAAATAGAGCCACTTGCCGTCTTTGCTCACTGCCGGGTCGTCGTAGGCCGATAGGGTGTCGGCAGTAATCTCAAATTTTGCAGCGCCCGTCCATTTTGCCTCGCTGCGGCTCGCCTTGTAGATTTCTACGCTAGTGCCGGCGTCGGTCTTGCGTGGAGCTTTTGCAAAGAACATGGTCTGCCCGTCGGGAGTGAAAGTTGTTATGCCCTCATCAAACTCGGTGTTGAGGTCTCCTTCCACAAGTTCGGGGTTGCTCCATTTGCCCTTGTCGTCTTTCTTAGAGAAGAACACGTCGCAGTTCTTAGTTCCAGTAATCTCGCTCTTGGCGGTGCCTGTGGCTTTCTCGCGCGACGAAGTGAAATAGAGCACATCTCCCTTGCTGTCGAGGAACATGGGGCAGAAGTCGGCGCGTCGCGAGTTGAACAGTCGTGCATTCTTCACGATATATCGGCTGCCTTTTTCCCGAATTTTTGGTGCCATTTGGCAGCCTCTTATTCCTTCCTTGGCTTGCCAGTTCTTGGGGGCGGTGTCGAGATAAGCCTTATAGTTTTTTTGGGCAAGAGAATACTGGCCTTCCATCTGCTGTGCCTGAGCCAGGTAGAATGGGATGAGGCTGTCTTCCCACTCATAGCGCTGGGAATTTTGATAGGCAGCTGCGGCGCGTGCGCTCTGGTTCAGGTGCCGGTAGCACTCGCCGAGCATGAAAGCCACCTCTCCACGCATGTATCGGTCTTCCTTGCGTCGCAGTTTGTTGTATATTTTGCGATAGGTCTCGGCGGCAGCATAATACTCTCCGCGCTCATATTTTTCGTCGGCATCTTTCATCTTAGCTGTCTTGCACGAGGTGAATTGCACCCCAGTCGCCAGCATGAAAGCCGCAAATATTATGTAGAAAATTTTCTTCATGATAGATGTTATATAACTACATTAAAAACGCAACGTCACCGCTCTTTATTGCACGCGCGCGATATTTAAATGTGACATAAGGGTTGAGTGTTGAGAAGTGAGGTACCCATAATCTCAACTCAGTCTATCATTAATGATAAACTATAAAAAACATTGCCTAAAACAGTTTTTGACTTTAAACTTGCGTGCATTGTTCATGTCAAATGAAGAAAGAACAAACACACAACACGATACAATGAAAATATTTAAGAAAACCATCTTGATGCTGGCGATGATTGCGCCGGCAGTATTTTGTTTTGCACAACCCCAAGTGTGTAGCGTGTCATTAACTGACAAGCAACTCACTATCAAAGACTTTGCAAGAGCCTATTGCTCACAGTTTGAGGCAGGTAGTTTTGAGCGTAAAGCACTTGCAGCATTTAATGAAGGCACTCACCAGTCAAGGGGCGTTGGTGGCTGTGACAATTGTGTTGTAGATAGCAAGAACGGTTATGTGAGTTTTACCACATTCACCTATGGCACAGGAAAAACCATTGAAAACCAAGAGTCCCTTGAAATGTGCTACTGGAATTGCGACAACAAGAACGAGAAGCTAGTAGCCGTGAACCACATCAACTCCTCGTTGGGCTTTGACGAGAGTTTCCTCACCTTCTACCGTTACAACGTGAAAACCAAGAAGATGAGGCTCATAGAGGCACCCTTCGACCACATGCCACAGCCCATTGACCTGCTTGACGAGAACAATGCCAGCCGCATGACGGTCGATGCGGTGCAAAACGCTACCGGAGAGGATTCCAATGGTTACCAGCCTTTCTTCCAGCTGCCTCGCACTGGCACCGACATATCAGTGCGCATGAGCGACACTAGTGCTGTTCCCGAGAGTCAGCAGGTCACATGCGTTATGCAATGGAATGGTAGTGGCTTCAACCTCAAGAAGTGAGCCATCCATAATATAGGAGGGTTCTATAAATTGACCTATACGCCCACAATCCGTATCAATTAATTTATAGACTCCACCTAATAAAATCGCCAGAGGCTGAGACACTCTGGCGATTTCTTTATTGTGCATCATTTTGAGCTTTCCCCATAATAATGCGTTAATTGATATTAGTTTCCGAGCATTATGCTGTAGATGACGGTGATGTCGGTAGTGGTGATGTGTCCATCGCCGTCAACATCGCTAGTGGTGATGAAGGTCTCATCGCCGCTGAGCAGGTAGTTGTAGATGCAGGTGATGTCGGTGGTTGTGACTTCTCCGTCGCCGTTCACGTCACCCACCACCACTGCCGTTGGGTCGAAGTCTAGTTGCTGGTCCATCCAAGTGAGACGGTCGTGTATCCACTCCTTGAGGTGGTTGACCTCATCGTCAAAGCTCTGGGCGATGTAGTAGTTGGGCCACACATACTGTCCCCATCGTGGCCATGCCTGGCTGTTGCGGTCCATGGCACCTTGCTCGGTGAGCTGTGTAGCCATCGAGTCGATGGTGGCGATGATGCGGTCCTCACGCATGTTGGCGCGTCGGCACTGTGCCCATCGTTGCTTAAGCAGATCTTGGTAGTAAGGATCTTTGTTGAGCTTATACCACCAGAAAGGCACTAGCTGTGTGTCGTTGTTCCAGTTGAGAATGTTGTTGTTTTGATATATCCAGGTGTTGGTCTGCCAGCCGTTGTAGTAGTCGCTGTTGCCAAAGGCGATGTTGAAGTCCCACAGCACCATCTTGAAGCGAGGGTCCACGCTGTCGCGCCATTTGAAAATCTTGGAGCTGAGTCGGTATCCGTCCACGTTGTGCGATAGCTCCTGTGCTATTTGGAAATCGATAAACGACATCACGTCGATGTGCTGCCGGTATCCCGTCTCGGGGTCGGTGTAGTTGGTCGAAGCAAAGGCGTCCTCCATCTCATCAATTTTTCCAGTGATGTAGTTATATTGAGCCTCGGTCAAGTCTTCATATTCTGGTTCCTTAAACTGGAAGTTGATGTAGCGGTTGTTGAGCCAGCTGCCCATTGAGTTGACGGGGTGATACTTAGATGTGTAGGTGGGCTCGTCGGTGCGATCCACCTCGAGCAGGTAGCCTCCGGTCAGCTCGTCGCCCTCCTCGCCAGGGTCGTCGAGGTTGAGGCGCTGCTTGCCCTTGGTGGGCAGCTCACACATGATGTAGATGCCATAGTAGATGCCGTCGAGGAAGAGCTCGCAATACTTGCCCGTTGGGGTGAAGTCCATCCATGGTCTAGAGAGTTCGAATGTGAGCAGGTCGCGCATCATGCTCTTGTCGCTGTAGGGCGCCAGCAGTGCCCAGTTGTTGTCTTTGCCCATGCCCAGGATTTTCACTTTTTCCTTAGTGCCTCCGTCCTCGAGAGGAGCATTTAGCGGGCGGAATGAGTAGGGCTTCTTGTCGCTAGCGTCAAACGAAGAGTTGCCACGATACTTGAGAGCTACATATCCCTGGTAGTCAATCTTCTGTCCAGGGTGAGCCACGGTGTCGGCATAGTTGAGGTTGCCGTCGCCATTGTGGATGATTTTCATGCGCGCAGTGATGCGCTCCTCGCGGTCGATAGTAGCGCCATCCACGTCCATCCACACGATGGGCAGGTTGGTCTGTGTGAGTTGCACGTTCTCGTTGTCGGGTGGATAGTTAGGGTTCCACCCCCACTGTGCATCAACCGATGCAACAGCTATTAGTGTCATTGCTAAAAGTAGTAGTCTTTTCATGTTGGTACGGTGTTATTGGTTAGTATTATTGTTGTCAATCCAGTCGCCATTGGCTTTGATAAGAGCTATGAGGCGTGGTATCGCTTCGGCTTCGGGAATGTTCTTCTCAATGCATTCTTTGCCCTTGTAGAGGCTGATGCGCCCCAGGGCAGCCCCCACATAGCCATAGTCGGCGTCGGCCATCTCTCCAGGCCCGTTCACTACGCATCCCATCACGCCTATCTTGAGGTGAGTGAGGTGCTGAGTGGCCTGCTGCACGCGGTGCACGGTGGTTTGCAGGTCAAACATCGTGCGTCCGCAGCTAGGGCACGAGATGAACTCGGTCTTGGTGGTGCGCAGGCGTGCCGCCTGCAAGATGGCGAAGGCATAGCCCACCACCTGGTTTTGATTCTCATAAAGTGGTGCCTCAAGCCACACGCCGTCGCCCAGACCGTTGAGCAGCACTGCGCCGAGGTCGGCCCCAGCTTTCACTTGCAGCCACTCGCTGTCGTTGTCGAGATAGCTGTTGTGAAGGATGACTGGGCAGTTGGTGCCCTCGTCGATAAGGGCATGGATGAGAGCCTGCTGGCATCCGCTCACGTTGATGTTGTCGGGACTGATGATTATCGCCACGTTGTTGCTGTGCTTGAGGAAGAGCAGTCTCTCGACTGGCGTGCTTGCTGGCACTTCGAGCCACTTGAGCGGTGCCACGATGCTCTCGTCCCAGTTGTTGAGCGAGAATAGGGGATAGGCGTTGTTCTCGCCGTGATAGTTGGTGGCGGGCACGATGAAACGGTCGCTGGTGTTGAGCGGACCCGTTTTGCTGTAAAAGAAGTCGGGACGTCGGTTCCCTGTGACGCTGGTGGGGTTGCACGAAGCTACGACAACTGGCATTTTGCCGCCCACCATGCCGTTGATGCTGTGGCTCACGCGTCGTTCAGGCATTAGTGGGTCAAAGCCTTTGCAGTAGTGCCCATCGATGTGCGGGTGATTTTCACGGCTGGCGATGTACTCAACAAGTTTACGGGCCACTGGCACTTCAAGTTCCGGGTCTTCGCTAAGCGACACACGTATGGTGTCGCCCAGGCCTTGACTCATGAGAGCTCCAATGCCCACCGCGCTCTTGATGCGTCCATCCTCGCCAAATCCAGCCTCGGTGACCCCCAGGTGCAGCGGGAAGTGCATGTCCTCGGCATCCATGGCAGCGACGAGTCGTCTCACCGCTTCTACCATTACCACCACGTTGCTGGCTTTCATTGAGATGACCACGTCCATGAACTGCTGCTCCACAAACACTCGCAAATACTCCATCACGCTCTCTACCATGCCTGGGGCGGTGTTGCCGTAGCGGCTCATGATGCGGTCGCTCAGCGAGCCGTGGTTCACGCCAAGCCTCACGGCGGTGCCATGCTTGCGGCACAGGTCGATGAATGGCACCAGCGAGTCGTGGATGCGCTGTAGCTCGGCTTGATACTCTTCGTTGGTGTAAGTGAGGTTTTTGAACTGCCGTGCCGGGTCAACGAAGTTGCCGGGGTTGATGCGCACCTTGTCGGTGACCTGTGCTGCCTCGAGTGCCGCGCGAGGGTTGAAATGGATGTCGGCCACCAGCGGCACCTGGCAACCACGCTCTCGCAGTTGCTGGCGTATTATCCCTAAGTTTTTTGCCTCTCGCACACCTTGCGTGGTGAGTCTCACGTAGTGTGCTCCAGCCTGTGCAATGCGTTGGCATTGTGCTACGCTGGCCTCGATGTCGTTAGTCGAGGTGTTAGTCATCGATTGCACTCTGATAGGGAAATCGCTTCCTAGCGGAGTGTTGCCTATGTTAACTGTAACAGTCTTGCGACGAGTGTAATTGAACATTGTTATTAGTTTTATATTAGACGTTCTAGAATTTCTAGAATTTCTAGACGTTCTAGATTATCTAGAACTTAACACTTAACACTTAACACTTAACATTTAACATTTACCCAAAGAGTCTCATCATGAGCGAGACGCAAATCAGGCCGTTAAGGAATCCTGCCAGCACCTGTGGCAGGGTGTGGCGCTTGAGCATAAGGCGTGCCGAGCCCAGCATCCCCGACAGGAATATGGCTATAAGGATGTAGAGCATCATCCATGGACTGCTAATTATTTCAAGCTCCATGGCATTGATTTGCCATAGCAGTGCCACCAGGCCTCCCATGCCCGCCATGTGAGCGCTGATTTTCCACCGGCTGTTGACGACTGTTGAGATGAGGCATGCGAGTGCGCCTCCGGCAAAAAACATCACTAGCCATCTGGGCTCATGGGTGTAGATGACATGATAAACCGCCACGGCATAGTAGATGGTGCCAGTGATGTAGGGGATGAGCCGCTCTTTGCGGCTAATCATGCGCTTGTCTTTGATAACCTTGAAGTTGTGCAGCACTGCAATGGTAATCATGGGAAAGATGCATGTGAGAGCAAAGACGATGAGCAGCAGTTTGAAGCGTGCTCCAGTGACATCGAGGAGTTTAGGCGTGATGCTTAGCGCCATCAGTGTGCCGTAGGTGGGCGTGAGCAGCGGGCTGAGCATAGTGGAGATGAATTTTGCCATCTCGTCGAGAATTCTTATTTTCTTTATTCTTGAAACCATTGTGAAAAAAAAGGGTTACAAAGTCTTTCTTTGTCTTGCTACGGGAATAAGGAGGCTCTCGCGGTATTTAGCCACGGTGCGGCGCTTTATTTTGTAGCCTTTCTCTTGCAAGAGGCTGCACAGTTTCTCGTCGCTGAGCGGTTTTTTCTTGTCTTCATTCTCAACGAGTCCCTTGATGATTTCTTTCACGGCCGTTGCCGACGTGTCGCTGTCGTCGAGGCTGTTGCCAAAGAAATACTTGAGGTCGAAGATGCCCCAGTTGGTATCTACATATTTGTTTTGCCTAGCGCGGGAGATTGTTGACACGTCATATCCTGTCATCTCGGCAATGTCGCCCAGCACCATTGGCTTGAGGGTCATGGTGTCGCCGGTGATGAAAAACTCCTGCTGCTTGAGCATGATGGCTTTCATGATGTTGTAGAGTTTCTCCTGCCGCATTTTGAGCATCTCTATAAAACTAGTGGCGCGCTCATACTGCCGCTTGATCAAGACGTCGGTCGCATTATCGCTGGCGGCAGCGCGCTTGATGATGCGCTTATACTCAGTGTCGTAGCTTTCAGAGATTTGAAGCTCTGGGATGTCGTTGACAAGGGTGAGGGTGAGCGTGCCGTCGTCGTTAGTGACCACAAAATCGGGGGTGATGTGCACAGCGTTGCTCATGCGCTCTCCTGAGCTGAAGATGTTTCCTGGTCGTGGGTTGGTGCGCTTGATGATTTTGTCGGCCTTGTGGAAGGTCTCCTCGTCAATGTTGAGAGCGTTGAGGATTTTGTCGTAGTGATGCCGCTCATATTCTTCAAAATGCTTATCGACAATGGTGTGAGCGATTTGTGCTATGTCGATGTTCACGCCTTTCATGTCCTCGATTTGCAGCAAGATGCACTCTCGAGTGCTGGTAGCTCCAATTCCTGCCGGCTCCAGGTCTTGAATCACCTCGAGCACGTCTTCCACCTCTTGTGGAGTGACAAACTCGTTCTCCTTAGAGATTATGTTTCCACATATCGATGTGATGGGACTGCGCAGCAGTCCGTCGTCGTCGATCTCGCCTATAATGTACTCGGCAATGAGTAGTTGGCGCTCGTCGAGGTCACGTTCACGAATTTGGCTCATTAGCACTTCATACATTGACGCCTCGTTCACCACAGGTGGTCGATACACGTCGTTGTCGATGCCCTGGCGGCGCTTGGTTTGGATGAAGCTCAGCCCGTCGTCGTTGCGGTCGCTGTCGTTGTCATCATCGCTTTGAGAGAAGGCTGTGTCAAACGGGTCGTCGCTATTGCTTGTGTCGTCATCATTGTCGTTGTTGTAGTCATCGCTGGAGCTGTCGGCCTCTTCGAGGGCGGGGTTGTCGTCAAGCTCCATTTCTATGCGGTCTTTTATCTCATCGTCGTTCATCTCGATGAGCTGCCCCAGGATTACTTGCATCTGCGACGCCTTCTGCTTGAGAGTCATCTCTAAGCTCTGCTTCTGTATCTGTTGAAAATCGCTTGTCTCGCTCATGGGTGTTTCTTTTTATTGAGATTACAAAGATAACGAAAATGAGAAAAACTAGCAAGAAAGAGGCATTATTTTTTCTTTTTTATAGCGTGAAAGCCGCTTAGCACGCCGCGTTGCGCACCGTATAGCACGCCGCATTGCGGCGCAATACATCTAACAGCCTCCAGGCTCATTTTTTTGTGAGAACCTCTTGTCTTTTAATCGAGAGTAGGAAATATTTCATTCTCGATGTGGTCGAGGATGGCGGTGAGCTCGGCTTTGGTGTCGGCACGAAGCATGGCGATGCGCGTGTCGCGGAAGTTGCGTATGCCTTTCAGCAGTGGGGTGGCGGCAAGGTGGCGGCGTGTGTGGAGGATGCCGCGGTACTCGTCGATGCGCGAGATGCTCTCGTCAATCTGGCGACGCAGCAGTGCCATCTTCTCGTGGCGGCTTATTTCAGGGATGGTGCCCTCGGTGAGATACTGCTTCATCTCCCGGAAAATCCAGGGAGCGCCTATTGAGGCTCGTCCCACCATGATGCCATCCACGCCATAGCGGTCGTAATACTCGGCAAGTTTCTCGGCACTGGTGATGTCACCGTTGCCAATGATGGGAATGGTCATGCGAGGATTGTTCTTCACCTCGCCAATGAGTGTCCAGTCGGCCTCGCCGTTATACATCTGTGAACGTGTGCGTCCGTGAATGGTGAGTGCCTTTATGCCACAGTCCTGCAGCTGCTCGGCAAGTTCCACGATTATCTTGTTGTTGCAGTCCCAGCCCAGGCGCGTCTTGACGGTGACAGGCAGGTCAACCGCTTTTACTACTTCGCGGGTTATTTCGAGCATGAGCGGAATGTTGCGCAGCATACCGGCACCGGCGCCTTTGTGTGCCACCTTCTTCACGGGGCAACCAAAGTTGATGTCAAGAACCTCGGGCTTAGCCTCTTGGGCAATCTTGGCGGCCTCGACCATAGGTTCCACCTCGCGGCCATATATCTGTATTGCAGCAGGTCGCTCGCCAGGGTTGATAACCATCTTGCGCAGGGTGCTGTCGATGTTGCGAATCACCGCGTCGGCACTCACAAACTCGGTATAAACCATGTCGGCACCCTGTTCACGGCAAATCTGGCGGAACGACACGTCGGTCACATCCTCCATGGGCGCCAGCATCACTGGCTTGGGACCTAAATCTATGTTTCCTATTTTCATTTTATTGCAATATTATTTGTGATTTCCATTTGTGTAGCCAGATGGCGGTCTGCACGGCGCTGCGGGTGGTGAGGAAGGCGACAAAGGCTATCCACAGGGCGTGATTGCCCAGCGTGGTGGGGAGGGTGAAGTAGAGGACGAAGAACAGGGCGCAGGCTGTAGCCACTGCCGTGAGCATACCACGGGTGGCGGTGACGCCAATGAACACGCCGTCCCACACAAATGCCGCCATGCTCACTATGGGCACTATGGCGCACCACCAGTGGTAGCGCATCGCCTCGTCAACAACCGTGAGCTGGCTGGTGAACATGTTGAAGATGGCTTGTGGAAAGAGGGAGTAGGCGATAACGAAGACTGCCGTCGTCACTGTGCTCCACACAAAGAGCCACCGCACGCAGCGGTGCATGTTGCTGTGGTCGCGCGCACCGTAATACTTGCCCACCACCGCCTCACCAGCAAAGGCGATGCCGTCCATGAAGTAGCTATAGAGGTGGAACAACTGCTGTATCAAGGTGTTCACTGCTAGAACGATGTCGCCACTGATGGCACCGGCACGAATGAAGAACAGGTTCACGGCAAGCATGAAGATGCAGCGCACAAAGATGTCGCTGTTCACCTTGAAGAAGCGGCCGCTGCCCTTGAAGTCGAAAGCTTTAGAAAAGCTTAGGTCGCTGGCGATGGCTCTAAAGCGGTGGCGCACACACCAGCAGGCATAAATGGCACCCATCCACACCGAGACGAGAGTGCCCACGGCAATACCCTTGAAGCCCATGTCGAGCCAATACACAGCCACGAGGCTTATCGCCATGTTGAGCACGTTCACGCCAATGGAGATGAGCATGGGACTCACCGAGTCTTGCATGCCCAGCAGCCAGCCTTTTATCGACATGGTGAGCAGCACCGCCGGAGCTCCCCACACCACGATGGTGAAATAGGTGGATGCGAGTGCCGACACTTCGGGCCCAGGCGCCATAATCCACAGCAGGAGCCACAAGACTGGCGCTTGCAAGGCTATCATTGCCATGCCGGCGACAATGGCTATCGCACTCGAGCGTTGCAGGGTATCTACCTGGTCGTGGTGCGAGCCGCTGCCGTAGGCCTGCGCCGTGAGTCCCGAGGTGCCCATGCGCAGGAAACCGAAGTTCCAGTAGAGCACATTCATCATCATCGCCCCCACCGCCACTGCACCGATGAACTGCGGCGCGCCCAGGTGCCCTGCGATGCCCGTGTCGAGCAGTCCCAGCAGTGGCTCGGCAATATTGGCAATAATCGCTGGCAGCGAAATCGCCATTATCTCCCTGTTGATCTTCGATAGTTTCATTGCTTTCTCAAAAAACGGTGCAAAATAACGAAAAAAACCTGACAACTGATGCCTTACAACTGAAAACTTTTTTCTACCTTTGTGGTCGATAATTCTAAACGAAACACATTATGAAGATTTTTAAGTATTTAGCAATCGCGTTATTTGCTGTGACGATGGTGGCTTGCGGTGATGATGAGCCTAAGAGCAACTTCACTCGCGAGTTTAATATGATTTATCCTGTGCTGCCCAGCGGCCACAAAATGATTAGCAAGATAGAGCAAAATTATGACAATGGCGACCGCACTGTGGCTACTGCCACCTATGAGGGCGAGCACCTCAAGAGCGTGAATGTGGTGACCACAGGCCGCAACAACTACTCTAACGAGGAGACTATATATTTCGACTACGCCAATGGCGCAATCATCTGTGACAAGAGCATTCAGGACGTGACTTACTCGTTTGAGGTAAACGCCGATGGTGCCATCACACGTCTCAAGAACGAGACCACCGGCCGCTCGGCCGCTTCGTTGCAATATAGCTATGACAACGAGCTTGAGATGGCTCAAATTTCCACGCCTTCCTCTAACGACGTCACTAAGCTAGCATGGCTCAACGGCAACTTCATGCAGTGGGAAAGCATCGGTGTGAACAAGAAGGACAGTGTGGTATATGAATATGGTGAGGGCGCACCTCTCAACAAGGGTGGTATTGATGTGGTAGGTAATGAGACTTTCACATTCACAAAATATGTGTGCGCCATTATGCGCAACGCTGGCCTCTTTGGGGCCACAAGTGCCTACCTGCCCACAGTTATCAAGAAAGACCACGACTACACTCAGGTTACCGAAACTAATCCACAAGGAGCTATAGTGCTCAAGAGCTATAACATCATCTATGAACTTGATGGCGAAGGCTATGTGACGAGCTACACCACTAACGAGTCGCCAAAATATACGGTGAAAATCACTTATAAGTAAGTGTTGAGAGGAATTCTAGGTTTTTCTATTAGATTTCCATTAAATCACGATAAATGTCGAGGGCGGCTTTGAGGTCGTCCTCGTTTATTGTGTTGTTGATGACCGGTGAACCGCAGTCCTTTAGCAATGTGCAGTTTATCTCACCGTTGTGACTTTTCTTGTCGTGACGCATCAGGTGGATGAGCTGGTCGTAGTGATCGCAGGTGATGTAAAACGCGCCATAGTTGTCTTTCACGAAACGGGCGAGTGAATAAAGATTGGTGCTCGGGAATTTCAGGATAATGTGCGAGAGCACACACTCCACTACCATTCCCCAAGCCACGGCATAGCCGTGTGGCACGGGATGCCCGTCGCCCAGTGCCTTGCTCTCGAAGGCGTGACCCACGGTGTGCCCAAAGTTGAGGGCTTTGCGCAAGCCCTGCTCGGTGGGGTCTTGCTCGACGATGCGCTGTTTCACTTGCAGCGACTCTTGCAGCATCTTCAGCAGCAGGTCATAATCTATACTCTTAAAGTCGAAGTCCAGCAGCATGGCAAACTGCTGGTGGGAATGTAGCATAGCGTGCTTGAGCATCTCGGCAAAGCCCGATTTCAGTTCTTGCTCGGGTAATGTTGAGAAGAAGGTGGTGCTCACAATCACCGCCTTGGCTGGCGCAAAGGCTCCTATCTCGTTTTTCAAGCCATTGAAGTTGATGCCCGTTTTGCCTCCCACGGCAGCATCCACGGCGCCAAGCAATGTGGTTGGCACATTAAAGAAACTGATGCCACGCTTGAAGGTGGCAGCAGCGAAGCCTCCGAGGTCGGTGACCGCACCGCCACCCAGGTTTATCAGGAGTGAATTGCGCGTGGCTCCACATTTCTCCATCTCTTGCCACACATGTGTGATGGAGCCTAGGTTTTTATTGTCATCGCCAGGAGCAATTTCAATGACGTGGGTGCTGCTCAGGCAAGGCAGCAGTGGCAGCACCAGCCGGCGGGTGTTCTCGTCAACGAGCGTCATCACGGCATTGTAATTGCCACCCTCAATTAATGAGTTGAGGGTGGCATTTACTTCGTTAGTGATGTGGAGAGTCATTTTCTTTTAAAGGAATAAAACAATGAAATCCATTATGCATTGTCGTGCATTATGAATTACGCATTTTTGAAGGCTTGCATAAGCTGTGGCAGGCCTTCGAGCATGGTAGCCATGTCGCGATACACCATGTCGGCACCAGCTTTGTACATGTCTTTCTCGGGGATGGGGCCAGTGGTCACTCCCACAGTGAAGCATCCGGCGGTGTGTCCTGCCTGCACGCCCAGTGGTGCATTCTCTATCACGAGGCACTCGTTGGGCTGGGCGTTCACTTTAGCCATAGCCTTGAGGTAGGGCTCAGGATTAGGCTTGCCGCGCTTGACGTCGGTGGCGGTGACGCGTTGCTCGTCGAATATCTCGGGATACTCGGTGTCGATGCGGTTGAGCATAGCATGGGTGCCCGAGCCTGTGACCAGCACGCACTTGATGCCTGCCTGCTTGAGGGCTTTGAGCACCTCTAGAGTGCCAGGAATGGTCTCCACGTCGCCTAGCTCGGTGAAGTAGCGTGTTTTCACTTTGTAGAGAGCTTGTGCCTCGTCGTCGGTGACATTCTTGCCGGCACCATTCTTGAATTTCATCTTGATGATGTCGCGTCCTGTCATGCCTTCATACATGTAGAACTCATCGCGTGTGCACTTGATTCCGTTCTTTTTCATGAGTTTCACCCAAGCACGGGTGTGATTCTTCATTGAGTCAAAAAGCACCCCATCCATGTCGATGAGTGCAGTAGTGAAGTTGAACGATTTCTTGCCAGTGTATTTCAAATAATTGGCAATTGCATTTTGTTCAGTCATTTTTTGTTTTTGTGGTTTATTGTTGTTTCTAGTTTTATATTACTGTTATATGGAAGCAGCATTGTCCTCGCTCAAAGAGCACGGTGCAGCGCTTCTTTTGTCTAAAGTCATAGAGTATCTCGCTCAGCACATTGGTGAGGTCTTCTCGGTTGAGGAGGAAGTCGTTATTGAATGGCTCGTAGTGCATCCAGCTCAAGTCAAACGTGGTGCCGTTCATGTGGCAGGAGCGTTCTGAGGCATTGCCGTTGACCTTCAATAGCTTGCCAACGGTGAAGTGTGAGCGTGTGCAGCTGGTGACCACAATGCGATAGGCGCTGCCGCCGCGGGCCTTGATGGTGTCGGCAAATGCGCAGCCTATGTCCTCGAGCAGCTTTGCCGCCTTAGGCACCAGGTAGGGCATAGAGTGTGTGAGGGTGTCGAGATAATAGGCCTCGCAAGTGGCGATTTTCACCAGTGGCTGCCTGAGCCTGTAGGCGTCGTGCAGGCTGTTGATAGGTTCGATGCCATTTTTCTTGGCATAAGGAATCTGCACAGGGTTAGTGTCGTCAAAAATCTCGCCAAACTTTCCCTGTGGCGGTGTGGAATAGATGCGGTGAAACCCGTTTTTGTCAACCCTCAGTGTGTCGATGCTGTCGTGGCGGTCTTCTAGTTGTGGAGTCTTACCTAGCTGGTCGATGTATTTGAGCTGCGACTTGTCGAAGTAGTTGTGGTAGGTTTTCTCGGGTTTTTTGTCTTTCTTGCACGATGGCAACGACATCGTGGCAATCATTGAGATGACTGCCAGCACTATGATTAGTGTTCTGTGAGAAGTGGTTTGCAAAAGTTGAATGTTTAAAACATTTAAATTTTGATTATCAACGAGCTGTGGCTAGAGAGGGCACTGCCATGTAGGCTTGCTTGAGTGCAATAGTTATTTGCCCACAGTCTGGACAAAGATTATGCGCTCGTTGTCGCTGAGTTTTAGCACTTTAGGTAGGTTTTCCTTGTCAAATCCCGCTCTCACCACGCTCTTAAGGCCAGCCTGGGCACAATAGAGGTAGATGTTCTGAGAGGCGGCACCGGTGGTGTAGCCTTGGAACTCTGGCTTGCTCTGCTTGGTGACATCTACTGCCAGCACGATGTTGATAGGTGCTATGGCAGCGAAGTCCTGCATGGTGCAATACTTGCGGAAGTCGCCAGTGTTGACTACGGTGAGGGTGTTGGCCTCAGGGTTATAACGGCTCACCTCGGTGGGGGTGATGACATATAGCACCAGTTCCTGGCGGTTCATGGCGGTGGCTATGGTGTGCTTGCCGTCGTGGGTGATGCCCCAAGCCGCCCATAGCATGTTGCTCAGGTCTTGCTTGGTGATTGCCTGGTTCTCTTGATAGTCGCGGCTCGACTTGCGCTCACTCATCACTTGCATGAGAGGCTTGCCGCCTGTGGTTTGAGGTGTTGGAAGCACCTCAGCCTCAATACTGCAACTTGCCATAAGCGAAATAATCCCTAGAATAAAAATTTTGTAATTTGTCATGGTGATAAAAAATTTTGACAAAAATAATGAATTTATTTGAAAAAAAAAGACCTGCTGACGTGAATAAAGATTAAAATACCTATTTTTGTGCCCTAAAAATTGTTTTTATAGGTTTATGAAGATAGGTTTTATCGTTATCTTACTAGTTGCAGTGCTTGTGCATGTGTATGTGCTATGGCATGTGTATCAGGTACTTCCCTTGCCAGTATGGGCTAAGTGGACTGTGGTGGGACTCATGGTCGCGTCGCTGGCGATGCTCTTTGCAGGTTTTGCAGGGATCTATGACCGCATGCCATTGTGGCTGGCATCGTCGTGCTACAACATCAGCACCTCGTGGCTCATTGTGTTCCTTTATCTGCTCATTGCTTTTGTGTTACTCGACGTGGGGCGGCTCTGTCACCTAGTGCCTAAGGAGTGGCTCTGCTGCAACCCGTGGACTGCTGGCGCTATCACAGCAGCGATTGCTGGCTTGCTTGTGTGTGGTAACATTCATTACAACAACAAGGTGCGAGAACCATTGACTTTAGAAACCAGCAAGCACTTGTCAAAACCCGTGAGAGTGGTGCTGGTGAGTGACCTGCATCTAGGGTATCACAACCGCAAGGTCGAGTGGCAACGATGGGTGAAAATGATTAATACCGAGCACCCAGACCTTATATTAGTGGCTGGCGACATCATTGATGGTTACCTCAGGCCATTGCTTGAGGAAGACATGGCTGCCGACTTCCATCAGCTCCAGGCGCCAGTGGTGGCGTGCCTGGGCAATCATGAGTATATATCGGGCATCGACAAGTCGCTCGACTTCTACCGCCAGGCAGGAATCACATTGCTGCGCGACACCACCGTGGCGGTGGGCGACCTTGTGATAGCTGGCCGTGATGACCGCTCCAACGGGCATCGCAAGAGCGTGGCAGGGCTGCTCGCTGGTGTTGACCGCAGCAAGTATATCATCTTGCTCGACCACCAGCCCTACAACTTTGAGGATGCCGAGCAGTGTGGAGCCGACTTTCAGTTCAGCGGTCACACCCATGAGGGGCAAGTGTGGCCCATCAGCCTGCTGGTGGATGCCATGTATGAGAAAGCCTGGGGTCCTTATCAAAAAGGCAACACCCACTACTACATTAGCTCTGGCCTAGGCATCTGGGGCGGGAAATACCGCATAGGCACCCGCTCTGAATACATTGTGGCAACGATAGTCGAGAAACATTCATAGTTCACAGTTGAATGTGACAGCAGCTATTGCCCTGTTGGCACGGCTGCTGTGTGCTTCGTTTCTGAATTACTATCGCTTGCGTGGTTGTTTCCCGGCTTTTACCAGCTCATAGGATTGCCTCACAAGCGTCTTTAGGGTGTCGTCATCGACATCGCTGTTCACCTCCACGCTTATCCAGTAGCGCTTGTCGCCGTTGAACGGCTCTCCTATGCCTTGATAGCGCTCTTTCAGGCTGGGCATCAGTGCCGGGTCGCACTTGATGGTTATTGACTTGAAGTCGTCAATGTTGAAGTAGCAGAACATGTGACCACTCACGTAGAACACAAGAATGGTATATCTGCCCCGCGAGAATTTCTCAAAGGGCGTCGCCTCGGTCACTCCAGGCAGCGAGAGGCAGTAGTCGCGAAACTCCTCGATGTTCACAACTCAATCTTCTTGATGACCTTGGCAGGCACGCCTCCCACAATGGTGCATGGCGCCACGTCCTTAGTTACCACAGCACCAGCCGCCACCACAGCACCATCGCCTATTGTGACTCCAGCTAGGACGGTGGCATTAGCACCTATCCACACGTTTTTGCCTATGTGGATGGGAGCGTGAGTCATGCCTGCTCGCCGCTCAGGGTCGAGGTAATGGTTGAGAGTGGCAAGCACCACATTGTGGCCTATGAGCGCCCCCTCATCAATGGTGATGCCTCCCTGGTCTTGGAACTTGCAGCCCATGTTGATGAACACGCGCTCTCCCAAAACGGTGTTCTTGCCGCAATCGGTGTGAAACGGTGGGAACATGCCCACGCTCTTGGGCACCTCGCGACCAAAGAGCTTCTCGAGCAGCGAGTGCAACTGCTCGGGAGTGTGGTAGTGACCATTTATCTCGGCTGTGATTTGCAGCGCTTCTTGTGAGAGCTGGTGAAACATGGCGTGTACTGGCGAGCCGCCATCGATGGGCTCGCCAGTGGCCATGAAGTCTCTAAATTCTTGTATTGTCATATACTTGTTCAAAAGGCTTAAAACTTGGCTACCAGGTCAACGATTTTTTGCTTAATGTCGTCGGTCTTCTGCTCGTCGTTTTTGGCGGTGATGATGCCACAGTCCTCCACGCTCCAGTAGTTGCAGATGTCGCGGTACTCGGCCACAGCGCCGTCATACACACCAGGAGAGTAGCTCGACGTCATCAGTGCCATTTTCTTGACATTAGCGGGGGAGTTCACGCAATACATGCGCTGGATGGGTGCCTGCATCTGTGCGCACAGGGTGAAGTAGTAGATGGGTGCGGCAAGCACCAGCACCTCGGCCTCGGCCATGAGAGGATACAGCTCCTGCATGTCGTCCTTCTGGATGCAAGCTCCGTTGCCCTTGGTGTGGCAATACTCGCAGGCGAGGCAGCCAGCAATCTTCTTGCGGGCAACATTCACCAATGTTACGTTGTGACCTGCTGCCTCGGCAGCCTTCTTGCACTCGTCGGCCATCCAGGCAGTGTTTCCATTAGCCCGTGGCGATGCTTGTAAAATGAGAATGTTCATAGTTTGGTTTCTGTTTAATTAGTTATTAATTGAGAAATGCAAAGTTACATAAACCCCCCGACAATTACTAATTATAGTAAATAAATTATTCAAGTTTATAAAGTTTTAGAACTTTAGAATTAATGTCTTGCATTGTGGGAGTGGTCATTGGTCGCTGAACTCGATTATTGCACTGGTCTCGGTGCCGATGACCAGGCACACGGTGATGGTGCCGCCAGAGTTGAAAATGGTGGGGGTGAGCAGGTCGCCCAGCTTGGCAGGGACTCGGTACTCCATGCGCATGCTTTTAACCTCGAAGTCCTCGGGTAGCAGTTCCATTGCCATGCGTGCGTAGCAGGCGTTGTTCATGTGACGGTTGTAGTCGATGTCGGCTCGCAGCACCTTGACGGGGGGCGCTTGGATGCCTGCCTCTTTGGGGAGGATGATGCGGCGGTCGCGATAGTTCATGTCTCGCTTGTCGTCCATGACGATGGTGGCTATGATCTCGTCGTCGATGCGCTTGAGACGACCAGTGGTGAGGTCAACAAAGGCTCCCATGCTCCACGTTTTGAGGCATGGCTCGCCATGGGCATCGGTGATGAAGGTGTTGCGAAAGCCGTACATGGGCTTCACCTCATAGACCGATGTGGTGACAGTGAGGTCTTCCTTGAATCGTGGCATTCTCACAATCTCAACCTGGCGCGTGGCGAGTAGCTGCGTCATGTGCTGAGAGAGGAAGAATTGCTTCACAGCTGGCTCGCTCTCAAGCCACATCTCGGAGCAGTCTTGCAGCATCTGCAATGCCGAGTAGAGTTTGAGCTTGCCCTCGCTGTCGCAGGTGCTTGTTGTAACTTTAAATTTTAGGCTATACATTTTTGGTTTGTTGTTATTGATTGGATGTTTCGGTTGTTTCGGTTGTTTCGGGCGAGTGGGCTTTCTTGCGGAATTTGCTTTTCAGGCGCTTGTAGCCCTCCACGCCTAAGATTGTCAAGCCTCCGTATTGGCAGGTCTTGGCGAGGCCGAAGAGGATGGTCCACAGCACGCCTTTTGCCGTGACGCTAATGGGCAGTAACATCTGTGCAAACGAGAGGATGTAGAATGAGATGCAGCACAGCAGCACTATCACGCCCGTGCGGAACGAGAGTGACTGTAGCCAGCGTTTCACCTTGTTAAAAATGCCAATGATGTAGTCTTTTATCTTTTTCATGGTTTCCAAATGTGTAGTCCTTCGGCACAGGCTATGCTGCCAATGAGCTGCAATGTGTTCTCATCGTCACCATACACTGCTATGTAGTGGTCGTCGCCAGTGATTGAGAGCATGGCTTGCGATTGCTTGAGGACTACCAGTAGCGGCTTGCGCTCAAGCACTAGCTGTTCTAAGACGCTAGGGGCGGGATTTTCCTGCCATGACTCGTCGCTGACCTGATAGACGGCAATGTCGTCATAGCAGTTGAGCTTTAATAGCAAAATGGCAAACTTGCGATAAATGGCATCAATGTGTGGTGGCGACAGGAAATGCTTTTCTATCGCAAAATATTGCCCTGCGGCACCCACCGGCACCTGCTTGGGCAGGATGTCGATAATCCAGCAGGGCTTAGAAAGGAAATACTCAATATCAATCATCACTGAGCATTGACGACATTTGGAGTCCATGCGTTGAAGAAGCGCAACACTTTCTCCTTGTTATAGCCCTTGCCTTCCTCGAGGAAGCTTGAGTCTTGAATGTGAATGACGTTGCCTTTAGTGTCGAGCACTACAAAGACGGGATATCCAAAGCGGCCGGGGTTGCCCAGGCGCTTGAGCATGGCTTTGTCGCGTGTCTCGTTGCTGGAGCTGCGAGGGTTGTAGTTGACGTGTATATACACGAAGTTGCTGTCGATGACCTTGGCAATATCCTCGTCGTTAGTGATGAAGTCGGCAAAGCGCAGGCACCATGGGCACCAGTTGCCACCCACCTGGCAAATCACAAACCTGCCCTGGTCGCTGGCTTGCGCCAGTGCTTTGTCGATCTGTGCCATTGGGTCGATGCTCTCGTCATATACTTTCTTGAGCTGGGCATTGGCGCCTAGCGCCAAGACTGCTAAAATCGCTACAATTAAAAGTTTTCTCATCATTATTCTGATTATTGGTACTTCGTGAAGTTATATTTGTCCCTTAATTCGGCCTTTTTCTCCTCGCTTTGGCTAGTGAAGTAGCCTTTCCAGCCGGGGCAGAAGTTGATGTGCCAGCGCCAGAAGCGGCCTAACAGCGAGTTGGGTTTCTTGTCGTAGTGTGCTCGGAATTTACAGTTTTCGCATGTGTGTGCCATAATGATATTGATATTGAGTAGTAAGATAAATTAATGCCACAAAGTTAAGAATTTCTTTTAATATTTGGTCAAGTTAGTGGACGATTTTGTAATTTTGCACAACAAAAAACATCACTACAATGGCAATAATCGAAGTAACATCGCTGGAGCAGAGTGGGGTGCAGGTCTTTGGCACTCTCACCGAGGCGCAACTGCGCAACCGGCTGGAGCCCGAAAAGGGCATCTTTATAGCCGAGAGTCCCAAGGTGATTGACGTGGCGTTAAAGGCTGGTTATGAGCCGCTGTCGCTGCTGTGCGAGCGCAAGCACATCGAGGGTGATGCCGCTGGCATTATTGCGCGCTGTGGCGACATCCCGGTCTATACTGGCGAGCGCGAACTCCTGGCGCAGCTCACGGGCTACACCCTCACTCGGGGTGTGCTGTGCGCCATGCGCCGCCCGGCTCTGCCCCCGGTGGAGCTGGTGTGCCGTGATGCGAGTAGGATAGTGGTGATTGACGGTGTTACCGACACCACCAACATTGGCGCCATCTTCCGCTCGGCGGCGGCACTGGGTATTGATGCGGTGCTTCTCACGTCCACCTCGTGCGACCCGTTAAACCGCCGTGCCGTGCGCGTGTCGATGGGCTCGGTGTTTCTCGTGCCGTGGACGTGGCTTGACGCTCCCATCAGTAGCCTCAACTCGCTAGGCTTTAAAACCGTGGCGATGGCTCTCACCGATAAGTCTATAGCGCTCGACGACCCCATCCTCGCTACAGAGCCTCGCCTGGCGATAGTGATGGGCACCGAGGGCGATGGCCTACCGCATGAAACCATTGAGCAGGCCGACTATGTGGTGCGCATCCCCATGAGCCATGGTGTTGACTCGCTCAACGTGGCAGCCGCCTCGGCAGTGGCCTTCTGGCAGCTGAGAACAATGCACAACAATGCATAATTCATAATGCACAATGCATAATGCACAATGCATAATGCACAATGCTTAATTCATAATCTAGAAAATCTAGAATTTCTAGAAAATCTAGTTTATCTAGAAGAAACCCTTAACCCTTAACTCTTAACTCTTATTTAAAGGTTCACTACCTCTACTGTGCTGCTCGAGGAGTTGCCTTCTTGGTTGACTCTAATCTGCACGGGAATCTTCTCTTTCAGCTCCTCGATGTGGCTGATGATGCCCACATGGCGGCCGGTTTTCTCATATAGAGTGTGCAGCGTGTCGATGGCCTTTTGTAGGGGCTCGCCACTGAGCGTTCCAAATCCCTCGTCGATAAAGAGCATCTCCACTCTGAGCTGCTGAGCAATATCGCTCAATGCTAGCGCCAAAGCCAGCGACACGATGAAGCTCTCGCCGCCCGAGATGGTGCTGGCAGGCCTTCTTGCATAGCCTTCGTAGGCATCTTCCACAAGAATAAAGAAGGTCCCCCTCTCCACGGTGAGTCTATATCGGTTGGTGAGCGTCTTCAAGAAGGCGTTGGCCGAGTGGATGAGGTTCTCGAGGATGTAGCTCAGTGCAATGTTTCGGAACTTCTTGCCCTTGTTGTCGCCCAGGTACTTGCTCAGCTGGCTCCATTTGTCATATATTTCTTTCTTTTTGTTACACTCGTCAAGTAGCTTGCTCTGTTGCTGCTTTAGGCGCTCGTCATTTTCTAGCTTCTCCTTGATGCCGCCCATTTGTTCTCCAAGCTCCTTTACGGCCTCATCGACCTTGGTGCTCAAGGCATTGAGCGACTCGCTTGTTTCGTCTTGTGCAAACTCAGGCTTCTCATCGTTGTGGGCCTTGAGTCGGTTAGTGCAACCATCGACCGCTGTTTTAGCTTGCAACACGTTGTCTTGAATTTTCTTCAGTGATTGCTGCAATGCTGCGATGTCGCCCAAGCTGTACTGCGACAGTGTCACTAATGTCTCAACGGTGAACGACGGGTTGTCCTCAAGCCACCCTTCGAGCTGTGTGGCCATTTCGCTTTCAGTCTTTTGTGACTGCACGATTTGCGCTTGCAGTGTCGCAATCTTGGTGTTCAGGTCATTGGCAACCTTTGTCAACTGCTTTATTTCTTTCTTGCTGGTGACACTGGCGTCACGCCACTGAGGCATAGACTTGAGAATGTCGTTGAAAGCGCTTGTGGCGTGGTCAAGTTCGCCCAAGGCATTATCAACAGCGGTGGCCTGCTGTTGTTCGTCCTCGACAAGCCGCCTAAACAGCTCTGCCGCCTTTTTAAGCTCTGCCGCAAACTGGCGTGGCTCGGTCTTCCAGTCGTTCTCCCAGTCGCCGGCATTAACAAGCTTCTCCACCTCGCTTTGGTGACCGGTGAGCTCATTGCGTTTTGTCTCGATGATTCTGTCGCTTGACTGAATGTGGGCCTGGTGTTTGCCTATTATCTCTTTTATTTCATTGAGCTTGTTGTTTGCAGAGGTGAGCTCTTGCTGCAGTTTTAGGACTAGTTTGTTTTGGTCATTGCGTTCTTTCTCCTTGGCCTCGCCAGCGGCAACTTGCTGGTTAAGTGTGTCGATTTTATCATTGTTATGGTTTTGCAATGTTTCAAGCTGCTGCTTGGTGTTCTCGCTAAGAGTGTTGATGCCACATTCTCTACAAGCTTCAAGGGCTTTTTGTGTGTCTTTTTCAAGCAGTTTCTTGTACTTGTTGAGTTCTTTGCCTTTGTCGGTTAGCTGTTTTTTCTGAGCTAGGATTTCGGCCTTTGTGGCATTAACGATGTCTTTCTTTTCCTCAAGCAGCTTGTCAAGATTTTTGAGCTCATTCTCGGCTTGTGCGAAGATGTTGTCGAGTGCATCCTCATGTGGCAATTCATGGCTAATCTTTTGCTGGCACACGGGACACACGTCATTCATTTTCAGTTTGGAGCGCATGTTCTTAGCCCACTTGTCAACGCTTTCGCGCAGCTTGTCGCACACTTCTTTCTCGGTGTCGCGTTTCACTTGCGTGTTGCTGCTCTCTTTCTCTTGTTGCTTGAGTTTTTCTTCGAGCGTGGCAATGGCCTCCTGGGTTGACACGATTGTGTCTTGGGCGTTTTTCACCTCGTCATTGCTCTTCTTTAGCGAGTCAATCATCAGCAATGCAGTGCTAATGCTGGTGGTCGTTTTGGTGAGTTGGTCTTTTCTCTCACGCAACTCGGGCAGTTTCATTGCAGCAAGCTCTTGCTCAATCTTGTCGAGCATTTTTTTAGCATCTTTTACTTCTTCATCTTTAGTGTTGAGAGCAATTTGTGCCTCTTCAAGTTTTGTCTTTAGCTCGCCGTTGAGTTTGCGCTTTGTCTCATCAATGCTGGTTTGCTCCTTGTTGATGCTGTCTTGGCAGTTAATGATTGCCGTGAGATGCGCCAGGATGGTCTGCTCGTTAGAATACACATTTTTCTTGCTCTCTTGCTCTTTAATGAACTGTTGAGTGCTTCTCAGTTGTTCTTTCTTGTGCTCAATGTCATTCTCAAGCCATAGCAGTGCGGCTTTAGCCCTCTCAAAGTGTGGCAATAGTGCGTCAAGCTCACTTCTGAGTCGGTTAGTTTCATTAGCAGCCCTGTTCTTGCTGCTAAGCCAGCTGCGTGCTTCGATGGTGTCATTCCATTTCTTGACGAGTGCGGCGTTGTTCTTAAAGTCCTCACTTTCTTGCTGGCGTTGTGCCTGGACAAGTGTAGCTTGCAACCTCTCAAGTTCCTCTCTGAGCAACTTGTCATTGCTTAGCCATTGTATTTTGTGGCCTATTTGGGCCTGTTGCTGTTTCTTGATTATATACTCGGCATCGAGTTGCTTCATTCGGGTGTTCATCTGTTCCAATTCCTCGCTGGTGAGCACTTCGATGCCTGCCAGGCGCTGGTTGGCGTTCTCCCAGTCGCGTTTCTTGCTGCTGTAGATCTCAAAGATTTTTACTCCTAGTTTTGTGTAGGTGTCAACACCCGTAATCTTCTCAAGAATCGAGCTCTTGTCTTCGTCTTTGCTGTTAAGGAACTTAGTGAACTCTCCCTGTGCCAGCATGGTGGTGCGGCAAAACTGCGTGAAGTCGAGTCCCACGGCTTGATTTATCTCCTCATTGATTTGACCCTCTTTGTTGAGAAAAGTGTCGTCCCCAATGATTTGTAAGGTTCTTTTACTGCTTTGCAGGGTTCCTGTGCGAGCTCTTGTCACGCTCCAGGTGGCAAGGTAGCGCTTGTTGTTGCGGCCTTCGAATGAAAGCTCTATTGTGGCCTCTTTCGTCCCTCGTCGCATGATGAGCCTGGGGTCATTGATTTTGACCTCTAGCGTGTTTTCGATTATTGTGTCCTTGTCTTGCCTTTTTACCACCTGAGTGCCCTCCATGCGTGGTGTGTTGCCATATAGCGCTAGGCATATAGCATCGAGTATAGTAGATTTGCCAGCACCAGTCTTGCCTGTAATGAGAAACACTCTGGCCGAAGCAAGCGGTTCTTGCTCAAAATTGATAGTTGCATCTTTGATAGATGCTATGTTGTGCATCTTGAGGTTTAGCAGTTTCATAATGTCATCAATTGTTGTTTTCTTGGTATAGGTGGGTTCTATAAATTAAGATAAAGAATAATAGTGTTTTGGTTGTTTATTTAAAGTCTTGAAATGTAGCCCGCTACTATTCTTCAACTTTGAATAAAAACCTGCTCGACATAAATTCAAAATCCATCTCAATTAATTTATAGAATCCACCTGTAATGCCTCTAGTGCTTCGTTGAACATCTGTTCCATCTCTTCATTAAAAGAGCCAGCCACATTACTGATGTAGCGTTTTGCAATTTCGATGGGTGCAATCTCTTGCAATTCCTGCACGGTGAGTGCTTGGCCCGTAGTGCGTTCACGGTCTTGGCGTTTTGTGTTTATGTGGCACACCCGGCACGTCTTGCTGGCAGCAATGCTTTGAGCTTCTTCGTTGGCTCCCGCAGGCAGGAAGTTTTCCACTTCAACATTGAGCCTGATGTAGGCCGGGATGTCGCTGGGAAAGTCCTCAAGCAGCCGTTTTGCTTCGTTCCACGTGGCATTGTAGTCGCTAGGCAACGACACCAGTGGCCGTGGGTTGACAATAGATATTTCGGTGATTCTGGGCAGTGCCCCATGGCTGTCGATTTCCACCAGTGAGATGCTGTGGTCGTAGTTCTCGTCAAAACTCACCGCCAGTGGCGTGCCGCTATAGCGCATGCGGTGCTCGGTGTTGTGGATGAACTGTGCATGGTGGATGTGGCCCAGTGCCAGGTAGTCATAGCCAGTGCCAAAGTAGATATGCTCCACAGCATCAACTCCGCCCACTGTCTTTTGTCCCGTAAGGTCATGGCCAGTAAAGTTGCACCCCTCCACGGTGGCGTGGGCCATCATCACCACAGGAAGGCTGCCCGTGTTTCTTTCTTCAACCATTCTCAGCAGTTGTTCAAAGAACCCCTGGGGGATGTTGCGCTGGTAGGCATAGGGCACCGCCACCACCCATCCCTTGCCAGGAATCTCAATAATGTGGTTGCTGGGGTTCTCTTTGTCGATATTGCCAATGGCATGTACTTTAAGTTCGCGCCAGGGGGTGTGAAAGATTTCATGCTTAGAGCTGCTGTCGTGGTTGCCGGCGGTGATGACGATGGTCATCTCGGGGCACGCCCGGTGCATTGCCACAATGGCGTCGGTAAACATGGTTTGCACTGCGGCGCTGGGCTGCGAGGTGTGATACACGTCACCGCTGAGCACCATTGCGTCGGGCTGTTCGTTCTTAATAATTTCCTCAATTTGACTGAGCATCGACAGTTGCTCCTGGGTGCGGTCATAGCCGTAGAGCGTGTGCCCAAGATGCCAATCGCTGGTGTGTAGAATTTTCATTAATTTTTAGTTGGTAGTTAGTTTTTAGTTGTCCTAGATTATCTAGAATTCTTTATCAATTACTTCTCATTACTTATCACTGAATTAAACGCATCCATTATCACCGTGGGACGGTGGTTCTGGAATGCTCCCAGTGGGTAGTGACCCTCGGCTTCGGGAGCCCAGTAGAACACGCCGGGGCAGTTGCCGCCAGTGCGGTTGCGAGCAGCATCAATGAGGCGTGTCATGAATGCCTTGCCCGCCTCGGGTCGTCGCGCCTCATAGCCTGTCTCGACTATCATTACCGGGCAGTGATACTCCTGTGCCAGAGTGTTGATGTTCTCAATCACGCGCTCAAGGGTCTCGTCTTCGCTCTTGGTGAGTCCGGCGTCCATGTCCCAGTAGGGATACACGCTCACGCCTATCATGTCGTAGTGAGCCTTATACTTCTTTAGGCCGTTGAAGATGGTGTGGTAACGGTCGATGTCGCAGGCGGCGTCGAGGTGAACGATGCAGCAGGTATGAGGATATACCTTCTTGGCAGCACGGTAACCTGCCTCGGTGAGGCCGGCATACTGCTTCATGTTCTCGGGAGTGTGAGCCATGGGCCACAGGAAGCCGTTGGTGGTCTCGTTGCCTATCTGTATCCATTTCACATCTACGCCGTTATCTTTGAGTAGTTGTAGCGTCTGGGTGGTGTGCATCGCCAGGGCGCGCTTCATGGCTTCGTAGTTGTAGTGGCGCCAGCGTGCCGGGATGTTCTGCTTGCCAGGGTCGGCCCACCAGTCGCTGTAGTGGAAATCAATCATGATTGCCATGCCTAGAGCCTGTGCGCGCTGTGCCATGGCCAGCACGTCGTGCATGTCGCACTCGCCGTCACGAGGATTGACCCACACCCTGAAGCGTGCCGCATTAAGCCCTAGCTCGCTCATGAGCGTGATGTTGTCGCGCTCTTGGCCAGCAGCGTTATATAGTTTCACGCCATTGCGCTCAAGCTCGCTGGTGCCGCTGATGTCGGCACCCAGCCAAAACTCTTGTGCCGCAGCACTAACAGCTATGACACAAGCAACAAGTATTAATGCAATCTTCTTTTTCATAATATATAGGTGGAAAGGGGAAGGGATATCGTTTATCGTTTATCGTTTATGGAAGACAGTGGTGAGATTATGGGTATTACAACCTGTTGACTCTCTAGCGGACAAGGCACGCCTTGTCCCTACACAATCCTTAACACTTAATCTATGGTGCTACAGCGCGAGCCGCAGACCAATGAATGGGTAACTTCTGCCCTCGTTCTGGTCCATATATTTTATCTCACATTCCTCGGGCGAGCTCTTCCAGCTGCCATTGTAGAACGTGGCTGAGGGGCGAGCAAGGCCTGGGCCAATGTCGGCCGACGTGGAGCGAGTGCCGTCGTCATACTCGGCACACCACTCACTCACGTTGCCGCTCATGTCGTAGATGCCTAGCTCATTGGGCGCCTTAGTGGCCACCGGGTGGGGCTTGCCGTCGCTGTTGCCTTCATACCACGCCACCTGGTTGATGTCGTTGCCGCCAGAGTATAAATATCCCTTGCTCAAGTTGCCGCCGCGGGCAGCAAATTGCCACTCGGCAGCGGTAGGAAATCTAAATGCCTTGCCTGTGAGTTCGTTTAACTTATAGATGAAGAATATGCAGTCTTCATATCGCACATTCTCGACGGGACCGTTGTCGTTTTTTACCTCACTAGGATTATTCTCCATCACCGCTTGCCACAACGCTTGGGTCACCTCGGTTTGACCTATGTAATAGGACTTTAAAGTCACATGCTTTTCATCATATTGGTCATAGCCAACACGGTTAGTGGTTGTGAATGACCCACCATCAACAGGCACCATCTCAAACGTCACTCCCTTTACCGTGAAGGTGAGGTTCTTTCCTGCCGACGCTTTTTTACCTTTCTTGCCGTTTTTGGTGACTGCGCTCTTAGCCTTGCCTTTCTTAACCCTGGCCTCAACCACAGGTGTCGTGCCAGCCAAGAATAACGTCACCAGCGCTATAATCCATAAATTGCATTTTCCGAGTTTCATAATTATAGTTTTTATTGTTAGGTGTTTTTTTGCAAATATATAAAAAAATCTCAATATCACCTCACAAATTACCCATAAAACGAAAATAAATAGTATTTTTGCAAAAGAAGACGAACCAAAACAGATAGTCATGAAAAAGAATTTATTTTTATTATTAGCAATGATAACACTGATCAATAGCGGCTATGCCCAGGTAGTGCATCCATTCAGAGCCGAAAATGTGTATAACACCCTAAAAGAAGGTATCGCTACCGACCTTGAGCACCGCAACGACATGGCACGCCTGTTGAGCACTATGGACACGTTGATTACTGGCAAGGTGCTATATTGGTGTGACGGCAGGTATGTTTTCACAACAAGATATGATCTTGACGTCAAAAAGATTGTCTCAGGATATGATTACCATTCCACCAAAGACGTTGTGCCCACCAAAGATGTTTTTTGGTTGAATGTCGATGGCGGCAAAATAGTGGAAGAGTATGGCGACAAACTCACAGTGACAGTAGAGCAAATAGGCCAATACACCATGCTCGTTTACCGCGACACACAGAACCATCCGGTAAAGGCATTTTACAGCATCGAGGAAAAAGAATGCAAAACTCACAGTTGGCAAGACTACATTTTCATCCACTACATCCTGGCAGGAAACTACTGTCTTGAGAATGACAAACACTCGGTGTTTGGACCGAAGATGGACTTTTATGAAGGCAGCAAGTATGACCACGACCCAGGAATCTTCCAGATAGAATTTGTGCCCGAAACCAACCTCATAAATGTCAGTTATGGCAAAGGCAGGGTGAGCCACGGCAACCCCAAAAGCCCAAAGCACGGCAAAATGCCTGGAGGTGGGGGCGCAGGAGCCAAAATGGGCCCCATGAAATGGCAGGTTCAACTCACCTCGCAAGGGCTTCTGGTAAAGATTCTAAAAGATCAGCCTTTTGTGGATCACAATCCTCGACTCGACAACAAAGATAATAACGTGCTCACCAAGGTGCAGTGTCCTTGGCAAGGCGTTGACGGTAAGTGGGCATTCGCTTCGGTGTTGCCACTCACACATGAGTTGCTAAAACTATTTCCAAAAGATGCTCTCGAACTCATGTGTGCCGAGATTTACGCCCGCCATGGGGCAGCTTTCGATGACACCGAGACACAAAATTACTTCAACGCACAAAAGTGGTACAAAAAGAGTAAGTCTCCAACCGAACTCTCCGACATCGAGAAATTCAACGCAGCCCTCATCAAGCAAGTGATGGCAGGAGAATGATGACTCTAAAAAGCTTTCTTTTTTGAGATTAAGATTGTTTTTATTAGTGAACAGAGATACAAACAACCAATACCCACAAAATTATTATTAACTACTATGAAACAAAGAATCTTCCTATTGGCCACAGCAATTGCCATCTTCACATTCGCCGGCAACGCTGCTTCCCGCTTTCCACAGGAAAAACAGATGAAAGCCCTGTTTGAAAATGGCATAAAAGCTCAACTTGAGCACCGCTTCGATAAGCGACAGGTGCTTGACACAAAGCAGTTCTTTACCAATCACAGACATCTTTCCTACGATGGTCTAGAACTATGCCATATTGAGTCTAATAATAAAGATGGTCTCACACTCTCTGTCGAGAAACTGGGCAATGACACCGTGCTTGTATATCGCAATGCCATTGATGACCCTGTTGAGGTCTATTACTACACTAACCGTTTACACTCTGAGGTTGAATTATCAATCTACGTTCAGTATATCTTGGCTGGGAACTATATGCTCACCAATGGAAAGAATTCAATTTTCGGACTGTGGCAAGATTTTTACACAGGAAGCAAGTATAACACCGATCCTGGAGTATATCGCATTATGAAAATGGAGAAAGACAAAATAAAGATTATCCATAGCTTTGAACGTGTGAGCCATGGAGATCCTAACTCCCCCAATCTGCCGGGAGGAGGTGGTGCTGGTGCCATCTGCCCATTCTTAATGTGGGAGCTAAAGCTCACTGCCGATGGCTTATTGGCCCAAGAGACTTATGGCGATAAATTTGTTGACCACCGCCCTCGTCTCGCAGATGGCAGCAACATGCTCACCAAGGTGCAGTGCCCGTGGAAGGGCATCGACGGCAAATGGGCGTTCACTTCGGTGATGCCTCTCACACACAAATTGCTCAGACTCTTCCCGAAGGATGCTCTCGAATTAATGTACGCTGAAATCTTCGCTCGTCACGGCAACATCTTCGAAGATGACAAGTATCAGAAATACTTCGATGCTCAACCCTGGTACAAGAAGAACAGCAACCCAATGGAACTCACCGACATCGAGCAATTCAACGCCGACCTCATCAACGAGGTGATAATGTCAATGTAACATTAACTTTTTATGGATATTCAACGCAGTTTATTCGACGATTTAGATAACAACAATGAAGTGGTGGAGCAGAAGCCCAAGCAAGCCGAACAGCCCACTGGCGACCAGGCACGCATCCTAGAGCTTCGTGACACGTTAAACCGCCACAACCACAACTATTATGTGCTCAACCAGCCCACCATCAGCGACCAGGAGTTTGACCACCTGATGCGTGAGTTGCAGGACCTGGAGGCGGCGCATCCCGAGATGGCCGACCCCTTGTCGCCCACCCAGCGCGTGGGCAGCGACTTGAGTCAGGGTTTTGAGCAAGTGGTACATGAGCGCCCCATGATGTCGCTGGGCAACAGCTATAGCATAGAAGAAGTACAGGACTTCCTGCGACGCGCCAAGGATGGACTTGGCGGCGAGCCTGTGGAAATCGTCGGCGAAATGAAATATGACGGCACAAGCATCTCAATCATCTACGAGAACGGCCGACTAGTGCGTGCCGTGACACGTGGCGACGGAGTGCGCGGCGATGACGTCACTGCCAATGTCATTACTATCCGCAGCGTGCCACTACAGCTTCCTCAAGGCATGGACTATCCCGCTCGCTTTGAGGTGAGAGGCGAGATATTGCTGCCGTGGGCACAATTTGAACGCCTAAACCAGGAACGCGCCTTCAACGAGGAACCCCTCTTTGCTAACCCCCGCAATGCTGCCGCCGGCACGCTGAAGCTGCAAAACAGCGCCGAGGTGGCTCGTCGCGGTCTTGATGCCTATTTCTATTTCCTACTAGGCGACAACCTGCCCTATTCCACACACACCGAAGCTATGGACGCCGTGCGCTCTTGGGGCTTTAAGGTAGCCCATACCGAAGTGCTCGAATCTATTGATGCCGTGGCCGATTTCATAGGGCGATGGGACAAAGACCGCAAGTCGCTTCCCGTTGCTACCGATGGGCTTGTTTTCAAACTCAACTCTTTAAGACAATGGCTCAACCTTGGCGCTACTGCCAAGTCACCACGATGGGCGATAGCCTATAAATTTGCCCCCGAGCGCGAGTGCACCAAGCTCAAGTCGGTGAGCTATGAGGTGGGACGCACGGGCGTTATCACCCCCGTTGCCAACCTGGAGCCAGTGCTACTGAGCGGTACCATCGTCAAGCGCGCCTCGCTACACAACGAAGACATAATACGTCAGCTCGACATTCACGACGGCGACATGGTGTATGTGGAGAAAGGCGGAGAGATTATCCCCAAGATAGTGGGCGTTGACACCAAGCAGCGCGAGCCTGGCGCCCAGCCCATACAATTCGTGAGCCATTGCCCTGTGTGCGGCACCCCGCTCAAGCGCATCGAGGGCGAGGCGGCATGGGTGTGCCCCAACAAGTGGGAGTGCCCACCGCAAATCACCGGGCGCATCGAGCATTTTGTGGCTCGTCATGCCATGAACATCGATGGCATTGGCGAGGAGGTGGCAGTGCAGCTGCACGAGAGTGGCCTTGTCAATGACATCGCCGACCTCTATGACCTCACCCAGGAGAAGCTGGTGAGCCTCGACCGCTTCCAGCTCAAGAGTGCACAGCGCATCATGCGTGGCATCGAGCAGTCACGGCAAGTGCCTTTTGAGAGGGTGATATATGCGTTGTCGATAAATTTTGTGGGCGAGACCATCGCTAAAGTGCTGGCTCGCCATGTTCACAACATCGACACCCTCATGAGCATGAGTGCCGACGAGCTGGCTGCCATTCCCGAGATAGGGCCAAAGATAGCGCAAAGCATAGTGGAGTATTTTGCTGTGGAGAGCAATCGCGACATTGTGGAGCGGCTGCGATGGGCAGGCTTGCAGATGGCGCTGAGCCAGGAGGAACTTGCCAGCCGCACCACCAAGCTTGAAGGCAAGAAAATCGTTATCAGTGGAGTGTTTCAGCATCACTCTCGCGAAGAATACAAGGCGATGATTGAGCAGAACGGTGGCAAGAACGTGGGCAGCATCAGCAAGGCCACATCGTTTGTTCTCGCAGGTGACAACATGGGCCCCGCCAAGCTCGAGAAGGCCCAGAAGCTAGGCATCGACATCATTAGCGAAGACCAATTCCTGGAAATGATAAAATAATTCAAGTTTGGGGTAATTTTGAAACTTGAGTTAAATAACTAAAAACTTTAAGCTGATAACTCAAAACTTTTCTATACCTTTGCAGTTTGGTAATAAATTGCTGCGCAAGAATGAAACACTTTGACTTTAAAAAGAACATTTATTCACTCAGTGCCGAGCTTGGGGTTCCGTTTGGAATTCTGTTGTCGATGCTGGCAGTGACGCTGGTGTTCTATGACAGAGTGCCATTTTTGAGCGTGCTGTCGTTGTTGCTGATGCTGGCGGCGCCAGTGGTGTTGTTCCTGTTTCAACGCAAGCGGTTTGTTGCCCTTGAGGGCTTTGCCATATACAGCGACTTGTGGGTCTTGGCGATTTTTACCACATTAGGCGGCTCGCTAATCATGGTGCTGGTAAGTTACTTGACAATCATCTACGCAAGGCCCGACTTCCTTTATGAGCAGATGCGGTATTTCCTTGACAACGCTCCAAATGTCGATGCTCAGACAGCTACCACGCTAGAGAAAATGATCTCGCACCGCGCCTTGCCGTCGCCACTGGAGTTCAGCATGATGCTATTTTGGATGTTTGCATGCTTAGGAAGTTTGGGTGGTGCCATCACGGCATTTATAGCAAGCAAGATACCCTATAGACAACAATAAGACATCATCAAGACGTCATCAAGACGTCATTTTTTAGAACACTACATAATATGGACATTTCGGTTGTAGTTCCTCTTTTCAACGAAGCAGAGTCGCTGCCTGAGCTGGTGGCGTGGATAGAGCGTGTGATGAATGAGCACAGTTTCACCTACGAGGTGCTCATGATTGACGACGGCAGCACCGACAACTCGTGGCAGGTCATCAAGGAGCTTAGCGAGAAGAACCCTTGCATCAAGGGTGTTCACTTCAGGCGAAACTATGGCAAGTCGCCGGCTCTTTACACGGGCTTCGAGCGGGTTAAGGGCGATGTCGTCATCACGATGGATGCCGACCTGCAAGACTCGCCCGACGAGATTCCTGAGCTTTACCACATGATTACCGAGGATGGTTACGACCTGGTGAGCGGATGGAAGCAGAAACGCTACGACCCGCTGTCGAAGACCATCCCCACCAAACTTTTCAATGCCACGGCGCGCAAGGTGAGTGGCATCAAGAACCTTCACGACTTCAACTGCGGCCTCAAGGCCTATCGCCACGAGGTGGTGAAGCACATTGAGGTGTATGGCGACATGCATCGCTACATCCCTTTCCTTGCCAAGAATGCCGGTTTCGACAAGATTGGTGAGAAGGTGGTTAAGCACCAGGCGCGCAAGTATGGCAAGTCAAAATTTGGCCTTGACCGCTTCGTCAACGGTTACCTCGACTTGATGACGCTGTGGTTCCAGTCGAAGTTTGGCGTCAAGCCCATGCACTTCTTTGGGCTGCTGGGCAGTCTCATGTTCCTTATAGGTCTCATTGCCGTGATTGCCGTGGGTGCCATCAAGCTCTACAACATGCACGCCGGCAACCACTACATCCTGGTTACCGATTCACCTTATTTTTACCTTGCCCTCACCTGCATGATACTGGGCACACAGCTCTTTCTCACAGGCTTCTTGGGCGAGCTCATAGCCCGCAATTCACAAAGCCGCAACCACTACGAGATTGAGGAGGAAATAAGATAGTAAGTGTTAAGGGTTAAGTGTAAAGTGTTAAGGGTTAAGTGTTAAGTTAAGTTTTTAAGTTTTAGTGATGAGCAGGAGATATAGTTTTAGATTGACTCTGGTGGCTATCGTGGCTATGGCATTGATGGCGGCTTGTAACAACGACAACTGCATTGGCAACAGCACTGGCATACCACTGGCGGCATTTTATGAAGGCGACGAAGCGGTGCAGGTGCCTAATCTCACTGTCTATGGCATTGGAGCCCCTAACGACAGCCTCATCATTGACAACACCACTGCCAGCCAGGTGTATTTGCCGCTGAGCATCACCAAGAAGTCTTGCCAGTATGTGCTCAACTACAACACCGATGGCATTGCCAACGACACCATCACACTGAACTATAGCGAGACACCCTATTTCGAGTCGCATGAGTGCGGAGCGATGTATAACTTCAACATCACCTCGTGGGAGCACACCCGCCACGCTATCGACTCCATCGCAATTCCCGTTCCCCTAATAACTAATGCCGACGTTGTCACCATTAAAATCTACATGCAATGAAACAAGTCTTGATTAGCATATTGTGTGTTGCTTACATGATGGCGGCTACCGGCATCATGCGCGCACAAGACCAGCAGCGCAAGGTGACGCCCGTTAAACCCTCGACCAACAAGGTGCTCACGCCACCCAAAGGCACCGACGAGAAGATAATTCAACAGTATCTGAGTGGCGACAGCGCGCAGGCGCGGGCGCAGGAGCGCAAAGACTCGCTTGCTAAAATCTATCCTCGCTATCCCAAGCTCACCGAGCTGTCGCTGGGTCTGAATTTTGGCGATGCCATTGTCATGGCGTTTGGGCAGAAGTATTCCTCGTTTGGAGTGAGCGCCACACTCAACATGTGGAACCGTTTTCAGCCCATGATGGAGCTTGGAATAGGGCGCGCCAAGGACACTCCCGACGACATGGACTACACCTACTCGGGGAAAATAGCACCTTACGTGAAGATTGGCGCCAACTACAACTTCCTCTTCAAGAGCGAGCCTAGATATCAGCTTTATGCCGGAGTGCGGCTGGGATTTAGCACCTTTAAATATGACATTAACGACATTGTCATCAACAATCCCTACTGGGGAGAATACCAGAACCTGCAACTCAAGGGGCTAAGCTCTAACGCCTTGTGGGGAGAGGCTCTGGCAGGACTTAAAGTGAATATCGCCAGCAACTGGTCGCTAGGATGGGAGGTGAAGTTTCATGGAATCTTCAAATACAAGAAAAGCGAAAACGGCAAGCCGTGGTACATCCCCGGCTATGGCACGCGCAACGGCAAGTGGGCCTTCGGCCTCTCGCTCTACTACACCATCCCCCTGAGCCGTGACCGCTGGCCAGTGAAGGAGGAGAAGAAAAAGAAATAAAGGGGAGTAAAGGAATTTTTAATTCGTTCCTGTCACTCCCCGTTATTCTTGGTTATTTCTTGTTACTAGCCCAGGCTGGCGAGGGCTTGTTCATATTCTAGCACGAGTCGTTGCATCACTATTGCCACTGGCTCGATGTCGTTGCCTTTGAGCTGCGACGCTACCTGGCCTATCTCTAACTCGCCATTGTCGATGTCGCCATCAAAGATACCTACTTTAGTTTTCCCTATGCCGATGATTTCGAGCAGCTCCTCGGGAGAGGCGCCGCGGTTCTCGGCCTGCTCTATGGCATCGTAGAAGCCACCTTTCACCAGGCGCGTGGGCGAGAGCTTGCGCAGCAGCAGCTTGGTGTCGCCCTCGTTGAGGTTGAGGCAGCGACGCTTGAATGCCTCGTGAGCGCCACTCTCTTGAGTGAGCGCAAAGAGGGTGCCAATCTGCACACCCTCGGCTCCGAGCACTTGTGCTGCGAGCATCGCCTCGCCACTGGCTATGCCACCAGCGGCAATCAGCGGCAGTGAGGTAGCCTTGCGTGCTGCGGGAATAAGGCACATCGTGGTTGTCTCCTCCTTGCCGTTGTGACCGCCAGCCTCAAAGCCCTCGGCGACAACAGCATCTACACCAGCCTCCTCGCACTTGCGTGCAAATGTGGAAGATGCCACCACATGTGCCACCTTGATGCCTCGCTCATGGAGCCACGAGGTCCACTTCTTGGGGCTGCCGGCACTGGTGAATACCACCGGCACCTTCTCCTCGGCAATGACCTGCATGAGCTCGGCAGAGTTGGGCTTCATCAGCGGCACATTCACACCAAAAGGTTTGTCCTCTACAGCCTCCTTACACTGCTGTATGTGCTCACGCAGCACCTCGGCAGTCATCGACCCTGCCCCTATAAGTCCCAGTCCTCCAGCGTTGCTCACTGCCGACGCTAGTTTCCATCCACTGCACCACACCATGCCACCGGCAATGATTGGGTATTCAATTCCAAAAAGTTCGGTTATTCTGCTTTTCATAAATATATAAGTTTTTTATATGCAAGCTAATGGGCAAAACATGAAACAAGCTCCCCTATTGCTAAAGGTAAAAAAAACATGCTTTGTATCTCTTTGCGGCCTCAAATATACTGCTTTTTTACAAAACGGCACCACCCAATAGAGGGAGTTTGATGGCGTTTTGTGGCAAAAAAAAGAAAAATCACGGATGTTTAACATGATTTGTTTTTGATGGGCAGTAATATGGCACAATGGCACCTTAATTTTGCAGTGTAAAATAAAACAAGGCGCATCAATGTGCCACAAAAACGGAGGACAAAACTATGAATTACAACGCAACATCATTATCGGTCAACGACCAGATTTTTGCCACTCTCGAAGTGGGCGGAAAGACAGTGGCTAGCATCAGCAAGTCAAATTTCTCGAGCATTAACGACATTGTGCGTTTCGTCTGTGCTATTGCAGGACGCTTCATGGGCTTGGCTCGCCTTAACATACGCAACAAGACGCAAGGCTGGGCCATGAACCTCTCGCTTGCTTCTCGCCAGAGCGCACCGCGCCCCTCATTCCACGCAGCAATGCCTGCGCAATACCGTCAAGCTTCATTGTTCAACTGATAAGAAACAAAATATGCCTTAAATCAATGCCTTGAAAACACTGACATTACTCGTAAATTTGTTCGACTTCATTTTAACCGAAAGACCCTCCATGTGAATGGCGGGTTTTCTCGTTTCCTACATGCTGTGTTGAGCTTGCTTGCGTGCTATTTTCCCTGAGTCGAGGGTGCTGATGGTGCTCATGGCGATGTGATGTGGCATCTCGGCTCGTGAAAGGCGAGGGCAGAGCCAGGCTTTGAGAGCGCTTGCTGGCAGTGTAGAGCCAGGTGCGATTTCCACTGTTGCGTTCAAGACGGTGCCAAAGTGGGGGTGTGGCGCAGCAGTCACTACCGATGTGATCACCTCGGGGTGCGAATTGATGACTTTCTCCACATTCTCGGGGAAGACATTCTCGCCGCCGCACACCACCATGTTGTCGCTGCGCCCACGATAGAAGTAGCAGCCTTGGCTATTGCGATACACTAGGTCGCCAGTGTTTTGCCATTTGTTTTTGAGACTTGTCATAGCCCATGCTGAGCGCACCCATAGTGCCCCCACGCCATTACTGTCAACCTCCTCTATCTTGCACTCCACACCACTGATGGGACGCCCTATAGTCACTTCTTCATTGCTTGAGAGGTCTTGCGGCGTGGCTATCATGAAAAAGCCTGCCTCGGAGGTGCCAAAGAGGTTGTAAAGCACATTTCCTAGGTGATCATGGGTGACAGAGGCCCATTTCTTGTCGAGGCGGTCGCCGCCACTGATGATGCACTTCACTGTTCTCATCAATGCCGGTGCCTCATCATTCTGCCACAATCGTGCGAGCATGGCGGGCACTACGGGCACTACTTCTATCTTCTCGGTGGCGATGATTTCTAGAGCGTTATGGGCATCGAAATGACTCATCAGGCACACCTTCTTGCCCATTACTATCGACATGATGAGCGTGGCGAGTCCGAAACCATGATACACTGGCAGCGCAAGCAACACGCTGTTGTGCTCGTCGAGTCGCAGTTGCTCGAGCATGGCATAGAATGGTGGCAGGAATTGTAGGGCAGCCATTTTCCTGGGTGCTTCTTTGCTCTTTCCGCTAGAGCCTCCAGTGAAGACCGAGATTTCGCCACCCCGCATGATGCGTGGCAGCTTCACGTCTATGTCATGGGTATTGTTGAGGACCTCTTGATACAGGTCGTCGCTTTCTCTGATAGGGCACGGCAGGCAAGCATTGTTGTAACGCTCTTTCATGACGGTGTCGCCTATGAGCATATCCATTCTGTTTCTCTCTACTTGTTCTTTGAGCACAGTGGTAGCGATGTCGGTGTTGAGCAGTTTCATCTTCACTCCCAGCCGTGACAGGGCCGGGAGCAGCAATGCCATGGCGGTGTGATTGCGACAAAGCACCCCCACGCGCATCCCTGCCTTTAGGCCATAGTCGCGGTGTAACACCTTGGCAAGACGTGTTGCGTGGTCATAAAATTGTGTGTAATTGAGCCGCTTGCTGTTATGTGTCAATGCGCAATGCTCAGGGTAATATTTTGCGGCAAATCGCAACAGTGCCATCAGCGAGATGCCGTCACGAAAGAAGCTCCCGAGTAGAGTGCAGAGCCCACCTGGGGTGAGGATGTGCAGTTTTATCAGCTTTGAGATTATAGTCCTGTTCATCGCTCTAGAGTGCCCACCACGGTTTATAACGGAATTTATCACTCATCGCCAACTTGAGCAAGATGCATGCTGCCTCATGGGCAGAATAGGCTGGCAGGTTTTTATAGGCCTCGTTTACATCGGCCATGGGAGTGTGTACCAGTGGCATATAGGCAATCTTCACTTTCACTCCCAGCTTCTTGTGCTCATGGCGGGCAGTGCGGCACCAGGCGTTGGCGGCGCATTTCGAGGCGTGATAGGCGCTCCAGCCAGGCACAAACGGATAGCGGCTGCTCACCGAGGAGGTGTAGATGATCTTGCCACTGGCATTTCTGAGCGCTGGCATCAAGGCCAGCGATAATGCCACCATCGAGCGGTAGTTAAGATCCATGGTGCGGTCAAAGTCGTGCATGCGCTCAAGAGAAGACGTGATGCTGCGCTTTATAGACTTGCCGGCGTTGCAAAAGAGGAAAGACACTGCTGGCAGCTTGGTCCTCAATGTCTCGCACCATGCGTCAAGTTCCTGTCGTTGCCTCAGGTCTATGGCTTTGTAACGAGCTTGGCAGCCATTCTCGTGAGCTTTGCGGCACAGCAATTGTAGCTGTTCCTCGTTGCGGGCAATGAGCAGTACATTGGACTTAGCGGCAATCAGTTTAAGTGTCAGTGCTTCGCCAATTCCCGAGGTGGCTCCAGTCACTACCACCCACTTGCCGCCAAAGGTCTCGGAGAGCTTTGCTTCGCTTATTGATTTGGGCGGATAGATGATATGTTTCCAAAAAGAATTCAACATATTGCCGTTGTTTGGTCGTTACAAAAGTACTGAAAATCTTTGGAATAAAGACACTATTGCTCTCATATTTTGTCAATCAATGGTGTTTCGCTGTCTCTCATGGGGGCGTGTTACTAAAAAAACTGGCAGCATCCTAGTCAATGTGGATGCCGCCAGTAAGAAATCAGGAAAAGTCAAGGGCTTTTACTTGATGACTTTAGTAGTCACCTTAGAGCCGTCGTTCATTTCCTTGACCACGATGTTCACGCCAGGGAATGGTACGTTGCTCTCAACGCCTGCGGCATTGTAGAAGCGCACACTCTTAACGCCTTCCTCAAGGTAGATGTTGTTAATCGCCGTTGTGGGAGGCTCTTCGGTGACATCGGTAACGAGCAACTTGTAGTTCTGGAATGGGTAATCATAATCCATCATGCTGATGCCGCTGGGGGTTGCCCAGGGCTCCTTGATGTTGATAACACCCCTAACAGTATATTGCTTACCATCCTCAAAGTCATAGCTGAAGAGGCTATTGTCAACGGTGCAGCTCTGTCCCTGGGCACCGCCTGGGGCATAAGCGCGCAGTGTGTTCTCGCTAGCCTTGTAATAAGCCTTGCTCACGATGATCACCTCGTCAACCTTTGGAGAGAATGGGTTGGCAAGAGAGTAGCTTGCTGGCTCAACTGGCTGGGCGTCTTCAATTATGGTGGGAGTTGTCGAGATTGTGAGATATGGGTTCAGGTTCTTGCCACCAAACACTCCGCTCACACGTCCGCCCTTGAAACCGAGGATGTCCTGGCCGTTGTAGTAGTTGCTGCTGTTGAGAGTAATCCAGTTGTCATTGCCATCGCTGGTGAAGTACTGCTTGGTCACATCGCTCTTCTCAACCACGGTGAGGTCGTTGATAACGGTGTAATCGACACCCTCAACACCGCTTGCCAGGATGTAGCTCAGCTGTGTTCCACCGTTGATTGTGAGATGCATGTTTTCGAGATCGACGGTGAGAGTGTATTCACCGGCAGGAATCTTCATAGCGCTGTTGTCCTTGTAGTCAATGGGCAGCTGGGAGTTCATGGTAGAACCAGTCACGAGGAAGTCGTAATAGCTCTCGGCCATGAAGCGATAAGCGTTGACAGTGTTCCAGTCGTCGGCATTAGCACCAAGCTTGTGGGTGAAGGCAAAGAAGCCATAGCCAGCCTCGATGTCGGCAATGGTCACCTGGGCGGTGTAAATCTTGCCGTCCTCGGTAGTCATCTGCAGGCCATCGTTGGGAGCGAACTGGGTGTTGCCGTTTATCTGGCCAATGACAAAAACATCGGCCTGTCCAACCACATTCACGTTAATCTCGCCAGTGGCGGGGTTAAGGGTGATGGTAACGGTGTAGGTGCCAGGTTTGACGTTTGAAATAATGTAGTTGTCGGCTGGATAAGAAGGATTGTTCCAATTCTTGTCGGTCACAATCTTGAACATCACGTCGCCCTCGAGGTGGGTGGGCTGCGAGGTCCAAGTGTATATGCCGCCGTCGCCAGCGGTCATCTCGCCATTGCTGTTGTTCACATCCCAAGGTGTCTCCGAGCCAAAGAGAGCAGCAGGCTCACCAGCCACAGTGTAGGTGTGACTGGTCGATTTGAAGGTGGCACTAACAACCACATCGCAGGCGGGCATGGTAAATGTATAACCATTTCCTGTAACATTGGTTTCTATTTCAACACCAACGACTGTAACATCAATAAGTTCAACAATGCCTTGATATGTGGTTTTAGGACCTTCAACAATTACATAATCACCCTCTTTTAAGCCTAAACTTTCAAAGTTGTTAGTGTTTCCTTCTTTGTCGAGAGTTCCATAAATGAAAATCTCACCTGTATTATCTGCCAAATAGAGGTTTCCATATTCCATGCTACTAATATGTGTAATTTTACCGCTAACGCGATAAATCATATCATCAGCTCCAGCTATGACTTCAGCACATGTTACTGAGTTATAAGCGGGCATTACCAACGGTCACATTCACCTCTGTGCCATAGGCGGCTGTAGCGGGAGCGCTAACGGTGCCATGCTCGGTGGGGGCAACGGTGATAGTGTAAGTGGCAGGCTTGAATGTAGCCACAATAGTCACATTGGTGCCTGGCATAACGAACTTGCCGTTCTCAATTCTAAATATCGGGTCAGTGACACTTCCTCCGGCATCGTAAGTGTAGTACAGCTCATCGATTTCATAGCCTAACGGTCACATTCACCTCTGTGCCATAGGCGGCTGTAGCGGGAGCGCTAACGGTGCCATGCTCGGTGGGGGCAACGGTGATAGTGTAAGTGGCAGGCTTAAATGTAGCCGTAATAGTCACATTGCCACCAGGCATAGTGAACTTGCCGTTCTCAATAGGAACCGGCTGGCCACCATCGACTGTGTAAGTAAGCGTCTCAAGCTCATAAGCTTCTTCAGGAGCAACACTCACAGTCACCTCAGAGCCATAGGCTGCTGACTCGGGAGCGGTAACGGTGCCATGCTCGGTAGGAGCAACGGTGATGTTGTAAGTTACAGGCTTGAATGTTGCGTTAACCACAACATTGGCTGCCGGCATGGAGAACTTGTTGTCGGTCACGGTAACGGGGTTGCCGTTGGTGTAGGCCACACTGAGGCTCTCAAGCATGTAGTGAGCGTCGGGGGTAACAGTGAGGGTCACCTCTTGGCCATACTCGGCAGTGGCGGGAGCGGTAACGGTGCCATGCTCCGATGGGTTCACTGTGATGGTGTACTGTACCTTGCTGACAATCCAGTGCACATGCACGTCGGCCGCTGGCATCACAAAGGTGTAGGTGTCATTCTCGGCCGGAGTGAGAGGCAGGTTAACCTCGGTGGTGCCTTCTTCGTAAGTCGCCTGCAAAGTGGTAATCGCATAGCCGGTATCGGCACTGGTTATGAGAGTAACGGTTTCACCCATGGAGCAGGTGCTGGGAACTGCCTGCACAAAGCCGTGGTCGCCATCGATGGCCTCTTCAACTTCTACATTGTATTTCTTCAGCTTGAAGGTAGCATGGATGGTAACGTCGAAGTTTGGCATATTGAACTGGCCATTCTCAATGGTAATCTCAGGCTCATGAACGCCGCCGCCGGCATCGTAGCTGTAGTAGAGATGGTCAAGCTCATAACCCTTGTCGGGGGTCACTGTCACAGTAACGGGGTCGTCATAGTGGGCTGTGGCAGGAGCCGAAATCGAACCGTGCTCAATTCCGTCGGCAATCCCGATGTTGTAGAGTTTTTTAGTGAAAGTGGCCTCGATGGTCACGTCGCGCGCCGGCATCTCAAAGGTGTAGATGCCATTGCCCTGGGGTGTGGGATTGATGGCTGTGATAGAGCCGCCCACAAGCGAGGTGGCCTGCAGTGTTGCAACCTCATAGCCCGGGTCGGGGGTCACTGTCAGAGTCACCTGGTCGCCCATGCAGGCTGTGGCAGGAGCCGTAACGGAGCCATGCTCAATTCCATCGGCAACAGTGATGTTGTAGGGCTTTTTAGTGAAAGTGGCTTCGATGGTCACGTTGTAAGCAGGCATCTCGAAGGTATATGAGCCATTGCCCGTGGCAATGAGGTCAACAGATGTTTCAGACGTGCCATACTCATACCATGTGGCCTTTAGCGATGTGAGCTCGTAGCCCACATCGGGAGTCGCTGTCACAGCGACCTGGTCGCCATAGTAGGCCGTGGCAGGAGCCACAACGGAGCCATGCTCAATGCCGTCGTCAACCGTGATGTTGTAGGGCTTCTTAGTGAAAGTAGCCATGACGGTCACATCGTGAGCAGGCATCTCGAAGGTGTACATGCCATTACCCGCAAAAGTGGCGTCAATAGCGTTTTGAGTGCCGCCTTCAATCCAGGTAGCCTGCAGCGTTGCAAGCTCATAGCCCTCGGCGGGAGTCACTGTCAGTATCACGGTCTCCTGATAGCTGGCTTTGGCCTTGTCGCTCGTGACGGTGCCGTTCACGATGTCGGGTGAAATAGTTATGTTGTAGTCAAGCACCCCCGAGAAGTGGGCTGTGATGAGCACATTGAGTGGAGCGTCGGGCATCGTGAAGGTGTAGGTGCGAGCCTCTTTAAGGCTGGCAGGGTCGTCGCCTTGCAGCTCAATCTTGTAGCCCACATTGGGGCCATCGGCTTTCAAGCCGGGAGCTTGTGCATTTCCTGGATCGATTGTTGCCTCGGCCACGATGTCGCTCTTGGCAATCTGGTAGCCGGCATCGGGAGTTACTGTGATGGTCACCGTCTCGCCAGCGGCAGCTGTAGCTTTGTCAACAGTCACCGTGCCACCAGTGGTGGGTGCTACTGTTACATGCTGCTCGGCAGCCCACGCTGCCGAGATGCCACAGGTGAGCATCACAAGCAGTAGCAGTAATTTTTTCTTTATTTGCATTGTTTTGATAGTTTTATTAAGGTGGGCTCAGTGAGTCGAGAGCCCACCTATTTATTAATAAAGTTATTTTATCACTTTTACAGTGCGGGTGGTGCCATCGGTGAGGGTAATCACTGCGATGTTCACGCCGCGCCAGGGCTCGTCGCTAGTCATGCCACTGAGGTTGACATACTTGATGCCAGCCACGTTGCCTTGAGCGATGATGCTCTCGATAGCGGTGGGCACATCGCTTGCGCCAATCTTGAGCATGCGTGGAGCACCAGCAACCTGAGTCATGGGCAGGTAGCAGCGGTGGGCTGCCAGAGTACCTTCCTCGCTACGGTAGAAGGTGTTGTTGTAAAGCACATAGCCCTCGGTGATGTTTTGCTCCTCATCGCTACCCACGAGCAAGCTAGTGTGAGTGCTAGTCTCGCCGGTGTAGAGGGTTGATGACAGCTGCTCGGCAGCATCCTCGCTATATAGGAGCACGCCCACGCCAGCAGGGATGTAAGTCACAGGCTCAATGGCAACATTGTTGCCCTGAACACCAGTCACCACATAGGCAGTCACACCCTCGGGCAGAGTCAGGTTGCGGGCACTGTTGTAGTAGGTAGCCCACTGGCTATTGGCACTAAATGCTACGCCCTCGAGCACCACAGTCTCAACAGCCACAGTATAAGCGGTGGGATAAAGCTGAACTGTACCATTGTATTCACTAACGACACAAGTTATGTCATATTTCGAATCAAGGTCTGTTGGATGGTCAACATCGGTGAAATATGTGCGTCCAGTGATAGTGTTGCCATTGGCATCAGTGATAGTGAAGTTCCTGTTGTCAACTGCCGAGATAGTTACATTCTTAACGATGATATATTCATTATCGTTGGCAGTGGTTATAGCGTTCACGTTCTTATCAACTGGTGAGACTTCAACAGTTTGTTCGGTAGCAGCAAGGCTTGATGGATTTTTTGCCTCAAGCAAGCCATTGTAACGGGTGGTGGTGGCAGTCCAATTAGCTGCCAGCACTTGTCCCTGCTCAAAACCAGTGAAGTCTTCGTTACCATAAATCAATGCCGAACCAGTCTCGTCCTTGATGTAGAGATTCCTGCCATTAACGTAGGTAACAGTGACATTGCCAGTGAACACAAATGTGGTGTTATCTCCAAGCTCTTTATATTCGGCAATTGTTGCCACGCTCACAGTCTTCTTAAACTCTTTGCTTGCCACATTACTGAACTCTTCGCCCTTAAAGGCTTTAGCCTTCACTGTGGTGGTCTCACTAATGGTGAATGATGCCTGATAGAGTGTAGATTCTGCTGTTGGGTCGGTTCCATCGAGAGTGTAGCGAACTTCAGCTTCGATATCATCACAACTGATTGTTACAGTAGTGCTGCCCAAGAATGGCGAGTCGCCCGAAATCACTGGAGTGGGCAATGTTGGTGCCACCTCTCCGCTCTTCTTGTAGAGCTGGATGGCCTTCTGGCCAGTGTAACTTGAGCTCTTGTAGTAGCGGAAGCGGGTTTGGTTGCTTGCTGCGTTGTAGCGCAGGTAAGCACCACCGCTTGAAACGATGTCGGCATTGCCGTCAGCATCTATCGTAACGGTGTTGGAGTAAGCATTTGTTGCGCTGCTTGCCAAGCCATTGGCATCGCTTGTTTGACCAATATAATAGCCGCTGGCACTCTTGAGGGTTCCAGCATCGGCATCGTAGGTGAACGTTGCCGCATCAACCTCGGCGCTTGAGGGTATTGTATTGTTGCTGATTGTCACAGCAATGCTGTTGCCCACAGCGTCAAGGGTCTCAAGACCGCCATTAAATGCCAAATTGCCGTCCTCATAGACGATGAGGTAAGTGCCGCTGGTAAGGTCGTTGGCCGAAGTCACCTTAACATAACCGCCTTCAACCACGGCATTGTTGTCGGTAACAACAAGCGTTGTCAATGCGCTGTTGATGTTGAGTGTGAAGTTGCTGGCAACCTTCATAACAAAGTTACCATTGGCAACGATAGGAATCTCGGTTCCCATGTGCTCGGCCTTAATCCAGTAACCATTGCCACCGTGCCAAGTGTTCCACTCGTCAACGAAGCCAAACTCGGTATCTGCCGCCATGTCCATGGTGATAGTCCAGCCGTCGTTGGTGGCTGTTAATGGGGTCTTAGTAGCCCAGTCATCATTAGAGTAGCTGCCCTTCATGTAGAGCTCTGCATCACGGTTTACCGTCAGCTTCATGTCGCTACTAATAACAAAATCATTAGTGCCAGCCACTTCCAGCTTGAAGTTCTTGCCATTATCAGTATTATCCAAAGGCAAGTTGTTGTGTACATTGCCATTAACGCCATAGTAGCTACCTCCGTCGGTAATAGTGCCACCATACCATGTGGTTACATCACCATCAACCTTTATGATTTTAAACTCAACGCCCTCGGCAAGCTCCACATCGTTCAGTGCATAACTGCCATCGGCACGCTTAGTGAACTTGTTTACTTCGCTGTTCACAGCGTCCCCCCAGCCGTTGAAATTGCCCGCCAAGTAGTATTCGGGACCAGTGGTCTGGGCTTCTGTAAAGCTGATGGGCAAGAACTGAGGATAAGCGTCACCATCCTTCGGTTTATAATAACCACACACGCCTATCACATCATAAATGCCTCCATCTGTAGGGATGCTATCGTTGAATGTTGTGTGATAACCTATAGTCTCGCCACCAGCGGTGATTGTCTTGGTGCTGGTGTTGAAACTTGCGTTTTTGATAATCATGTAGCGACCAAAGTTGTCCATGTTAACCTGTGAGGGGGTAATCTCCACAGGGATCAGTTCTGTGCTTTGAGATGAGGCGGTGAAACCATCAGGATTGGTCATCTCGGGAGCAGTATAGTATACATTTCTTGTGCCCGTGAAACCACCGGGAATCACAGCACCGGCAGTGTAGGTCTGCCCAAGGCTTCCGTAAATGAGCATTCCCTTCGAGCCATCTTGCACATAGTGGTTGTTGCCAGCGGCATTTGAAACGATGTACACAAGATTGCTTGCAGTATATTTAAAGTTAGTGCCTTCGGTAAGGGCATTAAACTCTGCTATGCTTGAGATTGCAGGAATTGCAGTGAAAGTCTTGGTTGCGACATTACTTGTCTCACCATTAAGAACTGCTATTGCCTTGACAGTGGTAGTTGCATTAATGGTGAATGGCTCACTGTAAAGAGTACTCGATGTGGTGGGGTCACTGCCATCGGTAGTGTAATAAACCTGTGCACCACTTGTCTCGCAATTTATCGACACCTGAGTACTTCCCTCAAAAGGCGTAGTGCCGCTAATCACCGGAGTGGCGACTGCCGATGCGATCCCTACCTTTTTGTAGAAGGCAAGAACTGTCGCTTGAATATTGTTGTTGATAGAGGTGTAGCAACGCCAGTCTTGTTCGCTGTAAACGCCCAAATAACGGCTTGTGGCTGTGTTATACAGGAAAGGTACACCATTATTATTGTTGGAGATGGTGAAAGCATTGTTAGAGTTGGTGCCTACCCTCACACCATTGTTGGTGTTGGTGCAATATAAGTAGTTACTGGTTCCTGGCACTTTAAACTTGTAGGTGCCATTGGTCACAGTCACTTCCCATTGGATTTTCTCCAGGGGGGCACTGATTTGCGTTTGGTTAGAAATAAAGCTAACCTCAGTTGCTACTGGTGCATAACTTGTGCCTTTGTCATTCGACATTGCCATTCCTGATGTCTTATCGACAATCACCACAATGTCGCCAGTGGAGAGGTCGCTTGCAGCGGTCTCTTGCCATGTGTCGGCTGCCCATCCCACGCCGGTGGCAAGGAGGGCCATCATTAGAATTGTTAGAACTTTTTTCATAAACAACTATTTATTAAAGAGTTTAGAATGAAAGAAACGTTGGTTTCACATGATAATATAAATTGGTGCAAAGTTAATATTTTTCTTTTAAATATTCAACAGGTTTTGGTGACTTTTTGATGCGGTGCGTAATCTGAACGCGGCAAAGCCGCGCACTACGCAACACGACAGCCGCCCGCTCCCGCCGCGCCCTCGCTCGCCTTCACCCGCTCCCGCTCCCGCCGCGCCCCGCGCCCGCCGCCTCCCGCCTCCACCCGCTCCCGCTCCCGCGCCCGCGCCCGCCGCCTCCACG
>ONJX01000029.1 GCA_900318255.1 uncultured Prevotellaceae bacterium | reverse complement strand
AAATAAATTTTAGCGCGACAGCGCAACAACAATTTTAGCACGAAGTGCTCCAATTTTCCATGTGCGCAGCACATGGCACGGGGGCGCAGTTCTCACCACCTCACAGAGAAAGAGCGTTAAGCAAGCACAATCTTCCCATTGTTGAGCGAGAAGCTGGCGGTGCCGCCACGCTTGAGCTTGCCAAAGAGGAGCTCGCGCATGAGCTGCGTCTTGAGCTCGCGGTGGAGCACACGGTCGAGCTCGCGGGCACCATACTCGGCGGTGAAGCCCTCCTTGAGCAACAATGCCCTAGCCTCACGATCCACCTTGAGCGTCACCTTCTTGGGCGAGAGCTTCGCTTGCAGCTCACGCAATCGCTTGTCGAGAATCATGCCCGCCATCGTCTCGTCCATGTCGTTGAAGACCACGATGCTCGAGAGGCGGTTTATAAACTCAGGCTTAAACGTCTTCTTCACCTGCTTGAGCATGTCGCCGCCACGGCTGCCATGGCTGTCGAAGCCCACACTCTGGCCCGCATGCTGCGCCCCGGCGTTGCTCGTCATGATGAGCACCACGTTGCGGAAGTCGGCATGGCGGCCCTTGTTGTCGGTGAGGCGTGCATAGTCCATCACTTGCAGAAATATGTTGTAGATGTCCTCATGTGCCTTCTCTATCTCGTCGAGCAGCAGCACGCAGTTGGGCGTCTTGCGAATGGCGTCGGTGAGCAAGCCGCCATCCTCATAGCCCACATAGCCGGCAGGCGACCCTATGAGCTTGGCCACAGTGTGCTTCTCGGTGTATTCGCTCATGTCGAAGCGCACCAGCTCCACTCCCAGCTCGCGGGCCAGCACTCGTGCCACCTCGGTCTTGCCCACTCCCGTGGGTCCCACAAAGAGCAGCGATGCCAGCGGCTTGCCATCGTCGATGAGCCCCGCCTTGGACAGCTGCACCGCCTCTACCACCTCGCGCACTGCCTGGTCCTGGCCATATATCACGCTCTTGATGCGTTTCTCAAGGGTCTTGAGCTGCGCATTGTTGTCTTCCTTCATAGCGGTGGCGCTGATTTTCATCACCTTTAGAAGCACATCGTCGATAAGGGCCTTATCCACCATCTGCCGCTTGGCAGTGGTGGGATGGATGTGGCGGTAAGCGCCAGCCTCGTCGATGAGGTCAATGGCCTTGTCGGGCAAGAAACGCCCCATGATGTGCTTGGCGCTAGAGCGCACGGCATAGTCGATGGCGGCGGGAGCATAGGTCACATGATGATAGCTCTCATAGCCCGCCTTCAGGCCGTTGATTATCTCGATGGTCTCGTCAACCGATGGCTCCAGGATGTCGATTTGCTGGAAACGGCGCACTATGCCCTTGCTGCGCGAGAGCTGGCGGTTAAACTCCTCGTAGGTGGTGGAGCCTATGAAACGCAGCTTGCCACGCTCCAGATAGGGCTTGAGCATGTTAGAAGCGTCCATTGCGCTATCGCCAGTGGCCCCGGCACCCACTATGCTGTGTATCTCGTCGATATACACAATGGCGTTGCCCAGGCTCGAGAGGTAGTCCATCGTCTGCTTCACTCGCTTCTCAAAGTCGCCACGATATTGCGTGCCGGCAAGCATTGCCGCCATGTCAATCTGGTAAATCTTGAAGCCCAGCAGCGAGTCGGGCACGTTGCCATCCTCGATGCGCTGCGCCAGGCCATAGATGAGCGCCGTCTTGCCCACGCCAGGCTCGCCCACGTGCAGCGGGTTGTTCTTGTCCTTGCGGCACAGCACATGGATGGTGCGCTCAAGCTCTGCCTCACGCCCTATGAGCGGGTTGTGATCCTTGAGGTGGTCGTTGACGCAGGTGACAAAGTCGCCGATTGACGTCTGCTGCGCGGCAGCGCCAAAGTTGTCATCGAGATACTCGTCATCATCATGCCAGGTGCCCATGTTGATGTCGTCATCAAAGGGCAAATAGTCATCGTTCTGAGCTATGTGCACATGCCTCTTGCCGCCATACTCCTCCACCGACAGCCGCCCCGAGTCGAGCATGTCGCGACCTTTCACGGGAAACTTGCTGGTGAAGGCCTCAATCTTCCATATCAGAGTGCTCAGGAAGTCGCTATGCTTGCTGGCAAAATGATTGAGCACATTAGCTGCCAGCGAGTCGTCGAGCTGCATCGCGGCACGCAGCACATGGGTAATCTCGAGCTCAGGAGCCGCCGACGCCTGCATTATCTCCACAGCACCCATTATCAGCTGCTGAAACTGCTGTGAGGGTTCCAAGTTATAAGGCAAGTGAGCGGGCACCGAGTCCAGGCCACGAATGTAAACCTGCAATGGAGCACTCAACGCCGAGCTGTTGATGCCCATCTCTTTAAGCGCATCGTTAGTGGGCTGCGAAACAACTATTGCGGCCACCAGATGCTCAGGAGTGAAAAACGGGTGACGCATGGCCACCGCATTGTCAACCGACAGCCGCATCGCCACCTGCAAGTGAAAACTATTTATAATTTCTTTTGACATAACATTTCTTTACTTTAAATGCCCAATTCACAAAACCCCTAAAACTTTAAAAAGTCTAGGATTAGAAATCAGTAATAAAATTTCATCTAAATTTTATGCGCCACAGTCCTCCCAAAAAACTATTAACTATGAACTATTCCGGCTCATAGCCAATGCGCAGCGGGTAACCAGCGTCGCGAGCTATAGCAGTAGCCCTGGTGGTCATCGACACTGCCATGTCATAGCTGTAAAGACCCACCACACCCTGGCCCTGCTCATGCACCATGAGCATTATTGCCGTGGCCTCGCTCTCCGACTTATAGAACACCTCAACGAGCAACTTCACCACAAAGTCCATCGTGGTAAAGTCGTCATTATAGATTATCACCTTGTAATGCTTGGGAAAGTTAGTGAAAAGCCTTTCCCGCTCCCTGATAGAGTGCTGCTGTTTTGCCATAGTCTCGTTTTTTTTTACATGTTCCTCAATGCAGCGATGAGGTCAGCCCCATCCACCACAGCGCCATTACAGGCTCACCTGCGGCACATCAACTGCAAAGTTAGCAATAAACAAGCAAAATATGTGCCAAAAAAGCATTTTTTAAAATAAATTTCTTAACTTTGCACCGCCAAAACGCCACCACCCCATCGTGGCACATCACAGCTTTTTGTAGATGCTCTGATAGTTCAACGGATAGAACGTGGGTTTCCTAAACCTAAAATCTGGGTTCGATTCCCAGTCGGAGTACGATGGTAAGAGAAAGTGCCCCAAGTTTTTCTTGGAGCACTTTTGTTTTTTTGGGGGGTGGTGGACTTGGCGAGCCTTGTCTCCACATTTTCATCCTGGTTGGTAGGGCAGGATCACTACTTCTTGGGGGCAACGTAGCTCATGTGAACCCTCTCGATATCGTAGCCACCTTGGGCATGGACCTTAACACGCACCAGGTAGTCTCCAGGGTCGGGGCTGTTGCGCTCGCTCATTGAGTCGAGAGTCAAGTAATAAACATTATTGTAAAAACGCTCATCCCACTTGTGCACATGTCCGCAGAAGACGATAGAAGCGTTCCACTTGTCGAACTGCTTGAGCAGGAAGTAGGCTTCCTCGCGCGGGAAGGTCGAAGCAAACTGCAAGTGCGAAGGCAGAAAGATATTAGTGTGGCTGAAGATGAAGGTGTAGCGATAACTTTTCTCGCCGTCGAGTAAGCCTTGTTCAATCAGTTCCACCTGACGCTTGCCCAGGGTGCCGCTTGCCGTGTCGAGAAAGATGAAGTGGTCGCGGATCTGCTCATCATTCTCATCAAATCCGCAATTTACATCAAACTCATAGAATGACGAGTGGAAAATATTGCTCCACAAAGCCCAGCCGTTGTGAGTGAGGTCATGGTTACCGACAACGGGGTAGAACGGGAACCTGATTTCATCATAAGCAGAGCCAATAATGTCGTAAGGATCGCTTTTTTCATGCCATCGCCCATACTCATTTATCTCATAGTACTTGACAACATATTTTTCCTTGGCTTTCTGGATGAGAGAGTCAAGCACGATGTAATATTCTGGCTTAGTGTCGGCTATATCTCCCAGATGACAATACAGCAAGTCATCACCCTCTAGTCCCAGGGCAAACATCTCGTCCATGCGTCCCGGATCGGTGGTGACATGGCTGTCACCGCCAACAAGGAATGAATAGCTGTATTCACCATGTTCGTCGGGTTTAACGTGTATGTCGTTGGATGATGCCATTAGATATTCCTTATAATACAATTCCGACATCTTCACCCGGTCTTCTACCGCGGTGCCCGCCATGAGCACGCCGATGGGACTAACTTTCTCGCAAGAGGTTTGTGTAAGAGCCACAAGAGCCATTGCTGATGCTATAATGATATATTTTGCTTTCATAATTGAATTTACCATTTGTATTTCAAACCTAATTTAACTGAACCCTCATATTTACTTGCCAGCTGGCTCATCGAGCCTGCGGGACGGATGTTGAACTCGCCAAACAAATTCCAACGCTCCTTCACCTTGGCATACCAACGGATGCCCCAGTTGATGTTCCAGTTCTCGTAGTAGAAGTCATCGTAGTTGCGGAAGAACAAACCAATGTTCCACGGATTGTTGCGGTGGCGAATGTTGGCACCAAAACCAAATGTGAACAACGGCGGCTCGGTATATCCCCACCCCATAATTACATCTCTCTTATGGTAGTGGACCAGCGACTCGCCGATGCGAAAATCAACGTAGGCACTCTCCCAAGTAGCTGACAAGTTATAGGCCATCTCGTGAAATCCATACTTGTGGTAGTAGTTATACATGATTTTACCATCAAAACTGATGTTGCCATACTTGACTGGCAGGCGGTATCCTCCCTGAATGTCGATGGAGAAAAGCTGCTTGCCAAACTGCATCTGTACATCACCGCCCACGTGCCAGCGCGACGTGAGGTGTCTTGTATAAGAGGCTTCAAGTCCTCCAAACCTACCGGCGACAACATTGTTGCCACCCATCACATAGCCCGAGAGCTCGTTTTTATGCTCCCCGTCGTAGCTCTTGTAGGGGATGTAGCTGTTCTGTGCCCAAGCCCCGAAGCTCACGGCGGCAATCATGGATAACAATAAAAACTTTTTCATAATAAATTATTGAATATTTGACTGTAAGGTCGTTAGAAATGGATGCTCAGCGCCCCGCCCAGCACCCACTGGTGAAGCGACTTCTTGGTGCTCGACACTGCCGGCTTGGTCATGTCCCAGTCATAGATCTGCATTAAGCTCACCACGTCGGGCGACAGGCCTTCCATCAGCCCTAGGGGATGATAGGTGGCGGTGAACGTCTTGCGAGAGTAGTCGTAGTCGCAGAACACGCGCCAAGCAAAGTTGTTCTTGTGGGCATAGCTCAGCGAGATGCCCGAGCCAAATTTCATCGAATTAGACGCCTCCACATTGATGTAGTCCCACTTGTAGTCAATCACCTGGTCGGAGGGCGTGAACATGGGAGCGCTGTCGTCAATGAGGCATTCGGCATTAAACTTGAGCTGCTGGCCATGATAGGCAGCGTTGATGTCGATGGCGTTCATCACGCTACGGCCTATCAACGCTTTAGCTCCCAGCGCAAAGCGCGACGAGAGTGGCCAGCTGAAGTAAACTCCGGCATCGGCGGCAAACTCGGTGAGGTGGTCGCTCTCGATGGTTAATGCAATGTTTTGGATAGACTGTTCAAGAAGTGGATCTCGCAGGAGCTGCTGTATGTCGCCTTCCTCGCTAAGGGCAAACTGGCTCCACCCGTTGATGGGGGTGGCCTTCACGCGCAGGCGCCCTCCCACACCAATGTAGGGGTTGAAGAAGTAGGCCGCCTCGGCTCCCACCACGGTAGCCGAGCGAAACTTGAGCTTTAGCGACTCGCTGGTTGATGACTCACCTTCATCAAGAAACTCGGCAGGGATGTTGAAGTCAACTGGTGGCAATTCAAGGTTCTTGTTGCCCAGACCTATACCCATCGAGATGTCGAAGAACGAGGGGTTGGTGCGCAAGTCGGGATAGATGCCCATGTCGCCGCGCTGCAAGCCACGATGCTTGAAGAGCAGGTCCATCAGTCCGTAGCCTAGCTCCACCGAGAGGATGCCTATTCCAGCACCCGAGAGCACATCGCTAATCCAGTGGCGGTTGTTGAGCACGCGCATCACACCAGTGGCGGTGGCAAGCGTGTAGGCTCCCACCGAGAACCATGGTGAGCGCGTCATGCCATATTCCTTGTGCAGGATGGTGGCTGCCATGAAGGCGGTGGCGGTGTGGCCACTAGGCCACGAGTTGCGCGTGGAGCCGTCGGGGCGCATCTCGCTGGCGGTGTATTTGATGCCGTTGACGAGTCCTGCCATTATTGCTGCCGAGGCTGCCGACGAGGCCCAAAACCGTGGCCAGTCGCTGCGGCTCTCCACACCGGCAATCTTCAGGCCTATGGTCAGAGCCAGTGGCACATATTGTGTGTAATTGTCTATTTCGTTGTGGAAGTTATACTTGATGAGGCGGATTTTGGTATTGGGGTTTTTATAGTTCTGCCTGAACGCAGCCTTCTCGCTCTTGACGATGAGACCGGCGGCAAAGACCGGGATGCCCACCCATGTCTGGTCGTCGAGGAAGCGGTAGGGCTTCACGGCAGGGTTGGTGCGACTCTTGATGAAGTTGAAGTCGGGAGCTTTAGGAGGCTCATAGGGCTTCAGCTGGCCAGCGGCATGCAGCTTGTTGCTCGGCACAGTGTCATCATCGTCGTCGTCATCATCGCCTTGCATGGCATCGCCCTTCATCACAAGGGCTGCCGAGTCGGCAACGAGAGCATCATCGCCGAGTGCCACAGCCTGTTGAGTCCCCACAGCACTGGCAAGCACCAGCACCATCAGCAAGATTTTTCTCATCGAAAGTGTTATTCTATAATTTTATTTTCGTTAGTGAAATGCAGCTCGGTAGCGTCATCGAGCACGATGGTGATGTCGCCGTTCTTTATCTCACGACCCATATACACCACCTCATGGCCGGCGTAGTTCTTACTCAGGTACATCTGTATCATGCCGTTAACCATCTTCATGGGCACCTTGCTGCTGTGGCAATCCACAATCATCCAGTGGCCGTCTTTGTCAAATTCTAGGATGGCCTCGTTGTCGAGGGTGACGCGAGTGCGGTTTTTCATGTCCTTGCTCTTGGCCTTCTCGGCTTTCACCACGCTATTCTCAGGGAAATAGATTTTCACCATTCTCTGAGCCAAGTCGGGGACTTTCTTGAAGGGTATCTCTACGATTTTATCATCGGCCATGGCCACTCCGGCCACCAGCATCACAGCGATAAGTGCTAAAAACAACTTTTTCATAAATTAGTATTTTTAAATGGTTAAACTATTACTTCTCGGGGCTTGCCACCTCCTGGGCGGCTCCGCCATCGGCAGGAGCCTGACCCTCCACCTGGGGCTCACCTTTAGCCACAGGAGCATGGGCGGCATTGTAGCGCGCGTTGAGACCCTCGGCAACCTCGTCGGTGACGTCCCACCTAGGGTTGATAAACATTGCCGCCTCCTTGCGCAACACGGCATCGAGGTCGTTCTTTATGGCATAGTCGGCCAGGAAGATGTCAATCTCGTTGGCAAGCTTCATCTGCTCGGTGTTGAGTTGAGACTCGATAGACTTCTGCATCGTCTCCATCTCCTTTTGAGCCTTGTCTTGCATCTGTTCAAGCTTCTTCTGGTCGGCCTCAAAAGCCTTCTGGGTCTTATACAGGTTTTTCTGATACTTATTCTGCACCTGGTTATAGAATGTCTCTATCTCTTTGCGCTTCTTTTGCTCAGCTTGCTTAAACTCATTTTGTAGCTTATTTTGCAGTTCCACATACTGCTGTGCCACGACATACTGCTGGTATAGTCTATTCTCATCGATATACCTAACAGTAAAAGGTCTCGTGGCGGCATCTTGTGCTGCCAGGCTCATTGCCACCATAGCAAAAGCCATTAAAAAAAACTTTTTCATTATAAAAAATAACAGTTCAGTATTATTAATTCTAGTGATTGTTCTCATAACTATTCAGCGATTCTTGCGCGTTTAGGTTGACCCACTGTGAGCGTCGAAGACGCTGGGCGGGTCGAAGACCCGACTTTGTGCGTAAGACCATGCCAGAACCCCGCAGGGGTTCGCAGCTTGGTCTAAAGACTATCAATCTGAAAAAGTGCGTCGAAGACGAACTTCAACCGATTGCTCGCCTAGCGAAAAGTCTTAAAATTCTGACTGCTTTGAAGTTCGCCTACGGCGCACCATCATTGCTTTCTTCTATGACCAAGCTGCGAGGGTCTTCGACCCTCTTGCATGGTCTTTCAGATAAATAGCCTCTAACGAGGCATTTAGCGTCTTCGACGCAATCACTGAATATTTACTTGTTCTCGCGAAAAATTGTGCAAATTTCCATAAAAAAATTGAAATTTGCAAGAACCTACTGAAAATTACGACCTAAATTCTTGAATTGAAACATTTCAAAGAAAAAAGGAAGAAATTGTGCGTTAATCAAACTGGTTTCCAGAGGAAGAGCTTGTCGCTGGGGCGTATCTTTGTGCCAGTCTTGATAGAGAAACGCTCACCCTTGACGGTCTTCTCCACGGGTTTGAGGTCAACGCGTATCTCCTCCACCGTCATGGGCAGTGCGCCAGTGGTGGGTCCAGTGATGAGTATCTCGTCGCCCACATGGAGCTCACCGGCCTCCATCAGGAACTCGGCAACACCGAGGTGGGAGAAGTAGCGCACACCCTTGGCGGCATACACCTTGACGTGAGTGGCACTGGAGCCATATTTCGAGGTCCACTCCCCTAGCCTCTGACCCAGGTAGTAGCCATCCCAGAAGCCACGGTTGAAGACGCGCGCCAGCCGCTGGTTCCACTGCTCGATGCGCTCCTCGCTGTAGGTGCCATCCACTATGGCGTTGAGCGCCTCGTTATAGCAGCTTGCCACGGTGCGCACATATTCTGGCCCTCGTGCCCGGCCCTCAATCTTGAACACGCGCACCCCAGCATCCACCATCTTGTTGAGGAAGTGAATGGTCTTGAGGTCTTTAGGCGACATTATGTATTTATTTTCGATGGCAAGCTCATCGCCCGTGTCGCGGTCGGTGACGAGGTAGCTGCGCCGGCATATCTGGCGGCAGGCGCCGCGGTTGGCACTGGAGTTGGCCTCATGCAGACTCATGTAGCACTTGCCGCTCACCGCCATGCACAGAGCTCCGTGGCAAAACATCTCCAGGCGCACCGGCTCACCATGCGGGCCGAGCAACCCTTGTTGCGTGATGTTCTCGTGTATGCGCGCCACCTGGTCGAGGTTGAGCTCGCGGGCGAGCACCATCACGTCGGCCCACTGCGCATAGTAGCGCACCGCCTCGCTGTTGCTCACGTTCACCTGCGTGGAGATGTGTACCTCCACCCCTATGCTGCGGGCATAGAGGATGGTGGCCATGTCGCTGGCGATGATGGCGCTGATGCGGGCATCGCGTGCGGCATCAACGATGCGGTGCATGTAGTCGATGTCCTCGTCATAGATGATAGTGTTCACGGTGAGGTAGGTCTTGATGCCTCGCTCGGCGCACCACTCGGCTATGGTGTGCAAGTCGTCGATAGAGAAATTCACGCTCGACTTGGAGCGCATGTTAAGGTTCTCGATGCCAAAATAGATGGCATCGGCACCACCCTGCTGCGCCGCCACCAAGCTCTCCCACGACCCCACGGGAGCCATTAATTCAAAATCCTTTCTGGATTTTGAATCGGGGATCGGGGATCGGGGATCGGGGATCGGTTGGGCTTCGCCTAGTGAGAATTTTATACTACTCATTGTTTTTCTTGTCTTCTAATTTTGTTGATAATGAACGTCTCCAACCACCAAGCATCATAGCAATTTTTGCAGCTTTATTTTTTATGTGAATATAACTTTCTTCTTCAATATAACCAAGTTCCAATGCAATCTTTAACTGACATAGAGCCTCACATAATGAGCCATTAGCAATATCAACAAAATGAATTTTTTCTTTCACTGAAACCCGACCTGAACCCTCGGCGATGTTTGATGGTATTGAAATCCCTGCCCTCTTAATCTGACTTGATAAAACAAAATTTTCACTCGCAGGAAAACCATAGAGCAACTCATAGATTTCTTTAACAAAATCTACTGCAAGTCGCCACACATCAAGTTTCTCATACAAGAAAAAAGGTGATTCCATTTGTTTAGTAAAATAAAGACAATGCAAAAAATCAATGCTCAATCCCCGATCTCCGATCTCCGATCCCCGCAATAAAAACGCGATGCGTTTTTATTGCATCTCCTTGACCAGGAAAATCTCGGTGGGGAAGTGGTCGCTGTAGCCGTTGAGGAACACGCCGCCGCTGTAGGTTCTCAAGGGGTAGCCCTTGCGCTCGCCCTCTTGAGTCTTGAGGAAGTCGCGGTTGAGGGCTTCGCAGCGTGCGTAGGTGAGCTGAGGCTTGTCTTTGCTGTTGCGGTATTTGGTGAAGAAGCCGTTGATCATGATTTGGTCAAAGAGGTTCCACTGGCCGCGGTAGGCCAGTGTGCCCACGCCCTTGGCAAGCACATTCCAGAAGGGGTTGAACATCTCGTCGGTTTCATCCACGTCATCGATGTGACGCTTGCCGCCCACCGCCTCGGCACATGCCTTGTCCATGGGGTCGTCGTTGAGGTCGCCCATGAAGATGATGCCAATGTTGTCGCCATGCACATTCACCAGCGAGTCGATGGTGCGACGGCACATGTAGCCCGCAGCCTCACGCTTGGGGCTCGACGCCTCCTGGCCACCCAGGCGCGACGGCCAGTGGTTCACAATCACTGCCACGGTGTCGCCGGCCAGCAAGCCCACCACGCACATCTGGTCGCGGGTGCGGAAGTTCTCGTTCCACTCATAGTCGAGCTTGCGGTCATCGTCGGCCTCCTTGCGAGCGCGGTCGAAGTCTTCCTCGCTAAGACGCTGGTTGGTGACGTTAAGCACACGGAAGAAGCGCGGGTTGTAGAGCACGCCCACATCCACGCCACGGCGGTCGGGACTGTCGTGATAGGGAGCCACTTGCAAGTGCCAGTCGCGCACCTGCGGGTCGCGGCAGATGTCCTTGAGCACCGTCTCGTTCTCAATCTCGCTCACGCCAATGATGGCTGGCCCCTGGGGCGTGGCGTCGGTCTTCATCTGCGAGATGGCGTAGGCCATGTTGTGGATCTTCATCCAGTACTTGCGGCCGTCCCACTGCCGAGCACCGTTGGGCGAGAACTCCAGGTCGTAGGTGCCATTGGAGTTGATGGTGTCAAACAGGTTCTCAAGGTTGTAGAACATCACGCCATACATCTTGTAACGCTTCTCTTGCTGCACATCATTCTGCGCACTCATCGCTGGTAATAAAACCATTGCCACCAATGCGGCAAACAATAATTTCTTCATAGATAGTTATGTGTTTTGTGTTTATATTTCGGGCATATTATCAATTAATTTCCAAAAATACTACTTTTTCTTGAAACAGCCCCCTTTTTAGCACAAAAAAATGAAAAAAAGATTGTAGGGACAAGGCGTGCCTTGTCCGCCCAGCCTGGACGCGATGGACCATGTAGGGACAAGGCGTGCCTTGTCCGCCCAGCGACAACACCATTTTCCACCCCCCCCAAAAAAACTGAAATCCAATCATTCATTAAAACAATCAATATTCCAATTCTCGACATTATTGTCAATATAATTAGAAATGAGATTATAATCGGCATTTTCTCTAATTATATGATCATGAAATCGCTTTTGCCAAGAAAAGGCAATACCATTGATGTTGGCATATCTTGTGACGAACGACTTCACTCCTCCAACCACTGTTGACAACCAGCTTTTTGAAAGATGGGCTTTCTCTAATGGGCTAATAGCTTCTTCTACTTCTTTTATTGACTTTAGGTTGCTTGGCAGCAGGTCTTCATTAATATATATTATAGCATGAAAATGGTTGGGCATAACAACATGATTAAGCAATGTCGCATACCTGTAATGATTTTGTAAGTTTCTCAATTCATAATCAAGACACATCCCAAGAGTGGTAAGACTAATCGTTCCATTGTTGATCGAACCAAAATAATGTTGCCTAGCGCTTGTTACAACAGTGACAAAATACATGCCTCCGGCATAGTCATACCATTTGGCACGCGGGGATTTTCGCTTGGGAAGTTCCATAAATGCTTTTTAGATTATAAGATAATAATGTGTTGCACGCTGAGTGCGGACATGGCACGCCATGTCCCTACATTGACACCGCGCATCCATGCCGGGTGCGGACATGGCACCGTCGCATCCATGCCGGGTGCGGACATGGCACGCCATGTCCCTACATTGCCTCACGCATCCACGGCCTCACGCATCCATGCTGGGTGCGGACATGGCACGCCATGTCCCTACATGGGCTATTGCCTCTGGCGCTAGTTGCTGCTGTGGTCCCAGTAGGTTGCTGAGGCCTCTACGGCAGCTTCTATGTCGTCGGGCAGGTTGCAGAAGAAGTCGATGCCGGTGCGTCGCTCCAGCTCGTCGATTGAGATGCGGTTGCTGATTACCGTATCGGCACTGGGGTTGCCACCGTTCAGGTGCTCGGTCCACAGGGCGAAGGCCTTGTAGCTGTTAGTAGATTTTGTGTAGTACAAGAACGCCATGTAGAAGTACTTGGGCACCACTAGCGTGTGATCATCATCGTCGGTGGTAGTGGTGATGATGCCGGTGCTCGAGGTGTTGCCCAGAGTAACATTCTCGATAGTGGCAGCCTTTACCACATAGAGGGTGTCGGTGGTGTTGGTGGGTTGCCACTTGTTCCTGACATATCCCTCGAGTGTGGCCCACACACCTCCATTATGATTTTGATACTGTGGCTGCATGTTGGTCATGTAGAACGTCTGGCTGTTCTGTTCTCTTGAAGCCAGGCGGTCGCCACTTGGGCACAGGTGGCCGCGTGAGTAGGTGCTGCTCTGGGCATATGTTTTACATGGTGATACTGTCACCGCATCATCGGCTTTGAAATCATTTTTGCGATCCACATTGATGGCATTGTTCTTCGAGCACATGGTGTAGCATGTCCAGCGGTTGGCAATCTTGTTATTGTCCCACTCGAGCGAGTAGGTGATGCCATAGGCGCTAGTGGCTTTCACCACGCGCTGGTTGCCGCTGGCGGTGTTGATGTGTGGGTACTCCAGTCGCCAAGCATAGTCGTCGGTACTCCGGTTGGTAAAGCTTGGGTCGCCCTTCGAGGTGGGAATGCCGCTGCCGGCGATGTTCCAGTTGGCGTTCACGTTGTTGTTGCCGCCAGCACTGATGATGTAGGTTGCTGTGGCCACGGAGCTCGACACGCCGTCCTTCACGGCGATGGCCTTGACTACGGTGTAGCTGCTCACTGCTATAGGCGCAGAGTAAACTGCGGAGTTGCTTGATGGTGTGCTACCGTCGGTGGTGTAATATATTGTGGCGCCGGCTGTAGTGGTGCTGATGGTCACATTCTGTGCCGAGGTGTAAGTGCCGCCGGCAGGCGAGAATGTGGGAGCCGCCACAGTGCTTGCCGCACTGCCATCCTCCACATAGAGGTGGATGGGTTGTTGAGAGCCTTTGTAACAAGAGAAACGTTCTTGACCAGAAGTTTTATTATATTGGATAATATAACTACTCTCATGTACATTAGTAATAATAGCATTACCACTTTCACCTAATGATATAGTCCAAGTACTGTTCTGGTCACCAATTGTTAGAGTGTTATTATTTCCAGTGTGGTTCAATAAGGCACCATCCATAGATAGAGTCCATGCCCCACTTGTGCCACCCAGTGTCAAAACCTTTACTGCGGTGCTTTGGGTCAGCTGCACAATGCCATCGGTATAAGCAAAATTGTCAGCTCCAGTTATCGACAAGCCGCAACTAGTGCCTGTGGAGCTTATCGCTCCCATCACGGCAGGAGTTTCTTCATACACAAGAATATACCTCTTGCCGGCCACGAGTTGCGAGGTGCTGGTGACGCGTGTGAACACGTTGCCCGAGACCACTGGTTGTGAGTCATAAGTCACGCTCTGCACTTGCGAGTAGAGGTAATCGACGCTTTGTGTTGAGCCTTTGAGGTAGATTTTCATACCTATGGCACCGGTGTCGCCATAGCGCCCGCCCACGAAGCGCACCGAGTCCATGTTGGTGGCGCTATAGGTAACTACTTGGTCGTTTTTCAGTGTTATTGTCATCGACACTGGAGTGTTGTCGATAGCCGCCATTGCGGTGGCGATTGTCATCAAGCCCACGAGGGCAACAAATAGTATTCTCTTCATTGTAGTGTCCTCCTCTAGCGCTTAACGTTTAACAATCTTTTTACCGTTCACAATATACACCCCAGGCGGCAGCTGACCTAGCGGTCGCGTGAGCCTCTGTCCCAGGATGTTGTAGATCACTGCACCTTCCACAGCATTGTCGAGACGAATGTCGGTGACTGCTGTCACCACACCAGTGCCAGCCAGGTCGAGTTTCACGCCTGCACCATTGGGGATGGTGATATAGGCCTCGGTGCCGCTGACGTCGGTGTTGTCAATGAGCGAAGTCCAGCTCAAAGTGTTGTCATCGATGAGCTTCACTGTGGCCTCGTCCTTGCTGAGGGTTAGAGGTGAGTAGGTGCCCACCAGCGTGTAGTCGCCCACATAGGCGGGTGTGTCATTGGCCAGCAAGCCCACGCCTGGAGCGTTTTGAGCACCCAGCGAGAATGTCACCGAGCCGGCAGCATCGCCGCTGAGCGTAACACCGCTCACGGTCATCTCCTGTTGCGAGTAGTAGGGCTTCACAAGATAGGGGATGCCTGGCTGCAGGTTGCCGTAATAGTCCTCGAAGTGCATCACTCCGCCTTGAATGGGATAGGTGTGGCCCTCAAAGTCGTAGGTGCCCACTTGTCCGAGCGACACGCCGGTGTATTGCATCACCTCGCCCTCAAAGCCTTCAACCTCGAAGGGCACGGTGAGCAGGCTCCAGCCTTGCGATGGCAGGTAGCGCTTGAGCCTTACCTGAGCGTTAGCTATCGCAGCTTGTGGGCTGACGAAATCACGATGGGCGTCAACTACATAGGTAAGTGGATAGTAATTGTTTTGATTGATGGGTCGCAGCTGCTGACTATCATTGTAAGGGGTAGCTATGCCTGTGATATCGACGATAGCACCCTCGTAGGGCAGTTGATATCCAGCGGGGTTATACTTGTTGTAAATCGCAAACGTGTTGCCGTTGATGTCGCTGGCGGTGGCAGTGCTGCCGCTTGCAGCGCTGACCTCCAGGTCGCTGATTGTCACCCAGTCGGCGTAGTGGCTCTCGTAGCCCTCGGCATCAATCTCCACTGGCTCCACATCGCTTTCGGTCACGGGGTTGGCGATAACGAGGTAGCAGCTGTTAGTAGCCGATGAAGCGGTGAACTCAGGCAACCCGTTATAGTTGGTGTAGGTACCTATAATCCAGCCAGCTATGTGCTGGTTGTACTGCAACGGCGGATTAGTGGTGACATTATATATGCAGATGGCGCCAGTGTTGTCGCGCACGAACGCATCATTGCCGTTCACATAGAGCGTGCGGGCATTGTTGGCATCGGGCAAGTATAGTCGTGCGGTAGTGCCATTGACCATGTTCTTGAAGGCAGAGATGCCAGTGACCGTCGGCCCCAGGGTGTAGGTCTTGCTCACTACTCCGCTTGTCTGTGTTCCCACATAAGAGATGGCCATCACCGTGGTGGTGGCACCGATTGTGATAGTCGTGGCAGCAGTGATTGCTGTGCCATTGGTGCGAGAGGGCGTGCTGCCATCGGTAGTATATCGCACCGTGTTGCCAGCAGCGGGAGTAATCGTCACCTGCGCGCTAGGCTCATCGTTCATCACCGGCCAAAAGGTGAACTCATCGGTAAGCACAGGGGCCTCAACCGTGGCAGCGGGAGCAGCAGTGTAAGTTATCGTAATATCCTTTATATAAAGTGCCTTAGAGGTTGTTTGCGATATGGAAATCACAATCTCTCCCGATGAGTTGCCGGTTCCTGTGTAATTTGTGGCAGTTGTTGTCAATGAATGATTAGACAGATAGCTTGTCCCACCAACTGTTATAGACATCGTTGCTATAGCATCTTTTGCAGTGCTTGCATTTACCTTTACACTCTGGACTGTTCCAGAAATTCCAGTAGTTGAAAGGGACAGATATTTATAAGGGTCGCTTCCACTACCAAATTGCTGACCCTTGGTTCCATCATATCCCCAATAGCCACCATCACCAGCCAACACCCAACTCACGTTACCTAAAATCTGAGTCCCATTAGCCGAAAAAACCTTCTGAGCAAAAGTGTAAGAATACTCCTCAGCCCACCCCACACCGATGCACAGAGTGGCGGCAAGCAAAACTGAAAATAATTTCTTCATATTGTTTGGATTTATCTGTTTACAGGAAAATGTCATGCAAAATTAGTGAAAATCTTTAACTTGCGCCTAATTATTAAGCATTTTCAATGATTTGTGACGCAAGATAAGTGAGAAACACATTATATTCAACCAATTTCTTTTTCTCATCAACGGTTTTCCCGTCAAATTCCTGGCAAATAGGTGCCTTTTTCGCCACATTAGGGCCAATGTTTTGGTCAAAACAAAAAAAAATTGTAACTTGCACGACTTTTCTGTTTTGCTTGGCAACAGACATTGACATAACAATAACTAAAACATAAAGCTTATGATTAAACGACTTTACCTGCTCACGATGCTTGCCTGCTTGGCTTGCTTGGCGGCAAATGCCGAGACGCGCACCGTGACCTTCGACTTCAGCAGCCCCGAGGCACTGGCTGCAATGGGCCTGCCCACCCCCACCAGCAACAATCCCACCTATTTGAGCGACGAGATTAAGCTGGGCGAAATCACCTTCCAGCCACTAAGCACCTCGCCACGTTCCACCTACTACAACGGGCAGTACACTTTCTACACCACCAGTGGCAACAAGTTTGCTTTTAAAGCCGATGAAGGAGCCACCATCACGCGCGTTGATTTCAACGGCTTCTACGCTAGGCAGAATTTCACCGCCAGCCCAGCGGGCTTCGACAGCGGCAACACCTACTGGAGTGGAAGCACTAGCCTCATCACCTTCACCGGCACCAGTGGCAACAGCCTCTTCACGATGACGGTGACCTACGAGTATGTGCCACACAACGAGGATGTGCTCGACGTGAACTGCGACGGCGCAGTCACCGCTGCCGATGTGACCTCCCTCTACAACTACATGCTCAATGGCGACGAGACCTATCTGGCCACCAGCGACATCAACGGCGATGGCTCGGTCACCGCTGCCGACATTACCATTCTCTACAGCTTCTTGCTCAACAATGAGCATCCCTCGGGCATCGACATGCCCACCTTCAGCCATCCCTCGGGCACCGTGTTCACCACACCCACCGAGGTGATTGCCACTGCGCCGGCAGGCTGCGACATCTACATCACCACCGACGGCACCACGCCCACCACCAGCCACTATCACAATCATGCCTATCAATCAATCACGGTGATGGTGGGCTTTAACATGACCCTCAAGGCCATAGCCGTGAAAGACGGCAAGTCGAGCCCCGTGGCCACCGCCATCTACACCCTCGAGGAAGTGGTAGATAACAATGCCAACGCCAACTGGAAAGAGACCTCCTACAACATTCCCGAGTCGGGCATCACGGCCACCAGCTCTAGCGCCACCTACAGCCAAGCCTGGCGCATCGAGTATCCTCACATCAGCACCAGCAGCAACAGCATGGTAGTGGTGCATGCCACTAGCGACCGCGGCATCTCGCTATCGCTAGAGCTCGACAAGAGCCAGCGCGCCAACCGCTGGACGTGCTTCACCATGCATGCCGGCGTGCCTAACAACAACGTGGGGCGCACCACCAGCACCTTCCACCCCGACGAGTATGTGCCTACTGCCTACCAAGTGCAAACTAACGAATACACCCGTGGCAACTACACAACATCTACCACCAACCTTGATGGCAATAACATGGTGCTCTTTGCACGCGGACACATCTGCGCCAGCGAGGACCGACAGACTACCGAGGACCAGAACTACGACACCTTCATCACCAGCAACATCCACCCGCAATATCAGGCTCACAACGCTGGCCTGTGGCAGCGCATGGAAGGCAAGGTGCAGAACTGGGGCTACAACAACAACTTCCGCGACACGCTCTATGTGTGCAAGGGCGCTACCATTGGCAACGTCACACTCAACGGCACCACCACCTCAGGCCTGATTCCCAAGAGCGAGGTGCAAAGCAAGTATGGCGTGAACATCACTGGCTCGCTCCCCATTCCGCGCTACTGGTACATGGCAGTGCTGCGACTCAAGAACGGCCAATATCAGGCCATGGCCTACTGGACCGAGCAAATCAACAGCGCCTGCAACTCCACCACACTGCAAAGCTGCATGATCACCATCGACGAGCTTGAGCGACGCACGGGCATCGACTTCTTCTGCAACCTGCCCGACGACATCGAAGATGAAGTGGAGGCCACACTCAACACCAGCATCTGGCAATAGCCACCTCACTATCAACACGAACTATAGTGCGAAGCATCTCGGTGCTCCGCACTTTTTTATTTAAAACTGAGTCCACTATAAAAACGGCGAATTATGCGAATTAAACTAATTATTTAGCTACTGAAAATCAAGAATTTATTTTTTTGCTTTGTTCATTTTTGGGATAAAACGGCGAATTAAACTAATTATTTATTAGTGTCCGATAAAACTATTTGAAATCGTTATAACATTGTGAGTGCCTGTGATTAATCGTTCTTCTACCTATAAGGGGCTTACTTTGTGTATTATTTAGCAAGTCGAAGACTTGAAGATGTGCGAAACACATTGTGCGACACATCGCCATGTCTCCGACATGACTTACTTATTAACCCTTTTGACGTCAATAGTGAAACCGCTGAATAGTCGCCAGCGGCGACCCCACTGCCTTATAGTACAACAATAATTAAAAAATCAATTTTAGCAAACAAGTTTGTCACGAAAGTTTTCCAAAAAAAAATCTATCACACTAATTATCAACCATCTGTATTTTTATTAATCTAAAATTGTTTTCCAAAACGAAAATTTGTTGATAAATTTTTGAAAAATAATTTTGCCGTTTCTGTAACCTTTTGTAGTTTTGCAAAACAAAAAAAAGACTGATAAAGCCCGAGAAAAATGCTATTAAGCGAGAGTTGCCGCAAGCTTGCTTAGCGATAACCGAGCGTGAGCATTTTATCTAAATTGGGCTTTTTGTGCGCAGCGACTATTGCATATTAACTTACACCACCTATTTATATATTAAACACACTTCTTTAATAGAACAATGATACAGACAGTAGTAAAACGTGACGGACGAATTGTTGGTTACAACGAGGAGAAAATCAAGGCGGCAATACGCAAGGCCATGCTCGCCACCGAAGCCGGTGACGATGAGGCGCTCATTCAGCGCATCGCCGACCAAATTGGCGCGCGAGGCAAGAGCCAGATGAGCGTGGAAGGCATTCAGGACATGGTGGAGATGGAGCTGATGAAGAGCCCACGCAAGGAAGTGGCAAAATGCTACATCAACTATCGCCACAAGCGCAGCGTGGCCCGCAAGGCCAAGACCCGCGACATGTTCCTCGAAATTATCAATGCCAAGCACAACGACATCACTCGCGAGAACGCCAACATGAACGCCGAGTCGCCGGCTGGCATGATGATGAAGTTTGCCAGCGAGACCACCAAGCCTTTTGTTGATGACTACCTGCTCAGCGACGAGGCACGCGAGGCAGTGCAGGCCAACTATCTCCACATCCACGACAAGGACTACTATCCCACCAAGAGCCTCACCTGCGTGCAGCACCCTCTCGACAAGATATTGAACGGCGGCTTCTGGGCCGGACATGGCGAGTCGCGGCCAGCCAAGCGCATCGAGACGGCAAGCGTGCTGGCTTGCATCTCGATGGAGACGGCGCAAAACGAGATGCACGGCGGCCAGGCAATTCCCGCCTTCGACTTCTATCTGGCACCCTTCGTGCGCAAGGCCTTCATCGAGGAGGTCAAGATACTTGAGGACATCAACGGCGAGGACTACAGCGACATGTATGAGCACAAGGTGGATGACTACATCATGCGTCCCCTCGATGGCCTGAAAGGTCGCGAGCGCGTGCTGCAGCACGCCATCAACCGCACTGCAGGTCGTGTACACCAGTCGATGGAGGCCTTCATCCACAACATGAACACCATCCACAGCCGCGGCGGCAACCAGGTGGTGTTCAGCTCCATCAACTACGGCACCGACACCAGTGCTGAGGGACGCTGCATCATCCGCGAACTGCTGCACTCCACCTGGGAGGGCGTGGGCAACGGCTCCACCGCCATCTTCCCCATCCAAATCTGGAAGAAGAAAAGTGGCGTGAGCTACCTGCCCGAGGATCCCAACTACGACCTCTACAAGCTCGCCTGCAAGGTCACTGCGCGGCGTTTCTTCCCTAACTTCGTGAACCTCGACGCCACCTACAACTACCATGAGCAATGGGACATCAACGACCCCGAGCGCTACAAATATGAAGTGGCAACAATGGGATGCCGCACCCGCGTGTTTGAGAACCGCTTTGGCCCTAAAACGAGTATTGGCCGCGGCAACATCTCGTTCTCGACAATCAACATAGTGCGACTGGCTATCGAGTGCATGAATATCGAGAACCAGCAGGAGCGCATCAAGGAGTTCTTCCGCCGCCTCGACAACGTGCTCGACATCACCGCGCGCCAGCTCGACGACCGCTTCAACTTCCAGAAGACGGCGATGGCCAAGCAGTTCCCGCTGCTGATGACCCAGCTGTGGAATGGCTGCGAGAACCTAAAGCCATGCGATACCATCGAGAGCGTCATCAACCAGGGCACGCTGGGAATTGGCTTCATAGGGCTGGCCGAGTGCCTGATAGCCCTCACTGGCAAGCACCACGGCGAGAGCCAGCAGAGCCAGGAGCTGGGACTGAAAATCATTGGCCACATGCGCGAGCGCGTCAACGAGTTCAGCGAGCAGTACAAGCACAACTACAGCGTGCTCGCCACACCGGCCGAGGGACTGGCAGGCAAGTTCACACGCCGCGACCGCAAGGACTTTGGAGAGATTGCCGGTGTCACCGACAAGATTTATTATACTAACAGCAACCATGTGCCCGTCTATTACAAGTGCAGCCCCAAGCACAAAGCCGAGGTGGAAGCTCCCTATCATGCTCTCACTGGCGGCGGACACATCTTCTATGTAGAGATTGACGGCGACGCCACCCACAACCCACAGGCTATCATGGACATCGTCGATTTGATGCACAAGTACAACATTGGCTACGGGTCGGTCAACCACAACCGCAACCGGTGCATGGACTGCGGCTATGAGGACGCCAGCGACAACCTCACCGAGTGCCCGCAATGCCACGGCCACAACATCGACAAGCTGCAGCGCATCACCGGCTACCTGGTGGGAACCACCGACCGCTGGAACAGCGGCAAGCTCGCCGAGCTCCGCGACCGTGTGGTGCATAAGTAAGGTGAAACGGGGAACGAGATTCGTTTATCGTTTATGGAAGACAGTGTTGAGATTATAGGTATCACCACCACTCTCAACCCATTGCCTTGTCTGCTTGTTTCTTGTCTGCTTGTCTGCTCGTTTTCTCGTTTTCTCGTTCTCTTGTCTTCTTGTTCTCTTGTCTTCTTGTTCTCTTGTCTTCTTGTCTTCTCGTTCTCTTGTCTTCTCGTTCTCTTGTCTTCTTGTCTTCTCGTTCTCTTGTCTTCTTGTTCTCTCGTCTTCTTGTCTTCTCGTTCTCTTGTCTTCTTGTCTTCTCGTTCTCTTGTCTTCTTGTCTTCTCGTTCTCTTGTCTTCTTGTCTTCTTGTCTTCTTGTTTTCTCGTCAGCTAAATGGATAAATTGCGTGTTTTACATATTGTGGAAGGAACCAGTGTGGATGGTCCGGGGTTGAGGACATCAATTTACCTGGCGGGATGCCGTCATCACTGCCCGGGATGCCACAACCCAGAGTCGTGGCGCATGGACGGCGGTGAGCAGCGCACGCTCGACGAGCTCATGGAGGTCATCGCCTATAACGAAGCACCTGTCACCTTCTCGGGTGGCGACCCGCTGGCACAGCCCGAACCGCTGGCCCGCCTCATCAGCCGCATCAAGCGCGAGACAGGCTACAACGTGTGGTGCTACACCGGCTACACCTGGGAGCAAGTGATGCAGCAGCCCAGGCTCCTGCAAGCTGTTAAAGAGCTCGATGTGCTCGTCGATAGCCCCTTTGTGATGGCCGAGCGCGACACCCATCTGCGCTTCCGCGGCAGCCGCAACCAGCGCCTCATCGACGTGCAAGCCACCCTCGCCACCGGCAAAGTGACCCAATGGCACGATTAATCAGCGTAACTGTTCACCGAATTGCTCTTGAAGCAAAAAAATGTCGCCAGCGGCGACACCCTTTGTTTTGCCGGACAACAATGATTCAGAGTCAATCCTAATCAAAACAAGGCACGCCATCAAGCTCGATGGCGTGCCTTGATAATTTATTTAGGAATAATCCAGCTTTTCAGATTAATTCTTCTCCCACGTGATGTTCCAGATGGCGAAGCGGTCCTTGTTGCTAGTGGAATTGCTAGGACTGGCGGGGACTATCTGAATGTAGCAGTCGCCAGAGATGTTTACGTCAAGGGTCTCCTGATAAGCAGTCTTTTGAGCGGCTCCAGGATTTGAGACAGTAAACGTCTTGATGGGGTTCTGAGAAGTGGTTTCCGGGTCTTGGTCATAGAAGATGACATAGAACTTCACTCCATTACTCTCACTGAGCGTGTAGCCATAGTTTAATGTGAGGGTCTTGATGCCACCCACAAACTTTGGCGAGGTGAGAATGCCCTTGCTGTTGACGTTACCGTTGAGGTAAGTGGCATAAGCCCAGCTGTCGCTGCCATCGGCCTTCTTGCCTATCATGGCAAAGACGGGGGGAGCGTCGGTGTTGCCACCCTTGAGCAGAGCGGCGTTCTTGGCAGTCCAGCCCTTAGTCGAAGTGAGCGTGGTCCAGCCTTGCTGAGCTGTGGTCTCACCGCCGTTCATGGTCTCGAAGTCGTCGATAGTCTGGAGCAAGGCCTTGCCGCCGAACTTCACGTTGTCGATTTGCCAAGTGGTGTAGTTAGACTGTTGCTCGGCGACATAGCGGAAGCCAATGCAGTAAGTGCCTTCAAACTCGCTCAGGTCGATGGTGCCCGAGGTGATGAAGTCGCTCTGCCCGCCCTCGGCAGCTGTGGCCAGTGTTGGGTTGAGCTTGATGAGCTCGGCGGTAGCTGGGTCGTTGGTGGTCATGAGGTAAACCTCAATGGGGTCGGTAGAGCGGTAGTAGCGCACCTTGCTCATGAAGCTGAACTCCTTGCGACCGGCGTTCTTGATGTCGAGAGCCGGAGTGATGAGCCAAGCGTCGAATGGAGGCTGCTTGCCGCTGTAGCCAGTGACAGAGGCATACTTGTTGCTGTCGAACTCGTCGATGTACCAGTCTTTGTCGCCCTTTGTCTTGACGAGTCGCCATCCGTCGGGCATAGAACCGTTCTTGACGCATTCCTCGAAGTCTTCGTTGAGCTCGGTTACGCCACCGGTCATTACCGACAATTTATACTCATCGATAGAGCCGCTGTTGTCGGTGATGCCAGGCATGCCCATGAAGGTGGCGAGAGTTCCCTTAACCCACACCTGAGTGCCAAGCAGCTCGGGGAAGTCTCTCAAGCTGGCGTCGCGACGGAAGCTAGAGCCCTGTGGCAGAGCCACGGCAATGCACTGGGTGTAGTCTTTAACGTCGGCATTCTCGGCAAAGACGAGAGTGTTGTCGAGGGTGGCGGGAGCGCCCCACTCAATGTCGTCGTTGCTGGTCACCTCGCTAACACCAGGAGCAATAGCTCCCACGATGTAGCCCGTTACCCAGCCTTTCTTGCCAGAGTTCTGCAGCTCTACAGCCTCGGGCACCGTCCATGGGTCGTTGATGTAGCCCTTGGTATCGTTAGAGAATCCCATGCAGTCGCGGGTGTCGCGCAGGTAGAGACCCCACTTGTCGTCGCCGGTCATGTAGAGGATACCCTGCACATCGCCCTTGCCCACTGGCAGTATCTCGCTGCGGAAGTTGGCATAGTTGCTATTGTTCACGCCCAGCACGTTGCCATCCTCATCCTTGATGTTGCGGGTTGTTGACGAGGCACTCTCGCTATAGGTAGTGACGCCATCGGCAGCTTCCCACTCCACGTTGCGAATGATCACAAACTGTCCCTGATACTTGAGCTGTGTCTCGCGGTCGCTATGTCCCACCACGTCGGCAATCTCCACCTCCACAGGGGTGATGCGGTCGGTATTGGGCAGTCCATTAAGCTCTACGTGCTCGTTGAACAGGTCAAGCGTCATGCGGCCAGCCTCCCACACACTCTGTGCGGCATACCACTCGGGCTTACCAATGAGGTACTGTCCATTATACTTGCCAATCCAGAAGTCTTTCATGCTGATGACAATTTCCTGACCCACACGATAGGTGTTGTAGATGCTGTTAGCATCTATCGAGATGCCTATGCCTGCGGTCTCGTCCTGGATGTAGAGGTACTTGTAGATGTTACCCTCCTCATCGCTACTGGTGACCCACCCATGGATGTAGGTGTCTTCTTTACAGGTGTCGATGAAGTTGCGACCGTCCTGCCAGTATTTAGCCTTAAAGTCGGCTATGGTCATGTTAGCCTGATGCTCGGCGTGAGGCACCACCATGGGTGGAGTGTCGAAGTCTTCGTTACATCCCACAGCCACGAGCAAGAGCAACATTGCATTTAGGAATAAATTAAAACGTTTCATAGTGTATATCTTATTTTTGATTATTTCAATATATATAAAAATGTGTGTGCTTAGAATCTCACTCCCACGTTCAAGTACATGCGGAAACCTTGCGCGTAGTAATACTTGTTGGGGAACTTGGCTGTGGTGTAGTTCTTGTAGTCAAAACGACCTTGCTGATAACCACCAGTCTGGATATTGGTGTTGTTAAGCAAGTTGTTAAGACTCAGGTTGAGGTTGAGCGACGACGAGCGGCTCAGGTATATCACCTTGCCTATGCTCATGTTGATTACAAGGGCCTCGTTGAGCTTCTCTTGCTTGCCAATGTCCTGCATCATCTGCATGAGCTCCTGCTCGCTGCTAGCCACGGTGTAGAGCTCGGGAAGCACCTCGTGGCGAATGGGCGAGAGGTCAACATAAGAGCGGTTCATCCACACGCCATTGATCTCAAAGAACCACATGTTAGGCGCGCTCCAGTTGATGCCCAGGCTGTAAGCCTCTTGCGGTGTGCCGCTCACATAGAAGTTCTTCAGATAGACGGTTTGAGTAACGTCCTCTACCGAGCCATTCTCAAAGCTGCGAGTTCCTAGTGGGCGGTTCTTGTACTGATAGCGGGCAACGGTAGCCGCGGCGTTGAGGGTGAGCGAGGGAGTGATCTTGTAGGCAGCGCCTATCTCCACGCCCTTATGCTCCTTGCGCACGCCTGTGAGGGCATAGTTGACGAAGGTGCTATTGTAGTCGTCATAGAACGAAGTTCTCTCGGTCATGTCCCAGAACTCGGTCCAGAAGCCAGTGATTGAGCCCATGAACCTGCGATAGTTCCACACATAGCCTATGTCGCCCGAGAGGATGCGGGCGCTCTTGAGGTTGGCAATCACATCGTCCTTGATGCGTGGCGAGATATAGGCATTGTAGTATTCAGGAGCACGGGTGCCATAGTAGGCATGAGCCTGGATGTTGTTGCGGCCATCAATCTTGAAGATGACGCCTGCCTTCACAGCATAGTTGATGAAGCTGTGGCTCTTGCCCTTGCCCAGAGAGTTCTCGGGGGCACGACCGTTGCGCATCTTACCGTCGCGCTGGAAGGTGGTAGCACTCACCTGAGCGCCATAGTTGATGTCAAACTTGTTGAGGTTCACCACATTCTGCAACCACAAGCGGCCAGTGATGGAGTTGATGTTATAGTCATAGCCAAAGCGGTCGCCCTTGAGGATGCGGCGGTTAGGATTCTCCAGGTCGTTCTGGAGCATCTCGGCGTCGCCAGGGAAATCACGCTCGGCATACTGGTCCACGTCGAGCCAGTAGCGTCCGCCCAGCAGGTCTTTCATCGTCTTGAAATAAGACGAACGGCTATAGTTGGCACTCACTCCTCCCTGCAACGAGAGCACTGGCGAGATTCTCATGTTGAGGTTGCTGCTGAGCATCCAGTTAAACTGGTTGCTGTGGCGCTTCTCAATCACATAGCTCGAGCCCTTGTCCTCGCCGCCATTATCAGTCTCCAAGTTGTTGAGATAGTTCACCTGATACAGGTTTGCCCAGTTGAGCTGACGCTTCTCTTCCATGTTGAGCCATTCCCACTCAAAGAGCTCGGCAGTCTCAGGACTGGTGGTAGCATAATAAGACGGGAGATAGCGGTAGTAGTCGGGACGAGGGTCGCGCGAGTTGTACCAGTTCAGGGCACTAGAGGCATAAAACGACTTGTGGAAAGCAAGACCAGTGTTGAGCGACACTCCAGTCTTGGGTGTCCACAACCAGCTCAAGATGGCTGTTGGGTCAAAGGAGTTTACCACCTTAGCATTGCGCTTCTTTCCCTCTTGCCAACCCCAGTTCACATTATAGAGGTTGTTGCCGGCAAGATTATAAGCCTCTTCAAAGGTGGCGGCATTGCTGGCACGCTTGGTGGGTGCGCCAAACACGGTGAGCGACACCGAGTGCTGCGAGTTAATCACCTTTTGCAATGCCAAGAAGGCTCCCCAGCTATTGTAGAACGAGCCAGGGATAATGCCCTCGCCAGCATAGCGGGCTATGGCGCTCAGGGTCATCGCCCAGCCGTGCTTGTTCAAGCCTGTGCTATAGGTTATCATGCCACGCCAGCGATAGTTGCTGTTAGTGTAGGCGATACTGCCTCTGAATCCAGGGGCATAGTCCTTGGCATGAGTAAAGATGTTAGTAGCGCCACCAATGTCGCCAAAGCCAAAGCTGGTAGCCTCGGTGGCATAGCCCACACTACGGCTCTTGAAGGCCTGGTTCATACCACCAATCATCGAGTAGTTGAACCTGCCACGGGCAGCATCATTGAAGTTGATGCCGTTGATGTAGGTCTGGCTATACTCATTGTTGTAACCACGAATGCGGAAACGCATCGTGCTGAAGTTGTAGTTAGTAGCCTTGTAGTAGGGGTTGTCGGTAGCTCCGGTGAGAGCCCCCACTTGCTGGGCGTTACCTTCCTCGTCCTCAAGCATCGACTCGGTGAGCACTATCTCGGCATTCTCGGTGTTCTCGTCCTCCATAGTAGAGGAAGTGGGGGTCAGCTTGATAGTTCCCAAGTCATCGATGCCGTTAAGAACAACGACATCAAGCACCAGGTCGCGATAGCCGTAGTTGAGAATGAGCAGGCGGTCGTTTCCTGGCTTGGCATCGGTGATGACAAAGTCGCCACTGGGCCCGGTGATGGCACTGGCGCCCTGCTCGTCGAGCAGCACAGTAGCACCCACCACTGGCACATTGGTCCTTGAGTCAACCACGATGCCTCGCAGCCCAGTCTGAGCCGCCACCGGCAGGCTCAAAAAGAGCATTAGAAGCAATGTTAGTTTTAGTCTCATAAATAGTATTTTGATTAATAATGTTTATGTTTCGATATTAACGCACTTAACCTAAAAAAAGTTAATCTCACTAAGCGTTTATACCACACTCGGCATATTTTTTTTCAAAGATACAACTTTTTTGACTATTAGCGCATAAAAAACAAAAAGTTTTTCTCTATTCACACCACTTTTTGAAAAATACCTGATAAAAACATTTTGTGCCATCGAGGCATCTGCAATATTTTCAGCAAATAAGACCTTCATGCCATGAGAAACTAAGGCAAGCAGGATGGCACCAACAAATCAAAGCGCCGTGCATCAATTTCTCTTGATGCTCGGCGCTTTGAACTCTTGAGCGGTAAACGGGGCTCGAACCCGCGGCCCTCAGCTTGGGAAGCTGATGCTCTACCAACTGAGCTACTACCGCACACTGTATTTTGTCATTTCACTCTCGATGCGCTTCACTGGGCTTTCTCGATGCGTATCACGCTATCCACTCCTGGTTGAAGCTCAACGTAAGTGACTGTAATCTTGTTGTTCTCGTCCAAATCCCAGTCATACATGTCGCTGGGCTCGTAGTTGTCGCTATTGTAGTTAAACTCCTTGGAGTCTCCACTTGGCGTCTCCATAATCACCATGTTCTGCGAGCCGTCAATCACAGTGCCCGTGACGGTCTTCTCGTCAAGGGTGTCACCTTCTTCAGGCATCGACTTGAGCTGCTGAGGCTTCACAACCGCCGTGTCGATGGTGTCGCCCGGCTTTTCCTCACTTCTACACCCCGTGAAAGTGCCGCTAAGCAGCGCCGAGAATGCCAGCAGCAAAACTAGTGATAATAAAAACTTCCTCATTTCGTCATTTTTTGCGACTGCAAAAGTAGGTGTTTTTGGCGAAAACGCCAAGAAAATGGCTCGAAAAAGAGGCGAATGAATAAAAAATAGTATGAAAAAGTGCATTTTTTATTCTTTTCTCACATTTATTTACTACATTTGCAAAATAATACAAATAATCTAAATGCTTACACTAATTTATAAATAAACTTTAAAACACTACGATTATGGTAAAAAAGACTATCTATTCAATCGCTTTATCGGCAATGCTGCTGATGAGCAGCTGCGGCAATGGTGGCCTGCTAGGCAACCTGCTGGGATTGGGAACTACTACCACTACTAACACCACTGGCAATGTGCTTGGCAGCGTGCTCGGTAGCGTGCTTGGCGGCATGGCAGGCTCGGGCGGAGGACTGCTCGGCGGCATGCTCCTTACCGACAACAACACCTCTAGCAACTTGACCGACATGGTGGTGGGAAACGCAAGACTCAACAAGAACGACCTCGTGGGCACTTGGATATATGCCCAGCCAGGATGCTCCTTCACCAACCAGAGCTCGCTCGTTAACGCTGGTGGAGCCACAGCTGCTAATCAAATCAAGCAGAAGCTCAACAGCACCTTCAAGAGCCTGGGCTTTGCAAGCAACAACACTGGCTTTGCTTTTGACCAGAACGGCAACTTCGAGGGTGTGTTAAAGGGTGCATCATTTAATGGCACCTACACTTATGACCCCAGCAGCGGCAAGCTCAACCTTAAGACCTCAGGAGGTGTGATTCCCATGTTCGTCACCCGCGTTGGCAATGGCTTGTCATTCACCATGGAGGCCAAGGTGCTCACCAGCGTGCTTCAAGCCCTTAGCGCCAGCGGCGGCAACAGCGCCATCAACGCCCTCGCTAGCCAGTACAACGGCGTGCGCATGGGATTTGACATGGCTAAATACAAATAATGGATAGGGAGAGACATTAGTAGTTTCTACCACCTAACATTCTAGAACAAAAACAATTAGCAGAGTATCAAAATTTTGATGCTCTGCTAATTGTTTTTTAACTACTTGGCAGTGGCTATTTAGTAATCTTTTGGAGCAGCTCCACGGCGTCGGCATCGCCCTGGGCGGCAGCCTTGCCTAGCCACTCGGCGGCTTTGCTCTTGCTCTTCTTCACGCCCTTGCCATCATAGTACAACACTCCCAAGTTGTATTGAGCATCGATGTCGCCCTGCTCGGCAGCCTTGAGATACCACTCGGCGGCCTTCTTCTGGTTCTTCTTCACACCCTTGCCCTCGTCGTAGCAGATGCCCAAGCAGCGCTGACCCACAGCATTACCTTGCAGGGCAGCTTTCTCATACCAGGAGAACGCCCTCTTGTAGTCTTGCTTGCGGCCCTCGCCATTGAAAAAGCAGCTGCCTATGCCACACTGCGCTAGCGCGTCGCCTTGCAAGGCTGCCCTCTCATACCACAACGCCGCCAAGTTATAATCCCGTGGCACGCAAGTACCCTCGTCATAGATCACACCCAGGTTGTACTGCGCAATGACATTGCCTTTCTCGGCCGCCCGCTGGTACCAATCTCTAGCCATGTCGCAGTCTTGCGGCGCACAGTCGCCATTCTGGTAGCACACGGCAAGTGCCACCATCGAGAACTCGTCGCCCTGCTGGGCACCAACGTAATACTCCCGCGCCTTGCCCGAGAGTGTGGATGGAATCTTGCCCGTCTGCGCCTCGGCACTTGCGCCCACAAGCATCACCAGCGCCAGGCAAGCCGCCAGTTGTGATAACAGTGATTTCTTCATAATGTATTGGTTTTAATGTTATTATTTCTACTCTGCAATTACACATCGCAAAGATAATAAGTTTTTTTCATCCTAGCAAATCGCAACTTCAAAATGTATAAAAACTCGACCTAAATGAATTTTCACTAAAATTGGCACGCTTTTTGTATTTTGACGGTTAAACCTGCACCCCTCGCGGTCATCTAATAGTTCGAAACGACAAAAAACAAAAAATTCTATACATATCTATTTTAAAATTTTGTTTCACTTAAAAAAACGTTTTAAGCACTATGGAATTTTTTATTATTAAGAATGATGAACAACATGGGCCTTTCACCATTGACCAACTCCGTGAGATGGGTATAGATGCCAACACACCCGTGTGGCACAACGGCCTGGACAACTGGACTCTAGCCGCTCACATCGACGAGCTCAGAGACATGCTCGCATATTCGCCTTCTACCTCACATGGTGATGAAGAGATAATAGAAGAGGCGCCACGAGCTGCCGTGCCACCACTGTGGAACAGCAGCATGGCAGGCGCAGCACATCTTGAAACGCCACGAGCCGCCAAGCCCAAGAAGCGGCGCACCGCACTGTGGGTGACACTGGGCGTGGTGGCGGCACTGGCCATTATCCTCACCATCACTAACCCCAAGAAGGACGACCACAGCCGCGAGATCACTAACGTGTCGCGAGCATGGGTTACCGAGACCGTCGATAACTTCAACATGAACGGACTCATAGGAGGAGTGGTGAAAACAGCTTCCACCTGGCTCATCCGCAGCGCTGTGGATGAATATGTGAAGGTTGACAACTACGGTCTGTTCTCCATTGGATACATCGACACCGGAGCCGAGAAGACACGAGTGTCGCTGGGCATACTGGGAAATGTGTTCACCTTCAACAAAGACCAGCTAGGCGAGAAAATCAATGAGCTAATATCTAAGTATGTGCAAGATGCCATAGGCCTGGGAGAATTCCTCTCGTTCGATGGCGAGAATCTCGACGACATGCTCGTAGATGGACTTATGGACATGATTGGCGACAGGATGTTTGGCGACCAACCTAGCAACAACAACGTGCTACCCCCTCACGACGACAGCAACGAGGGCAACAACGAGGGCTCATCGCTAAACCTTCCCATCAACGACGAGTTCCTTAGGAATGGAGCAAAAGCGATAATCAGGGAAGGCGCCGAGTACCTGATGGACCAAGTCGATGACATAGGTCGATGACACATCCACTTCAACCACACGCACATAATAAATGGCTTGGCAGCAGCAACTCTGTCAAGCCATTCTTTTTCACGTCAAGCGATAGCTCAAATCTCGTCGTGGGCAAAGGCAAGCAGCAGCTTCGACTTGTAGCGGCGCCACTCCAGGTAGAAGATGCTGTTGCCATACTGGGCGCCACGCAGGTCAATCTCGCCATAGAAACGCATCATCACAAAATGGGCCAGCAGAGCCACCACAGTGTCGTGCAGCGCTACATCCATCGATGCTGGCTGCTTGTGCCTGAAGGCAAAAGTCATCATGATGTTTCGCGACTCTATGTTAGGATTGTAGTTGTCATTGGTGAGATAGCCCATCACGCGCTGGCGCAGGTCGCCATAGCCCTCCTTGAGCTTGAGAAGCAGCATGCGGCGGTTGTCAGGTGTGAGCACACGCATCCCCTCGTGATAGGCGGCATGCCAGGCACTCTGGGCATACACATAGTTGAGCACTTCGTCAAAATCAATATAGATGGTGATTACATTGTTTTTCATGGGGTGTTTTTCTTAATTTGAGTTAGTAGAAAATGGTTAACGGCTATGCAACACGGCCATAAGGTCGGCGGCAGTTCATCTTGCTCAACTCACGCTTGATGATGGCCCACGCGTGTTCCGGAGCAAGGAAAAATCGAGAAGCGCGGCACTGCTCGAGAACAAGCTCCACCGCCTGCGCTATCGACAGGCGACACTCCTGCATCAAGCGCTCCACACGGGCAGTAATTTCGAGCCACATGTCGCGGATGTAGCTGCTCTTGAAGGCAATGGCGCCGCGGTCGCGCAGCAGCTGTGCCACCACGATATAGGCCCGGTCAAAACCCACATGATACCTAGGGCTGCCGCTGGCCAGCGCCATCGTGAGCGCCACGCGCCGCATGTTTTTCACTCGACTAGCCCTGAGGCTGTCATAAATCTCACAGTAGAGAAGGGTCAACTCCCTGTCGCGCTCGGCACGACGCTGAGCACTCTCGCTCTGATTAAAGTAATTCATAAGTGTGTTGGTTGTTTAGATTTAAAGTAGTAATAAATTCACGGTGCAAAGATAATATACTTTGGTGGTAAAATGCAAATAATTTAAGGTTATTTTACACTACACCCCCAAAAAATCGGAAAAAGGGGTCGGTTCTTTTTGTCCGTTTTTTATCGTCTTACAATAAAAATCGGAAAAAGGGGTCGGTTCTTTTCCTGTTTTCGTCAATGGGACACCCAAGTCATTTGAGGCAGTGTTTTTTGACCAAGTCATAGATGGTTTGTTGGTCTTCATCCATCTTCATGATGGCC
>ONJX01000049.1 GCA_900318255.1 uncultured Prevotellaceae bacterium | reverse complement strand
TATTGTGTATTCTTATGCTCTTCCATCTTTCTATGCGTTTATGATGTTTCTGAATTCTGCCTCACGAAGTTTCACTTCTTCGTAAGCTGCCTTGAACGCAACAAGCACCTCTGCGTATGGCTTAATAGCTTCGCGGTGGTACTGCACATATTTGTTAGGAGAAAGGTCGTAGCCTTTGGCCGCTATTTCATCGAGTGTCACTACCTGTGAGAAGTCTTCCACATTCTCATAGTTGACATACAGCTCATACAGGCGATCAATATCTTTCTGCTCCAAAATGTTTTGAGCACGTTTGGGGGTCAGTATCTTAGTGCCGTCTATCATCAGTATTCGTGCACTATGCGTGGCAGGTTTCATTTTGCGAATAATAAGGAAACAAGGTGAAAGTCCTGTTCCATAAAACAGTTTATCACCGAGAGTTACCACAGCCTCAACTATGTCGCTTTTTACCAGTTTCTCACGAATGCGGCCTTCTTCATTACCTCGGAAGAGAACACCTTGCGGCATCACCACGGCCATACGACCCTTGCCCGGAGCCATCGATGCTATCATGTGCTGAATCCAAGCGTAGTCGCCACACGAGTCGCTGGGCGTTCCCCATATGTTACGACCATATTTGTCGGATGACCATTCCACCGAACCCCATTTCTCCAACGAGAAGGGAGGATTGGCAATCACACAATCGAATCTTGCAACTTCGCCTCCTTGCAAGATTTTCGGGTTGCGCAAGGTGTCGCCCTGCATGATGTTGAAATCGCTTGCGCCATGCAGGAAGAGGTTCATCTTTGCGATGGCAGAGTTGACCACATTCTTCTCCTGTCCAAAGATGTTCCCACAACACAGGCTGCTATGATTCATGTGGTGGACAGCCTCGATAAGCATACCGCCAGATCCACATGCAGGGTCATAAACACTTTCGCCTGGCTGCGGGTCGAGAATGCGGACAAGCAGCTGCACTACGGAACGAGGTGTGTAGAACTCACCGGCTTTAGCCTTTGAGTCGTCGGCAAACTTCTTCAGCAATATCTCGTAGGCGTCACCCATCAGATCGGTGGGATAGTCCTTGTTTCCCAACTTGCGCGTGCTCAGGTGTTCAATGAGGTCACGTATCTTGCCGTCTGAAAGATTCTTTTTGTCGGTCCATTTTTGAGCACTGAATATGCTCAGCACACCATAAAGTGTATCAGGATTGGCGAGTTCAATGCCACGCATTGCGCCCACAATGGCGGCTCCCAGGTTTTCAGTGCGTTCTCGCACATCTTGCCAGTGGCAGCCATCAGGAATCACAAACCGGTGCTGTTCGGGCAAAGAAGCATATTCCTCATCGCCGCCACTCTCCTGAAGGGCATCCAAGGTTTCTTCATCATACACATCCGAAATACGCTTGTAATATAGGATAGGCGTGATGTAATCCTTGAAACTGTCTTGACTAACTGGCCCACGCAGGATGTTGCAAGCCTCATACAAGAAGTTATAGAGGTCTTGCACACTTTCCAACTTCTTCTCCTTTTCAGATTTGGGTTCGGAGAACAGGTCGGACTGGACTATCTTCCTTTTTTTCGCCATATAAAGTTGATAACATATTTATAAAAACGAAACTCCTATGCTGTGCCAGCGAGCCGACCAAAGCTCATAAACTACAAGGGAGTTTGTTGTATCTTAATCAGTTAAGTGGTCGTTTGCTGGCGGCAAGCTGCCAAAATTCTTGCCTATGAAATACAAAGGTAATGAAATTTTTGTAACGTAGTTACAAAGAACCAAATAAAGTTTTCCACCATTGCCCAAAAAGCGTGAATCGATATTAGAGGTTGTTAGAGAAACAGGATGTTGGTTACATAGTGATTAGCTTCAAGATTTGTTTGACGGATTGCCTGACATGATCGCTTGGTGGGATGGGGCGGAAGGCGAGCATTCCCAGTTCTTCCTCGTAACGCTTGCTTAATGGCACCCATAATGAGTCGAATGAGGTCAATAAGGGGGAAGTGGAGATGTCGGCACTTGGCCATTTGGGCGGAGTGCTGAAGGTGGCTTTGTCATGCTGGATGAGTTCTTTCAACTCTGTCAGGAAGTCTTTGGCAAGATATTCTTGGCAGGCGTTGTCCTGCGAAAGAAAATGTAGGTCGTAGAAATGGCGAATCTTCTTGCCCAGTTCCATTGTGGGGTTGTCACCAAACGAAAACCGCAGTAGCGAAGCCACTTTCTCGCACAAGGTGCGGCGAAGGTCAAGGATATTGATTTCAAATGGTTGAAGTCCAAAACTATCAATTAACCGGCCATGGCCTTTTATCTGTAGTGCTTGGGCGATAAAGCTTGACACTGGTCGCTGCTCGTAGGGGTAGGGGTTGGCGAAAGAGTTGATCTCCACAATGACATGGTCGCCAACCAATGACTTCTCGTTGCCCATGGCAATCACGCTTTTGTAGCGATGATATGTTTTGCGGTATCTCGACCCTTTGCTTGTTTCGCCGGGCATATCTACCTCGTTCATCTCCTCAGTCATTAGCTCTGTCGCAGTAGAGAGCAAGTTTTTGATTTTGTTGCCGCTCATGTCGCCGGCTATCACGGCTACATCAATGTCACTAGAAAACCGGTCGATGATGCCATATCCTTTTGACAGAGATGTGCCACCCTTCCACACCACATGGGGAGCTAGGGCAGATTCGGATAAACGGCTTAACATTTTCGTTATCCAATAGTCTTTTTCGACGTAAATTGGCGAGATGCCCAGTGTTTCCGATGCGAGGCGGATGGCATCGGCGAATTGTTCTTTATGCTGGTCAAGGATCATTTGATTTTCCATTGCTGGGAAAATGATAAAACAGTTTGTGAAATGCCATAGTTGTACGAACTGATTGGATTCAGCCTGTTTCGCAAAACATTTAAGTCAGATTTGCAACCAATTTGTTGCAGCATTGCCCCTAGCAGGGCGATTACTCTTGGAGGATAAAGCAAGGCAAGACGAATTAATGTGGTCGTTTGCCGCGCGCTCAACTCCGTCAATAAAACCAATAAGCGGGCACAAGATTTATCAATGCCAGTATCTGGAATTGATTTAATCGACTTGATGACATCAAGCAGTTGAAGCAGGTATATGTTCGCTTTCGTTATCTCATTTCTCTGCAAAACAAATCTGATTTCTGTGTTCCCCCTTCGAGTTTTGCTGCGTTTCGTGTTGGAGCCGATAACAATCGTATTTGGTATCTGTGAAGTCAGTCCCAATTGGTTGTACACGCTATAGTTTGTGAGATAGCCGATAATCTTGCCATTTTTCACCAAAAGGTCCTTCACGACCTCTTCAACTGGCGGATTAAGGGCGCCAAACATACTTTTCTTGGGTTTGAAATATCTCCCTTTTGAGAGCTTGGAGATGGCACCGCTTTCAGCCAGCCGATTCAATTTTTTGATGACATTGGCACTATCCTCGGCAGTTAGTCCCAGGTCACGATAGGTAAAGACAAAGTCCTCAGGGAATTCGCTTACAATTTGTTCTATTTTCTTTGCTGTTGTCATCTTTCAGTCGTTTTGCACTGCAAAGGTAATAATTTTGTCTTGTTTTTGAGTTTAAAAACTAGACATTTTTTGCTTCTGGCTATAAATTCGCTCTAATCGAGCATGTCGGTTAGCGACTTTTTTAGTTCCATTTCCACTTTGCGGTAGCGAGCGAAAGCCTTGCTGCCCTCGGCATGACCGGTCATCGAACCGATGGCGTTGGGGTCCTGAACTTTGTGATAGAGTCCGCCGACGAATGCCCGTCGAGCCATGTGACTGCTTGCAACCTCGTAGAGCGGCTTAATCTCGTGCTGCCGTGTCAGGGGATTAAGCACAGCGACTCTACGGTTTAACCCTGCTTGCTTGAAGGCTTTCTTTATGTTATCATTATAACGCTGCTGCGAAATGAATGGGAATAACGCATCGCGATTGGGGTCATAGATATTATAGGTAGCTCCGCCAATTTGTTAATTTGTACCTATATTGAAAGCTATAGACAATAATCACGGAAATTTACAAAATGGAACTGAGATATCTTGTCCCCAGTCTCGTTATATTCGACTTCTCGACTTGTTGTGGAGGCAACACAACGTACGCCATGTTCTAGCAAGTATGACACAAGAGCAAACATGAAAGTGTGTTCTCCCATAATATGTATCACATCATCACTTTCAATTTTATCGATTAATTCTTGGCCAAATTGCTTGGCTTTTGAAGAAATCACCTCGGCTCCATCATAAGGAGAGACCTCTGGGAATGGGATATCGACCACATCTCCAGCAATCTGTTTTGCTTTAGAAATTTGATGGTCGGTCCAATATTTTGAAGGATGATTGCTAATATTATAAAACATGAGTTAATCTTCGATAGTCAATTTAACGAAACCAAGAAGGTCATAGAACTCTTCTCCACCATCCTCTACAATTTCGATGCGACGCGTCTTTGGGACAGCATTGCGATCAAAATTGAATCTCTCAAGGATTCCACCAGTGATGAAACGCTTTCCCGAAGCATTGCCCATACGCAAAATGCATTCTTTGGGGCTGCATTCATTTATCTGATCAAGAATCCCACTCAAGAAGTCGCACATAGTTTCAGCGTCAATAACATTGTCCCATTTTTCAATTTCGGATTTTACTAAATGCCGAGTATGGGCATTGATGGTGCTGAACAATGTTTCAATATTCTTAAATTGTGGTATGTTGCGTGATACTATTTTGCTTTCTATAGCTTTGGAAAGGCCATTGTCATCAAGCGTGAGAGCAAAACACGTGTTATTGTTGGACAATAAGACTTCTGCATATTGCTTTATTGTGTCAATAGTAGCAGCACGAGGGTTATTCTTGTCTTTTTTGATTTGAACTGTATTTATTACTCCCATATTAGCCTTCTCGAAGAAAGCATCACCAATTAACAAAAATCTGAATGGATCGGCTTGAATGTCTCCAAAAAACTTTTTACTCCACTTCTCTGCATCATTTTGACTGAAATATTGATTTCGAGCTGCCTCATCTTTAGAAAGCTGAGCAAAAATAATAGTTCTTATAGCTCCTTTTATTGATGACCCTGGTATATATGCTATTCCACGTCCATCTCTCATTTGCATGGAAATTGATGGGGCTTTGTCAGAAAACTCTTCAACATAATTGAATACTGGCCTTGAAAGTTTTTTATAGTCAATACCCTTTTTCGTGAAGAATTCTTTCTGTCTTCCATTCATCGCCATATCAGACCATTCTGTTGCTATATGAGGATTAGATGCAACATCTAACGCATTGCCAATCTTATCTATATTGAGGAAGTACACTCTATCTTCATCTTCAAGAAAGTCAATGCCTCGCACCTTCTTGTCACCACTGCCCACATGAACTGATGTGAGTGTTTCAATTTTCACTTTATGCCTCATAGCCAATCTGTTTTAATATTGATAGATAAAGATCTGCCACTGCGATATACCGGATGCAGATCACCATCCTTCCATGCAGGCCTTAGGTCAACGACCTTGCCAACAATTGGGGCAATACCATTAAAGACAGAACCTGCTGCGAACATATGGATGGTGTTTTTGCGAAGGTGCCGCAGATTGTCACTTGAACTGCCAGCAATATATCCACCACGTTTTATCAACTGGTATCGTGATGTCTCTACATTGAGCGAAGTCAATTCCTTCTCAGTGGGGATATACATAGAAAGAAGCATTGTGCCATTTGCATCGGCCACGTCGGGCATCTCAAAATTGCCTTTTACGTCCACCTCAAAGTGTCCACCACCCACGTTGCGGTCACTGCCTATACCTTGCTCACCAAGTTCGTTGAAAAGATTCTCAACTTCACTTGCCACCTCCCTTGAAGCATCAAGCAGACAGTAAAGTCCGCAATCCTTTCTAAAGTAAGTCCATTCAAATGCAAATGGGTCGGCATTTTTGCAATCTTCTCGAGGAACAGCGACACGTTGGTTAATCATGCTTACCATCGGCGATAAAAAGTTATCCTCAGGCTTTTCAAGCAAGTATTGCCCTTGCAGTTGGTCCCTTGCTATGAACAGCTTTTCGCCATTTATAAGCTTTTTCCAGATGGTTGATGCCACATAGGTGACCTTCTTGAGCAGCTTGCGATAGTCCTTTTCTTCCATTCCTTCTACTTCAACGTTCAACCTTCCTGATGGTTTAGGAAGGAATAGAGTGTCTCCACAATAAGGGAAAGCCGAGCTTAGCGCAAATGATTCAAGAAACTGCTTCAAGTCACCATCTTTGCCCCTCAATGCACGCACTGAAGCTAATGCAGCAGTAAGAGTGTCACTGTGCAAAGCACCAGCCGACACATCATAACTGTCACGCCCAAGCCCAATGTGCATTGGTGACATATTGGTCATCTTGATTATCTTGTAGTTAGGCATAAGTGTCAGAGTTTAACCTCGGTGGGTGTTCCTTCAATCCAATTGATTTTAACTTGGCCATAACCGCGAGAACCGTTGCCACCAAGATAATCTTCCTCTATCAAGCGAATTCCCAGGTCAATGGTTTTCTTTAGTTCTTCCTCATTGTCACCTTCATAAACATCAAGGATGAAATTGATGTCAAATACTGCGCCAGCTGGCACGCGCTCAATAGTGCGTGGGTTAGATTCAACAGTAATCCTGTCAATAGCATTTTCTGTCTTGCTTTCGGCAAAGTATAGTTCGGAATTTTCTAATCTTTTAGATTTCTCCGTGTTCAAAAAAGCATCTCGGACAATAATCCTTGAACGACTTCCTCCTTTACTTCCGTTTGATGTGCCAAACAAGCACCCAATTTCGTTATTGGGATCATCAGTTGGCTTGCCATCTACTGTGTATCCAAATTTTATTTCAAGAAGAGAACGCATTTTACCTTTAATGGTGCTACCTGGAATATAAGGCAGGTTGTCAATAGGGTTGCGTACAATAGCGCTGTCAACGCCGCCAATACCAAGGGAAGTGTTTGTTCCACCTACATGAAGGCCAGTCAATAATGTGAGCTCGCCGGTGTATTTAATTTTCTTTATAAGTTTCATATTATTTAATCTTAATTATTTTTTACCTCCATAAAATTTGTGATATGCCAAAATGGCTTCCATTAGATTGCAAAAGTTGTTATATGTTTTTTCATCATTAACATATCCTTGTGCTACTTCAAAAATGTTCAGGAAAGCCCACAAGTACTTGTCCCCAACAACACCATTTCTAGTTTGTTTTGCTGTTCTTCCAAAAGCATAAGAGACTTTTGGCAACAACAAATAGAATGATGTCTTATTTCTATTAAAATTAGTTTGTATTCTTTTAATTTCACCATAAATGTTTCTAATCGCAGAAGTAGAGAGACCATCTTTTTTATTTTCAGGATCTCCTGCCAGGTATTCTCCTGCATCTTTAGCAAAGGTGTTCATTTCTGGGTCGGCGCCATTAATGATCCACTCTTTCTTGAAGATGTGATTTGTGTTGTTTATGTAATCTTGCATAGTTATTGATTTTTTTGTTTGTCTTTAATACTTCTATATTCAAGTTCTGCCCAGCGGCTGGCGAGAGCCCACAGCTCAAACAGATGGTAGTTAGTCTCGATTTTTTCACCAGCGAGAGTGCTACCTGGAGTGCAGATGTCGGCTCTACATTGCTCAAGAAGAGCAATAACATTGTCTTTTCCTTTAGCACGCTTCATGGCACGCTTGATGTCGTAGCTCAAGTGCCAGTAGATGCTCACTTCGGTTACCTTATGGTTCTTGATTGCGGCCTTGCTGGCATGAATCATTACTTTGTTGAGGAATGACTTGGGCAAATCATCGTTTACTAAAAACTTAACAAGTGTGTCTTTAAGGTGCAGCACTGGCTCAAACTCCTTATCCCAGTTAAGAGGAGTGCCCATAAGTGAGATAGAGTTCTTTGTCACGCCACCGCAAGCATGGGTCTTGGCGTTGTCTTCTTCCTCTCCGCTTTCCTTTGCACCCTCGATAATAGGGTATTTTGCTTTTACAATAGCCACTCCAGCCGAAAGGCTCCAATCGCCGTTGCGGTCTTTTGCCCATTGCTTGAAATCAGCTTGGATATTACCAGCAAGCTTGATTACATTGCGCCATTCGCCAACGACAAAGAGGTCATCTCCACCGCCATAAAGGAGGTAGCAACCATGATTGTCACACAAGTCTTCCACATGATTCTTAAAGAACTCGTCAAGTTCGTAACTCAATGCCGAGTAGGCAGCAAGGCTTTGTGTACGGGCATACTCTTGGAACTTCGAACCGAGGTTATCCACGTCCATGCGCAACACGCCGAGTCGCTCAAGTGCATCCTCGTTCTCACACATCTGCTCGAAGGTCTGAACCTTCTTTTCGCCATCGCCTTTCTTCAAGTAGAATTTAATGCCGAGGCCTGCTGGTTCAATCACAAAGTCATCACCATGGTATTTGTCGTCAACAAGATCTGGTTTGCAGTCTCTACGCAATTTTTCACCAAGTTTCATGATCTTTTCATTGACTTTACTAACCACCAAGTCCTTTGTTTCATCGTCAATGTCTTTAACCTTGGTGGCATCGCCATCAGCGATGTCCTCTCCAGTAATGGCATCGGTTTTGTCGCCCGTCACTTGCTGTGGCTCAAAGAAACGTGAATATCCACCTGTGGCGGCAATCACACTCGAGCACTTGGCGTTCTTCTTTACCTCACGCTTAGCGAACACTTCGCTCCATCGTTGTGCCAGAGTAGTTGTGCCACCACGTGCTTCATCGACTGAGATTTCAACGCTGTCGATGGCAACGCTCAATGCCGTGCCGTGAGTCTCGAAGATTTTGGCTTCGATGTGCTTGACAGCATTCCTCAGCTCTTTTTTGACATCAGCAGTGCAAGGTGCCACAAGCACAAACGTTCCTCCCGACTCACACACCACATGGTCTTCATCAAGACTCAGCGCACTCAACAGCGACCGCACCACAGCCCTGCAAAGCAAGTCGAGGTAGCAGGAGCGTCCTTTTAGGTTCCTTGCCGCTTTGCTCGACACAATTTGGTACAGGAATGGCTGAATGCCACTCATGTCCCCGCTCACGAGCAAAAGCGACTGCCCGCCCTGCGACTGTGCAGCACACTTGCTTATCGCCGCCTCAAGACGTTGAGTCTTTTCGTTAATAAATTTGTTAGTTTCACTCATATAGTTAATAATTTTATTATTATCTTTATCCTTTCTTGTTGATAATGGGATACACAGTGCCATGATTAAGGCTTGCGTGCTTGCCGAGGCCAATGTGGGCGGGCAGCGACACGTTGCAACAGAATTCCACATTGAAGCACATGAGTTTAACACCTTTCACAGTCACTTGATAAGGCTCGTCAAGCTTAGAGATTGCGCACTTTACTTGCTTGTCGAAGTCAATGCCCAGTCCCTTACCCATCGATAGGATATTTCCCTTGAGTATGTTTTCAAGCAGCACGCATCGCTCGGCAAGCGAGTCACACACCATGTATCTCTTGTAGTTCTCACTATTCAGTGGTAGCCATCGGCGCAACCTGTAATGGAACATCTGTTCCCACACTTGAATGTTGTAGCGACGTGGCTCAGCACGAAATAGCTGTAATTTCTCATTGCGGTCGCCAATAATTACATCAAAGTTGCCCGAAGCAAAGAACTCGCCCACGGCCTGTGTGCCCTCACCCACGCACACCATCGCTGCCTTGCCACGCAATGTCTTGTACTGGATGAGAGGATAGTTGTAGCGAAACGTGTCGCCCTCGTGGTTGTGAAATAGGATGTTCTTCTCGTTGAGAGCATTAATCACCGCTCCACGAAACAAAGGCACTTCATGAGCCCTCAACTCGTTGTCAAATATTATGGTTAATATATTGACTATCATATATTTTTTTTCTAACAATTAAACCTTTAGCATTTTCCTTTCAAGGCATTATCGCTTACAATAAATTCATAAAGCTCTCTATGAAAGTTCTCCAATTTCTCTTTAAGTAAAGTAGTCTTCATTGGGTTGTTGCGCATGCCACAATGGTTCAAGTCATTCCTGAGCTCTGCAAGATTTTTATAAGTTTTCAGGAACTCATCATTGTCGAGAAGAGGCTCTGTTTCAATAATCGATTTAAATGGTTCATATTCATCATATTTTAAAACCCATGTATCCATTGGTTTTTCGTAGGCTTTAACGTTTAGCGCACGGCTGGCAATATTGCGTTGTGATTCCGTTTTGTAGTCAAGTGAATGCTTAATGCAGATGTGTGAGATTACAGTTTCTTGCATGATAGTGGCAGCTTGTTGCGACATGTTGTTGTCAAGGCACCATCTGGCAGCGGTAAAACCGTTGGAGATGCTGATTGATGAATTGTCGTCAAAATCGCTCACATTGTCACTAATTGTCCCAATCAATGGGGTGAGTGGCTCTAGCATGCACTCCTGCAACTCAGCAAGACTCTTCTTGAGTTCCTTTACATTGGTGGCCTCAATAATGTTAAATCCACGGCAGTATTTCAAATCTTTTACCACATCATCAAGTGCCGACGACATTTTCCTTATTGCCGTTGCATTAGCATTGCTGCCCTTCGCTTCTCTCAATATGGGCCGGAGCTGTTGGTTGGTTAGTTGTACCAAAGATGCGGCATTGCCGTTGTCATGGCGGTGAGGTCAACCACTTGTGCTACATTGGTCTTGGTGTCTCGTCCCTCGAAGTTGCCGTAGCCTATCCAGCGCACGGTCACGTTTTTCAAGAACTTGCTGTAGTTGCCCAGCACAAGTGTTATCATGGGCAGGTAGCGGAAGCCGTGAGTGATGTCGAAGTATAGCTCATCGCCCTCTTGCAGCAGTCCAAATATAGTTGAGAAAATGCTCATTATCTCTTTCTCGTCATTTCCCATGGGCACACCCTCTACTGGCACGATGCTCATGGGCAGCTCCAGCGCGGCCATGCAGTCACAAAGGCCCTTTTGCTTAATCACCTCGCCTTCCTTGGTCTTGTGACCGTCATTCTCCCAGTTTCGAGCCTTGGCGATATCGGTTAGCATAATGTAAGCACAGTCGCCATCATCCCAGCCACAGCTGGCATAATATTCAAGCATAGCCTCTTGCACATATCGCACAGGCCGCGACAGCTGACCATTAATCATGTAGTGACATTCGCTATAGTTTGAAGCTCCCAAGAATGAGATAAACACTTTACGTTCCTTTATTGCAGTTTTCATACTTTCTTTTGGTTTTGCCTACAAATTTACAACAAAAAAGTGAAACCACAATACAATTTCATCAAAAAAACAGTGTATTTTTAGTTTTTAGTATCAAGTCGAAGTCAACATTCTCGCCTATCACCTTCATCGAGCGGATGTAGTCGATTGATAGCGGCACGATGAAAATGCTGTCTTTGTTGTCATACATGGCCTGCACCGCGGCCAGGTCGCGCTGAATCTTGTAGCCCGCTACTATGTTTTACGGATTTGAGTCGAAATCTACTCAACAATCAAACCAAATATGACTCAAGCAATTTATATAGCATCCCTAAAAAATAAATTGCAAAAACTGTGCCAAAATGTCACATTTCTTGACAAAAATTTGTTTTTTACAAATAAAGGAACTAATTTTGCAGTGTTAACAGGGCTGAAAATTTTCGCGATTTTAGTTAAATTACTGTTAATTTTTAGTTTTGCAGTTCTTTGACATGTTGATTATCAAAGAATTATAAATTTTGCCCTCACAGACCTACTTCCATTAAAACAAGGATTAAGACTTGTTGTATTTAGACGTGTCCACTGCAAGAATTGCGTTCTCACAGACCTACTTCCATTAAAACAAGGATTAAGACATCACTTTACCGCCTTCTTTCTTGACGTCGCGGATTACGCTCACAGACCTACTTCCATTAAAACAAGGATTAAGACGAATTAAACTCAACTGTTGCGCCTGCTACGCAGGCAGCTCACAGACCTACTTCCATTAAAACAAGGATTAAGACAAGTATTGAAATCTATTTCTTTCTTCATAGTTGTCACAATTCTCACAGACCTACTTCCATTAAAACAAGGATTAAGACAGTACCTTCAGGGAACAGATGTGCATATGCTAAATAGATACTCACAGACCTACTTCCATTAAAACAAGGATTAAGACTGGAGCTCCAACGATTTAATATACAGATCAAGGCTCTGCTCACAGACCTACTTCCATTAAAACAAGGATTAAGACACACCATTGTTATTACCTTTAACTGCACGTTTAATAGCTCTCACAGACCTACTTCCATTAAAACAAGGATTAAGACCCGGCTTCCTCAAGGTCTTTCTTGAATTGATCTATATTACCTACTTCCATTAAAACAAGGATTAAGACCCTGTTGAGCACTGAACAATGAATCGTTCATAATTTCTCACAGACCTACTTCCATTAAAACAAGGATTAAGACTCAATCCCTTCTTGCCAATCTTAAGATTGTGCAAGTGACTCACAGACCTACTTCCATTAAAACAAGGATTAAGACAATTGGGCAAATCAGCAGGATTTATCTTTGTTTTAGTCCTCTCACAGACCTACTTCCATTAAAACAAGGATTAAGACATGTAGCCAGTGGTTCCAGCGCAGCTGAAGAACAGCACTCACAGACCGACTTCCATTAAAACAAGGATTAAAGCCTCCCCTGCCCCCTCAAGAAGGAGGGGAACAAAAACATACTTACATCCCCAATTCAATTGAGCAAGGATTCAAAGGGGGGCTAGTACATTAGCGGTGATGGGGTCGCCTGCGGCGACGAGTTGTGGGATGGCGCTATCCGTGGGTGCCGATTGCTGCAGTCGCTTCGCTCCTCTTGCAATCGGTACCCAGGGTTACTCAGAGGTCTGCCTTCGGCAGAGACACTCACTGCCATCATAATTTGTTGCAATTAGTTTAATTCGTGGTTTTTATTTTCAAGAAAGAAGTTTTTTTGTTGTTTCAGTTGCTTTTTTTGTTGTAATTGTTTGAGAATGAACCAAAGAAGAATTCGTTTTTATTAGTTTAATTCGTGGTTTTTATTTTCAAGAAAGTTATCAATCTTTTTGGCATGGTTATTGCATTAATAACTGTAAAAGCATAACATTATGAGTAAAGTCACCTTCTCGCTGGTTGGCGGCCAGCCATTTCCAGTTTATGCCCAGGCTCTTGATAGCGAGCCCGATATCCTTGTGCTGTTTTACTCGGAGCAAACCGAGCGCATCGCCCAGAACATTGAGCAATGCATAAAGCAGAAACTGCCTAAAACCACTGTTAGTAAAGTGCTGGTTGATGCCACCAACCTGAAAGAGTCGAGCCTCACCTTCAATGCCTATGCCAACGCTTGGCTCAAGCCAGGAAATGTGGTGACGGTGAACCTCTCGGGCGGCACCAAGCCGTGGTCGATGCAGCTGCTCAACATCTTTGCTGGCAAGGACAACGCCCGGTGCGTGTTTATCGACCAGAACAACTACATCTGGGACATGGCCAGCTACGAGCGCCACAAGTTTGAGCACACTAACCATTCTCTTGACGATAAATTTGCCCTCTATGGCGTGCGCGCAACCCATCGCACCAGCTTGGAGCAATATGACTCGGCCGACTTTGACGCAATAAAGAAAATTGAGAAACTATATCGTCGTAACAGCCTAGCACTTAGAGAACTTACCAAAGAAATTGAAGCAGATGATGCTAATCACATTATTCAAAAGCATTATTTTAACCCAAACTACAGCGGATGCCACATCAACCGATTGGGCGAGAACGACTATGAGTGCACATTTGAGCACTACATTTCTGGCTCACAGATCTCGGTTAAGTTTTCCTCACCTCATGCCACCAAGCTGCTGTTGAACACTAGTTGGTTTGAGATAAAGGTGGCTAAACTGCTGTCTCAATGGCATAGCGCCAGCCGTGTATGGGTCAACACAACGATTAACTATTACAGCACCGACGACCCAGCCAATGAAATTGACATCATCGTTGAGACCAAGCAAGACAAGCTACTCTTTGTCGAGTGCAAGACTCAGATATATCATAACACCGATATCGATAAGTTTAACAATGCCATCAAGAGTTATGGCGGGCTGGGAAGCAAACGTGTTTTTATCACAATGAACACGATGAAAGAACTGCCTAAAACTAAATGTGAGGCATTGAGAATCCCTACATTTACCACACGGGATATAGAGAAAGACAATCTCACCAAGCAGAACTTTTTTGCCGCTCTCGACAAGTATATGGGCACAATCAATGCACGGTGACCTGGCTCACCACTAACGAAAACACAAGTCAATCATGGAGCTTTACCCACAACAGCAGCAGGCCCTTAAAGCCATCAATGAGTTTATCAAGAGCAAGGATGCTCGCGTGTTTATCCTCAAGGGCTATGCCGGCACTGGCAAGACCACGCTCATGAGGAGCTTGGTCAAAGAGCTTAGCGACCAGCAAGAGCACTTCAAACTGCTTGCCTCGACAGGCCGCGCCGCCAAGATTCTTGCCAATGCCACGGGCTGCCCTGCCGCCACCATCCACAGCGAGATTTACAAGTTTACCGACCTCAACCAGGACCTTGAGAAAGTGGCCAGCAAGCGCGAGAGCACCAGTGTGGACAGCACGGGCCAGCTGTTTCTGAACTTTGAGCTAACCCCCATTGACCGCAGCGACGAGTCGCCCATCATGCACTACATCATCGACGAGGCGTCGATGGTGAGCGACATTGCCGAGAAAAACGCTGCCCAGGCGATATTTGGCTCGGGCAAGCTGCTCACCGACCTGTTTAAGTATGACCCCACTGGCAAGTTCATCTTTGTGGGCGACACATGCCAGCTGCCCCCCGTAACGCAGAGCATCTCGCCGGCCCTCTCCAAGAGCTATATCGAGGAGCACTTTGGCTACCGGTGCATGGAGTGTGAGCTCACCCAGGTGCTGCGACAGGCTGCCGACGTTGACATTGTGCACTCGGCCCACAAGCTAAGGAGACTCTTCCATAACCCACAACCGTGGAAGTGGGCAAAGTTCCCCTTGCGGGGCTACAGCGACATCCATGTGCTCAACAGCCAGGCGTCACTCCTGGGCGAGTATATCAAGCGTGTGAACGAGCTGGGCTACAACGATGCCACCATGCTGTGCTTCAGCAACAAGCAGTGCGACATCACCACCCAGCTGCTGCGCCCGTCGTTTGGGCACCACAGTTCTCAGCTCGAGACGGGCGACTTGCTGCTCGTCACGCAAAACAACCTCATCTCAGGATTGATGAATGGCGACCTGGCTGTGGTTGAGAGCGTTGAAATCAAAGAGCGCCGGGCGGGGCTCACATTCCTCAACGTGAGCGTCAAGGAGCTGTTCACCCAGCGGGTGTATAAGCAGCTCATGATTGCCGAGGTGCTTTATGGCAACCAGACCAACCTCACCCAGCCGCAGCAGCGAGAATTGCTCATCGACTTCTATTACCGCATGCGCGACAATGGCATCAGGCAAGGCTCCGAGGCCTTCAACACAAGCATGATTAGGGACCCTTACCTCAATGCGTTGCGAGCGGTGTTTGGCTACGCCCTCACCTGCCACAAAGCTCAAGGTGGCGAGTGGGACTATGTGTATCTCGATATCCCCAAGCATGTGCCAGCCCTCGCCAAGCCCTACGTCTATCAGTGGGTTTACACCGCCATGACCCGCGCCCGCAAAGGGCTGTATGTCGTCGATGATTTCTGGGTGATGTAGCACAAAGGCAAGTGATGCTGCATGTGTGACACACGGCAGTAGCATTTCGCATGATTTATTTATGCACTTTAAGCCAATATTGTCCTAAATAATTTTGTTAGAAATCACGATAGTTACGGCCAGTACTTAAAGAATTGGCCATTAATTGAACGAGAGAAACTGCCGATACCCC
>ONJX01000019.1 GCA_900318255.1 uncultured Prevotellaceae bacterium | reverse complement strand
AGTCTTGAAATGTAGCCCGCTACTATTCTTCAACTTTGAATAAAAACCTGCTCGACATAAATTCAAAATCCATCTCAATTAATTTATAGAACCCACCTATATTATTTTCGTGCTACTTTTTTCAAAAAACTGGCGTCGAAATGGCGATTACTGCCAACTATTTCGTACCTTTGCACTCCAATTGATAAATAACTCATAAAAATATTACAAAAATGGCAAACGAAAAAAAACAAAACCAAATTCAAATTGAAGTTCCTAACGACGAAATGCAGGGCCGCTATGCTAACCTGGCAGTGATTTCTCACTCTCCTAACGACTTTGTGATGGACATGATCTTTGTGGCTCCTAACACCCCCAAAGCTCGCGTGCAGAGCCGCATCATCATGACTCCTGAGAATGCTAAGCAGCTGCTCTATGCCATGAAGGAGAACATCGACAAGTATGAGGCCAACTTTGGCGAGATACGTCCCCGCCAAGTGAAGAACAACGACGGCATCATGGACTTCCCACTGCCTAAGGGACAAGCATAATAGCGCCAAAGGCACGTTAAACGGGGAACGGAGAACGTGGAACGAACTGTTTATGGAAGGCAGTGATGAGATTATGGGCGGACAAGGCACGCCTTGTCCCTACTTAACACTTAACACCTAACACTTGATCATGGATCATCAACTATTCATATACAACACTCTCACTCGGCGCAAGGAGCTGTTCAAGCCCTTGCAGGAGCCGCATGTGGGGATGTATGTGTGCGGCCCCACGGTCTATGGCGACCCGCACTTGGGGCACGCGCGCCCGTCAATCACCTTTGACGTGCTCTTTCGCTATCTCAAGCACTTGGGCTACAAGGTGCGCTATGTGCGCAACATCACCGACGTGGGGCACCTTGAGCAGGATGCCGACGAGGGCGAGGACAAGATAGCAAAGAAGGCACGCCTCGAGCAGCTCGAGCCCATGGAGGTGGCGCAGCACTACACTAACCGCTACCATGCCGCCATGCAGGCCCTGAACGTGCTGCCTCCCAGCATCGAGCCACGCGCCACCGGCCACATCATCGAGCAGGAGCAGCTGGTGCAGGAAATTCTCAACAACGGCTATGCCTACGAGAGCAACGGCAGCGTGTATTTCGACGTGGAGAAATATAACAAAGACCACAAATATGGGCGCCTGAGTGGCCGCAACCTCGAGGACGTGATCAACAACAGCCGCACCCTTGAGGGAGTGGATGAGAAGCGCAACCAGGCCGACTTCGCCCTGTGGAAGAAGGCACAGCCCGAGCACATCATGCGATGGCCATCGCCCTGGAGCGACGGCTTCCCAGGCTGGCACTGCGAGTGTACCGCCATGGGCCGCAAATACCTAGGGGCGCACTTCGACATTCACGGTGGAGGCATGGACCTCGTGTTCCCGCACCATGAGTGCGAGATAGCTCAGTCGGTGGCCAGCCAGGGCGACGACATGGTACACTACTGGATGCACAACAACATGATCACCATCAATGGCCAGAAGATGGGCAAGTCGCTGGGCAACTTCATCACCCTTGAGGAGTTCTTCACCGGCAACCACGAGATGCTTGAGCAGGCCTACTCGCCCATGACCATTCGCTTCTTCATCCTCCAGGCGCACTACCGCGGCACCGTTGACTTCTCTAACGAAGCTCTCAAAGCCGCCGAGAAGGCCTACGAGCGCATGATGGACGGGTGGCACCGCCTGGGCGAGCTCAAAGCCGCCCCCACCTCGAGTGTCACACTCGACGACTACGCAGCACGCTGCGCCGAGGCGATGAACGACGACCTCAACACTGCACAGGTAATCGCCACGCTCTTCGACGCCTGCAAGGTCATCAACCAAGTGAACGACGGCAATGCCACGCTCTCACAGCCCGACATCGATGCCCTCAAGGCCACGTTCCAGACCTATCTCTTCGACGTGCTGGGAGTGCGCGACGACGCTGCTGGTGGCGACAACGTGAACCTGGAGCCTTACCGCAAGGCCGTTGACCTGCTGCTCGAGATGCGCAAGAGTGCCAAGGCCGCCAAGGACTGGGCCACGAGCGACCTCATCCGCGACCGCCTGAACGAAGCTGGCTTCGACGTGAAAGACACCAAAGACGGCTTTGAGTGGAAAGTGCGGTAAATCAATGCATAATGCACAATGCATAATGCAAAATCTAGAATCTCTAGTGAATCTAGAACTTCTAGGAAGTCTAAAAAAATGGCAATGGTTAGCGTAATCATACCGATCTACAACGTGCAAGATTATCTTGCACGTTGTATCGACTCGGTCTTAGCGCAAACCTATACCGACCTGGAGATAATACTCGTGGATGACGGCAGCCACGACACCAGTGGCGACATCTGCGATGACTATGACCTTAAATACCGGAATGTGCGAGTCATTCACAAAGCCAATGGAGGGCTGAGCGACGCACGCAACGTTGGGCTCGATGTGGCACAAGGCCAATATGTCACCTTTATCGACGCCGACGACTATGTGCATCCACGCTTTGTGGAGGCTCTGCTGCACACCATTAAAACAACTGGCGCACAGATTGCCGCTTGCACCTGGCAAGAGCTAAAAGACGGCGACACGCCACGCGAGGCTAACGTGCACAACGCCCAGTGCAAGACCTTCACACAAGAGCAGGCCATCAGCACCGTCTTCTATCAGGGCGAGCTCAACCACTCGGCGTGCAGCCGCCTCTTCGACAGGCAGCTCTTCCACGACCTGCGCTTTCCCACGGGAGCCCTCTACGAAGACCTCGCCATAATCTACCCGCTACTGCGCAAGGTAGAGAAGGTGGCACTGCTCAAGGCACCCATGTACTACTACATGCACCGCGCCGGCAGCATCACCACCACCATGTCGCTGCGCCGCACTCATGTGCTCGACCACCTGGAGGCGTTAGAGCGGCAAGTTGAGAAAGAAGCCCCACAACACCTGCCAGCGGTGCGTAGTCGCCACATGAGCGCGTGCTTCAACATGCTGCGGCTCATGCCCGCCCGCGACCCCAAGTGGCAGGACACTAAGGAGCGCTGCTGGTTATACATAAAAAATATGCGTTTTTTATGCATTAAGGACCCACGCGTAAGGATTAAGAACAAAGTTGCGATATTACTATCATTTTGGGGATTAGGCGTTTTAATGACGTTCATCAATCAAAGTAGTCAAAAAGACTAGAATTTGACATTCTAATGTAAAAAAATCTTTAAGCAAGCGGATTTATCTATAAAATTTGCCCGTTTGTATATACTTTCTTGCATGATTTATAATTATGTGCTAGTTTTGCAACACAATTCATAGGCATAAAGGTAAAATTGTTTTAGGCTTGTTTATTTTTATACATTTGTTGTTTGTCCATGAAAAACACTTTTTTTGGGTTTAGTAAATTTTAGGCTTCAAGAAAAAAAAAACTTGAAACTATCGAGGCGGAGACGTTGATGTCCCCGCCTTGATAATTATTTGCACAAACCTATGGTGTCAAAAGAAACAAACCGATGGTGGAAACAAGCACTGCTTTCTCAAAACAGCTTCTTGCCTTTGAGGTAATAGTCGATGACTATGTTGCGCTGAGCGCCAGGGAAAGTCTTGAGCAGGTTGCTCTGTGGCTGGCAGGTGTAGCGGTTCTTGAGCTTGCGGTAGTGGTTATGGGCCTTAATGATAGCCTTGGCGTCGCCCAGATGCAACTTGGCCAGAGCCATGAAAAAGGCGAGGGTGTCGTAGAGCCGGCGCACCAGCAGCAAGCGCTTGCCGTCTTTCACGGGCAGGTTCTTGTAGAGCAAGAACAGGCTGTTGCGAAAGTTGAGGTAAGTCTTGCGGGGATTGCCTTGCGGCAGGCTGCCTCCGCCCAGGTGGAACACCTCGCTGGCGGTGACAATGCGCACCTGGCTGCCGCTCAAGTGAATGCGCCAGCACAGGTCTATCTCCTCCATGTGGGCGAAGAAGTCCTCGTCGAGTCCTCCCACCTCCCGGTAAAGCTCGCTGCGCACCATCAGGCACGCCCCTGTGGCCCAAAAGATGTCGATGTCCTGACCGTCGTACTGGCCGTGGTCGTCTTCCACAGCCTCAAACACGCGTCCGCGACAGTAGGGGTAGCCATGCTTGTCGATGAACCCTCCGGCGGCTCCGGCATACTCAAACATGCGCTTGCCGTCGGCGCGGTCATGCAGGAGTTTGGGCTGCACGGCACCCACCTCGGGGTGGTTTTCGAGGTATTGATACATGGGGTTGAGCCAGCCGGCGGGAGTGCGCACGTCGCTATTGAGCAGCACCGTGTAGCGGTAGCCAGTGGTCTGCTCTACAGCCTTGTTGTAGCCACCGGCAAAGCCATAGTTCTTGTCGAAGACGATGGTTTTGACCTGCGGGAACTCCTGCTGTAGCACCTGGCGGCTGGTGTCGCTGCTGCCATTGTCGGCAACAATGACGTCGGCCAGCGCAGCATCGGTGCCTGCAAGCACCGTGGGCAGGTACTTGCGCAGCAGCTCTGCGCCATTCCAGTTTAATATTATCACCGCTACAGGCTTCATTGTCAGTTACCAGTCTTCTAAATGGTCTAGATTATCTAGATTGTCTAGAAGTTCTAGATTGTCTAGAAGTTCTAGATTGTCTAGAATTTCTAGACTGTTTTGATTACTCTATTTTATGAATAAAACTCAATTTCGTTGTCTTTATTGTATCCTTCGGGGAAGGTAACGGGGCGTTTCCAGCGCTTGTGGGTCCAGAGCCAGTAGGCCGGCTCTTCCATGATGCGCTGCTCCAGCAGGCGGGCGTAGCGTGTGGTGATGGAGCCTCGTGGCTCGGCGGCGATGTCGTCGCTCAGCGGCACTAGCGTACACTCATAGTGGCCACGCCTGAGCTTGCGCACATCGAAGAACGCCGCCCGGCAGTGGAGCTTGCGGCCTATAGCCTCGGCTCCGGTGATGAAAGCGGTGGGGTGATGCAGAAAGTCGAGCACATGCCCCTCGTCGTTGGTCAACGGATGCTGGTCGGCAATGAAGCCAATGCCCAAATGCCGTCCTTCGCGCTCGCGGCTTAGCATCTCTCGCAAGATGGCTTTCTTGCTGATGCACACGGTGTTGAAGCGCTGCCGCAATTTCAGGAAGAAGCGGTCGAACCACTCGTTCTCGAGTGGCTGATAGACTTGTCCTTGCACATCGTCGCTGTGGCCCTCGCTGTCAAACCACAATGTCACCGAAGTCACCCACTCCCAGTTGCCATAGTGTGCCGCATAGAGCACTATGCTCTGGCCGTTGTCGAAGGCCTCGTCAATGACATGGGCATTGTGAAACACCATGCGCCGCCGCATCTGCTCGTCGCTGATGTGCAGCAGTTTTATCGTCTCGACGAAGTAGTCGGTAAAGTGGTGGTAGAATTCTTTTTCAATAGCCTTGCGCTCACTCTCACTCTTGTGGGGAAAACACTCGACAAGATTGCGCCGCACCACCTTCGTGCGGTAGCCAATGAGGTGATAGACTACAAAATAAAACACATCGGCATGAAGATACAGCACCCACCACGGCATCAACGCCAGCAGGTGCAGAGCCCATCCAATGGGGGCATAGAGTATTTTAGTGTGCCATTTCACGTCATGAATTGTGAGAGGAGGAAATAATGTCGCTGGTGAGCAGCACTGGCGTGACAGTGTTCACAAGCTCTGCTCGATAGGGAACGGTGACGCGAATGTAGTTGTCGGTGAAGCCGTGCATCACCTTGCTGCCGCGAGGGGGCTGCTCAAAGAGCACTGGGCGCTCGCTGCCGAGGAAGCGCTCAATGAACTGCCGCTGCTGGCTCTCGCTAAGCTCCATCATGCGCGCCACGCGGGCGTCGCGCTCGGCCTTGGGCACTATGTAAGGAATGCGCAGCGCCAGGGTGCCGGGACGCTCGCTATAGGGGAACACATGCAGGTGCTGCACGTCAAGCGAGGCGATGAACTGCAGCGAGTCGTCGAAGCGCTCGGGCGTCTCACCACGGGTGCCCACCATCACATCCACGCCAATGAAGGCATGTGGCATGGCCTGGTGGATGCGCTCCACCTTGCGGGCAAAGAGGTCGCGGGTGTAGTGGCGGCGCATGAGTCGCAGCACCTCGTCGTTGCCGCACTGCAAGGGGATGTGGAAGTGTGGCATGAAGGCTCGTGAGGTGGCACACCAGTCTATGGTCTGGTCGTCGAGCAGGTCGGGCTCTATCGACGAGATGCGGTAGCGTTCTATGCCCTCCACCTGGTCGAGGGCCTTGAGCAGGTCAAGGAAATGCTCACCGGTGTTCTTGCCAAAGTCGCCAATGTTCACGCCCGTAATCACTATCTCCTTGCCGCCACGCCGAGCCACATCCTGGGCCTGCTCCACGAGCGAGGCGATGGTGCCGCTGCGGCTGCGGCCACGAGCCAGCGGAATGGTGCAGTAGCTGCAATAGTAGTCGCAGCCGTCTTGCACCTTGAGGAAATAGCGGGTGCGGTCACCACACTCACATGAGGGGGCAAAGCGGCTAATGTCCTGGTGAGGAGTCACTACCAGGGCATTGTGCTTGTCGCGGAGCCACTGCTCGATGTAATCTACCACGTCGCCCTTCTGCTCGTTGCCCAGCACTATGTCAACGCCCGCAATCTCGGCAATGGCTTTGCCCTGCAGCTGCGCGTAGCAGCCCGTGACCACCACCAGAGCGTGGGGGTAGCGGCGGATGAGGTTGCGAATGCTCTGCCGGCACTTGCGGTCGGCAAGCGAGGTGACACTGCAAGTGTTCACCACGCAGATGTCGGGCGTCTCGTCGCCAGTGACCGTGGTGGCGATGCCGCGCTCCAGCAGCTGCTGCCCAATGGTGGCACTCTCCGAGAAGTTGAGCTTGCATCCCAGAGTCACAAATTTCACCTTATGTAGAGCCACATCGTTCATCGATTGTCGCAAATTGATGTGCAAAGTTACAAATAATCTGCAACACAATAGCAAGAAATAGTTTTTTTTGCTCAATAGCTCGTCACTCTACTTCTCTATTACTGGCTAAAACTCCGCCATAATATAATTTTCTTAGCATCTTCACGTTAATAATATATAATAATAAATTTTAGAATTAATGATACACCTAGAGCAATGGCATCGCGTGGCGGTTATTGCCGCTCTCTTGTCGCTGATGTGCAGTGTCACTGTCAGCGCCTTTGACTTCAGTGCCAATAATATCTACTACAACATCAACGACAAGACACTCACTGCCGAGGTGACCTTCGGCAATGGCTACAACAGCTATAGCGGACAGGTCACCATCCCCGCCACGGTGAGCAACAGCGGCAAGACCTACGACGTCACTGCCGTGGGAGAGAATGCCTTTCGCGACTGTGCCGGGCTCACTGGCGTGGTCTTTGGAGCTAACGTGTCCACGATAGGGCGGCGTGCCTTCCTCAACTGCTCGGCTCTCACCGCCGTCACCATCACCGAGGGCATGACTGAGATAGGCGACTACGCCTTTGCACAATGCGAGGCACTGAGCACCGTGACCATGAACAACGACTCTCCAGTGCTAGTGGGCAATGGGGCATTCGTGCGCTGCACATCGCTGCACAACGTGAAATGGTCCTCATGCGAGAGGCTTGAAGGGCATGGCGGCATCTACTCATTGGGCTCCAGTGCCTTCGCTCATTGCACCTCGCTCACCAGCATCGTGCTGCCAGGCAACATTGAGCACATGGGCACATCAATATTCGACGGCTGCACGCAGCTCTCGAGCATCACTGTCACCGCCACCCATCCACTGCCGCTTAGCGGCGACCCTTTTGCCCTCGACAGTTCAACCACGGTGCATGTGCCATCGACAGGACAGGCTGGCGAGACTGCCACCCTCTACCAGAACGCCGTGGGCTGGCGAGGCTATAACATCGCAGAGCTACCCTACTCCTTCATCGACCACAACGGCTACACCTACCTCAAGACCTCGGCAAGCACCGTTGCCCTCAATGGCTCACAGCAGGCTACCACCAGCGTTGTTGTGAGAAACAACATCACTGGTTACAGTGGCGAGAATTATAATGTCACCTCCATTAGCGACAACGCTTTCAAAAACAAAAACATCACCTCATTAAATACTGGCAACGCCCTTAAACTCAACGCCATTGGCACCGAGAGCTTTGCGGGCTGCACCAGCCTCACCACCATCACGCTCATCGAGGGCATCACCACTCTTGGAGAAAGGGCCTTTGCGGGCTGCACGCAGCTGACCACCGTGCAAGTTCCTTCTACCGTGCGCATTATCTCAAAAGGTGCTTTTGAGAACTGCTCTAGCCTCAAGAATGTGAACCTGGTGATGGGAGTGTCAACCATCAGCGAGAACGCCTTTGCGCATTGCACGAGCCTCAACTCGCTCTCATTGCCACGATCTATCACGTGCGTTGAGCCTAATGCTCTGAAAGGCTCTTCGGCACTGACCGAAATTCTCGTTGACCCCAACTGCCCTTACTACACCTCGATTGAGGGTGTGCTCTACGAGATGAAATATGGCTATGGCTTTGACCCTGAGCAAGCCGACGAGCTCAGCAAGCTAGCAATCTATCCTCCCAACAAAACCGATGAGGCTCTTTACATACCGCCTGGCGTGACCGAGATTAAAACCGGCGCCGTGGTCAATGCCACTCACCTCAAGAGGGTGGCCATCCCTGCCACCACCACCGTCTTTAGCGACAAGTGCTTCGACGGCACCAACCTGCAATTTATCAACTACCGAAGCAGCACTGCCACCACCGACGACACCAGTGGCATCACCTCACAACTCAAGGCTGGCGCCACACTGCAAGTGCCCATGGGTACTGCCACCATCTACCAGGGGCTACCAGCATGGCAGGGGTTCAAAGACATTGTTGAGTGCTACGACGTGTATTGCGACAACCAGTTTGCCTACGACTGGAACGACCTCAACCAAGTGACACTGGTAGGCATCTTGCCAGCGGCTGTTGATGCCAGCGGCACAGCCACCATTCCCTCTGGAATGACCCTTAACAGCCGTTTCTACTGGATTACCGAGCTCAAGAACACTGCCACTACACAAGTGACTGGGCTAGTGAAAACCCTGAAAATGAGCTGCGACAGCCTCGCCGTCATCGACATTAGCGACGACATCAACCCCCTTGCCGCCCTCACCTCGCTACAGACTATCTCATTAACTGGCAACAACCCGCATTTCACGATTATCGACAACGTGCTTTACAACAAGCGCGGCAATCACCTCTATTACTATCCCACCACTAAAACCCAGCACACGTTTATCCTGCCTAGCGCAGTAGATACTATCATGCCTCAGGCTTTTGCCCGCAACCCCCATCTCAAGGTGCTCAACGCAAGCCGATCACTGGGCTACATTAGCAACAAAACCTTTGAGGGATGCACCGCGCTGCACACCGTCGATAACATAGTCTCGGTAGGCACCATCGGGCAACGAGCCTTTGCACAGTGTTCTGCACTCACCAAAATCACTGGCGGCGAGAATCTCACATTAATAGGCGACGAAGCCTTCGTGGGATGCAGCAACCTCAAGCAGTTCCCATTTGTCCACGGCATGCTCACCACCATGGGCCGTCACGCCTTCAAGGGGTGTTCTTCGCTCACCGTGGTAGTGCTGAGCAACATGCTCAACAGCATTGGCGACGGTGCTTTTGAGGACTGCACAGCACTGAACAAGGTGTTCTTCACTAACGACATCAAGAACTTTGGGCAACAGGTTTTCAAGGGCTGCACATCGCTCAGCCAGATGTGGCTGTGCAATGCCGAGCCGCCACAAGTGGACAACGACTTTTTTGAGACGACGACACACCCCGCGATTTTTGTGCCACATGATGCCGAGAACAGCTATCGCAACACTGCACCCTGGAGCAGCGCTTCGCAAGTCAACACCAGCCAATACCTCTATGATGGTGTCGATGTCAACAACGACAAGTCAGTAAATGCCTATGACATCACCATGGTCATGTCGGCCATGCTCGGAGATATCGCAGGCGACATTGTGGGCCATTGCGACGTGAACCGCGACGGGGCAATCACCGCTGCCGACATCACTATCATCTACGACTACATCCTCTCGGACGTCAACGCACTAACGCCTTACAGGTTCCTGAACAAGAAAAACCTGGGTGTTGACCAGTACATATCGCTAGCCGATGGGCCACAGATGATAAAAGTGTTAAACCAAAACACCAACAGTTATTTGACAAGCGGACTAACAGGGCTGAGCGACAACCCTCTCATTGCCAATGTCACCACGGTTTCCAGCCAGGGCATCCTCTACCTAAAGATAGTGCCCAATGAACCAGGCTACTTCACCATGATGGCAATAGTGAGCGACGGCACCACATGCCACTACTGCGCTTTCCCCATCATCGTCCAGGAATAAAAGCAATCGTTTGTCTTAGTTTTTTCAGGCAATAAAAAACCTCACATTTTGACTTTTGCCAGTAATTCACTATTTTTGCAGAAAAATATAAAAGCACTTTTTATAAAACACTAAAAAACAGAAAAAGAAACTATGAAGATTTCTAAAGTTCATGCAAGAGAGATTCTCGATTCTCGTGGCAACCCCACAGTGGAGGTTGAAGTAACACTCGAAAATGGCGTTATGGGACGTGCTTCGGTGCCCAGTGGCGCTTCTACTGGCGAGAACGAGGCTCTGGAGCTGCGCGACGGCGACAAGAGTCGCTACCTGGGCAAGGGCGTGACTAAGGCTGTTGAGAACGTCAACACCATCATCGCTCCTCACGTTGAGGGAATGTGCGTCTTCAACCAGCGCGCTATCGACAACCGCATGCTTGAGCTCGACGGCACCAAGACCAAGAGCAAGCTCGGCGCTAACGCCGTGCTGGGCGTGTCGCTCGCTGCCGCTCACGCTGCCGCTGCCGCACTGCACATGCCACTGTATCGCTACATTGGTGGCACTAACGCCTACGTGCTTCCTGTGCCCATGATGAATATCATCAATGGTGGCGCTCACAGCGACGCCCCCATCGCCTTCCAGGAGTTCATGATTCGTCCCGTGGGAGCTACCTCCGAGAAGGAAGCAGTGCGCATGGGTGCTGAGGTGTTCCACAACCTCGCCAAGCTGCTCAAGGCTCGTGGACTGAGCACCGCAGTGGGCGACGAGGGTGGCTTTGCTCCAGCTCTCAACGGCATTGAGGATGCTCTCGACAGCATCGTCGAGGCCATCAAGAAGGCCGGCTATGAGCCTGGCAAGGACGTGAAGATTGCTATGGACTGCGCCGCCAGCGAGTTTGCCGTTATCGAGGATGGCAAGTACTACTACGACTACAAGCAGCTCAAGGACGGCAAGCAGAAGGATCCTAACGGCAAGAAGCTCAGCGACGACGAGCAAATCAACTATCTCGAGCAGCTCATCAACAAGTATCCTATCGACTCTATCGAGGACGGCCTCGACGAGAACGACTGGGAAGGTTGGGTGAAGCTCACCGAGCGCATTGGCGACCGCTGCCAGCTCGTGGGCGACGACCTCTTCGTCACCAATGTGAACTTCCTGCAAAAGGGCATCAAGATGGGTGCTGCCAACTCTATCCTCATCAAGGTGAACCAGATAGGCTCGCTCACCGAGACCCTCGACGCCATCGAGATGGCTCACCGTCACGGCTACACCACAGTGACCTCGCACCGCAGCGGTGAGACCGAGGACACCACCATTGCCGACATCGCCGTGGCTACCAACAGCGGACAAATCAAGACCGGCTCGCTGAGCCGCACCGACCGCATGGCCAAGTACAACCAGCTGCTCCGCATCGAGGAGCAACTCGGCGACAACGCCGCCTACGGCTACACCAAGCTCCGCTAAACCGCCACAGAGCAATGAAATCAAAAAAGGAGAGAGTCCCCACACACGACGGGGCTCTCTCCTTTGTTAAACCCTAATCGGTCAAGATTGGTTTGAGTGCATCTACTACAATTCAGGGAAATCTTGCTTGAGAATGAGCGAGAACTTCTCGGCACCTAAGTCCGACAGATGATCGCTGTCGCGAAAATCACGGCCTCTAAAACGCCCGTCACGCAAGTAATCCCGGTATTTCGCGTTATACTTGCTCACAAACGCATTTATAACGTCGTGCATCACAGCTATCTGCTTAGGGTCAACCATGTCAACATATTTCTCCCACATGGGCGGGGTGATGACAATAATGTTGACATTGCGACGCTTGCACCACTCACCTATCTTGTTAAGATACTGCACGTTGTAATCTACCCTTGACCAGTCCTCGCACTTGTGAGCCTCGACAGTGAACTTTGCCTCCTCAAGCATCGCCGCAGCATCAAAATGATCGGGTGCCGTAAAGATGCAACCCCATCCCAAACTGTCGCAGTCGCGGGAAGTGGCTCCGGTGAAGAAATTTTCCACTATACGCTGACACTTAAGGGTGAAACGCGAGAAGTTTGAAATCTCAAAATTATATTTTGAGAAGTTGCTATGCTTGTCGTAGCCGTAATAAATCTTGTAGTAAATGCCCCTGAACCATTCCTTGCCGTCCTCTAGGGGCGGGTCAAAAATGTTGGTCTCATCCACTATGACTACCAAGTTCTTGACGTTGGTGAGCTGCGATTCAAATTTTGTGAGCAGGAAATAGTCATATTCATGATCTTGCGTCACATTGGCAATATTGAAAATGCTATCGCCCATCACGCTGGGCTTTATGCCATAATAGGCGTGAGAATTTCCTGTAATAAGGGTTCGCACGCGGCTGCCATGCTGCGTCATCCAGTCGTTCTTCAAGGTATAGGAATTGGGGGTGTGTCGCACCACAATTTCGCAGCAACCCAGCAGCAAGGCAACGATGGCAAGAAACAATGCAGATTTTTTTAAAAAACGCTTCATCGCACTACTTTTTATTTCAGAATTGGAAATACAAGAACACTTGACTCGTTTCTTGCCACAGCAAGGTGTAGAGCACAATAAACACATAGAGTGCCCACCTCACCCCTCGCTTGGCGAAAACCTTTCCCGAGAGCTGAAGCACATGCTGCTTGTCGCGCTGTATCCACTCCACTACCATGAGCAGCAAGCACAACAATAGCTGCCACTTGCCTATTACGTAGTCGAAGTGCAAGATTGAGCCGCTGCACATGTGACTGATGAAGTCACATGCCGTGCTCATGTCGGGAGCGCGGAACAAAATCCACCCCACCGTCACGAGGAAGAAGGTGAACACTATCATAACCACTTCCTTGACCTGTGGCAACAAGCGATGGTAGCCCACAGGGTGCTCAAACTTGCTCCGCAATGGCAAGAAGCGATAGAGCGAGCAGAAAGTGGCATGAAAGAGCCCCCACAGCACAAACGACCACTCGGCACCGTGCCACAGACCGCTAATGAAGAACACCACATAGAGATTGAAGATGGTCCTGCCCAAGCCACGCCGGCTGCCACCCATGGGGAAATAAACGTAGTCGCGAAACCACGACATCAATGATATGTGCCAGCGACGCCAAAACTCGGGCAAGCTGCGCGAGAGGTAGGGAATGTCGAAGTTCCTCGATAAATTTATGCCAAACAATCGCGCACAACCTATTGCTATGTCGCTATAACCCGAGAAGTCGCAATAAATCTGAAACGAGAACAAGATGCTGCAAATCACCAGGTTGAACGCAAAATGGTCGGCATAGTTGGTCCACACGCCATCTACAACCCCGGCTATTGAGTCGGCGATAATAAGTTTTTTGAAAAAGCCCCACAGCATCTGGCGGCAGCCATCTACCGCCTTGCCGTAGTCGAAGGTGCGTGGCTTTACAAACTGCGGCAACAAGTTGGTGGCTCGCTCAATGGGTCCCGCCACAAGCTGCGGGAAGAAGCTGATGAATGCAAAAAACGCCACTACGTCGCGCACCGGCTCAATCTTCTTGCGATAGACATCAATTGAGTAGCTCAAGGCCTGGAAAGTGTAGAAGCTTATTCCCACTGGCAGGATGATGCTTGCCGTGGGCCAGTCGAGCGTCAGGCCAAGCATGGCAAACACGTCATTAAGGCTGGTTATAAAGAAGTTGTAATACTTGAAAACCGCCAGTATCGAGAGGTTCAGCACTATGTTGGCAGCACTCACCGCTTTTTGACATCGCCGCTTACCTTCACATCGCGCTATGAGCAAACCGCTCGCATAGCTGCAAAGCGTGGTGATGGCTATTAACACCAAGAACCGCCAGTCCCACCATCCATAAAACACATAACTTGCCACCACTATGAGCAGGTTCTGCTTCTTGGTGCCTTTAAAGACAAACCAGTAAAGCAAAAACACTAGTGGCAAAAATATGATAAATTCTATGGAATTAAACGACATAGGTTGTGCTACTGTAAAAAATGACCTGCAAAGTTATAAAAAATGAGGGTAAAGCAGTTGCTCTTTCTTGACAAAAAACTTTTTTAGTGTGAAAATTTGCCCACTAGCAGCGAAAACATTAATTTTGTGGTGAAAAAACACGACGAGACCACACCAGTGTGCCGTCTCTCACGAACAAGGCACCTCTCGATTCACAAACGGACAAGGCACGCCTTGTCCCAACAAAAAACTCACGGACAAGGCACGCCTTGTCCCTACTTAACACTTAACACTTAACATTTTACACTTATACTTATCTTGTTTTGCTCAATTTCACACCCATAGCCCGTCCACGACTGCTCTCGCGCCTGAAAGACCATGCGCGCTTCATCGACCATGCCGACAGCGTGCAGCAGGAGCAGCTCGTCAGGCTCATAGAGAAGGCCGCCCTCACCTGGTTTGGCCGCAAATATGACTTCTCCACTTGTCGCACCTACAAGGAGTTTGCCACCCGCGTGCCACTTTACCGCTACGAAGACCTGCAACCAGCTATCATGCGCATGGTCGGTGGCGAGAAAGACGTGCTGTGGCCCGGCCGCTGCTTCAACTTCGCGCAGTCCTCTGGCACCAGCGACGGCAACCACAAGTACATCCCCATCACGCCCGAGTCGCTGCGCTGGAACCATTACAAGGGTGCCAGCGACGTGGTGTCGCACTACCTCAACCTCAACCCCGCGAGCCGCCTGTTCTCGGGCAAGGCACTGATACTGGGCGGGTCGTTTGCCAACGAGCTGAACCTCAAGCCCGGCACCCGTGTGGGCGACCTCTCGGCCACGCTCATCAACAATATCAACCCCATTGCCAACCTCTTCCGCGTGCCCGACAAGCACACAGCACTGCTCGAGGACTGGGCGGTGAAGCTGCCGGCACTCGTCGAGAAGAGCAAGGGCGAGAACATCACCAACCTGAGCGGCGTGCCTTCGTGGTTCTTAACCGTGATAAAAGAAGTGCTAAAAGCTACCGGCAAGGACTGCATTCATGACGTGTGGCCCAATCTTGAAGTATTCTTCCACGGCGGCATCGCCTTCGAGCCCTACCGGGAGCAATATGAGCGCTTGTGCGACATGAGCAAGATGCACTTCCTCAACACCTACAACGCCAGCGAGGGATTCTTTGCCACACAGAGCGACTGGAGCACCACAGCCATGCTGCTGCTGCTCGACGTGGGGGTGTTCTACGAGTTCATACCCTTGAGCGAGATCGACAGCGACCACCCCGACGTGCTACCCATCTGGGAGATAGAGGCGGGCAAGACCTACGAGCTCATCATCACCGCCTGCAACGGCCTGTGGCGATACCGCATAGGCGACACAGTGTACATCGAGCAGCTCAACCCCGTGAAAATCAATATTGCCGGACGCACCAAGAGCTTCATCAACGCCTTTGGCGAGGAGCTGATGGTGCACAATGCCGACAAGGCCATCACCCGCGCCTCGCAGCAGACAGGGGCGCAAGTGCTCAACTACACTGCCGCACCCGTCTATGCCGGCGACAAGAGCAAGGGGCGCCACCAGTGGCTCATAGAGTTTGAGACGGAGCCTGCCAGCATTGAGCAATTTGCCGCACTGCTCGACGAGCACCTGCAAGCGCTCAACGGCGACTACCAGGCCAAGCGCTACCAGAGCATCTTCCTCGACGCGCCACAGGTGGTGGTGGCGCGCCGAGGCCTCTTCGACCAGTGGCTCGCCTCCACAGGCAAGCTCGGAGGCCAGCGCAAAGTGCCCCGCCTGAGCAACAACCGCACCACCATCGACCAAATGCTAAATTTAATGCATAATTCATAATGCACAATGCATAATTCATAATGCATAATGCTCTATTAGCTACACTTTCTTAATGTTCAATTCAGCCAATCATTCTTATGAGGAGGGCATTGCAAAAAAAATCGTAACGAAAAATCTCGCAATTTATCTTGAAATTGTCAGGAAGACTTTAAAAATAGATTAATTGATTATAATATGCTGCAACGATATTTACAAGCGGGACGTGTTGAGGCGGGGTGTGACGAGGCGGGGCGTGGGTGCCTGGCGGGGCCGGTGACGGCAGCGGCGGTGATACTGCCTCCCAGCTTTGACAACGAGCTGCTCAACGACAGCAAGCAGCTCACTGAGCATCAGCGCGACGTGCTGCGCCCCATCATCGAGCGCGAAGCAGTGGCGTGGGCGGTGGCAATGGTGCCACCCGAGGAGATTGACCGCATCAACATCCTGCGGGCGTCGATTACCGCCATGCACCGCGCCCTCGACCAGCTCGCCGTCAGGCCTGAGCACATCCTGGTGGATGGCAACCGCTTCTATCCCTATAACGACATTCCTTACACCACAGTGATTAAGGGCGACGGCAAGATGATGAGCATCGCCGCCGCCAGTGTCCTTGCCAAGACTCACCGTGACGAGTACATGAGAAAGATTGCTGAGGAGTTTCCTGTTTACCACTGGGCAAAGAACAAGGGCTACCCCACCCGCGACCACCGCGCCGCCATCGTGGCGCACGGCATCAGCCCCTATCACCGCAAGTCGTTTAACCTAGTGGGGCAGTTGTCTTTATTTTAAGTGTGAAGTGTTAAGTGTGAAGTGTTAAGTAGGGACAAGGCGTGCCTTGTCCGTTAGCGCCAGCGGCGCGTGCTCAAGAACTATTAACTAATAACTACTATTAACTGTGAACTGTAAACAAGTAGAGGTGGTGGCGGCGATAATAGGCGATGCCCAGGGCCGCATCTTTGCCACGCAGCGCGGCTACGGGGCCATGAAGGACGGCTGGGAGTTCCCGGGCGGCAAAATAGAGGCCGGCGAGACACGCGAGCAGGCGCTGCGCCGTGAGATAAAGGAAGAACTCGACACCGAGATTGCAGTAGATGACCTGCTGTGTACCGTGCAATGGCGCTACCCCGACTTCCACCTGACGATGCACTGCTACTGGTGCCACATAGAGAGCGGCTCGCTAACTCTCAAGGAGCACGAAGCCGCACGCTGGCTCACCCGTGACCAACTCGACACCGTAGATTGGCTGCCCGCCGACAAAGAAGTCGTCAAAAAGATAAAAGCAGCCTCTTTAGATTATTAAACGCTGGCAACAATACAAGGAAATCACCTCTCCTTGTCGCTCTGGCATTTGATATATAAGAAAAACTATTACACAAAAAAGCAAAAAGTGGCTCCACTGGATGGACGCCACTTTTTGAAATCTTAATATTCTTCCTCGTTGAAGAAGAAGTCGTCATCATTAGTTGGATAATCGGGCCAGATGTCCTCGATCGACTCGTAGGTGTCGCCCTCGTCTTCTATCTCTTGCAGGTTCTCTATCACCTCCATTGGGGCACCACTTCTCATGGCGTAATCAATTAACTCATCCTTTGTTGCTGGCCAGGGTGCATCCTCCAGCTTTGTTGCTAATTCTAGTGTCCAATACATAATATTATTCTTTGTGTTAATAGTTCGTTTTGAAAAATTGCGCAAAAGTAATATTATATTTTATTTCTACAAGCGATAAAACAGAAAAAAACGTGCCAATAATGGCGCATGTCAGTTAAAAAATGTGAATGAGCGAGAATCGAGGGGGGAGAAGATATTAGTTACAGGCTAGAGAAACGCTATAAGTTCTAGAGCGTCTAGGAAATCTAGAGAATCTAGAGCGTCTAGGAAATCTAGAGCGTCTAGGAAATCTAGAGAATCTAGAACATGTAGGAAATCTAGAGCGTCTAGGAAATCTAGAGAATCTAGAGCGTCTAGGGGATCTAGAGCATCTAGGAAATCTAGGAAAAAATTCTCACCTATTTCCCGTTGTTTTTGGTTGCTTCTTTGCGCTCGCGCTCGCGTTGCTTGCGCTGCTCTTCACGCTCCTTGGCGCGCTGCTTGGCAGCTTCCTTGCGAGCCTTAGCCTCTTCCTTCTTGCGCTTTTGCTCTTCTTTCTTCTTTTGCTCACGCTCTTTAGCGCGCTCTTTGCGCTCCTTCTCCCTCTGCTTGCGAGCCTCTTCTTTGGCTTTCTGCTTGTCTTTGCGTTCTTTCTCGGCAAGCTTCTTGGCCTCTTCTTTCTCGCGCTCTTTCTGCTTCTGGAGTTCTTCACGCTCCTTCTCGGCAGCCTTTATCGAGTCCTCCTTAGCCTTCTCGGCTGCACGGAGTTCCTTCTCACGCTCTTTCTCGGCCTTCTTGATGGAGTCTTGGCGTGCCTTCTCCTCGCGCTCAAGTTGTTTTTGTCGCTCTTTCTCGGCTTTCTTAGCCTCCTTCTCGGCCTTCTCACGAGCCTTAGTTTCCTCGTCTTTCTGTTTCTTGAGATGACGAACTCCGTCCTTGTCATCCTTATTATCATTGCCAGTAGAAGTGCTGCTGTCGCTGGCCTTGCCTTGCTTTTCGAGCTCTTGCTGGCGTTTAGCCTCATCCTCGGCGCGCAGGCGCTCGGCCTCACGCTCGCGCTCCTGCTGGCGCTTGATTTCCTCCTCGCGCTTCTTAGCTTCCTCGGCACGACGTTTCTCTTCCTCCTTGCGCTGCTCCTCGAGCTGTCGCTGCTCGGCACGGCGTCGTGCCTCCTCGAGCAATGCTGGGTTGCCTTGCTGCTCGGGAGTCTCTACCTTAGGTTTCTCCTCGTCCTTCTTGTCGGCACTGTCGTCGCTCTTCTTGTCGGCCTTGCCTTGTCCTTTCTTCACCGACTTGGTGGGTTTCTTCTCGTCGCCACCGTCGCCGTCATCGCCGTCGGGGGCTTCACCACCATCGTCCTTCTTCTCGTCATCGACGGCATCCTCAGGAATCTGCTCCTCAATCTTCTCCTCGTTGAGCTCGTCGAGGTAGCGGAAGTATTCCTCAAAGGTGCGTCCCTCGCTCAGCAGCAGGTTGAAGTTCTCGTCGCTGATGATGACATAGTGAGCCTGGCTGGGCACCACCTTCTCCTCGTCTTTCTCCCACTTGTCGCGATAGATCTCCACCTCACGGTAGTTGGGGAAGCCTTTCACCACTATCAAGCCGAGGTTGCCAAATGTCATCTGCTCCAGGTCGAAGTCGCGCATCAAGAACGAGTTGAAGTTGTGCTTTGCCACCTCATAGAGCAGCTTGTTAGGCGACACCGAGTCGGTAGAGAACACCAGCACAAAGAGCTGTGGCTTGTTCTTGCCCTCCTTAAACGGCGTGAACTCCCTGCCCTCGCCAGCCGAGGCACTGTCGTTAGACAGTCTTATCGACCACAGCATGCCACGGGTGTTGCCCGAGCCGCCATTAATCTTGCGACCCTGGTTGAGCTGCTTGACGAATGCCGACGCGGTGGGGGTGATATCGGTCTCGGGATAACGCTCGAGCATTTCCTTAATGGTTTTCTTGAACATCTCGGGGTTACGCTCGGTGACGTAGGCCAAAGCGTCGATAAACATGAACTTAGGCATGATTTTCGACAGCGGATAGGTCTTCATCATCTCCACATAGGCCTGATGCACGGTGGCATTGTCGTTGTTGAGATAGGCAGTATAGGCCTGATCGTAGAGAGCTTCTTGCACCAGGTTCATGCGCTTGAGGTTCTCGAGGTAGTTGGGGTCTTCCATCGCCTTGCCATACTTGGAGTCGGCAAAATTGGACAAAATCAGCTGCCGGTACCTCTCGGCATCGCTGTATTGCCCGTTGCGGTAGTAAAGCAGATACATATTATAATATGTGTCGAGGCGGTAGGTGTTGTCGGGGTATCGCTCCAGCAGCTGCTCAAACTCATAGATGGCCCCTGGCAGGTCGGCAAGCTTGTCCTTGAGAATCACGCCCATGTTGTAGAGGCCTTCCTGAATCACGTCGTTAGAGTTCTGTATCTCCTCCTCGGTTTTAGGTATCTGCTTGAGGTAGTATTCCTCGTAGTGCGGGTCCTCGGCGCGCTTGAGGGCTTCCTTATCGACCTGTGTGGAGTCGTTGCTCGCCATCAGTGTGGAGTCGCCGGGCATTGCCGTGCTGTCTTCCTCGGCGGTGTTCTCGTCGAGCGAGAAAGTGTTCTTGTTGCGGCGGCGCCAGTTATCCTCGAGCTTGCGGTTGCCCCACAGTTGCTGGAACGCCGTCTTGCCGGCATTCTTGGTCATGGTGTTGTAGAAGTACCACGAGTTGTCGCTGTTGATATTGTAGGATGCTGGCTGCTGAGCGTTGTTTTTCAAGCCATTATTGCCTTGTTGCTGGGCAAGATAGGCCTCACGGTCGGCAGCCTCTTTCTCTTCTTTCTCTTTCTTCTTGAGCTCCTCGATGATTTTGGCAATCACCTTCTTCTGCTCCTCAAGTGGCATCTGCGACAGTCGCAGCAGCGAGTCTTGCAGCGTCACGTTGCCCGAATACACGGCAAGCTCGTCGAGCACGTCGCTGCGCTGCTTGAGCTCCCTGTAGTTGGGATAGTTCTCGCTAAGCTGCGGAATGGCCTCGCTGTAGCACGGCTGCGCTTTGTCATACTTGTGCTGCGCAAAATAGATGCCACCCAGCGTGAGCTGGCTGATGGCCTTGTCGATGCCGTTGCGGGTGCTCTTCTTGGCAGCTAGCTCATAGTTCTCCACGGCGTGCACGGTGTCGCCACGTGTGAGGTAGAGGTTGCCTATGGCATAGTAGATCTGGTCGAGATATTCCTTGTTGCGGTCGTAGCGCGTCATGCGCTTGAGGGCTTTCACCTCGCCATCGATGTTGCTGCCCTGGAACACGGCGCTCTGCTTGATGCGCGCGTTAAACTTGGTGCGATAGGTCGAGGCGCTGCTGCTGCCCGCCTTCTTATAGGCCTGGTAGGCCTTGTTTTTTTGTCCTGTCTCGTCATAGAGCTGTCCCAGCAGGAAGTAGAGTCTCACCTTCTGGCCGCCGCTGGCGCCTTTCACGGCTTTCTCCATGTAAGGCACCGCCTCGGCATTCATCTTGCTCTTGATGTAGAAGTCGGCGTAGGCCAAGTTGGCAAGCTGGTTGAGGCGGTTGTTCTCGATGCGCTCCGGGTGGATGTGTACGAGCACATTGTCGGCCTCGGTGGTCCAGTCCATAGCGCAGTAGCTCAGTGCCTCCCAAATCTGTGCCTCGAGCACCAGGTCAGGCTTCCACTGGAAGTGACGGGCAATGTAGTGGAACGTGGCCGCCGAGCTCAGGAAGTCGCCTTTCATGTACTGCGCCTTCGCCATCAGGTACCACGCATTGTGGATGAACGGGTTATACTCCTCGCGCTTGAGCCACTCTTTATATTTAGGGTCATTGCCCTTGCCCGCCTTGCGCTTGGGTTTCTTCTTGATGGAGTGCAGCGAGATGGCCTTCTGCATCTTCTCGATGGTGCGGTCAAAGTTGGTGGTGGGCTGTGTGGCCTTGGGGTTGTTGTAGGCCTCGGCTGGGTGGATAAAGAGCTGGGTGGAGTAGTCGTCTTGATACTCATTCTCGAGTTTCTTGATTTGCTCCTGGTAGTGCTTCTCGCCGTTGTAATACACATTGTAGCGCGTGTTCATAGCGTGCCAAAAGCGACTGCCGGCAGTGTTCTTCTTGGTGCTGCACGCCGAGATGACCACTGTCGCAACGATGAGTATCACGGGTATGTATCGATACAATTTCTTCATTACCCAGCTATATCATTGCCGATATATCTAATAAAACGCAAGAAGGCTGGTTTTATTGCATTTTTCCACCAACCTGAATATCTAGAAAGTCTAGAATATCTAGAAAATCTAGAAAGTCTAGTATATCTATGAACCCAAAAAAATGCACCCGCGGGGTGCGGATGCATTTTTTAAAGTTAACGGTTAAGAAGCTTATTTGATGATAACCTTCTTGCCGCCGTTGATGTAGATGCCAGGAGCTGCGGGCTTGCCGCTGAGCTTCTGACCCTGGAGGTTGTACCAAGTGTTGTTGCTGTTGTTATCTACACCAATGCTGCTGATGGCAGTGTTAGTGTCGATTACATATTGACCAATCTTGCGAGCGAGGATGTTCTCCTGAGCGTCAACAACAACCACTGTGAGCTCGCCGCTTTGAGCAACTGCGATGCCGGTAGCGGCGTCATAGTCGGTCCAACCCTCACCAGCCTTAGCCTCGGCAGGTACAAAGCTATACCAGATAGCGCCGCCCTCGGGCATGTTCTCTACTGTCACGTGAACAGTCTGAGCCTCGGTGTAAGTGCCAAAATCTACGTCGAGAGTGATCACTGGATCAGGAACTGGCGTAGTCTCGGGAACTGTGGCGTTGGCCGAAACGGGTGCCGACTCGATCTCACCATAAACTGCAGTTACAGAGCATACATAGTCGCCTGGCTCAAGACCCTCGATGGTGTAGGTGTTGAATTCGTCATCAACAGTGGCAATCAGCTCACCGTCCAGGTAGATGTTGAAGCCATCGGGCTGAGTGCCTGCAGGAGCAGCTGCGGGCTTGTAGGTGATGTCGTCAACGAAGAGTGCAAAGATGTCGTTAGAAGTGTGACGGATGGCGAAATACTTAGTGCCCTCGGGGAGCTCAGCGGTATATTCGGCCCAGTCGGTGGTGGCGCTCGAGAGTGATGCTACCTGAGTGAAGCTGGTAGAAGCGTTGTCGGTAGAAGAAGCCAGAATCTCGAAGGTCTCAGCTCCATACTGGTCGGTAAGTTCGCGAGCGTAGAAGCTGATGGTCTGTGCCTCGCCAGTGAGCTCGGGCGAGATCATCCAGTGGTCGGTAGCGCCACTGGTAACGCAGTAAGATGCCATAGCCTGGTAGCCACTGTGGGGTGCCTGGCTGTCCATCAGATTTTGGCTGATGTTGGGTGAATTGGGTGCGAAAACAATCCATGCCATGGCCGAGCCAAGATTAGGCACTGTCACGCTATTGTAACCGTAGGTTGCAGTTCCGTTGGCATCATAGAGAGTCCAGTCGCCTATTGCGCCGTTGTGCACGGTAGTTGTGATGCCACCCAAATTCCACTCGGGGAAGATGTCGGTGTTCTCAAAGTTCTCGGTATAAACCTCGGGAACCTCGGGCATAGTCCAGTTAAGCTCAATTGTTCCGCCCTCGGCACCCTCGGCAGTGAGGTTCTCGGGAGCGTTCACGCTGCTGGCCTCAACTGTTGTGGTTGCTGTGGCGCTGTTGTTGTTCTCATTCTCGTCGGCCTCATAGGTCACTTGAGCAGTAAGGTTGATAACCTTCTCGGCATCAAACACTGTGGTGGGAACTTCTACTGTAAAGGTCTTAGAAGCACCTACTGCTAATTCCTCATCAACAATCTGGTTGAGCAGAGTCTCCTCGCCATTGTAAATAGACACCATGTAGCTAGGTGCTGCATTGCCACCAGCGTTGGTAACAGTGGCGGTGGCAGTTACAGCTTGACCGGCCTTAACAGTAGCTGGAGCGCTGAGATTGATAGCCAGGTCGTTGTCGATGTTGGCAGTCACAGCCACATTGTCAACATAGAGTGCCCACATGTCGGCATCAGAGATGGCGTGAATGGCAAATGTGTAGTAGCCAGTCTCGGCAACGGTTAAATTGTCGTTAGAGAATGTTGTGTAGGTTGCGCTTGTCACATTGGTGGCAGCAATCACAGTCTGCACAGGAGTCATATTTAGCTCCTCATCCAGGAGAACCACCTCAAAGCGCTCTACATAGCTTGTGGAGCGAGAGCGTGCGTCGATGGCAAACTTGTAGCTCATGCCGGCATCGAGCTGCATGGGAGGCAACAAGAGGTAGTCGTCGGCAGCATTGTCGCTGCTATAGCTATATACTGCTTCATAACCACCACCTGATACTGAGGCCAGGCCCCATGTTTTTCCATCGTTGTTAGCGTCATAAAGCGATAGTTGACCGGTTTCCTCTTCGGTATCAAAGGTGTTGAAATAAGGAACGGTGACAGCACCCTCGGGAGCCTCTTTTGCGCCTATTGCACGCAGGGTTGTGATGGTGGTGGTTCCCAACTCTTTGTCGGCTACCACTACTTGCTTCTGAGCCTTGGTGGTAGTGTCGATTTTGGCCTTGATTGCCCATGCTCCTGTTGCGGCAATCGCAAGCGCCAATGCACTGAATAAAAATTTCTTCATAATCACAATGGTTTTAAAATTGTAAGAGGGGTTCTATGTGTTTTTTCACAGCCACATTAAGGGCAGAACCCGTTAACCCCATGGTGTGGCTATTTATCATTTTGCAGATACACAAATCTTGGTTTACAGAGTGCAAAAATAACGACTTATCGCCAAAATACCAAATTTAGTAATGAAAAAATCCATTTTCGTAGAAAAATAACAGCCTCACAAAGCACCAAGAATATCTAGAATGTCTAGAACGTCTAGAGTATCTAGAACGTCTAGAGTATCTAGAATTTCTAGAATTTCTAGGAAATTAAAAACTCATAACTATTAACTATCAACTCATAACTATTAACTAAAAAAATGCACCCGCGGGGTGCGGATGCATTTTTTAAAGTTAACGGTTAAGAAGCTTATTTGATAACAACCTTCTTGTTGCCGTTGATGTAGATACCAGGAACTACAGGCTTGCCGTTGAGCTTCTGACCATTGAGGTTGTACCACTCGTTGCTCTTGCTGTCAACAGCGATGTTGTCGATGCCAGTGATGTTCTTAGTAACCTTGAGCATAGGAACGGCACCTTCCTTAGCATATACGAGCTCGAAGTCGTAAGTGCCCTCCTCATAGATGCGGAAGTTAGCACCATCACACATAGTGATGTTAACGCCCAGGAGGTCTTCGTTGATCAGGAAGTAACCAACTTCGTTGTCGTCAACGCCGCCGTACCAGATCCAGCTACCATCGGCAGCAGGAGTGATAACCTTGAACTCAGCGTCTGCCTCGAGAACTACGCCCTCGGCCTTGTTGTCAACGAACTCGATCATGCCATCAACCTGGCTCCAGCCGTTGAATGTACCAACGAGGTAGTAAGGAGCCTCTTCCTCACCCTCAGTAGTGGTGAAGAATACACTCTTAGTCCACTCGGTAGTGGCCTTGTCGGCAACCACACCCTGAACTTGGAGCTCATACTTAGTCTCAGGAGTAAGACCCTCGATAGTGTAAGGTACTTCTACGCCCTCAACAGTGATCCACTCGCCTGGCTCAACGCCACCACCGTAGGTGATAGTCACGTTGTCGATGTTCAGGCGGAACATGTCGGTGCAGTTGAAGTGACGGAAGGCGATGTAGCCTACTTGACCCTCATACTCGCTCAGGTCGGCAGTAATCTCTTGGTAAGTGCCAGTCGAAACAGCCTCGGGAAGAAGCTCTACGAAAGAGGTGAGGTCGGTGGGGTCGCCTACCGATACATATACTGCATAGTGCTCAGCTGCATAGCTAGGATCCTGACCACGAACCATGAACGACAATGTGCCGCCAAGCTGCAGTTGTGGGCTGATCAACCAGTCATCGGGAGTGAGAGCATTCTGCATGTAGCTTGCCGAAGTCATGCACGATGCGTCAAATACATACTGGTTAGTGTTGTCGTCGGGAGTGAAGGTGTACCAAGTGTAACCGTCGCCATCAGCGTCAACAGCGGTCCAGCCACTCTCTACTGGGAACTCGCCACTAGCGAGGCCATACTCGAAGCCCTCGAAGTAGTTATCGCTCTGGCCAGCAGTGCGGTAGCGAATGTTGTAGAGGTCTTGCGAGCCTACTACATTAACATCGGCAGTAGTAGCGGTGATGTTGTCAACAGTAACCTCTGTTGGCATTGCATCGGCGGCAAGGGTGGTGAAGTTCACGAGGTTGGTCCACAGTGAGTTGCCCTCCTCATAAGCACCCTGTACTTGGCACTCATAGGTAGTGAGAGGAGTGAGGCCTTCCATAGCTACAGGAGCGGTAGTGTTCTCAACAGTGATCCACTCTGCACCAATGTTCTCGCCAGCAATCTTCATGGCGTCAACAAAGAGGTAGTAGCCGGCAGCATCGTGGTGACGGATGGCTACATAGCCCTTCTGTCCCTCAAATGCGCTCATGTCAAACTCTTTCTTCTGCCAGTTAGTAGCAACCGAAGGCATCATGCCTTGAGTAGCGATGTTGTCCTCAAGAGCGGTGAAGTCCTCAGGTGCAGTGCCAGTAGTAGAAACATAAACACCGTAGTTCTCGATGTAGTTAGCACCCAGGTCGGCAACGTAGAACTCGAGAGTTCCGGCAAGGTCAACCTTTGGAGAAATCAGCCAGTTGTCAACACCAAGTGGTGCGAGTGAAGAACCACTGTCATCCATGCTCTTAGATGCCATGCACGACTCGCCATCGGCAGCAAAGAGTGGAGTGCCACCCATGTTGTATTGAGCGATAGGCATTACAGCCCAGCTGTTGATGTTCCAGCCCTCAGGAGCAGTCTCGGCCTCGAAGCTCTCGTCAAGACCAGTCTTCTCGCGATAGCGGAAGTTGTAGGCAGGTGCATTGCCAGTCCAGTTAGCAACAGCACTGTTCTTAGTGATGTCGGTAACTACGAGGTTCTCAGGCAGAGCGAAGCGCAGTGGAGTGTCGAAGGTAGCTACCTTGCTCCAAGCACTAACACCATTCTCCTCGCCGCAGTTGGCGCGAACATATACGCTGTAGTGAGAGTTCTCCTCCAGGTCGGTAAGAGCGATGAATGGCTCGTTAACCTGAACGGGTGCCATGTTGATGGCATCGGCAGCGAAGTCGCCCTTAGCATAGATTACCTCGAAGAGGTCTTGCTCCTCATTTCCAGGAATCCAGCTTACGGTAGCGCCGTTGTAGGTGATGTTCTCAACCATTACGCCGGTTGGGCGTGGGCAAGTAACAGGGCTAATCATGAAGGTGGTGAGCAAGCCAGGGGTCAGAGTGGGACCACTGCTTGAACCAGTGCCAGTGAAGGTGTAGATCTCCTCGCCGCTGGGAGCGGTGAGAGTGAAGCTGTTCTCATAGGTGTAAGTGCCACCTACCCAGTAGAGGTCGTAGTTCACACCGTAGCACAGCATGATCTCGCCCTCAAGGCTGTTGTTGCCAGTGCCATAAGGCAGCACGATCTCGCCAACGAGCACGTCGGTGCCAGCCAAGAAGATCTGGAGCTTGCCATTGCCGTTCCAGCCGTCACCATAGGTGTCGCCCAGGACGTAGGTCACCTCGCCCATCTCTGATGGATCGCAAGCCAGGGTAGCAAACGAGGCAACGACCCATCCGCTCTCGCCGTCGGCATAGATACTCTTGACGCGCACCTGATAGGGTGTGCCATTCTGCAGAGCATCGAGAGTGATGGTCTTCTCGTTTACTGTGCCAGCAGCAGTCCACTCCTCGTCGGCAGCCTTCTTGTACTCTACAGCCCAAGAAGTCTCGTCGGCGCCAGCATCCCAAGTAACAACGGCCTCGTTAACGCCTGGAGTCACTTGAACGTTCTTTGGCTTGTAGTAAACTACGCCACTGCCAGGAACGAACTCAAAGGTGGTCTTTGGCAAGAAGTTGCGAGCGGTACCACTGGTGATGCCCTCAAGGCTGCTGTAGTTGTAGTTGCTGATGGCAGCACCTGCAACCTCAGTACCGGCAAAGGTAGCACTCTTGTAGGTGCCCTTTGCAGTTTGATACACAGCAACAAAGAGGTTGCCACCCTGATAGGTGTAATCGTTGGCAAACTCAATGTCAATCGTTTGGCCAGTGCCATCGAGTGGACCCTCATAAACGAGTGTCGCATTCTCTAATCCCAGGAAGTCGGTAACAAAGGATGTCTCGGAAACTTCCTTTACATAAACCTGGTAAGTACCACCCCACACTGCCTCGGCAGGAGAGGCAAGGTACCATGTCATCTTGGTGAGTGTAGCACCCTCGAGCTCGCTCAAGTCGGCCGCCGGCATGATAAACTCACACTTGTTGAAAGCGTCGGCATAGAAGCCATAGACGGGAACATAAGCATTAGTAGCTCCGCCGTCATACACCGTCAAGGTCTCTTGCGCTACCGATGGCAGGGCTGCCAGAGCGCAAAGAACCAAAGAGTAAATGAATTTTTTCATAAAAACACGGTTTTGGTTAATAATAGAAGAAAATAAACTCAATATATTTGCAAATAATTACAAATCCCACTTTGTCAATAGAATACAACTGAATTTCTCAAGAAAACAGTTAAAATCTTCTCATTTAGATGCCCCAAAATTAGCAAACAAAAACGAAAAAACAAAATTTATCACAAAAAAAATCAAAAAAATTTCAGATTGTAGTGGTTTTGTCGTGTTTTTTTAGATTATATTGCATGGCGACCCCTACCGCAAGCAATAGTGGAGGGGTACTACCAGAATAAGATGGGAGCACGGCAGGAATTTTGGTGCATTGTGAATTATGCATTATGCATTAACTAAGCATTGTGAATTAAGCATTATGAATTAAGCATTGTGCATTATGCATTGTGCATTATGCATTGTGCATTATGCATTAACTAAGCATTGTGCATCGAAATAAGTTCCTCTTTAATGACATCGGGCATGACGATACCGCGCTTCTTGATGGAGCGCTCCCATGCCAGGAGCTCGTCGTGCCGCAGGGTGTAGAGCACATCGCGCCACTGCTCCAGCTCATCGTCGCTGTAGTCGCCCGCATCGCGCCCCTTGAAGGCGTCGAGCTCCTCGTCGTCGTAGTATTCCACGGGGTCGTTGATGTGCTTGAGCATCATCTCGCTAGGGCACACATCATGGGCACCACAGCAGTCGTCGCTGCACGCATCTTGCTCAGTGGGCACTACTATCTCGTCTTGTGAGTCACTAGGCTTGTTGGTAAGCCGGTCGTGGATGTAGAGTATCACCCCTATCACTACCATGGCAAGAAATATGTAAAAAGCTGGAAGCACGATTTTTTTAAGTGTTAAGTGTGAAATGTTAAGGGTTAAGTAGGGATAAGGCGTGCCTTGTCCACTAGATTTTCTAGAAATCATTGTGCATTATGCATTAAGCATTGTGCATTAACTAAGCATTATGCATTAAAAAATTAAGAGTTGCTGCCACCATTGGGGGTAGGACTTTGACACCACCTCGGCACTGGTGACCACTATCTTGTGGCGCGTGGCGGCGAGGCTTAGCGCCATCGCCAGGCGGTGGTCATCGTGCGGACAGAGCGCCACCTCGCCCGTGACGGGGACGTGACTGCCGTCGTAGCTCAAGGTGTTGTCGCTCACCTCAAGGCGGTAGCCCAGCTTGGCGAGCTCCACACACAGTGCCTCGAGGCGGTCGCTCTCCTTGAGGCGCAGCGTCGCCACCCCAGCGAGACGGAACGGCACGCGCAGCAGGCACAGCGTCACGACAAGGGCGGGCACCAGGTCGGGCGTCGCGGCCATGTCGCGCTCATAAGCGCCTTGCATCAACGCCGAGTCAAGGCTTGCACGGTGCAGCACTACCGAGGCATCACCGGCAAACTCACATTCCACTCCCAGCGGCTTCATCATCTCCACTATGGCGCGATCGCCCTGCAAGCTATCCTGGGCAAGCGGCGAGAGCACAAGGCGCGACTCGGGCAGCAAGGCTTTCAAGGCCAACCAGTAGCTGGCGGCACTCCAGTCTCCCTCAATTATAATAGGTGCTGGCACATAATGGCCGGCAGGCACCACTATAGTCGTGGGCGAGGCAAAATGTGCCTCAATGCCGTGGTGGCGCATCATGGCTAACGTCATGTCGATGTAAGGACGCGACACGATGTCGCCCTCCAGGGTGAGCGTGATGCCGCCAGCCAGCGGCGACACCATGAGCACTGCCGAGGCATACTGGCTGCTCACGTCGCCTCGCATCACAATGCTGCCGCCATGGAGCGGGCAACCCGCAATCTTGAGCGGGGGATAGCCCTCACGATCCACATACTCGATGCTGGCACCCATCTGCCGCAGAGCATCGACGAGCACACCGATGGGCCGCTGCCGCATGCGCTCACTGCCGTCGAGCGTGACGGTGTGACCCGGTCGGCAGGCAAAATAGGCGGTGAGAAAACGCATCGCCGTGCCAGCCGCGCCCACATCCACGTGGCCATCTCCATGCTTTAGACACGACGCCAGGATGTCGATATCATCGCACCGCCCGTCGCACCCTCCACTTTCCACCTTACACTGCTCATCCCTCAGAGCACTGATAATCAACGCCCTGGCAGCTATGCTCTTCGATAGCGGCAACTCCACCCTCCGGTCTATCACACTCGGTATTTCAAGCCTGTAATCCATAACCTGAGTGCAAAGATATGAAAAATAAGTGAGTTCTCAGATGTACGAGGTCAGATTTATATTCATTTATACTTATCTGTATATAAATTTTATACATATCTCTATATAAATAATGTGAAACCACTTTTTTTAAAAACGAAAAAGGTCAAAATTCATTTTTTTCAAAAAAAATTACCATTTTTCTTGCACATATAACCGAAATTACTTATTTTTGCAAAAAATAAAATTTTATGATAAAGTGCAAAGGAAAATAAGGAAACATTTCCTCAAATAATTATCCAACTTTTTTATTAACCAATTTAATTCATGACTCTATGAAGAAAATTACCCTTTTGTTATTGGCCGCAGCGCTGTTGCCAATGACCATGAACGCAGAGACTAAGAGCTACGTTCAGCAGAACAAGAAGGCCACCAATGTGGTAGTTAGCAAGACTCCTACCGCCATGAAGGCCACTAAGACTGTTAAGTTTGCAGCCGTTCCCAAGGCCGACGTTCCCGAGGGCTACGCAAGTGTTACACTGACTGCCGGCGACGTTTGGCAGGATGGCTCTGGCTACCAGATGCTTCTCGATGAGGATGCAATCGCTTATGGCAGCATCTTCCAAGAGACTGGTCCCCTCACCACCAGTGGCGACGCCACCGAGGCTACCTATGCCGAGTTTGAGTACAAGATTCCTGAGAATGCCGATGGTGCATGTGCAACTCAGAACATCGTTATCAACAACAGCGTTACCATCCTGATTCCTGCTGGCGTTTATGACTGGTGCATCACCAACCCCACTCCAGGCGACCGCATTTGGATTGCTTCTACCAATGGTTCAGTTGGTGGCCGTGCCGACGACTTTGAGTTCGCTTCGGGTGCCGCTTATGAGTTCGTAGTATCTCTCGGTGGCCAGAACGACCAGGTTGACCTCGTTATCGACGACCCAACAGCTCCAGTTATTCCTACCGACGTAACTGTTAACGCAGTTTCTGTTGACGGAACTACTGCTACTGTAGCTTGGGTTCCTGGCGCAAACAACGCTACTTGGAACCTGCGCTGGCGTCCCTGGGTAGATCCCGCTTTGATGAACAAGCTTTGGGATCTCCCAATGGATGGCTATGAGGCACAACTCGATGAGGGCTTCATGGTTTATGACGCCGATGGCGATGGCAACACTTGGGGTCTCGCTTACAGCAGCGACGCTCAGGACGACGTTTGCTTCTACTCTGCTAGCTATGAGAACTATGAGAGCCTCACTCCCGACAACTGGCTGTTTACTCCAGCTGTAGGTATGGGTGGCACTCTCAAGTTTGATGCTTGGCAGCAGAGCGCTAGCTATCCCGACAAGATCATGGTTTACGTTGCACCTGCCGACTATGAGTCAGTCGACGAGTTCGTGGCTGTTTCTGAGTTCATCCAGCCTACAGGCACCACTCCCGAGAGCTTCGAGATCGACCTGAGCGAGTATGAGGGCATGGGCGTTATCGCCTTCCGTCACTACGACTGCACCGACCAGTTCCGCATCTACCTTGACAACATCGCAGTTGAGATTCCTGGCGCTCAAGAGCCAGCTGAGTGGACTCTTTGCGAGAACGTAGAGAATCCTTACACTATCGAAGGCCTGATGGAAGGAACCGTATATGAGGTACAAGTTCAGGGTGTTGGCGCTGACGCTCGCACTACTGACTGGACCGAGAGCGTACTCTTCACTCCCGAGATTGGCGAAGTTCCTGAAGAGCCTGTTTACTACCTCGTTGGTACATTCAACGGCTGGAGCCAGGTTGACGGCATGATCGAGTTCGTTGACAACAAGGCTGAGAATGTAGAGCTCGAGGCTGAGGCTGAGTTCAAGGTTATCACTCCTGCTGAGGATGGTGGCTGGATCTGGTATGGTGGTGTTGATGAGAACCAAGTTGGCTACTTCCTGATCAACAATGACCTCCTGAATGTTGGCATCTCTCTCGTGGACGGTGCAAACTTCCGCATTGCTGAGGCTGGCATTTACAGCTTCGAGTTGATAGATGAGGCTAAGGCTCCTATGCTGAAGGTTACCAAGGCTGAGAACGTAGGTATCAGCACTATCACTAGCGACAAGGCCGACAACCGCATCTTCGACCTCCAGGGCCGTGAGCTCAAGAGCGTTCCCGAGACTGGCATCTACATCCAGAACGGCAAGAAGTATGTTAAGTAATTAAACCATACTTCGGTTTTGACTAAAAATGCACTCGCACCATGCGGGTGCATTTTTTTGCTGTAGCGAAAAAAAGTTGTATCTTTGCACTCTAAACAGCGATAGCAATGGATAATATCCTACAAATTTCGAAGACACAAGAGGTCATGGCATTTGTGGCAACCTGCATTGAAGCCACTGCAAGGGTGATGAAAACAACTTATAAAGACGTGTTTCATCGCATGGCACGTGTTGGGTTGATTGACAATTTTATTATCCCTCACTACGACACTCTTCACACCGAGAGTAGAGAAAACATTGCTAACGAGATGATAGAATGCCTAAATAACTGGGAGGAGAGACAATGATTGAAATGCAAGTCTATCATGGGGGTACCGAAATTATTAAAAAACCCATCTGCCAATATGGCCGCCCAAACTTAGACTTTGGACGAGGATTCTATGTCACCAACTTGCGCCAGCAAGCTGTAGAGTGGGCAATGCAAGTCTCTCAAAAGAGAAAGAAAACTCCTATTTTAAATAAATACATTTTAAATCGCGACGCAATCTTAGCTGAGGCAAGATGTAAAGTTTTTGAAGCTTACGACACCCACTGGCTTGAATTCATAGTAGCCAGTCGATTAGGACAAACACCCTTCGCTGATTACGACTACATAGAAGGTGGCGTGGCCAACGATAGAGTAATCGACACAGTAAATCTATATATTGCCGGACTAATGGATTTGAACACGGCGTTACATCGATTGTCAATGCACAAGCCCAATAATCAGATGTGCTTACTTAATCAAGAAATCACCGATAATTATCTTATTTTTGATGGAACAGAAGAACTATGACGATCCCGCCAAGTCTCCTATTATTCAAGAAATAATATTGAGTAATCGCATTGGGGCTATAGCCGTTGAGCTTGCCAAACGCTTAAAGATAGACCCATCACGCGCTTTGCAACTATTCTATCAGAGCCAAACGTGTGAAGACTTGCACAACAAATCCACAGGCCTATATCTCTATGGCGACCTATATGTTGCCGACGAATTTATGCGCGAAATGGAAAACAAACAATAATGTCACAAAAAGTTTGTATCTTTGCACTCTAATTCAGGAAACAACAAAAATCTACAATATGAACATCTTAGAACTTAGCGAACAGGAGATAGTTAGACGCAATAGTTTGAACCAGTTGCGTGAGTTGGGAATCGACCCTTATCCAGCAGCCGAATATGTGGTCAACGCTTGGAGCGACGACATAAAAGCGTGCTTCAAGGACGATGACGAGCCGCGCCAGGTGAGCGTGGCAGGACGCATCATGGCCCGCCGCATCATGGGCAAAGCGTCGTTTATGGAACTCAAGGACTCGAAGGGTAGAGTGCAGGTGTATATCAGCCGCGACGACCTGTGCCCCGGCGAGAACAAGGACCTCTACAACGTGGTGTTTAAGAAGCTGCTCGACATTGGCGACTTCGTGGGCATCGAGGGATATGTGTTCCGCACACAGACGGGCGAGATCAGCGTTCACGCACAGCAGCTCACGGTGCTGAGCAAGAGCCTCAGACCACTGCCCATCGTCAAGGAGAAGGACGGCGTGACCTACGACGCCTTCGACGACCCCGAGCTGCGCTATCGCCAGCGCTACGTTGACCTGGTGGTGAACGAGGGCGTGAAAGACACCTTCCTCAAGCGCGCCACCGTGGTGCGCACCATGCGCCAAGTGCTCGACGAGGCAGGCTACACCGAGGTGGAGACTCCCACGCTGCAAGCCATTGCCGGCGGCGCCAGCGCCAGGCCGTTCATCACCCACTTCAATGCGCTCAACATCGACATGTATATGCGCATCGCCACCGAGCTCTACCTCAAGCGCCTGATAGTGGGCGGTTTTGAGGGCGTGTATGAGATAGGCAAGAACTTCCGCAACGAGGGCATGGACCGCAACCACAACCCCGAGTTCACCTGCATGGAGCTATATGTTCAATACAAGGACTACAACTGGATGATGGCCTTCACCGAGCAGCTGCTCGAGAAGATATGCATCGCCGTGAACGGCAGCCCCGAGAGCGTCATCGACGGCAAGACCATCAGCTTCAAGGCTCCCTACCGCCGCCTGCCCATCCTCGACGCCATCAAGGAGAAGACTGGCTACGACCTGAGTGGCATGGACGAGGCACAAATTCGCGAGGTGGCACAAAAGCTGGGCATCGAGGTTGACGAGACGATGGGCAAGGGCAAGCTCATCGACGAGATATTTGGCGAGACCTGCGAGGGCACCTTCATCCAGCCCACCTTCATCATCGACTACCCCGTGGAGATGTCGCCACTGACCAAGATGCACCGCAGCAAGCCAGGCCTGACCGAGCGCTTCGAGCTCATGGTCAACGGCAAGGAGGTGGCCAACGCCTATAGCGAGCTTAACGACCCCCTCGACCAGGAGGAGCGCTTCAAGGAGCAGATGCGCCTGGCCGACAAGGGCGACGACGAGGCCATGGTCATAGACCAGGACTTCCTCAGGGCACTGCAATATGGCATGCCTCCCACGAGCGGCATTGGCATAGGCATCGACCGCCTCACCATGCTCATGACAGGCAACAGCTACATCCAGGACGTGATGCTCTTCCCGCAGATGCGCCCCGAGAAGGTGGTACACCGCGACAAGGAGGAGGCCTACACCGCGCTGGGCATTCCCGCCGAGTGGGTGGCCCCCATCCAAAAGGCCGGCCTGCTCACCGTCGAGGCACTAGGAGCTCTCGAGAAACCCGGCAAGCTCTTCCAGGATCTGCTCGAAATCAACAAGAAATACAAGCTCGGCTACAAGAACCCCATGCCCGACGACGTGAAGCAATGGGTGGAAGCAGCAAAAACCAAGTGTTAAGTAGTGACAAGGCATGCCTTGTCAGGTTATTATTCCATAAGTCATTTCAACTATTAAACACAAGAAACATATCTTTTCTTCAGCGGCAGGGTTTTACACTCTTGCGGCGGGATTGATTGTGGTGATGCTCTCGATGGTGAGCATCACGATAACTCGCTCTATGTTTGGCTCACTCGCCAATCAGCCGCTCACCAAGATTTTCTTCAACCACCTTGCCGACGCCATCCTGCTGCTGGCGCCATGCTGGGTGATAAAAAAGCGCCGCCGCACTTACACCTTTATTATATTATGGCTCGTGGCGCTGTGGAGCTTCGCGCAACTGCTCTACTACCCCACCTACCGCGACGTGATGCCCTTCTCGTCGTTCCTGTTGGTGCAAAACGTGTCGGGCACGCTCATCAAGAGCACCCTGGGGGCTATCACCAAGAAGTCGCTCATGGTTCTGCTCATGCCCCTGCTGCTGCACGCCTACCACTGGTGGCTCAAGCGCCACAACAGTGGCGGCAGCGACAGCGCCCAGCGCCACTGGTGGATGCTGGCCGCCAGCCTAGGGGCCTTTGTGGTGCTGCGCCTGCTCATCACCACCAGCATCTACCTCGCCAACCGCGAGAACTACAGCGACTTGCGCGATGCCTTTGCTACTCGTTACACCAAGTTTGGAGGCCGACACCTTAATTATATAATGCACAACGGCGTGGTGAGCTATGCCATCTTCTCGCTCATCAACAGCATCGACACTGGAGTGAGCGACCAAGAGAAGCAGCTCGCCGAGGACTTTGTCAAAAACCAATGCCCCTCCTACACCGACAACAGCTACAAGACCGCCATTGAGCGCCCCAACCTCATCTTCATCATGGTGGAGTCGCTCAACGCCTGGGCGGTGAACCTCAACATCGACGGCAAGCCAGTGACACCCACCCTCAACGCGCTGGCTGCCGACAGCACCAGCATCGTGTGCCTTAACGTGATTTCACAAGCCAAGAGCGGCCGCTCGAGCGACGGCAAGTTAATGTATCAAACCGGCCTCTTGCCCATGATTGACCGCTCGGTGGCGATGGAATACAGCAACCGCACCTTCCCGTCGCTGGTCAAGGCCCTCAAGCAACGCGGCTACAAGGCGGTGGAGATATGCGGCGACGAGCCCAGCTTGTGGAATGTGGAAAACATGTCGGTGGCCTACGGCTTCGACACCCTCTACCACCAACCCGAGCTCAAAGCCCAGCTCGAAGCCGCCGACTACAAGATTGACAAGGTGGTGATGGAGCATGCCGCCCAGTATCTGCCCACCATTGGCAAGAGCTTCATCGCACAGCTCTTCACCGGAGTGATGCACAGCCCCTACGACTACGACTTCGAGCCCGCCACATGGATCTCGCGCAGCAAGCAATACACCGCCGCCGTGCGCAACTATCTGGAAAAGACACACTACTTCGACCAGCAACTGGGCATCTTCCTCGAGAGCCTAAAGCAATCAGGACTTTATGACAACAGCGTGATAGTCATCGCCAGCGACCACAGCGAGCCAGTGGATGACGACCCTGCTGGCCGCCCGGCACTGAGCAAAAACGGCAACGAGTGTGTGTTTATCGTCATCAACGGCGCTCACGGCAAGCGCATCGACGGCCCAGCGGGACAAATCGATATCTACCCCACCCTGCTCGACGTGATGGGCCTCAACGACTACCCCTGGAAGGGACTAGGACACAGCCTGCTGCGCCATGCCGTGACCTCGGCAGCCGAATCAACCGACGGCACCGTTGGCACTTCTCCACTACTCAAGCAGCAGCAACAGGCGTGGATCGTGAGCGACATCCTCATTAGAGGAAACTGGTACTTCCAGAACATCATGAAATAGCCCACTCAAGTTTCTAAAGCGCTTCTTAAGCTTGAAGTGTAGATTGTACCCAAGAGAGAGGATTGCACCCTCAGCAGGAACGCATTAACCTAGAATTATCACTTTTTTAGAGGCACTTCTTGCATTATTAATTAAAAAAGCATTACCTTTGCACCCGCAATGAGGGGCTAAACCCTTTTTCAGAATAATTTTATTAACCCAAGTGGAAAAATTTGGCTGCTTGCAACCACTTTAAAAAAATGCTAAAACTGCGAATTATCCCTCAAATCTTTCACAGCATGTTAGCGTTTTTCCACATTTAAAAACAATTTGGAAAAATGAACTATTTATTTACCAGTGAATCGGTGTCGGAAGGACATCCCGACAAAGTTGCCGACCAAATCAGCGACGCGCTGCTCGACCATTTCCTAGCCTTCGACCCTCACAGCCGCGTGGCGTGCGAGACCCTTGTCACTACCGGACAGGTGGTGATTGCCGGCGAGGTGAAAAGCAAGACCTACATCGACCTGATGGAAGTGACGCGCCAGGTGATTAATGGCATCGGCTACAACAAGAGTGAGTACAAATTTGACGCCGACTCGTGCGGCGTGTTCTCGGCCATCCATGAGCAGAGCGGCGACATCAACCGCGGCGTGGACCGCGCCACCAGCGAGGAGCAGGGCGCCGGCGACCAGGGAATGATGTTTGGCTATGCCTGCAACGAGACCCCTAGCTTCATGCCCTTGACGCTCGACCTGGCCCACCGCCTGCTGCGCGAGCTCGCCACGCTGCGCAAGAGTGGCGAGATAAGCTACCTGCGCCCCGACGCTAAGAGCCAGGTGACAGTGGAGTATGACGACCAGTCGCGCCGCCCAGTGCGCATCCACACCATTGTCATCAGCACCCAGCACGACGATTTCATCAAGCCCGACGCCACCACCACTCAGGCTCAGGCCGACGAGCAGATGCTGGGGCGCATTCGTCACGACATGGAGACCATCTTGCTGCCTCGAGTCATCGAGCAGCTGCCCGGCGACGTGAAAAGACTCTTTGACAAAGACCTCATCCTACATGTCAACCCCACCGGCAAGTTCGTCATTGGCGGGCCTCATGGCGACACAGGCCTCACAGGCCGCAAAATCATCGTCGATACCTACGGAGGACGCGGGGCACACGGCGGCGGAGCCTTCAGCGGCAAGGACCCAAGCAAGGTGGATCGCAGCGCTGCCTATGCCGCCCGCCACATCGCCAAGAACGCCGTGGCCGCCGGCATTGCCGACGAAATGCTAGTGCAGGTGTCTTATGCCATTGGCGTGGCCGAGCCCATCAGCCTCTATGTCAACACTTACGGCACCAGCCATGTGGCCATGAGCGATGCCGAGATTGCTCACAAGCTGAGCACCATCTTCAAGATGACGCCTTACGAGATTGAGAAGCGCCTCAAGCTGCGCAACCCCATCTATCAGGAGACGGCAGCCTATGGTCACATGGGCCGCGAGCCACAAGTGGTGACCAAGCACTTCCAGTCGCTCTATGAGGGCGACCGCACCATCGAGGTGGAGCTCTTCACCTGGGAGAAGCTCGACTACGTGGAAGCGCTAAAGACAGCCTTTGGTTTGTAAGGTGTTTTCGTTAGGCTCAGCAAACTCACAACTCCATTCACCACACGTTAAGCGCAGTCTCAAGAAAAAAATTGAGATTGCGCTTAAAGGTGTCAACAAGCATAATAACTGAGTCCACTTTAAAAAATAAAATCACACGAATTAAACGAATTATAACGAATTCTATTTCATTGATATAAAGTTTGTTAGATTTGTGTTGTTTTGTTGTTTTTGTTTGATTTTCGTCAAAAAGCGACTTTTTAAAGTGGACTCATAACTCAAGTTTATAAAGTATAATGAATTAATAGTCATTAATCCATAATCGGTTGTTGTTCAGCTTCTTCGAGGTTGCGCCAGGGTTTCGGCAGTTTTTTAGCGCAATCTTGAAATTAAGGAAATAATTGTCGTTTTGTCAAAATGTCATGTGCATTGATGCGAAAAGCTGCTGCACGGGTGGTGTCGAGGGGTAGTCGGCTGTAGAGCGTGCGCTCAAAATACTTGACACCAGCACCTTGTGGCCTATAGCAATAATATCCGAGGCTGTCGAGCAGGTGGCGCTCAGGCTCGTCGTAGGTTCTGACAATGACCACATCGGCATTGCGCTGCTTAATGGCCTGATGTGTCTCTTCAAGCATGTGAGGCAAGGCGCCAGTTTGCTTGCTCCAGTATTTGCAACCTGGCAGGGCGTGTGCTGGCACTCCGCTTCCCAGGTCGGAGCAATTCAAGTAAATGATGCGTGGATTGTCATATTGCGCCTCGAGAGCGGCAAAGTAGTAGAACACGCGTTGCTTAGTGGTTTCAGGGAAAGTGAAAAAGGCTGTCTTGTTGCTTCCCCACACCAGTAATGCAGTCACAGCTATTGCTGCCGTTGCCTGCCATTGCCATCGGCTGAGTGAACGGTTGAGAGGCTTAAGCACGACAGCAATTCCTGGCATGGCCAGTGGCGACAATGGCAGCAGGTAGAAGGGCGCCTTGAGGTTCATGACAATGACCACTGCAAACCACAAGAAAGTGACAGTCAGCGGCCATCTCCACAGTTTTTCGGTCGATGCGGCGACAACAATCAAGGCCATTATTAAAAAAAGGTACAAAAACACTGCCGGGCTTTCAGTGAGAGCCAATAATTTGCTGGCTACCACACCATTTAGTTGCAAGTTGCTTATGGTCAAGGCGGTGTTAAGGAAGTACTCATTGATGAAATCGGCAAAGCATCCTTGAGCTGTCAAGACTATTGCCACTGGAGCTGCCACAGCGAGGAATCCTGCTGCCATCCACAGTAGTGTCCACAGTGGTGATTGCTTGTTGCGGCGAGGTACTATCCACAAGAAATGTGGCACCGCGATGGCAAGCATCGCGGTGATGTTGTATTTTATGAGCAGCGTGATTGCTAGGCAGGCACCCAGGGCGAGTGCCGCATTTCTCACAACCGGACCATCGCTGCTGGTGAGGGTGCTGCATCTGACGAAGTAATAAGCCACAGGCATTATTGCTGCGCAGCAATAGTCCTCGCTGTGTGGCTCGTCGTGTACCCACTTCACTGTTAACAAAAAAGCCATCACTGCAGTAGCTATCGCAGCGGTAGCCTTATTTCCGGTGATGAGCAAAGCACTCTTGTAGGCATAGAAAAAGGATATTGCAAAGATTATGGTGCTTATCCAATAGACGCCGGTGTAGTCGCGTGGGCTGATGAGATACCCCAAGCCATAAATGAGCCACAACAGAGGTCCCTTGCTGTCGGCGAAGTCAACATAGGGTGTCATTCCATTCATCCACGCTTTGCCGCACATGAAGAACCATGGCGTGTCGTAGTGCAGATAAATGTCGTGAAGATAAGAATTCCATGAAGCCAGCATCAGGAGTGCTGCCGAAAACCCCCATAATGCTAGCCACAAAGAAAGTCTAGACCGCAGCTTAGATTTCATTATGCCCTTCTACAGCTCCAGGTCGATGTTGAAGAGCTCGTGCCAGGGCAGGCCCTGCTCGTTGAGCACCTCAAGGAACGGGTCGGGGTCAAACTCCTCCACGTTGTGCACGCCAGGCTTGCACCACAGTCCCTTGAGGAACATCATGGCACCTGTCATGGCTGGCACACCGGTGGTGTAGCTAACAGCCTGCATACCAGTCTCCTCAAATGCGGCATGATGATCGCAGTTGTTGTATATATAATAAGTCAACGGTTTACCATCCTTGCCAATGCCACTAATGCGGCAGCCTATCGAGGTTTGGCCGGTGTAGTTCTCGCCCAGGTCTTGCGGGTTGGGTAGCACCGCCTTGAGGAACTGCAGCGGCACAATCTCCACGCCGTTATAGATGATGGGGTCGATGCGCGCCATGCCTATGTCTTGAATCACCCGCAGGTGGGTGAGGTATTCCTCGCCAAAGGTCATCCAGAACCGTGCTCGCTTGATGGTGGGATAGTTAATCACCAGCGACTCGAGTTCCTCGTGATACATGAGGTAGCTCTCGCGCGGCCCAATCTCGGGGTAGGTCAGCGGCTTGTGAATCTCGAGGGCACCCGTCTGCACCCACTTGCCATCCTGCCAGTAGCGCCCTTTCTGGGTAATCTCGCGTATGTTAATCTCGGGGTTGAAGTTGGTGGCAAAGGCCTTGCCGTGGTTGCCGGCATTGCAGTCCACGATGTCGAGGTAGTGAATCTCCTTGAAATGGTGCTTGGCGGCACGCGCGGTATAAACGCCACTCACGCCGGGGTCGAAGCCGCACCCCAAGATTGCGGTGAGCCCGGCTTTCTCGAAGCGCTCGCGGTAAGCCCACTGCCAGCTGTACTCGAAGTGAGCCTCGTCGCGCGGCTCATAGTTGGCAGTGTCGAGGTAGTTCACGCCACACTCCAGGCAGGCATCCATGATAGTGAGGTCCTGGTAAGGCAGCGCCACGTTGATTACCAGCTTGGGCTGGTGCCGCTTGAACAAAGCCACCAGCTCTGGCACGCTGTCGGCATCTACCTCATCGGTGGTGATATTAGGTGCTCCAATGGCCTTAGCCACAGCATCACATTTAGCCTTGTGCCGCGAAGCGATTACTATCTCGTTAAACACGTCGGGATTTTTAGCGCACTTGTGTGCCACCACGGTTCCCACACCGCCACAGCCGATGATGATTACTTTGTTCATTATTGTAAAGGAGTTAAAGGGGGGAAAGGAATTAAAGGAGTTAAAAAAAGAAGGGAAAGGAGGGAGAGATGCTTTGTGATGGCTTCTCTCTTCTTTATTTTATTTGTTTCGCTCTATGATATACTGGAAAATCGACTTCAGCGCTTGGGTACACTCGCCATCACCATATTTGTCGAGAAGGCTGGCGGCTGTCGCGTAGAGTTCGTGCATCTTGTTGTAGGCATAGTCGATGCCGCCACAATCTTTAGCCCACTCCACCAGGCACTCGATATCGCTCTCGCTGTAGCTGGGCTGGTTGATGAGGCCAAGCATGTACTCACGCTCGGGCCGCTCGGCTAGCGAGAGGGCATAGATCAGTGGCAGGGTCACTTTCCCCTCGCGCAGGTCGTTGCCAGTGGGCTTGCCCACGATGGGGTCGTTGAAGTAGTCGAAGGTGTCGTCCTTAATCTGGAAGCACAGACCCAGCAGCCGCGCAAACTCGATGAGCTCTTCCAGATAGGCGCGGTCGGCTCCAGCAGCTATACCGCCCACTTCCACACAGCTGGCAAATAGCGATGCGGTCTTCTTGTTGATGATTTCAAAATAGGCCTCCTCGGTGATAGTGTGGTTGCGGGCAATGTCATACTGGTTCACCTCCCCGAGCGAGAGGTCGGCACCTAGCGTGGCAAGCACCTTGAGGATGTCTTTGTTGCCAGTCTCGACGGCACACACCAGAGCCTTGCTCACAAAGAAGTCGCCCACTAGCACCGCGATGTGGTTAGTCCACACTCCATTGATGGTGGCGATGCCGCGTCGCTCCTTGCTGTCGTCAATCACGTCATCGTGAATGAGCGAGGCGTTGTGCAATATCTCTATAGCAGCACCTGCCGTTATCACTTGCCTATTGATGCCCCCCATGAGCTTGCCGCTGATGAGTGCCAGCATGGGCCGCAGCTGCTTGCCTTTAACTTTCAAGAAATTAAAGACTATGGAGTTCATTAATTGGTTGTCGCTTGTGAGAGCCTCTTCAATAATCTTGTTGAGCTGGGCAAGTTCGTCACCAATCAAAAGCTTTATGTCATTGAGGTTTTTCATAACTTTTAGAGCGCAAAATTAGCAATAATATTTATGGTAGGCATAATTTTTGGTAAGTTTTTTGCAAAAGATAATCAAGTGAAGAATAAAGAAAAAGACTTTTTTTGTTTAAAAATATATATTATTCAAGGATTATTTCTACCTTTGACGCATTGAAACATGGACTTTACATCAATTGAATTTTATACTATAGCCTTTTTCCTGGCAATGGTTTTTGTTGGGTTTTTCGTCAGGCAAAAGAAGACTGCGCCGGCAACCTCGGTGATAAGTTCGCTAAACCTTGCCCCCGCGCCACCGCAGCACGAGGCCACGAGCAAGCTCAGGCTCCGTGCCCATGCCGACGGCTCGGTGACCATAGAGCGTGAGGGGCTGCTACTGTGCGACGGCGAGACGGTAAACCTCATTGCCACTATCATCGACGACAAAATCACCATTGAGGAAAAGAAAGGTAAAATATCGGCCTTTGGCGGCAAAGAGAGTGCCTATAACGGACATGTTGACGTGACATTTTTTCTTGAAAACAACAAGAACTATCTTCGCTACGAGAGCAGCGTGGCAGGACAATGGTGCAAGCTCGCCTTCAACAACTATGCCGGAAATATAGTGGAAAAGGAACTGAGCTACTGAAAACCCACACAATATTCTCAATAAAATTCCGTTATATTGGTTAAGGTGTGTTGCATAGTCACCTAAACTTGAAAACTGCAAAAACAAAACACTGAAGACATGATAAAAAAATTATTCTTGGCACTTTTCCTCACCTTGCCGTTGCTGGCAAATGCCCAGCTTGGTGCAGGACAATGGAAAATTCACTCCAATTTCGTTGGCTCCTCAGCCACTAACTGCATCGACGCTGGCGACAAAGTGTATTATCTCACTAAAGGCAGCCTCTACTGCTACGACAAGCAGCAGCAGAGCAACACAGCACTCGATGTCAACAACATGATTAACGGCCTGGTAATAAGCCAGATTTATTACAACTACTCAAAGCAGTATCTTGTTGTCACTTATTCTGATTGCAACATTGACATCATCAAGTCGAGCGGAGAGGTAATTAACGTGCCGGCCATTAAGGAAGTGGTCATGCACAAAGCTAAAAAAATCAACGACGTGAACTTCAGCAACGGCAGGATGTATGTTGCAACATCGTTTGGATACATCATGCTCGACGACGAGACCTTCGACATCAAGGAAGTGCGAAACTATGAGCTGAATGTGGCATCGGTGGCCGAGGTGGGACCCTACAAGGTGATGAGCCTGGACAGCAAGTTCTACTACTGCGATGCCAACGAGCAAGTGGAGACCGCACAACAGCACAAGCAGGTGGCTAATGCCAAGGGCGACGGCCTCATCATGCCTATCAATGACAACAAGTTCTTCCTCTCGTGCAATGCCACGTTCCAGATTGTGACCATTGGTCACGGCACCGACAGCCTGGGCGTTGACACGCTCAATTTCACTCTCAAGCAGGTGGTAGCGGCTAAACCCGCCACCGTGCAGCCCTATCCGGCAGGCTTTGTGGCCAGCTTCCCAGCCAAGAATTACTACTATACCATCTTGCCCGACGCCAGCAAGACTACAAAAGTCACTGGCAACAAAATCATGACAAGCCAGGAGGAAGGCAACTGGTGGACACTGGGTGCCGATGGACTGACTCATGTGGTGGCTGGCACAGCAACCGAGAACACGACCCCCAACGGCGTGAGCATCAGTGCCAACGCCTACTGGAGCACCTACGACCGCTTGCAGCAGCGCGTGCTGGTGTGCCGCACTACCGACAACACCGTACTGCCTACCGCCAACAGCGGTGCCAAAACCGAGATAAACTCCTATAACGGCACCGCCTGGAGCAATATCACTCCGGCCAATGCGCCTAACAACCAGGGCAACCTGTGGCTAGCAATCTCACCCAACGAGCCCAACACCTACTACTACTGCTGCCGCCTTGACAGCGGAGTGTGCAAGGTGCAGGACAATATGGTAGTGGCAAAATACAAGTCTACCAATAGCCCTTACGCCACCCGTTGCGCGGGCATCAGTTTTGACTCCAAGGGCAACCTGTGGGTAGCCCAGTCGCGCAGCGCCAACAACATCGACGCCTTTGCCATCTCCCCTCAAAACCAGCTGCTCACCGAGGTCGATTCTTCCATGTTTGTCATCAACGACATGGGAGGCGCTTGCTACAGCGGAGGCTTCAAGCGCATCACCTTTGGCATAGGCGCTGGCGACACCAAGGTGTTCTCGGCTGGCGACTGGGGAGCCAGCTTGGTGTTCTGGAACAACAACGACGACTTGAGCCTTAAGCAATATAAATCATTTAAGTCTCTTACCGACCAAGACAACAAAAGCTACACCGCCTACTACTGGATGTGCATCCGCCCCGACAACGACAGCATCTTGTGGCTGGGAAGTGAGATGGGCGTCATCTCGCTTGACCCACGCCAAGCCTTCGACGAGGACTTCCGTGTGAACCGCATAAAGTACACCAAGAATGAGGGCTTTGACGACAGTGGTGTGCTCCTCGATGGCATTCATGTGACTTGGATTGATGCTGATGCCAGCAACAACAAGTGGATTTCTACCAACACCTCGGGAGTGTATTTCGTCAGTCCCGATGGCTCAGAGATTTACAAGCACTTCGACACCACCAACAGCCCGCTACCCAGCGACCAGGTATATAGCGTGAGCTGCAACCGCGCCACCAACTCTGTGGTCATGGTCACTCCTAATGGCGTGGTAGAGTACTTCCCCGATGTCACCCCCGCCGAGGACGACTACAGCAACGTCTATGCCTTCCCCGAGCTGGTGAAGCCCGACTTCACTGGCATGGTGACCATTAAAGGCCTGATGGCAAACTCTAACGTGGTGATTACCGACATCGACGGCAACGTGGTCAAGACTATGGTCTCTGACGGCGGCATAGCCCTGTGGGATGTGTGCCACGACAATGGTGTGAGAGTAGATACCGGCATCTACAAGATTTATGCCTCGCAAGGCGACACCGCCACCACTGGTGAGCCCTTGACGCAAATCGCCGTCATCAAGTAAGAAAAATGGCCATTGGCGGCAAGGCAGCACCGCCACCATCGCATAAAATAAACGCAGGGTTCCAACACTGGAGCCCTGTTTTTTTGCTGTGATTTTGCTGGCCATACAATTTTAATGCCATTTCTGTCGTTATATAATATAAAACTAATTCAATGGAGTTTAGAGGTTAGAGTTGAGTGATTGGAAATGAAATCACTAAATTTCCACTCATTAGCCATAACGCACTAAACATTAATTAGTGAGCAAGTTAACATCTTGCGAAATATAAGTAAAAACTAAAAATGACACTATGATTCGCAAAAGCCTTTTCACCCTAGTGGTTTCGCTAGTAACCTTAATCGCCAGTGCACAGATAGGCTCTGGGCAATGGAAGATACACCCCTATTTTGTTGAGGAGAAAGTCACTAACTGCGTAGATGTGGGAGACAAAATTTATTATCTGGTGAGTGGCAGCCTGTTTTGCTATGACAAAGCAAGCCAGAGCAACACCTCGGTTGATGTAAACGGCGCCATCAACGATGTGAACATTAAGCAACTCTACTATAACTACGACAAGGATTACCTGTTTATTGCCTACGACAACTGCAACATCGACATCATCAAAAATGACGGCACAGTGGTCAACGTGAGCGCCATCAAGGATGTGGTGCTCAACATGAACACTGTTAAAACCATTAATGACATCACCTTTGGCGATGGAATTACCTATGTCGCAGCATCGTTTGGATACATCACTATCGAGGACGAGACCTTCAGGGTGAAGGAGGTGAGACACTACAGCCTACCCTTGCCCTCAGTGGCTCAAGTGGGTGATTACAAGATAATAGTTCGCCCCGACAAGTTTTTCTATTGCCTGGCAAGCGAGCAAGTGGAGATTTTTACCCGTCACAAAAATGTGGAGAACCCCCTGGGCACCGGAAAAGCCTTTCCCATCGACAACAACCACTTTTTCTTTACTGCCAGCAACTCTTTCTATATCGTTGAGATAACGCCCAACCAGGACGGCACACTCACATTTACACCCACACGGCTCACCTATGAGCTGCCTGCTGCCATACAAAAGTGCCCCAGCGGTTTCGTAGCCAGCAACTTCAACAATGGCACCGCGGGCTTCTACTACACCTTCAACAGCGACGGCAGCAATGCCACGCGTCACACTGGCGACGGCGTTTACACCTCGCACCAGCAAGACGACTGGTGGATCATGAGCAAGAATGGACTCACACACCAGGTGAATGGACAGGCTATCGACACCGCCGAGCCTAACGGCATCTCTATCAAAGCAAGGGCCTACTGGAGCACCTACGACCCCTACCAGCACCGCGTGCTGCTCACGCGCACCGCCGAGAACCGTGTGCTCGAATTATATGACTCTACCACTGGCACCGAAATCGACTATTGGGACGGCTCGCTATGGCACAAACTCCCCGTGCCTAACAATTTAGCCAATGGCGGCAACTTCTGGATTGAAGTCTCGCCCAACGAGCCCGACACTTATTTCTTCTGCTACCGCAGGAATGACGGAGTGGCCAAGGTGAAGAATGGCAACGTGGTGACATGTTACAGCCCAAGCAATGGCCCCCTGAGCAACCGCGGCATGGCAATAAAATTTGACTCCAAGGGAAATCTGTGGATTGCGCAACCACGCAACCCCAACATTGACGTGGCGGCAATCAGCGCTCAGAACCAGCTCCTCAACGAGGTCAATGCCTCACACTTCGTCACCAACAACCTGGGCAATTCGTGCTACACCGGGGCCGATGGCGGCTTCAAGCGCATGACCTTCGACATTGGCGCGGGCGACACCAAGGTGTTCTCGGCCGGAAACTACAACGACCCTCTCATCATCTGGAACAACAACGAGGACTTGACGCTGAAGCAGTACAAAGTGTTTGAGTCTTTCTTCGACCAAGACAACAAATACTATTCAACCTACGGATGGGTGTATATCAAGGCCGACAAGGAAGGCATGATTTGGATTGGCACCGTGAGCGGAGTCATCTCGTTTGACCCACGCCAGGCCTTCAGCCCCGACTTCCGCATCAACCGCATTAAGCTCACCAAGGAAGAAGGCAATGTGGTGAACGAGGTGCTGCTCGAGGGCATACAAGTCAACTGCATCGATGTGGATGGACAAAACCGCAAGTGGATAGCCACCAACACTAATGGCATCTACCTCGTCAGTGCCGATGGCTCTGAAATCATCAAGCATTTCAACACTAGCAACAGCCCCATGCCTAGCGACCAAGTATATAGCGTGTGCTACAACCATTCCACCAACTCGGTGCTCGTGGTCACCAGCAACGGCGTGCTCGAATACTACAGCGACATGACACCGGCAGCCCCCGACTACAGCAATGTCGTTGCCTACCCCAACCCCGTGAGCTCGTCGTTCACCGGATATGTCACCATCAAGGGACTCATGGACAACTCCACCGTGGTCATCACCACTGCCACTGGCACCCCCATAGCCACCCTTCACAGCAATGGAGGCATTGCCATGTGGGATGTGTGCAACGCCTATGCCACACCAGTGGGCACAGGCATCTACAAGGTATATGCCGCACAAGGCACCACACCCAGCACCACTGGCAAACCACTAGCAAAAATCGCAGTGATTAAATAATGGGCTCAACGCTCATGAGCTGAGGCCTAAAGCCTAAAAAAGACGAAACAATGAAACATATCATCACTATGGTAATAGCGCTTGCAGCAATGACAACGCAGGCGCAAAGCGACTATGGCAAGTGGATACTACACCCCATGTTTGCCGGCGAGAACATCACTAACTGCATCGACACTGGCGACGAAGTGTATTACCTTGCCAGCAACAACCTTTATCGCTACGACAAGGAATCTCAAGAGAATGAGCACCTGAACCGTGCCAACGACCTCAGCGACTCGGGAGTAAAGAACATTTACTACAACCCCGACAAGAACTACATCATGGTGGCCTACCAGAACTCCAACATCGATGTGATAGACGTGAGCAGTGGCAATGTGAGCAACATGAGCGACATCAAGAATGCCGACATCGCCGCATCTAAAACCATCAACGACATCACCTTTGCCAGCGGCAACAGGGCTGTGGTGGCAACCGATTTTGGCTTCGTGATCTACAACGACAGCAAGCTCGAGGTGGTATCGTCGTTCATCAGTGACGTGGCGATGCAAAGCGCCATAATACAAGGCGACTATTTCATAGCCAGCCATGAAGGCACCTTCTATTATGCCCCGGCATCGAAGCACATACAGCACATCAGCGATTTCAAGACCGCGCAGGTGGGGCTCACCGGATCCATGGTGCCCATTGCCGACAACCTCTTCTTTGTGCTCACGGGCAACCAGCTGAGCCTGGTCACCACCACTGCCAATGGCGAGACACTATCGTTCACTCCAGCACAGGTGGCAACAGGGAAACCCATAGCAGTGCACAAGATGCGCGACGCAGGATATGTGATTAGCTTTGGCAATGCCGACTATCACTACACCACTAACGCCAGCGGTGCCGAGGCAGTGCGCCACCAGGGCGGTGGCATCTACGGCTCCCTCACCAGTGGTGGCGACGCATGGTACCTCGACAATGAGGGGCTGCATCACACTAGCGGTGAAACAGTTACCGACAATGTGGTGCCTAACGCCATCTCTATCTCCACAATACCATTCTGGATGATATATGACATCGCCAATGAGAAGCTAGTGCTCACCAGCACTAGCGACAATGCCGTCCTTGACGACCTGCTCGACCGCGATGTCAACTTCACGCTCGCTAACAAGACGCAGTTCAACACCTTCGACGGCGTCTCCTGGCAAGACATCACTCCCGCCGAGATGCCTGAGCCCGACGCCGAGGGTAGCTACTGCCCACAATGGTTTGTGTTCTCGCCCAATGAAGCTGGCACCTACTACTTCAGCACCCGCAAGAAGGGCATCTACAAAGTCACTAATGGCAAGTTTGTGGCCAACTATGTGGGCGAGGAATGTGGATTCATCAAGAAAACCCGCATGCCAGCACTGAAATTTGACTCTCAAGGCAACTTGTGGATTATACAGACCACCGACGAGGATAACCCCGTGCGCGTGCTCACGCCGTCAAAGCAGACCAAGGCGCAACTCACACCCGACGACTTTATCTACAACAAAACCCAGCACATTAGCAACCTGTACCACAGCAGCTTCAAGCGCACACAGCTCACCATTGGCGCTGGCGACACTAAGGTGGCAGCAAGCGGACATTACCAGAAACCCATCGTGATCTGGAACAACAACAGCGACCTCTCGGTAAAGAGCAGCATCTCGTTTGCCTCGGGCACTCTACCCGACCAGGACGGCAAGAACATGGCATGGTATGACATTCGCGCTCTCACTGCCGACAACAACGGCATGGTGTGGATGGGAACCACTTCGGGAATGATAGCTTTCGACCCTAGCAAGGCGTTTGAGCCTGGCTTCCACGTCACCCACATCAAGGTGCCACGCAACGACGGCACTAACCTTGCCGACTACCTGCTCGACGGGCAGACCATCAACTGCATCGCCGTGGATGGCGCTAACCGCAAGTGGATAGGCACCAACGAGTCAGGACTATTTCTCGTGAGTGCCGACGGGCAACAGGTGCTCAAGAACTTCAACGCCAGCAACAGCGTGCTCGGCACTAACCAAATCTACCAGGTGTGCTGCGACCCAACAGGCAACGCCGTCTTCGTCACCACACCTTTTGGCGTGGCAGAGTATGTGAGCGACGCCACTCCAGGGCAACCTAGCTTCAGCAACATCTATGCCTATCCTAACCCCGTGCGACCCGACTACGGAGGCCCCATCAACATCACCGGACTCATGGAGAACTCCCTCGTGAAGATTGCCGACCCCTCGGGCAACGTCATCCGCTCACTAAAATCTACTGGCGGCATGGTGTCGTGGGACGGCTGTAACGCGAACGGCGACTTAGTGCCCACCGGCGTTTACACCATCATCGCCTCACAAGCCGACGGCTCCGCAGCGGGCACTGCCAAGGTGCTTATCGTAAGATAACGGCCGATGCCACCAATCAAAAACGGCGAATTTAGCCAATTTAGCGAACTGCCACGCTGAAACAATTAAAACGGCGAATTTAGCGAATTTAGCGAACTGTCACGCTGAAATATTCAAAACGGCGAATTTAGCCAATTTAGTGAACTGCCACGCTGGAATATTCAAAACGGCGAATTTAGCGAACTGCCACGCTGAAATATTCAAAACGGCGAATTATGCCAATTTAGCGAACTGCCACGCTGAAATAATTAAAACGGCGAATTATGCGAATTTAGCGAACAATATATCCGTAACTATCAACAATCAAACCAAATATGACTCAAGCAATTTTTAGAGCATCCCTTTAAAGTTCGCGCACTATCATTACTTACATCATTGACCAAGTGGCGAGTGCAGTCCACCTCACAAGCTTATTTTTTAAAACAAACTCACTGTTTTCTTTTCATAAAACACGTGAGAAGTGACGTTGCTACTTTCACTTTGCAACTTGACAAGCGATGAGAAAAACGATTTTTGTTAAAATTTGGACTGTTAAAAAAATATGATTTTAACAATTACCATGCGATAAAAAACTGAGAACCTCGCCACCCGCGCTCATTCACGCCCTTAGAAAACACGCAATTCTCGGCTACATATAACACTGAAATTCAACCACAAAAATTCTGCGCAGCATTATTTACATGACTTGAAGCCACTAAATCAAGCACCATATTGTTAACATATTTAAATTTATGAATAAAAAATCAAAATGGCAAAATTAGAGAACAAACCCCACCCCAAAAAGTTAAACTTTAAAATAATTTTGCCACATTTATCATAAATATATAACTTTGCAATCGTTGTTTCGCATGGTCTCAGCAACTATAAGAAAGTAAAACGACACAGAAAAACAAGCCTCTTTTTACAACCCTTAGAACCACACCTGAAGCCAACTGCGAGCAACCTACAACACTACCTTTAAATACAAAAATGAACTTATTTATTTCGAGTATAAAAATTGAAGTTTAATCATTAATTGTTTACTGTATGAAGAGACTTTTATCAACTCTGATGGTCGTGTGCCTCATTGCGCTAGGCGCTTCGGCCAAGATCGTTAAAGGTAAGGTCGTCAGTGCAACCGACAACGAACCGCTCATAGGCGCTAGCGTGCAGGCAGTGGGTTCCAATCAAGGCACTGGCACCGACATTAACGGTGAATTCACAGTAACCGTCAACGACAATGTCACTCAGCTGCGCGTGAGCTACGTGGGCTACAAAGAGCAGACTGTTGCGGTTACAAGTTATGTAACAGTAGCCCTTGAGGAAGACGACCTCACTCTCGACGAGGTGATGGTAGTGGCCTACGGCACAACCAAGAAGACCTCGTTTACTGGTTCGGCACAAGCCATCAACAACAAGAAGATTGAGACACGCCCCATCACCAGTGCCACCAAGGCCCTCGAGGGTAACGTGGGCGGCATCCAGGTGGGAGGCACTTCTGGTCAGCCAGGCGCTGATGTTGCTATCCGCATTCGCGGTTTCGGCTCCATCAATGCCAGCAACAACCCTCTCTATGTGGTTGATGGCATTCCTTATGATGGCTCATTAAGCGATATCAACCCCAACGATATCGAGAGCATGACCGTCTTGAAGGACGCATCGGCTGCTGCGCTCTATGGTGCTCGTGGTGCTAACGGTGTGATCATGATTCAAACCAAGAAAGGCTCTGAGGGCCGCACCAATGTTACATGGCGCTCTACTATTGGTTGGTCTAACCGTGCAACTCCACGCTACGAGACCGTTAGCCAAAAGGAGTTCGTTCAACTCTTCTATGAGGGCTTGACAAGCTACTTTGAAGTTGACAACGGCATGGACCGCGCTACAGCCGAAGCCTATAGCCAATATAATCTTGGTGGCGAGCTCGGTGGCGAGATGTACAACCCATTCAAGAACTACACCTTCGACAACATCATCAATCCCGAGACCGGCATGATATATGATGACGTCAAGAGTGCATGGAACGAGGACTGGTATGACAGTGTGATTCGCAAGAGCGCTTTCCGTCACGAACACGTGCTCTCTATCAACGGTGGAACAAAGAAAACTCAATACATGTTCTCTCTCGGCTACTTGAAGGAGAACGGCTTCTTGAAGACCACAAGCTTCGAGCGCTACAGCGCACGTGCCAACGTCAACAGCCAAATCAACGACTGGTTGGCAGCCAACATCAACACCTCGCTAGGTCACTCTAAGAGCAACTTCAGTGACTATGACGACACCAGCCACAGCAACCCCTGGTTTACAGCACAGTTCATCAATCCATTGTTCCCTGTTTATCTCAAGGACGAGAATGGCAACAACCAGCTTGACCCTGAAGGCAATATCCAGTTTGACTGGGGTGAGGGTGACCGCATTGGTAACCTTAACGACTTCAACTCGCTTGGCATGCTTCTGATGGACAAGGCTAGCAACGTTCGCGACGTTGCAGGCCTGCGCACTGGCATCACTATCGGTAGCGACCTCGAGAAATATGGCTGGCGACAGGGCATCAAGCTGGCAGTGAACTTTGGTATGGACTATGTTAACCGCAACCGCTTGTTCTACATGAACTCACAGCATGGCAACCAAGCCAATGCTCATGGCTTGCTCGAGAAGATGAACTATCGCACTCAGAGCTACACTTTCAACCAGCTGCTCTCTTGGACACGCACCTTCAACAAGGTTCACAACATTGACTTCCTGATTGGCCACGAGTGGTATGCCTACAAGTGGAACTACCTGTTTGCTGAGCGCACCAACATCGTCGACGGCATCTACGAACTCAGTGGCGGAGCCAACGTTTCGGACAACAACTCTTATCAATATGATTACCGCATCAACTCTTTCCTGAGTCGTTTCAACTACAACTATGATGACCGCTACTATCTGTCGGCCTCGCTGCGTAGTGATGCCTCGTCGCGCTTCCACAAGAAACACCACACTGGCACATTCTGGTCGATGGGTGCCAACTGGCGCATATCAAAAGAGGCTTTCATGCAAAACGTTGACTGGATCCAGAACCTGAGCTTGAAGGTCAGCTATGGTGAGCAAGGTAACGACAACATAGGCACTTACTATGCATGGCAACAGCTTTTCGACTTGGGTTACACTAACTCAAGCAATGTGGGTGCTTTTGTTCAGTCTCTTGAGAATCAAGAAGTAAGCTGGGAGAAGAACTCTAACCTCAACGCTGGCTTTGAAGCTGCACTGTGGGGTGGACGCTTGCGCATCGACTTCGAGTACTTCTACAAAAAGACTACCGACATGCTGCTCAACTTCCCAATGGCTCTCTCTACTGGTTTCACCGGTTATCTCGACAATGTGGGTGACATGCGCAACACCGGTTTTGAGTTGAAACTCGGCGCTACACCAGTTCGCACTAATGACCTGGAGTGGAACATTGAGATGATGCTCAACCGCACTAACAACAAGGTGCTTAAACTCACTGGCGACACCGACGAGATCCTCAACGGCATCCGCTCTATCAAGGTGGGCATGCCCATCTACACCTATTATTTGAGCAAGGGTGCTGGTGTTGACCCCGACACTGGTCTGCCTCTGTACTGGGCTGTTGATGAGGAAGGCAATGAATACAAGACTAGCGACTACTATGAGGCTAACGCCAACAAGTTCTATCAGGGAAGCCGCATTCCTAAGCTTTATGGTAGCATTGGCACCGACCTCACTTGGAAGGGCTTTGGTCTCTCAATTTTGACCACTTATTCTTTAGGTGGTAAAGTCTATGACTCTCTTTATGCTGGCATCATGATGGGCCTTAGCTCTGGCAACAGCACTTGGCACAAAGACGCCTTAAAACGTTGGCAGAAACCTGGCGACATCACCGATGTTCCACGCATCCAGCTTGACGACTATCGCGACTGGCCAGAGGTTGCCAGCGACCGCTACCTCATCGATGCGTCTTACTTTGCTATCAAGAACATCACTCTTTCTTATAATCTGCCACGCACTTTCTTGAACAAGATTGGCATCCAGGGTGCTAAGGTATTTGCCTCGGGCGACAACCTGTGCCTCTTCACCCACCTCAAGGGCATGGATCCTCAGTACAACTTCACTGGTGGTACTAACTATGACTACAGTCCTAACCGCACCTATACAATTGGTGTAGAAGTTAACTTCTAATTAAAAGAAAGGAGATTACAATGAAAAAATTTATATATGCTATAATAGCTATTGGTGGACTTCTCTCGTTGAGCGCTTGCTCCGAGGATAGCCTTGTCACCACTCCCACCGATGCACTTGACTACGAAACCATGATGAGTGACCCCGACCATGCCATGGTGGCTATTGATGGTGTTTACCGCTCAATGTACACTGCCGGATGGTCAACAGAGTTCAATATTCATCAGTGTTTTGGCATTAGTGCCTACAATTTGGCAGCCGAGCTTATGGGCGACGACATGATGATGGGAGCCCCTGGCTCGGGGTGGTTCTGGAATGACCACGTTTACAATGTTAAAGCACGCTACACAAGCGACGGATGGCGCTCCTATGACTTGTGGAACGGCCACTACAAATGGATTGCTAACGCCAACTACGTTATCGACGCAATGGAGAAATATGAAGCTAATGAGAACGATGCCGAGACTAAGGATTATGTACTTGGGCAAGCCTACGCAATACGTGCTTACAGCTATTTCATGCTTTCTCAGTGGTTCGCTCGCACCTACAAGGGACATGAGAGCGACCCATGCGTGCCCATCTACACTCAACCCACTTACAAGGGCACCACAGGTCAAAAACGCGCAACAGTTGCCGAGGTCTATGCACAAATCGACAATGACATCAACAAGGCCTCTGAGTTGCTCGAAGGAATACCTCAACAACACCCAACCAACATGAGCTATGACGTTGTTCAGGGTATCCGCGCTCGTGTAGCTCTCGTCGAAGAGAATTGGGCAGTTGCCGAAGATGCTGCACAAAAGGCTATAGCAAGCACTAGTGCACAAATCATCAGCACCAAGGACTTTGAGGGCAACAACGACGTGAAGAACGACAACGTGATGTGGGGTGCCGAGATCATCGCGCCTCAAGCTGGTGGCTATGCAAGCTTATATGCTCACATGGACACATGCGCTAGCTATGGATTCCGTGCGCCCAAGTTGATGACACAATCACTCTACGACAAGATGTCGGAAACCGATACCCGCAAGGCTATCTGGTTCCCCGTAATGCCAAAGGGCAGCGTTGGTTATGGTAAGCACTTGCAGCGCAAACTCACATTCAGCGACCCAGCACAGTGGCTCGGCGACTACATCTGGATGCGTGTAGAGGAGATGTACCTCATCGCTGCCGAGGCAGAGTGCCGCCAAGGCAAGGATGGTGAAGCTAAAGACCACCTTATGGCTCTGATGGAGAAACGCGATCCTAACTACACCTGCGACAAGACTGGTACCGCTCTTGGAGCTCTCACTAGCGATGAGACAGGCTCACTGCTCGAGGAGATTATCCTGCAACGCCGCATTGAGCTGTGGGGCGAGGCAGGCCGCATCTTCGACATCAAGCGTCTGCACCAAGGATTTGTACGCAACCCAGCCGATGGATGGGCCACTGCCGCAAGACTTGCCAACCATCCTGCAACCGCCGATCCCGAGAGCTACTGCTGGGTTCTCACTATCCCACAGGCCGAGTTTGACGGTAACGCTAATCTGACTCTTGCTAATGACCAGAACCCACTTGGTGATTATCCCAATTAATTTCCAGCAACAGCTGGGCGATTAAATAAGCATTAAAATGGTCAAGGGTCGCACGCTTCACACCGTGCGGCCCTTGATTTTTATGTCTCAGCCGTTAAGAGATTATTCTACTAAAAAATAAAAACAAGGCCTATTTTGTTGTCCTATTAAAGATTATGAATCTTCTACTATCGATAATCAATGTGTAGAGTGATAAAGGTTAGAGATGAGTGTTAAGTGGTGAGACTGCCCCATTGCCTCGTCAGCTCGTTCCTTGTTCCTTGTCAGCTTGCCGACAGGGCACGCCTTATGTCACTACTCGCGGAAGCTGCTGCCGCCCAAGAACTCACGAATGAGACTAGTGCCTGGGATGACGGTGGCGCGGCTTCCAGGAATGGTGCTTGGGATGGCAACAGGAGTGTCGTCAATAGCCTTGAAGTAATGCAGAAAGCGCAGCAGGCGACTGGCAACGGCATACTCTGGCACATTGTTAGGCACTTGCTTGAGGATTGCCTCGGCCTGATTCTTCATCACTGCCAGCTCAAAGAGCAGAGACGAGTTGAGCATGGCGTCGGCATTCTCCTGATAGGGGAATATCCATTTCTCCTCGCCACGGCGCACGCTGGGCCAGCGGGCAATGGTAGCCCGCGCGTCGGCACCACGGTATTTGTAGTCGCGCACGATGCGCCGCAGCAGGCGGTTGTCGCTGGTAGATACCCAGTTGTGGTCGTCGATGCTCAGTGTGGTGAGGGCACTCACATACACCTTGTATTTCATCGTCTCGGCAATTTCCTTGGTCAGCTCAGGGTTCAGGCCGTGGATGCCCTCCATGAGCAGGATATTGTTCTCCTTGAGCTGCAGGGTGTCGCCACGATATTCGCGCTCACCAGTCTGGAAGTTGTAGGTGGGCATTCTCACCTCCTCGCCATTGATGAGTGCTTTGAGGTCTTTGTTGAATTGCTCCAGGTCGAGGGCATAGAGCGACTCGTAGTCGTAATCGCCATTCTCGTCGCGCGGGGTGTGAGCGCGATCCACAAAGTAGTTGTCGAGCGAGATGACCTTAGGCACTATATAGTTGGTGAGCAGCTGAATGGCGAGTCGCTTGCTCGAGGTTGTCTTACCGCTCGATGAGGGTCCGGCGATGAGCACCACGCGGGCGCCTCCCTCGTGATAGCGGCGAGTGATGTCGTCGGCAATGCGTGAGAACATCTTGTCGTGCAGAGCCTCGGCAACGTTGATGATGTCGGGGGCCCACCCTTTCTCTATACCCTTGTTGAGGGTGCCCACATCGTCGAGCCCCACGATGTCGTTAAACTTCACATAATTGGTAAAAGCCTTAAACATCTTCTCCATGGGATAGGACTTGTGGGGCTTAGTCACGTCGGTGGGGTCTGGGCCGAGCAGCAGCATCCCTTCCTTGTAGGGCTCTAAATCAAAGCCCTTGATGTAGCCCGTGGATGGCGCCAGCGGCTCGTAGTAGCTGTCGATGATGTTGTCGAGCTTGTAATAGACGGTGTAGAGGTCGCTGCTCGACTCGAGCAGGCGCACCTTGTCGTTGAGACCCTGCTTGCGGAACATCTCCACCACGTCGGTGGTGAGGCGCTCACGGCGCACAAACTTGATGTCTTGATCCACAATCTGCTGCATGCGAGCCTTGATGCGCTCAATGTTCTCGGGCGTTAACAGCTCCTCGTCGTGCTTGATTTTGCAGTAGAACCCCCCCGAGATGCTGTGCTCGATGCGCAGTCGCTTGCCAGGGAACATGTCCTCAATGGCTTTATAGAGCACCATGCACAGCGAGTGGATATACACCCTTATCCCCTGTGGGGCCAAGGGCTCTACAAACTCCACCATCTTGGGCGAGAACACCGGGTAGGCCAGGTCTTCCACCTTATTGTTAACCATAGCGCAGATGGGCCTGAACGGCAAGCGCTTCTCGATAGTCTCGTATATCTCCTGCAAAGTGTCGCCACCATCGATGCCGATATACTCTTGTGTGTTCTTGCAATAAATCTTTAAGTCGTTGATCATATTCTTTGTTATTTATTTTTGCTTTTTATTTTTGAGATTGTCTAGAATTTCTAGAAAGACAAGGCACGCCTTGTCACCACTTAACCCTTAACACTTAACACTTAAATCTTACCCCTTACTAGCCGATGCTTGCCAGCGCATAGATGGCCGCGTAGCTGAACCACAGCAGCACCAGCAGCACCCACATCACCTCGCGGCGCTCGTGGCGGCAGTGCCACGCAAAGCCCAGCGAGAGGATGGCATAGAGGGGGAAGAGCATCATCAGCACGCGTTTCATGCCGTCCATCACAAAGCCGCTGTCGTGCAGCAGCGACACGGGCCACCACAGCAGCGGTAGCGCCGAGAGCCCTATCACGAGCTTTATCCAGCCTGGAGTGTGTTCGCCGTCTTCCATTATTTGATTATGTGTGCATTGTCAAATCTTCAAAGGTAGGCATTTTTAAGATAATAGCAAAAAAATTGCGACAAATTATCAAAAAAACAAGGTTAAACAACTGCTTTACAGCTATTTAACCCTAACACAAGTCGGGGTGAGAGGACTCGAACTTCCGACCTCCACGTCCCGAACGTGGCGCGCTAACCAACTGTGCTACACCCCGAACTTGTTGATAAGGGAGATTATATAGCCCCCTAATCAGGGTGCAAAGGTAATAAAAATGTTTTAATATTAGGCTATTTTGTGGCGAAAAATCTATACCTTTAGATAAATAAGGCGGCGTTTCAGCATAAAAATCAAAAAACTTCGATTATTATGGGACACCTGCAAAAACCTGTGTTAGGTTGAGACATTGGGCATCGAAGATGCCGGGCGGGTCGGAGACCCGACTTCAATCGCAAGACCATGCAAGAACCC
>ONJX01000037.1 GCA_900318255.1 uncultured Prevotellaceae bacterium | reverse complement strand
TGTAAACATCGACCATTCTCTGCCCAAAGTGATAGCCGTCGTAGCGGTCGCGCAACCGCTGGAGCATCTCGGCAGCCGTCACGCCATATTCTTGAGCCATCGCCTCTATATCCAACTTGAACGTCTCCTCAAGCTCCTGGGCGGTGATACCGCACAACCCCTCCCACTTCTTATGCATCGAGATATTGGTGAGGTTGTTGATAGTGGAGAATATCGACATCTGCGAGAACTTGGTAACGCCAGTGATGAACACAAAGCGCAGGTGCTCGGCCATATACTTGACAGGCCCGTAGAACGTGTTGAAGAGAGAACGCACGGCGTTCATCTTCTCGGCAGAGTCTATCACATTGAGCACTGGAGAGTCGTACTCGTCGAAGATTAGTACCGCGCGCTTGCCCGTGCGCTCATGCGCAGTGAGGATGAGGTGCTTGAGACGCGCTCCAAACGAGGTCTCAACCCCTAGGCATTCATAAGCGACCTCATACTCGCGAAGCAGAGAATCAAGCAACTGCGACACCTCTTCTATATCATCGCTCTTGCACTTCGACGCTCCATCGCCAGGCCCTCAAAGAGGTCCTTGCGACCCTGGAAATAATACTTCAAAGTGGAGCACAACAGCGACTTGCCAAAGCGCCGGGGGCGACTCAGGAAAAGTGCATCGCCAAAATTATTGGCAAGCTCATAGATGTACTCGGTCTTGTCAACATAGACAAAACCGTCGGTTCTAATCTTCTCAAAGTCCTGCACTCCGGCAGGGAAACGGCGTAGCGGTGTCATCAGCTTAATAATATTGTTGTGTTCTAAGCTACAAAGGTAAAAAAAGTCATGCGAAATACAAAATGGAAACTTAAGTTTTTCTTTTCAAACCAAAATTTTCTCTTTTTTCCTTGCCCACAACAAGAAAAAATATTATATTTACCGCTCAAATTTTAACAAATTTAATACTAAGCGTCATGAAAAAATTACTACTTACTACCATTGCCATTTCATGTATAGCCTGCGCATGGGCATGGAAGCCCACTTTCATTGGGCACCGTGGCTCCTATATGGGAGTGATGAACACTGTCGAAGCCTTCACTAATGGCGTTGACCATTATGGCTATCAAGGCCTGGAGTGTGACGTGCGCGTCACAGCCGACGGCCACTATGTGATTAGCCATGACGAGACCACCAACTCGGTGGGCGGCAATCTCACCGTGGCCAGTGCCACACTGGCACAGCTGCAGGCCGAGACCTACACTCAGACGCGCGGTGGAGTGACCTACACGGGCCACATCTGCACCGTGGCCGAGTATCTTGACATCTGTAAAGAGAAAAACGTTATCCCCGTGGTGGAACTGAAATGGACCACAGGCATCAACAACAACGACATGAGCAACTTCCCTGGCCTTGCCGCCCTTATCGAGGAAAAAGGACTAACCGACAAAGCCATTATCCTCACCTCAATGCGCAACTCGCTAGAGTATGTTCGCACCAATTTCCCGGCCCTCAAGTGCCAGTTCCTGTGCAACAGCAACTGGGCCACATATTTCGACTGGATTGTGCAGTGGGGACTCATGCCAAGCATCGAGGCTGGATGCCTAGACAAATACACCGTCAAGAAATTCCATGATAAGGGAATTGACGTGGCTGTGTGGACTGTAAACTCGCTAGCCAATTACAATCTATATGGCGAGATGGGCGTGGCGATGATTACCTGCGACTACCTCATGGCAAGCGAAATGCCCGAGCTACAGGACATCAACTGGGACGACATCGTGGAGCCCATGGAACCGCTGCAGGTGGTGGTAGATACCGTATTTTCTTACACACGAGAGAAAGGAAATCTTCCCACAAATTTTCCCTCGGGGCTTGCAGATGACAATTCACCCTACAAGTCGGCTCAACAAGCCGCCATCAGCAATGATGGTATCTTCTATGCCAACAACTACACCACCAGCAAACTCGTGATTCTCAAGCCCGACGGCACCATCAGCGAGGCTCCAGGAACCAGCAGTCACGGCATCTGCTTCGACAGCGCCGGCAACCTCATTCAGCGCGCCGACGGCGTGACATCAACCCCCAACAAGCTCTTGATATATCCTGGCGGAGACATCGAAGCAGAGCCTCTTGAGGTTGACTTCGAACTCGACGATGCTGGCCAGACCAACTTCATCAGTGCCATAGGCGACGTGATGAGCGAGGAGAGCGGACACATCTATCACTTTCAGAATGGGCTCTCCTATATCTCTCTCGTGAAAATAGTAAATGGGGAGTTTGAAGGCACCGAATCGACCGACGCCGTATCGTTTGCCGGTTCCACAGCGGGTGTCGTCTATCCCATCGACAACGACCCCTATCACTTCGTCTATCAAGTGCGCAATCAAGGCTACTATCTCTACGATGGCAGCGACAAGGGTAAATACATCCCTGGCTCACTCAACACCACGGTGCCTAACAGCAACTCGTCGGTAGGTGGCGCCTTTTTTGAGCTCGACGGACACCAGATGTTTCTCTACACTAGTGGCAGTAATTATAATGGAGGCTTCTCGATTCGCGACATGAGTGCCGAGGGTGCCGCCATAGCATCAGTGCCACCAATGGGAACCGGTGGCTACTCGGCCAACCCGTCGGTGGGCTCGTTCTTCCGTGTCGTGCCCGAGCGAGGCAAGAGCGTCATCGTCTATGAATACACCATGGGCAACGGCTATGCCGCCTATCGCATCCACACCCCCGACGACACCGCCATCGACGCCGTCAATGCTGCAGCACCATGCATCAAGGACACCCACTACTACGACCTCACAGGTCGCAGAATGAGTGACAACAACCTCCCTGCCGGCATCTACATCCATGACAGCAAGAAGGTCGTTGTTAGATAGAGCTAAGTGCTGTGGCTATGAGCTCTAGAGCAGAGCCTCAATCTTTGCCTTGAGGGCATCCTTGGCGATAGAGCCCACATTGCGGTCTTGGAGCTCGCCGTTCTTGAAGAAGAGAATGGTGGGGATGTTGCGGATGCCATACTCTGCCATGAAGTCGCCACCCTCGTCAACGTCGTACTTGCCAATTTCCACTTTGCCCTCAAACTCCTGTGCCAGCTCGTCAACAATGGGCGAGACAGCCTTGCACGGGCCGCACCACTCTGCCCAGAAATCTACTACTACGGGCTTGCCCGATTGAATAACCTCATTAATGTTAGCGTCGTTAAATTCTTTTGCCATAATTGTGTGTTTTCTTTGTTGTGCCCAACAATTTCGTGTGACAAAATGTCACAAAATAATTGCTGAACGATAATTATACTTCAACTTTATATTTTATTCCAAGTTCATCAAGCTGCTCAATAAACTCCCTCGTGAGCGGAATCCTGAACTTCGATTTCATCTCTACATATCGGTTGGTCTCCAGGTCGTGAATCTTGAAAATGAGCCCGCACTTAGTGTCGCTCTCGGCCTTGAGCTGCTCGAGCATGAGAGAGCCAAACTGCAACTGCTTCTCGTTAAGGTTGATGATGATGTTCTGAACCATCTTGCCTTTGAGGTCCTTAAGGAACGCTATGCTGCTCACCCTTAGCGACACCTTGTTGTTGTAGTGACTCATCTCATACTTGCATCTTACTGCAATTGCCGTGCCAGGAATACAGTAGTTGCGATATTCGGTGAACACCTTGTCGAAGAGAACAAACTCTACACTGCCTGTCTTATCCTCAATCTTGAGAATACCACAGTTGTTGCCACGCTTGGTAGGACGTTCCACATAGTCGGTCACCACTCCGCCGAGCACATACTCGTGCCCGAGGTGGCTCTCGCCAGTCTCAACAAAGTTCTTGATGGTTGATGTGCAGCCAAACTTCATCTCCATGAAGAATGGGTCGAGCGGATGAGCCGAGAGATAGATGCCCACCAAATCGCGCTCGCGAGAGAGCTTTTCCATGTTGGGCCACGGCTCTGCCTTAGGGATAGGAGGCTTAGACGTGAATGAGTCCATCATGTCGCCAAAGAGGCTGTTGACCTGGCTGCTCTTGTCGAGCTGATATTGCTGACCATATCTCACGAGCACCTCGCTGAAGTCCTCGCCCTTAGTGTTCTTCTCAAAGAAGGCCTCACGCGGCACCCCAAAGCTGTCGAAAGCCCCCGAGAGCGCCAGTGCCTCGATAGCACGGCGGTTGCAAGCCGAGAGGTTCACACGTTCCACCACGTCATACACATCCTTGAACGGTCCATTCTTCTCGCGCTCGGCGATAATGGCATCTACCGAGTTAGAGCCAAAGCCCTTGATGCCGTTAAGCCCAAAGCGAATGATGCCCTCCTTGTTGGCGCTGAACGACTTGAAGCTCTCATTAATGTCGGGTCCCATAACCTTCACACCAATGGCCTTGCACTCGTCCATAAACTTTGTCATCTTATCCACGTCGCCCGAGCGACTGAGCACAGCTGCCATATACTCGCTTGGGTAATTGGCCTTGAGGTATGCCGTTTGGTAAGCCACCCAGCTGTAGCACGTGGCGTGGCTTTTGTTGAAGGCGTAAGAGGCAAAGGCCTCCCAGTCACTCCATATTTTTTCTAACGTTTTGCTGTCGTGACCACGCTCCTCACCGCCTTTGATGAACTTGGGCTTGAGCTTGTCGAGCTTGTCCTTCTGCTTCTTGCCCATAGCCTTGCGCAGCACGTCGCTCTCGCCACGGGTGAAGCCCGCCAGCAGGCGCGACAGCAGCATCACCTGCTCCTGATAGACGGTGATACCATAGGTGTCCTTGAGGTATTTCTCCATCTCGGGAAAGTCGTAGGTGATGGGCTCGCGGCCGTGCTTGCGCGCGATGAACTGCGGGATATAGGCCATAGGCCCTGGGCGATAGAGGGCATTCATCGCTATCAAGTCCTCGAAGGTGCTTGGCTGCAGCTCCACAAGATACTTCTGCATACCTGCCGACTCAAACTGGAACGTGCCCGTGGTCTTTCCTTCGCAATAGAGCTGATAGGTCTTGGGGTCGTCGATGGGAATCTTTTCAATATCAATGTCGATGCCGTGAGTCTGCTTGATATTGGCAAGAGCATCCTTGATGATTGAGAGCGTCTTCAGCCCCAGGAAGTCCATCTTGATCAGGCCAGTTTCCTCTATCACGCTGCCTTCATATTGTGTCACCACTATGCGGGCGCCATCTTTATCCTCTTTATCAATGGCTGTGCTCACTGGCACCCAGTCGGTGATGTCGTCACGGCCAATGATCACACCGCAGGCGTGAACACCAGTGCCGCGCACGTTGCCCTCGAGCTTCTCGGCAAATCTGATGGTGTCACCAATTATATGGTTAGGATTGTCTAGCTCGTGGCGGAACTCTGGGAAGCACTTGAGGCAGTTCTTGATGGTGATTTTATAAGGCTTGCCCTTCTCGTCCTCGGGCATATCGTTAGGGCGTGAGGGGATAAAGCCTGCCAAGCGGTTGCTCTCGGGGATGGGCAGGTCATGCACACGAGCCACGTCCTTGATTGCCATCTTGGCGGCCATGGTGCCGTAGGTGATGATGTGTGCCACCTTCTCGGCGCCATATTTCTCAGTAACATATTTGAGCACTGCGGCGCGACCGTCGTCGTCAAAATCCACGTCAATATCGGGCAACGAGATGCGGTCGGGGTTCAAGAAACGCTCAAACAGCAAGTCATACTTGATGGGGTCGATCTTAGTAATTCCCAAGCAATAGGCCACTGCCGAGCCCGCTGCCGAGCCACGGCCAGGCCCCACCGAGCAGCCCAGCGACGGCGCCACGCGTATGTAGTCTTGCACTATCAAGAAATAGCCCGGGAAACCCATCTTCTTGATGGTCTCTAGCTCAAAGTCGATGCGCTCGCGATGCTCGTCGTCCATATTGGGCCACCGCTCCTTAGCACCCTCATACACCAGGTGGCGCAAGTAGTCGTCTTCGTTGTCAAAGCCGTCGGGCAACGGGAAGTCGGGCAAGATAGGAGCATGGTTGATGGAGTAAATCTCCACCTTGTCGAGAATCTCCATGGTGTTTTGCAGTGCCTCGGGCACGTCGGCAAAGAGCTCGTTCATCTCCTCCTGGGTCTTGAACCACTCCTGCTTGGTATAGGCCATGGTGTTTTGCTCTCCCAGGCGCCGACCAGTGGAGAGCAGCACTAGGCGCTCATGGGCATCGGCATCATCCTCGTTGAGGAAGTGTGAGTCGTTAGAGCACACCACTTTCACGCCCAGCTCCTTGCTCAGCTGCAGCAGCACGGCATTCACCTCCTGCTGCTTCTGGAATGTCTCGTGGTTGGCATTGGGTACCGTGGCCTTGTGGCGCTGCAACTCTAGGTAATAGTCGTCGCCAAAGACGCTCTTATACCACTTTATCACCTCGCGAGCGCCATTGATGTCGCCATTCATGATGAGCTGCGGCACCTCGCCGCCCAGGCATGCCGAGCAGCATATTACGCCCTCGTGGTGCGCTGCCAGCTCAGCGTGGTCGGTACGGGGATGGCTATAAAAGCCGTCGGTCCACGCACGCGACACTATCTTGATGAGGTTGTGATAACCTTTCTCGTTTTTGGCAAGCAAGATGAGGTGCCGGCCTATGTCGCGCTTGTCGGTGTGAGAACGCATATCGGTGTTGGCAACGTAGGCCTCGCAGCCAAAGATGGGCTTAAACAGCTTGCTCTCTTGCTCATTAAGGTCAATTTTCAGATTGGCGATAACGTCGGCACTGGGCGTCACTTTGTCTTGCTCTTCGTCAATCTTTTTCTTTATCTCCTTAATGGCACTAACCACATCAGCATTCTTCTTATTTACATAGTCGTGCAGCTCCTTGATGCCAAACATGTTGCCGTGGTCGGTGAGTGCTACGCCACGCATGCCATTGGCGATGGCCTTATCAACAATGCCCTTGACAGGAGCCTGACCATCAAGGAGCGAATACTGCGAGTGAACGTGAAGATGGATGAAAGGAAGCATATTTTTCTTAAGTGTTAAGTGTAAAAATGTTAAATGTTAAGTAGGCACAAGGCGTGATTTGTAAGCTAAATGACAGCTACTAATGCATGGCTGGCTAGCTCGTTTTAGTGGGCTAATCAACGTGCCCTCGCTTTTCATTGTGCAAGGACATCATTTCTTGTTACGCTTTTTTTCGAGTGTGTAAAGTTACGGCAAAACTTCTCCTCGAGCAAAATATTTCCTCAATAAGTTATTAACAATTTTCACGCCCCGCCTAACACAACAGTAATTGACATCTCTATGTTAATCATGTTTCTGAGGCTTCTCTTGCTTATCGATGTGGTTGTTAACCTCGTGAGAGGTTGAACAACACACGAATGAACTAATGAGGATTAAGACATTTTTACTTTAGAAGCCAAAATATGCTATTCTTGCTTAATCTCCACAAAGCAAGTACCTAATTAAAGCTGGCTCAGGTGTCATTAATAATATATTGCTTGCCACAAAAATGTCTTGTCATTAATTTCTTAAAAGGATGGGGGCACTATTTCAGGCGCTTGAGCCAGGCCCTGCGCAGCTTCTTGTTTTTTAACGATTTGACCTCTTTCAAAAGTTCTCTTTTAAAATCCTCATCATCGAGCGACTCGGTGAGGGCTTCCATGCTTTGGCTCTTAGGGTTCTTGTTGAGCCAGGTGAGCCATAGCTTAGGGTTGCGCAGAATCATGCCCCGTTGTGCTGATTTTAGATCTACCAGGCATGTCACGGCTCCCATCACCTCTAGCTCCGTCTTGGCACTAGCCTGCATTTCGTCGAACTCCTTCAACAGAGTCTCCAGTCTCCTGGCAGTGGCCTCGGTCTCTTTGCTCAAGGGTTGTGTGTAGAACGAGATGACGTTCATCCCTGGTCCCAATGTGCGGCACCGGTTTCTCTCGCTCACTGTCTTGCCACCGCGGTTGCCGGGAACGCTCGAGTTCTCGGCCTCAATCCATGTGGAGTGCTCAGTAGTGGTTGGAGCAGAGATTTTTCCTGTCTGGTCAATGGCATAGACCATTGTCACGCTGCCATCCTCGGTGATGATGGGACCACCCATCTCATTGGCGTTGACTTGGGTCAAAAAGTTACGGGTCACGCTCACCTTGTCTAAATCGAGGTCGATGGTGGGCGACTTGGCCCTCATCCTGTTGCCGCGAGGATTAGTGTAGTCAACAGCCATTTCAATGTCGTTTTTCTTGAGCAGCAACGCTCCGTCGATGATGCCGCCTTCGGGCTTATAGGTGACCACATAATAGTCGCCCAACACTTCGAGCACTGTCGAGGTGTAGTTTTCAAAAGCTTTAAACTGGGTGATAAACACCTCCACATCCTTAAAGTCGCTCGTGGTGCCACAATACACGCCCTTGAGGAATTTCTCGTTCATCGACTCGGGGACTTTCTCACTATGGATGAAAGCAAAATTCTCACCATTTATTCTCACCCTAATAGGCGATAACGCGCTCATCGAAGCACAGAGCGACAGCAACATTACTGATAATAAAAGCGTCTTTTTCATAATCGTGAATTATCTGTTATTGACAATAGTTACATTACTACCGTTTTTGGATAATTATACTTAATGGAAGCCCATCTAACCAAAATTAGCCAAAAAACACCGACTGGTCGCTCTTGTCAGAGCTGGTTTAAAATGTGAACCATTAACCGTGAACTATTAACTGTGAACTATTGACTATAAATTGTCATTATGCTTATATTGCACAAATGTCTCTATTGCTTCGTAGCTGGCAAGCCCCAGGCGGCTGTAGAGCTCGGCAGTCTCTTGGTTGCGCTTGAGCGAGCGCTGCCAGCCAAGCTGCTCGTCGTCGGGGTCGATGAATGGCGCGTCATGCACCTGCGACTGGTGCTTGAGGATGGCGTCGCGCTTGTACTGAAACTCCTCGGGGCTCATGGGTACCGCCATCTCAATGTGGTCGATGTCCCACTCTCCCCACAAGCCACGATACATCCACACACGGCAGTCGCGCATGAAATCGGTGTCCCTTAGTTCGTCGAGAGCGGCCAGCACCACATTGGCGGCAGGCTCGTGGGTACCATAGGGGTCGTTCAGGTCATCGGCAAAGAACACCTGATGCGGACTAATGCGCTCTATCAACTCCTTCACCGGCTGCACGTCGGCCTCGGTGACGCGCCCCTTGCCCTGCGGTGAGTCAACATAAAACGGCAATGCCAACTCATGCACATTCTCCTCGGCAACACCCAAATATCTACAGCTTGTAATTCCCTCGCACACAAACATTTCACCCTTGCAGTAACGCACTTCTGCCACATCGGCATCGCCAGGCAACTTGCTGCTGAGGCTCTGCTCTATCTTCTCCACCAGGGCGCGATGCTGGTCGCGATAGTAGCCACCCTTGATGGCCACACGCTTCGACACCATCACATAGCGGCGCAGGTCCTCGTCGCTCACCATCACGTCGCCAGTGGTAACATAGGCCACATGCACCTCATGGCCCTGCTCCACAAGTCGCCGCAAAGTGCCGCCCATCGCCAGTATCACATCGTCGGGATGCGGACTAAAGGCTAGCACGCGCTTGGGATAGGGCTCGGCGCGCTCAGGGCGATAGGTGTCGTCGGCATGGGGCTTGCCACCTGGCCAGCCAGTGATAGTGTGCTGTATGTCATTGAAAATCTTAATATTTACATTATATCCCGAACCATAGACTGCCACCAGCTCACTCAAGCCATAGTCGTTATAGTCTTTGTTGGTGAGCTTGAGGATGGGCTTGCCAGTCTGGGCACTGAGCCACACGAGGGCACGGCGCAGCAGGGTGCGGTTCCACTCGCAGGAGGTCACCTTCCACGGGTAGTTGATGCGCGTTAAATGCGACGCGGCATCAAGATCAATTACCAACTGCACGTTGGGGTGCATCTGCAAGAACGAAGCAGGATACTGGTCGGTGATATTGCCCTCAATGGTGTTAAACACCGCCCGGGCGCTACTCTCTCCCCATGCTGTGCTGATGATGCGGCGAGCATTGAGGATATTGCTGATGCCCAGCGTCACTGCCGTCTTGGGTGACTGCTCGCACTGATAGCTGTCGGCAATGCGCGAGCGTGTCTCACCAGTGAGAGACACCAGTCGGCACGACGACATGCTGGTAGAGCCAGCCTCATTAAAGGCTAAGCCACCATTCTTGGTGAGCTCGCAAACCACCAGGTCGAGACCGCCATAGTCGTCAATCTCGGTCTCATAAGCCTTACAGAGCTTAAACACATTCTCCTTGGTGGCCTCACTGCTATAGGTGTGGATATTCTCGGGGGCAAAATCCACCTTGTTGAGAAAACCCTCGCTCAACCGCTTGAGGGTGCTCTGGCCGTCGCTTGCCGGCACGCCAAGCCCGAGCTCGGTCATGTTAAAGACGATGACATTGTTAAAGCTCACCTTGTCGGCAAAATAGAGCTTCACCAGCTCGCCATAGACGTCCATAGCGCAACGACCGGCACCCAGGCCCAGCACGCAGCGACCTTTTTGGCGCACGCACTGTTCTATGGTGCTTGCCACCTCGCGGGCTGCCAGCGCAGCACCCTCCGCTGGGGTCTCCACCACTTCGGTTTGTACCTTCTCATATCGGGTGAGAGATATAAGCTCCACCTCACTCTCAGGGCGATAGCATCGCTTCGACACCTGCTCTAGCTTTATGTGCGAACTCAAGTCAAATTTCATCTCGTATTTTTTTCTTAACTCTAAATTGTGAAGAATCAACAGCCGCACCAGCGGCTATACTTAACACTTAACATTTCAGTCCACCTTAAAAAGTCGATATTTTTCAAAAAAATGAAACAAAACAGCAATAGAAGACAACTCCAACAAACTTATTATCAACAAAATAGTATTCGTTATAATTCGTTTAATTCGTGTGCTTTTATTTTATAAAGTGGACTCACTTAACATTTAACACTTAATTTCCAGCTCCACCGGGCAATGGTCACTGCCGTAAATCTCGGTGTGAATCTTTGCGCCAAGCATCTTGTCACGAGCGTCGTTGCTCACAAGGAAGTAGTCAATGCGCCAGCCAGCGTTCTTCTCACGAGCCTTGAAACGATAACTCCACCACGAATAGACGCCCTCCACATCGGGGTGGAAAAAGCGCCAACTGTCGGTGAAGCCAGCGTTGAGCAGAGTGGTCATCTTGGCGCGCTCCTCATCGGTGAAGCCAGCATTCTTGCGGTTGCTCTTCGGGTTCTTGAGGTCTATCTCCTGGTGAGCCACGTTGAGGTCGCCACACACTATCACTGGCTTCTTCTCATTGAGCTTGAGCAAATAAGCCCTGAAGTCGTCCTCCCACCGCATGCGGTAGTCCAGGCGCTTGAGGCCATCTTGACTGTTAGGCACATACACATTCACGAGAAAGAACTGATCCATCTCAAGAGTGATTACGCGCCCCTCATGGTCATGCTCGTCGATGCCTATGCCCAGCGACACACTCAGTGGCTCGTGGCGGGTGTAGATAGCAGTGCCCGAGTAACCTTTCTTGTCGGCATAGTTCCAATAGCTGCGGTAGCCGTCAAACTCCAAGTCGAGCTGCCCGGCTTGCATCTTGGTCTCTTGTAGGCAAAAGTAGTCGGCATCAAGTGCCTTAAATGTCTGGACGAAGTCCTTGCCCACCACAGCACGCAGGCCGTTCACGTTCCAGGATATGAGTCGTGTCATTGCTCGTCGTCGGCTTTATAGTCGTTCTGCTCGAGGGTTGGTTCATCAGCAATGTCTCCATCCTCGATTGCTTTGTTAACGGCATCTTCTTGGGACGCATTCTTGAGTATCTCGGCCTCGATGCGACGAGCCTCGGCACGATCAAGCTTGCGGGCCTTGACAAAGAGCAACAGCGATGCCACCAGAGCAACAAGGGCTATCACCGCTCCCACTGACAGCAGCCAGTAAGGGACAACATCCTTGGTGCCTAAGAGCAGCAACGCTATGCACAGCACCAAGCAGAGCACATCCAGGATAAACGCGTGCTTCATCAATAATCTTGCTTGATTCATAATAGTGTGTATTTTTATAGTTCTATAAATATCAAAAAACTTTTTCTTTCAGCTCACAAAGATAAACAATTATTGTCAAAACTAATCACTTTTATCAAAATAAATCACCAATTGTGGATAAATTAGGCGGCGCCTCGCAAATAAAAATCAAAAACTTCGTCTTTGATTTTGTATTTCTCTCGGCTTGCACTAATTTTGCATTTTATATTTTAAAACACAAAACTATTCAGCGAAAGCGTCGAAGACGGTAAGTGGGCTTCTTGCATGGTCTTACGCCCAAAGTCGGGTCTTCGACCCGCCTAGCGCCTTCGACGCTCACAAGGTGTCAACACAAACGCACAAGAATCGCTGAACAGTTACTAAAACAAAAAACACTATGGCAACATCAATGAACTGGGAACGACTCATTTGCGACACTCGACTGGGGCTAGAACATCACAAAGAGACCAAGAGCGGCGTGCGCAGCGACTTCGAGCGCGACTACGACCGCCTCATCTTCTCTTCGCCATTCCGCCGATTGCAGAACAAGACCCAGGTGTTTCCTTTGCCTGGCAGCATCTTTGTACACAACCGCCTCACTCACAGCCTCGAGGTGGCATGCGTGGGGCGCTCGCTAGCCGGAGAGATAGCACTGCGACTGCATGAGCGATACCTGCACGAGAGCTGGCGGGGCAAGCTGTGGAACATGGGCGAGATAGTTGCCGCCGCTTGCCTGGCTCACGACCTGGGCAACCCGCCTTTCGGGCACTCGGGCGAGAAGACCATTGGCGAGTTTTTCTCTAACGGCAACGGCAAGGTCTTTAAAGAGCACCTCACACCACAACAGTGGGACGACCTCACCCATTTTGAGGGCAATGCCAACTCGTTTCGCACCCTCGTCCACCAGTTCAAAGGCCGCCGCCCAGGCGGGTTTGCCATGACCTATTCCACACTCGCCTCAATAGTGAAATACCCCTACTCCTCGACCCATGCCGGCGAGAAGGGAAAGTTTGGATTCTTCACTACCGAGAAGGATATTTTTGAGAAAATAGCCACCGAGCTGGGAATGATTAAGCTGGCCAGCGAGAAATACTGCCGGCACCCACTGGTTTATATGGTTGAAGCTGCCGACGACATCTGCTATCAGGTCATGGACATTGAGGATGGCCACAAGCTCAAACTACTCTCCACCGAGGAGACCATCGACCTGCTCACTGGGTTCTTCGACGACAAGCGCAAAGCTCACATGCATGAGGTGATGCAAAATGTGGCCGACCCCAACGAGAAAATCGTGTATCTGCGCTCATGCGTGGTAGGGCTGCTGGTGCAGGAGTGCGCCAAGACCTTTGTTGAGCACGAGGACGAGATATTGCAAGGTGTCTTCGCTGGCTCACTAATCGACAACATCTCGCCACTGCCCAAGAAAGGTTACAAAAATTGCAGCGATGTAGCCTTCAAGAAGCTATACCGCGCCGGATACGTCGTTGACGTCGATCTTGCGGGAATCAGAATCATCAACCTCTTGCTCGACAAGCTCACACAAGCCGTGCTGCACCCCGAGACCAACTACTCGCAACTGCTGCTCAACAAGTTTCCGCAGCAGTACGACGTACACGCCACTACCCTCTTCGAAAAGCTGCAAGGTGTGCTTGATCACATCAGCGCCATGACCGATGTCTATGCCCTAAACCTCTATCGACAGCTCGACGGCATAAGCCTGCCCACAGTATAAAGTGGATCGGGGATCGAAGATCGGGGATCGAGGATCGAGGATCGGGGATCGGGATTTACGAACGAGATCGGGAATCGAGGAACTTAAAACGTGTGATGTAGGGACAAGGCGTGCCTTGTCCGCCCAAGATTGAAACACCACCCCGTTCCACCTTCCACCTTTTCCATTCCTCCTTTTTAATCTTTTTTGCTTTTTTTTAGATAAAATGTAAGTATTATTGTTGCTTTTTCATTAAATTTGTCACAGATTTTTACAATAAAACTATCATCTGCGATAGTTTTCAAGACACAAAACCACTGACCTACAAGCATTTACAATAATATATTATTATTTTTTTCAAAAATCAAAGAACTATGAGCAAGAAGATTACTCGTTTATCTTGGTTGCGAGGTTCGCTTTTGGTCATGGCGCTGACTGCAGCGGTGATTGGCAATGCTGCTACACTCACCGACGTGATTGGCTACAACTGGACCACCAGCGGAACTAACGCGACCCTAAAGAAGTACACCATCACTTCTCACCAAGAAGATGGTGTGACAGTAAAGGACTCTCTATTCTACACTGGCGATGAGAACAACATCGTCAACATCCCTGAGACCTTTGAGTACAACGGCATCACCTACACCGTAGTTGCTATTGATGCCAACGCATTCGTTAATTGCCGTGACATCAAAGAGATTCACCTCCCAGCCACATGCGTGAGCTATGGTAACAACTGTTTCCGTGGATGTACAAGCTTGACCAACTATCCCGTTACCGAAACTGCCACAAAGCTAGGCAGTGGTACGATTTGGGAATGCCCCAACATTACAGAAGCATTTATTCCAAGTGGAGTAACAAGTACACTGATTTCTAACCAGTTTGCCAACACTGGCGTTCGCAAGCTCACTATCATGGCAAGTGAGACACCCCTTAAGTTCAACAGGAATGCATTTGGTGCAACAAGTGCTGACCTGCCACCGCTTGACACGCTCATCATCTTGCGTCCCATGAACACTGGCGACTATGTGAGCAACCTGCAACCGTTCCACAACTATCCCACCATCAAGCAACTTGTCTTGGGTGGCGAACTGCTCGACATTCCACAGAGCTGCTTTATGGGATGTAGTGGCATTGAGGAAATCATCTTTGAGGACGGCAACAAAATCGCCACTATAGGCACCGACGCATTCCAGGGCTGCAGCAGCCTCAAGAGCATTGAGCTGCCTGCAACCATCACTTCGGTGCCCATGAACCTGTGCCTCGGCTGTTCACAACTGAATTCGGTTACTTTCCTTGGCGAAGTCACTTCAATTCAACAGAGCGCGTTCAACGGATGTGCAGCACTTCACAACTTCACCTTCCCAGCAACTCTCAAGACTATTGCCGCCTCGGCATTCTACAACAGCGGCCTCACTGGAGTGATAGAACTTCCTGAAGGCGTCACAAGTGTTGGCGCTAATGCCTTTGCTGGCGCCAATGCCATCACTGGCATCAAGTTGCCATCTACCCTGGCAACTATCGGCAATGCAGCATTCGGTCCCATCGAGAACCTCGCCAGCATTGAGCTTGCCGACGGCAACAGCGCATTCACTGTTAACAACGGCGTGCTCACCAACTCTGCCGGCACACGTCTGCTCGTGACCGCTCATGAGGGCGAGATAGGCACCACCATCAACAATGGCACCATCGAGACCATCGACAACTATGGCATGGCCTACTCTCCATTTACCGATGTCAACCTAGCCTCACTGGTAGAGATTGGCAACTTCGGCTTCTACCGTGCTGCCATCAAGGAGTTCACCTACAAGGCTGGCATGATTGTTAATCCCAACGCATTCCTTGAGAGCGACCTCGAAACCCTCAACACCGAGGAAGGCGCTCGTGAGATACCACAGAACCTTTGCGCTAACTGCACCAAACTGACCACCGTCAATATCTCCAACACCGTGACTAATATGTTCCAGGACGCATTTGCCGGATGCACAGCTCTCAAGCACATGGACCTGGGAGCAAACATCAACTACATGGAGAAAGGGTCGGTGCCTGCCACCATCGAGAGCCTGACAGTGCGCAACGTGGTGCCTCCAGTGCTTGGCGCTGGGGTCTTTGAGCCATCACAAAGCAATGTGCTGTGTACTGTGGCTGCCACTTCGGTAGGAGACTATGAGGCTGCCCCACAATGGCAGTACCTCAACATTCAAGGCGACCCATCAATCACTGGCGAAGGCACCGTGCTGGGCTGCCCAAGTGGACTCTACTTCGCCACTAAAGACGGACGACTCATGTATCGCGATAACAACGGCGACATCATCGACACTGAGTTTACTACTGGCGAGCACGCTTTCAACATCCAGAGCTACAAGAACCGCATCTACGTAGCTAGTGCAGGCCACTACTTCCAGTATCAGGGCGCCGACGCTCAAGCCAGCGGTGGTGACGGCGAACTCTTCTACGTGAACAAGACCGACGACCTGTGGTACCGCGTTACTGTGCTCAACAACGTAGGCTACAAGGCATTTGAGGATCCATTCTCAATGTATATCTCCTCTATCGACAACAAGATCTACATCGCCGACCGCAACGTGGGCATCCACGAGATGAGTGCCGACACCGTGGGTCTTTACGGCACTCAGCCATTCTTCATGCAGAACAACTGGCTGCCTTACTACAACGACAAGATCACTTACGGAGCCATCGGCGCTGGCATGACTATGCGGGCTACCGACGTCATTGACGCCAACGGTACTACCCGCAACAATGTTTACTGGGTTGCCAAGAAGTTTAATGGACAAGGCATCTTCCGCTTCGACAAGAGCATGCTCTACACCGACGGCACTGGCGACCAGCACACCGACAAGCAGCTGCCAGTATATCTGAACAATGTGCAGATGACATGCTTCTACCTCGACGAGGAGAATGGCTATCTCTACTTCTTCGTCCAGAAAGACAATGTGGGCAACTCTGTGCCAGGACTCTACCGCATTGCTCTGGCAACTCTCGAGGCTAAGCAAGAAATGGCTACCATCGCCGAAGATGCTGTGCTCATCGACAACTCTCCCATCCTGCTCGAAGGCTCGGGCGACGAGATTACCGGCATCACACAAATCACTGGCGACGGAGAGTATATCTACTGGGCTTACATCTCATGCGGTGACGGAACTGCAGTCCCCGGCATGGTGGCCTACGACGCTGCCAACCCATTGCACCAAACCGGCATCAAGATGATAAGCGCAAAACCCGAGAATGCCACTGTAGTGCCTCCTATCACTTACGCTGTGGAGGGCATCGCTGCCTATGGCGTTACCACCGCCAAGTTTGAGGCTCCCGTGGTTGTAGTTCCTGGCGACGTCAACGGCGACGGTCAGGTAACTGCCAGCGATATCACTTCGCTCTACAGCATCATCCTTAACAACGACTGGTCATATGCTGTAAATGCCGACCAGAATGGTGACGGCGAGATTACTGCAGCCGACATCACCGCTGTATATAACGTTCTGTTAGGAAACTAAAACACTGCTCATTGCTTTAAGAACTTTGTTTCAGGTGGGTTCTATATATTAATTGAGATGGCTTTTGAATTTTTGTCGGGCAGGTTTTTATTCAAAGTTAAAGAAGAGTAGCGGGCTACATTTCAATACTTTAGATAAAAAAAGATGCCGACAGAAAACAAAATACAACCAACACATTTTTTTGCTTTTTCTTAATTTATAGAACCTACCTTTAATACAAAAAAACGACTTTTATGCGACAAGACCACGTTTTTGCATGGTCTTGTCGTTTTTTTTAATTAATTTTGCACACAAAACACATATTATACTTTTATTATCTATAACACATGAAAAAAATAACTTTTCTATTGATGGCCTTTATCACCGCCATCATGGCGAGTGCAGAACCTGCTAACCCCACACCAGTCAACGTGGCTCAGCCCGATGGCACCACGCTGCAACTCAAGCTGGTGGGCGACGAGTTCTATCACTTCAACACCACAATTGATGGATACACCATCATCAACGTTAACGGCACATGGGAATATGCCGTCAACAAGGGTGATGAGCTGCGCGCATCGGGAGTCATGGCCCATGACCCAGGCGCACGCAGTGCCCAGGAGACACAGCTGGTGGCCTCGCTCAAGAAGCACATCACCAGCAATACCGCCACCAACCAGGCACGCCTCAACCGTGCCACTCGCGACAAGAAGAGCTCTCAAAACCGAGAGCCAGTGGTTGACTACAGCCTCTTTCGAGGCCTTATTATCCTCATCAACTTCAACGACAAGCAGTTCTTGATGGACGATCCTAACGACTTCTACGACAAGCTGTGTAACACCGAGAACTACACCGGCTTCTATCACAATAATCGATTCCAAAGATGCACCGGCAGCGTGCGCGACTACTACTACGACAACTCCATGGGGCAGTTCGACCCGGTGTTTGACATCGTGGGACCGGTCAATCTCGACTACTCGTGCCTTGAAGGCAACGACAAGGCACGCGAGATTTTCAAGGCCGCACTCGACGCCGTTGACGACCAGGTGGATTTCACACAATACGACGCCGACAACAATGGCGAGATCGACATGGTGTTCTTCATGGTGGCAGGATATTCCTCTAGCTACAGTGGCAACAACAGCGGCTACCTGTGGCCTCACATGAGCTATCTCTTTAACTGGAGCACTTGGGAGCCTTATATCTATGACGGCATGGAAATGGGGTCTTACGCCTCATCATGCGAAATTTATGGCTGGGAGTCGCAAAACTCTACCATGCCTAACGCCATCGGCACCATCTGCCATGAGTTTGGACACGTGTTAGGGTTGCCCGACCTCTACGACACCGACTATAGTGGCAGTGGAGGCGAGAGCAACCACCCGGGCGCTTGGGACGTGATGGCTGGTGGCAGCGGCAACAACTACGGGCGCAACCCAGTGGGCTACAGCCTGTGGGAGCGCATCGAGCTGGGATTTACCCCTACTCCTCCACAGCTTGAACTAGGAGCCTACGAACTACAGCCTGTAGATATCAGCAACACCGGCTACATGATGCAGTCGCCCAACGAGGCCGAGTACTTCCTCTTCGAGAACCGACAGCATGGCAAGTGGGACGCAGCACTGCCAGGACACGGAATGGTGATCACACGCGTTGACCTGAGCAACCAGAGGGCTTGGTGGAACAACGATGTGAACTCCGACCCCTCTCACAACTACTACGAGATAATTCGTGCCTCGGGCGCCGACGCTGCCGACGTGCCTTTCCCTGGCAACCACAATGTCACTTACATCAACTCCTCGAGCGACCCGGCACTACTGCCCTGGACAGGAGAGGCTTGCCCACTGGCCCTTAACAACATTAGAGAGGACAACAGTGTCATCACCTTCAATGTGGTGAACGATGTGCCACCATTGACTATCGTCGAGGACTTTGAGCAAATGCCCGCTTCGCTGCCCGCCAATGCCACCAACGTGCAGGGCAACTTCGCCACATGGAACTTCCCCAAAGCCAACGTGGTAGAGCACAATGGCGGCCACGTAGCTTCGCTGCAAATGCCTGCTGCCATCACCATGAACAGCGACATCAACGTGCAGCCCATCAAGCTCTCGCTCGAGGCCACCAACACTGCCTCAACCGTTTCCAAACTGCAACTCTACTACTCGGTTGACCAAGGTGCCACTTGGAACTCGATAGGCACAGAAAACGTCACAGCCTCTTCTAGCGAGACAGTGACATGGCGCATAAACCTCGACAAGCAACCCATGCGATTCAGGATTAATCGCACCTCAGGTTCTAAGAGCGTGAACTTGATAATCGACAACATCACCATTCATTACTTCGACAACGACGCACCAATGCCTGGCGACGTCAACGGCGACCACCAAGTGACAGCTGCCGACATCACTGCACTCTACGACTACCTGCTCAACAACGCCTCGACCCATCTTATCAACGGCGACCAAGACAAAAACGGCTCCATCACCGCCGCCGATGTCACCGCCGTCTATAGCATACTCCTAGGTAATTAATATTTGGTGGAACGAGAAACGAAGAACGAGAAACGAAGAACGAGAAACAGAGAACGCGGAACGATAAGAGGTTGTAGCACCCATAATCTCACCTCTGACTTCCATAAACGATTAACGAAGAAATCTATTAGCTTTTTAGCTATAAAATTTAACCACTTTTTTATTAACCATTTAAACATTCTACATTTTTATGAAAAAGTTTTTATTCATGATCGCGACTATCGCATTGATGACCGCTTGCGGCGGTGGTAATGGTGCTTCTAGCTCTGCATCGGGCTCTGAAGGTTCTGAGGCTAATGATGCACCAAAGTCCTACTCGGTAGAGTATGAGTTTGGCAGCAACTCGGGTTCTAACTATGAGTGCTTCGACATCTTTGGAACTGAAAAGACCAAAACTGATTTCCAAGCTACCATCGATGGCGACAAGGTGACCATCACCATGCCTGTAAAGGTAAAAGTTAAAGGCGGTGAGCTCAAGAAGAGCCTCAAAGAGGGAAGAACAGTGTTCTGTGTGGAAAACAGCAGCGAGAAAGGCAGGATAGAGTTCACTCTGGCCGATGCCGACAAGGTAGATTATGATGCAGAATTCAAGAAACTCAAGGAAGGCGACGAAATCACCTTCAACGTAAAGGGTGAGACCACCAAAGACGTGCTTGAGAAGATGAACAACAACTGGGGACGCTTCTCTCTAGAATTCTAAATATCACCCTCAACACACATTAGCAATCATGCCCTACTCACTATGTCACTGGTGAATAGGGCATTTTGTTTTTAAAATTATTCTGTGCGCAGTCAATTACGCATTATGCAGTGTGCTTTACTCTAAGTGGAAACGATAGATGCCTCCGTCGCGGCCGCCCACCACCATGGTGTTGCCTTTCACTACCGGCGACGACTCAAAGTTGCTTGAGAGCACCTCGTCAAAGAGCAGGTCACCAGTCTTGCCATTAAACATATAAAGATGTCCACTAGAGTTGCCTATCACCACAAAGAGTTCTTTCTTCTCGTTATAGAACCCCACTGGCGATGACCAGGCATAGAAGTTCAGCGGCTTGCGGTAAAGCAGCTTGCCCGTGTTCTTGTCAAAGGCGAGGAACTCGGAGTAGCTCTTGCCATCGAGCTGGTTGAATGAGGCAAAAATCATGTCCTGGCAGTTGCCGTCGCCAAGCAGTGGCGTGCAGTAAAGGCCGCCGTCAAAGTGGTTGTCGCCCTGATAGCTTCGCGCGCTAGCACAAGACCACTCCCACACTTTCGTGCCATTTAGAGCGTTGAGCTTCACAAAATAGGTTCTGGCATCGGCTCCGCTCTGCCTATCTACCTCGCAGCCACAGTAGAGATAAGGCACCCCATTCTCCACCTCGAGCACTATGCTTCCGTCGATGTCGTCGTGATTGTCGTAGTGCCACACTGGCTTCATAGTGTTAAGGTTGATGCACAAGATGTCGCCGTGGTTGTCGCCCACGAAACCATAGTTCTTATACACCGCCATGCTCGACTCGATGCCGGCGCCGCCATCGCCCTTGACCACATAGCGCAACGCGCTATGCATCTTGAGCTTGCCGTTGCCCAAGCGTTCATACTTATAGATTGTGCCATTCTCTCCAGGCCAAAACAGGAACTGCCCCACTGCGATGGGCGACGAGTCGTAAGCTCCCCAGCTGCGCTTGGCTTTGGGGTCGCGACCCCAGGTGTAGGCAATCTGGTGAGTGGTCAAGTCTATAGCCACATGGCCAAAGGGCTGGTTGTCGGGGATGCCGTGACCCACATAGAGGCTGCCGTTGAGAGCAGGGTCAAGCGACACCGACCCCTTGATGGGATTTCCCACATTGAGAGGGCTGCGGCTCAGTTTCCCGGTGGCATAATCAAGAAAATAGACCTCGCCACATAGCGAACCCACTATTATCTCCTCATTGCTGAAATTGGCAGTTATCTCGGGCGACGATTTCTTGAACTGCGCCACCTGAGCGTCGCTCCACTTGATATAGACTGGCTCGCCAGTCCATCCTGAGCCACCGCCCCACTTACCCCTCACGGCAGTGTGAGTCACCCAGTCGCGCACTATCTTGCTGGGCGTGCCTTTCACCTTGCCACTGTAGGTGCGAGCGTCACGCCTGGGGCCGCCTCTGAAGGTGAGGATGCCATCCACGCCCTGATAGAGGTCGGCAAGGCTGTTGAGCTCGCCACTCGTCGCAGTATCGAGCACTTCCACGTTATAGGTGAGGTTCTCCACACTCTGGAACACAGTGTCGGGGAGCATCACAGTATCACTTGCGGTCTGCTTAATGCTATCTGAATCTTTTGACGAATTACTTGTCGCAAGGCCTTTGCAGGCTGGAAAAGTAGCTGTTAGCAACACGCATGCCACGCTCACGACGAAACACCATTTTTTACTTCTCATCACTGTAGGTTTTTTTTGAATTTTGGGTGCAAAGATAGTGTAAAAAACACAATAACAGGCACTTTTTGATTTATTATTTATTTTTTTAGGCAATAAATCGGTTTTTATTGCAAATTTATTACTACCTTTACGAAATAAATCTAAAACACAACACAATGAAAAAGTTTTTCTTTATCCTCGCTTTACTGGCGTGCTGCACTAGCACCATGACTGCCGGCATCAACATTGACGGAACGGTATATAGGGCCGACACTATCTTGCACCGACAGGTGGGACCGGGCATCTACAACACCATCCTGCGCATCCCCGACTTCCCGCTCAACGTTTATCTGCTGGAGGCCGACATGACTAACCCCTACAACCGCGTGGAGACCACCATAGGCTACAACACCCTGGGGCGAACCGAGTTGCTCACCAACGCCTATCACCGCAACCGCACCGCAACACGGCGACCCATCGCTGCCTGCAATGCCAACTTCTGGTGCGTCACTGGCAATGGCTCGCCAACTATGGACTTTGAGCTGGGAGACCCCTTTGGCGCTGTGGTGCGCAACGACAGCGTGTATCTCAACACCGAGAGCAATGCCGACGCCTGGAACGGAGGACCCAGCCGCACCGGGGCTTGCGCCATCACGCAAGACAAGACGCTCTACTTTGGCCATTTCAACTGCGGCGGCACTATCTCGTCGCCAAAACTTGCAGCAGCGGCACCACTGAACACGGTGAACCGCCGCAACTTGCCACACACCGCAGTGCTGTGGACTCCAGCATTTGGACGAAACCGCGAGTTTGAGACTAACTGGGTGGGCTACAACGAGACGGGCGTGGCCGATGCCGACAACTACTACCTCATTTTTAACGAAGGTAGCCACTGGCTCGTGAACCAAGACATGCACTTCACCATTGCCCATGTGGTGAAAAATGCCGACCGACAGACGCTGGGCGACTACGACGCCTGCATCACCGCCACAGGCCTGATGAAAGACTATCTCTCGGCACTCGCCCAGGGCGACGAAATAGTCATTAACCACGGGTGGACCTATAACGAGGAGGCTCAAGTCTCTCCCCTAATCGAGAACATGGTTGAGGGCAACGCGCCAGTGATGCACAACGGCGAGCTCACCAGCCGCAACAACGACGAGAACTACAACTCTATGGTATATAGCCGCACCGCCTACGGCTGCGACGCAACCGGCAAGAAGCTCTACATGATTGTCATCGACAAATCCACAAGTCGATATTATGGCACCAGCGACGGATGCTCAACAACGGTGATGTGCCACATCCTTAAAAGCCTCTACCCCGACATCAGTGAGGTCATAAACATGGACGCTGGTGGCTCGGCTCAAATGATGGTTGACGGCACAATCATCAACACTACTACCGAAGGAACGCCACGCGCGGTAGCATGCGGATGGATGCTCGAAACCGAAGCACCACAAGACAGCACTATCGCTTCCATTCAATTCTATGACTTCCGCGCCGACTTGCCCATATATTCGTCCTACACCCCTCGCATCGTGGGCTTTAACCAGTATGGTGAAGTGGTTAACGACAACGTCACAGGCTTCACTCTGTCATGCGACGAAACCATGGGCACGACCGAAGGGCCTACACTAGCATTGAGCGGGAACGTGGGCGAAGGAATCCTCACAGCCCACCTTGACGGCATGACCGCCACAGTGCTTGTAAGAACGCTTGAGGCACAGCCCACCATCGCCATGAAACCCATGATCTTTGTTGACCACCGAGAGTTCCCAATCGAAGTGACAGCAACCATCTATGGCAATAAATATTATTATGATGGTGCCAAACTCACATGGACGGTAGATGACACAAGCATCGCCACAATCAACAATGGCAACATCAAGGGGCTCAAGAATGGAAAAACGGCATTAACTTGCTTAATAGGCGAATATGTCGAAACCGACAGCATCACCGTGGAAATCAGCGACCAGGAATATATTGAGCAAACATGGGACGGATGGACACTCAAAGGCGCGGGTGCCAAGAACCTTGAGCTTGGCGATGACGGAAACCTCTCGTTCACCTACAGCAGCAACCGCGCGCCTTACATACAGCTGTCGAAGGACGTCACTTTCTACAGCTTGCCCGACAGCATCTCGCTCACGTTCACAAGCTCTCTGCCATTGCAAATGGTGCAGATTGACGTGCGGAACACTGTGTTAAACAAACTTAACTATCTAGAGTTTGGGAAAAACACTGGCTTCGAGGCCAATCAAGAATACACCTTGAACTTTGACCTCAACGCAATGGGCGGCATCGACAACCTGCTCACCTATCCACTGACTCTGCACACCATCAAGTTCACGCCAGTCAAGAGCAACTTTGGTGAACATGTCATCCAGCTAAAGTCGCTACGAGCCCACTACCCCATCGCTATGGCACTGCCTGGCGACGTGAACGGCGACGGCACCGTCACTGCTGCCGACGTCACAGCACTCTACGACTACCTCCTCAACAACGACACCGCCCACCTAGTCAACGGCGACCAGACTAGCGACGGCATCATCACCGCCGCCGACATCACCGCCGTCTATAGCGCACTGCTCGGCGAGTAGAATTATTTTAGTCAAACCTCTTGACGGAATTATATTGACAAAGAGTTTTCATGAAACATATTGCATTCCAGGCATTAGCGTCGAAGAAGCTTGGCGGGTCGAAGACCCGATTTCTATGGCAAGACCATGCAACCCATGCAACCACGAAGTGCTCGGGGAGATTCAAAAGCCATAGTCGCACGAAGTGCGGTGGGCGGTGCCCGAAGGGCATTTGAACTCGACCCAACATTGAGGAACTTCTTCATTATCAAAGCATTCTGCCATAATTCTTTTTTTTAATTCCACCAACGGGTTGTCAACTAAAAAACTAACAAAAATAAATAAAAGCAATATAACCAATAACTCAAAGACTGTAAACTATGAACCAAAAACTTTTCCCCCTACCTTTTAACGAGAGAGATTTAGAGCCAGTGATTAGCGCCGAGACTATTGCTCTGCACCACGGCAAGCATCTGGCGACTTACGTTAATAACCTCAACAACTTGCTGCCAGGCAGCGAGTTTGAAGAGTTGCCACTAGAGGAAATTGTGGCAAAAGCCACTGGCGGCATCTTCAACAATGCTGGGCAGATTCTCAACCACAACCTCTACTTCGAGCAGCTGCAAGCGCCGAGCCACGACAACCGCCCCGTGGGTAAGCTTGCCCAAGCCATCGATGAGCAGTTTGGCTCCTTCGAGACCTTCAAGGAGAAATTCACAACTGCTGCCACTACCCTCTTTGGCTCGGGCTGGGCATGGCTCGCAAGCGACGCTGATGGCAATCTCCACATCCTGCAAATGCCAAACGCCGACAACCCAGTGACTAAAGGTTTAAAGCCATTGATGACAATGGATGTGTGGGAGCACGCCTACTACGTTGACTATCGCAACCGCCGACCTGACCACATCGCAGCCATGTGGCAAGTCCTCAACTGGGAAGTAATCAACCGACGCTACTAATAGTAAGAAAATGAGGCTCAACCGTGTGCGTTGAGCCTCACTTTTAAGATTAGAATTGGTCACTTCACTTCCAGGTAGTCACGCAGGGCGTTGACATATTCCTCAAACGCCTGCTTGCCATCGCCGGTGACACTGCACAACGTGAGTGGTTTCTTGCCCTGGAACGTCTTTTCGACAGTGATGTATCCTGCCGCTACCAGTTTGTCGAGCTGCACGCTCAGGTTGCCGGCCGTGGCCTGTGTCTGCTCCTTGATATAGACGAAGCTCGCCTGCTCGCAGTTCATCAAGATAGACATGATGGCCAGTCGCAACTGGGAATGCAGCAGCGGGTTAAGTTCCTTTAGCATTGCTTCTTGGCTTTAGCGTTCAAAATATGTCCCGGAATAATCATCGTTGCAACGAAGCACAGTACAAACAGCGGAATTATCCACCACACCTTCAGTGGAATGTCACTCAGAACGCAGCACAGCACAAAGGTGCCTGCCACCAGACCGAAGGCGCCACCTGCCACCATCGACTTCTCTTGAAGGATGAAGCCTTGAACACTTGCCCCAAAGCCTCCTAACAAAAAGGCGAAAACAAGCATTATTACCCAAGTGTCCTTGCCAAAGAACAAAAAAGCTATAGACAAGATAGTGCCCAAGGCAAACATCCAGCCTATGGTGCCCCACAAATTGCTTGTGATGCGGTCAACATAGGTGAACGGCTCCTTCTCGATGCGACCCTTGTCCTTGCGCAGGATCACCATCATGCCTATTCCTCCCACAATCCAGATGAGAAACCACAACCAGTTGCAAGCAGGATTGCCACCTGTTAACAACAATGACACACCCACAAGCAGACCTACGATAGCACTGACATAGCCCCACCACAGCAGCAGGTTGCCTTGCCCAACGTGCATTTTACGCTTGGTTTTGTTAATCATGCTGGTGATCAACTCCAAGCTCTCTTGACTGTTTAATTTCTTCTCTTCCATAATTTCCTTACATAACATTAATTGGTGAATAAATTTTTTTTAGATTTATAAATCCGTTGCAAAGATAAAGTAGTTTATTTTATAAACCAAATATTTTTGCAACTTTTTTTGAAAAAACTTGAAAAAACTACCATTTTAATAGTTTTATTCGGTATTTTGAAAAAGAAAATCATAGACTAGTAGCTGAGAACTGACAACAATATATTATCTTTGCACAAAGAAATATTCACACATTAATTTTATTTTATTATGAAACATCTATCTGCATTACTTTTCTTTTCCCTTTTGTGCATATTAGGACTCAACTCCTGCGACAGCGCAGTGCTCGACACCGACAAGTATCACCGCAATGCCAAGCAAGCTGTAGAGGCCTTGTTTCAGGAGCTTCCTAATGGCGACATCAAGTTCCTGAAAGAGGCTGTGAAATTCAAAGAGAGCGAGAAATTCAGCGACTATCAGAAGAACGAGTTTTTCAAGCAGCTTAAAGCCAAAGACTTCAAGGTAACAGCCAAGAAAGCCAAAGTGAAGGACGAATTTACCGAGGTAGTGTGCGACTTCACCTATAGCGACGGCACTACTAAAGAGAAGAAGTTCCACCTTTATAAAGAAGACGACATCTGGAAGACCGAGATAGGCTTCAAAGAAATGCGAGACATCATCTCAAAATAGCCATCCTTTTATTTGAGTCCTCTTAAAAAATGAAACATCGGGGTCTGACCCCTTTGTTTCATTTCAGCCGAAGGCTGACCTCTGAGTACCCCCCTTTGAGACTTGTGAAGCGAGCAATAGCGAGCGGAATAAGTCTCAAAGGGGGGTATTTGATATCTTCTAACTTGTCGCCAGCGGCGCCCCCCTTTCTTTTGTCGGACAACAATGACTCTTAATTAATCGGACGCTTTATTCTAGCACTGTCAATTTGTCATGATTAGTTTGCTAAAAATCTGTCCTTCTGTCATTTGCATCACTCACTCCCTATTGGCACCGACTTTGCATATTGTTAGGCAGAAAGGAGAAAAAACGATATGAATTTAAACAATTTTACCATCAAATCGCAAGAGACCTTGCAGCGGGCCATCACGCTGGCGCGCAGCAATGGCAACCAAGCTCTCGAGCCCGTGCATCTGCTTAAAGCGATGATGACCGAGGGAGAGAGCGTGGTGAAGTTTATCTTGCAGAAGCTCGACATCGCACCCACGATGATTGAGCGACCACTGGAAAGCGAACTCGCCCGTCTGCCCAAGGTGAACGGCGGCGAGCCCTACCTGAGCAACGACGCCAGCCGTGTGCTCGACAAGGCCAGCGAGACGGCGCAGAAACTGGGCGACCAGTATGTCACCATCGAGGCGTTGCTCATGGCCCTGCACGAGGTGCCGTCGCCGGCAAGCACCATCCTCAAAGATGCTGGTATCACTAAAAAGGAGCTGCTAGCCGCAGTCGAAGAGCTGCGCAAGGGCAAGAAGGCAACCAGCCAGGAGTCGGAAGAACAGTACAATGCCCTGGGCAAGTATGCCATCAACCTCAACGAGCGCGCACGCCAAGGCAAGCTCGACCCCGTGATAGGGCGTGACGACGAGATTCGTCGTGTGCTGCAAATCTTGAGCCGACGCACTAAGAACAACCCCATCCTAATCGGCGAGCCAGGCACCGGCAAGACTGCCATTGTAGAGGGGCTTGCTCAACGTATCGTGCGCGGCGACGTGCCCGAGAACCTAAAGCACAAGCAGGTGTTCTCGCTCGACATGGGAGCCTTGATTGCCGGAGCCAAGTATCAGGGTGAGTTTGAGGAACGACTCAAAGCGGTAATCAACGAGATTACGCAAGCGCAAGGCGAAATTATCCTCTTCATCGACGAGATTCACACCCTGGTGGGTGCCGGCAAGAGCAGCGGAGCCATGGATGCCGCCAACATCCTCAAGCCAGCACTGGCCCGCGGCGACCTGCGCAGCATAGGCGCCACCACTCTCGACGAGTACCAGAAGTATTTCGAGAAGGACAAAGCCCTGGAGCGACGTTTCCAGATTGTGATGGTTGATGAACCCGACGAGGAGAGCGCCATCGCCATCTTGCGTGGACTGAAGGAACGCTACGAGAACCACCACAAGGTGCGTATCAAGGATGATGCCATCATCGCCGCCGTGCAGCTGAGCCAGCGTTACATCAGCGACCGTTTCCTGCCCGACAAGGCCATCGACCTAGTGGATGAGGCTGCCGCCAAGCTGCGCATAGAGATGGACAGCGTGCCCGAAGAGCTCGACGAGGTGACACGCAAAATCTCGCAGCTCGAGATTGAGCGAGCCGCCATTAAGCGCGACGGCGACGAGCAGCGCATCAAGCAGCTCGACGAACAGCTCGCCAACCTGCGCGACCGAGAGCACGACTACAAGGCCAAGTGGCAAAGCGAGAAGGAGCTTATCAACCGCATTCAGCAGAACAAAATCGACATTGAGCAGCTTAACTTCGAGGCCGAGCGCGCCGAGCGCAATGGCGACTATGGTCGCGTGGCCGAGATACGCTACTCACTAATCAAGCAAAAGCAAGACGAGAACACCGCACTGCAAGAGCAGTTGCGCTCCATGCAGGGCGACACCGCGCTCATCAAGGAGGAAGTGGATAGCGACGACATTGCCGAGGTGGTATCGCGCTGGACCGGAATCCCCGTGACCAAGATGCTGCAAAGCGAGGGCGAGAAACTGCTGCACCTCGAGGACGAACTGCACAAGCGCGTCATCGGGCAAGATGAGGCCATCACCGCCATCAGCGATGCCGTACGACGCAGCCGTGCCGGCCTCAACGACCCGCGACGCCCCATTGGCTCGTTCATCTTCCTGGGCACCACCGGTGTGGGCAAGACCGAGCTTGCCAAGGCTCTCGCCGACTACCTCTTCAACGACGAGAACATGATGACGCGTATCGACATGAGCGAGTATCAAGAGAAATTCTCGGTAACACGACTCATAGGGTCGCCTCCAGGCTATGTAGGCTACGACGAGGGAGGACAACTCACCGAGGCCGTGCGACGCAAGCCTTACAGCGTGGTGCTCTTCGACGAGATTGAGAAAGCACACCCCGACGTGTTTAACGTGCTGCTGCAAGTGCTCGACGACGGACGACTCACCGACAATAAGGGACGCACTGTCAACTTCAAGAACACCATCATCATCATGACGAGCAACCTGGGCTCAAGCCTGATTCGTGAACGATTTGAGCACCTCAACGCCCAGAATCATGACCAGATTGTCAATCAAACTCGCAACGACGTGATGAACATGCTCAAGAAGACCATCCGTCCCGAGTTCCTTAACCGAATCGACGAGACTATCATGTTCACGCCACTCGATGAGCAACAGATTGCTCAAATCGTGGAGCTGCAGCTCAAGAGCGTGAAGAAGATGCTCCACACAAGCGGCATAGAGCTGGATTACACACCCGCCGCAGTGACACTGCTCGCGCAAGCGGGCTACGACCCAGAGTTTGGCGCACGACCTGTAAAGCGTGCCATCCAGAACCTAGTCCTCAACCAGCTTTCGCGCGACATCATCGCCCACAAAGTGGATCGCGAGCGCCCCATCACCATCGACGCCCAAGCTGGCAACATCATCTTCCGCAACTAAAAATGAACTCATTGGGGACGGTTCTCTTTTAGTTCAAAACAAAAAACTGCGCCCGAGCACCATACGTGCCCGAGCGCTTTTTGTTTAAGTTCTTTTATAAATCCTTGCGAAGCTCGCTTGATTAGAAGCGAAAACCGATGGCGATTTGTGCATTGCCGTTCTTGGGGTTATCAAAACCTAAAGCCTCTAAGAACACGTTGTCTTTTGTGTCAAAGACTTTTGTCAGACCCATAGTGTAACGACCCTGAACAAACACATCTTCGGTAATATTATAAGTCAGGCCTAGACCCAGACCAAAGTCAACCGTATTGGTATAGTCCTTCATGTTGGTAGTAATCTTTCCTTTCTCATTAGCAACCTTAGCTTCGGCTGTATTCTTGCTATAAACATTGAAGCCCACTTGAGGACCAAAGTCTATGCTGAGCTCTGGGCAAACATAGAATTTCATCATCACAGGAACATTGATGTAGTTTACATTGTCGGTCTCCTTGTAAACAACATCCATTCTCTTGATCTCATACTTGCCACCCTGTGCAGCAAACACAACCTCGGGAGCCAAAGAGAACTTATTGGTAACACGATACTCCATGAACAAACCGGCCTGATAGCTAAGCTTACCGCCATGCTCTGTGCCCTTGCCCCAATAGTTAGTGAAGTCAACGCCCACCTTTGGGCCAAAAGTGAATTGTTTTTGTGCCATGGCAGCGCCAGTGGCAAGAATTGTGCACATGAGTGCAACTGCAATTTTTTTCATAACAATTAAAAATTTAGTTAGTCAATTTATTGTAAAAAAACTCGTTTTTTCTTGTCGCGAGTAATGATGGCCATAAGGGCCACATCGCGAAATTTGACGCAAAAGTAGTAATAAAGTTTAATATCGCAAAAAAAAACAGCACAAAATTCCATTTCTTGACACTAGGCACTGCGTTTCGAGGGCAGAAAAGGACCACTAAAAACTACTCTCGCCACGTCCGCGCACAAGATGACACACCAACGAAAAAGAATGGTTTTCCTGAAAAAGTCTAAAAAAATTTTGCCAATCCAAAAATATGCACTACCTTAGCAAATGAAATCAAAAGCCACGACTAAAACTACTATTCTTTACAATAAAAAACCATTTATTAACCGATTAACACATTCAAAGCCAATGAAACGAAAACTAATCATTGCGGCAGCAGCATTGCTGTCATGTGGCAGTATCATGGCACAGCCCACCTCGTGGAGCGAGCCACAGCTGCTCATCAAGGCGGAGCATGGCCTCATGGCTCCCACCTGGTCGCCCGACGGCTCACTACTGGCGGTCACTGGCGACAACTTCGTTGGGATATGGGTGTCGCAAGCCGACGGCACTGGCCTGCGCCAGGTATCGCAAGCGCCAGGCGCTGGCTACCAGATGCGCTGGGAAAGCAACCAGGAAATCATGAGCACCCCCTACTCTATCGAGAACCAGAAGCGCATGACGCGCATCGAGCGCGTGAACGTCGCCACTGGCAAAGCACAAGTGGTGGCACCAGCAACCCGCGACCTCAAGCGCTCGGCAGTGGCGGGGGCTACCGATGTCCTCCAAATCATGCTCGACGAGCCACAGAACGCCACCACCAGGGTTGCCGCTCTTAGCGACTACGCTGGCAAGTGGGTCATCAATCCCGCCCTCTCGCCCGACGGCACAAAAATCGCCTTCCAAATCGTGACCAAAGGCCTCTTTGTGTGCAATGCCGACGGCTCTAACCTCGTGAGCCTGGGTAAGGGGTCGCACGCCACCTGGCTCCCCGACAGCCGCAACCTGATGATGACGCGCATCGCCGACGACGGCCACCGCTTCACCAGCAGCGACATCTACTGCGTGAACGTTGACAGCGGCAACGCCTTCAACATCACTGCCAGCAGCGACATCATTCCCGTCACCATCGCCCTCTCGCCCGACGGCACCAAGCTAGCCCTCGACAACGACACCGATGGTGCAATCTACATTATTAACCTCAATTATTGATAGCAGCTATGAAGACTTTTACTAAAATTGCGATAGTGGCTGCTATTGGCTGCTTCGCGACAACACCAGTTGTCAACGCACAAGACCAAGACAAGGCTCAGTGGGGCGACTTCAAGCTCTGGATCGACCCAGGACACAGCCGCACCGAGAACATGGGCATGTATGGCTACACCGAGGCACAGAAAGTGCTGCGCGTGGGGCTCGCCACCCGTGAATACCTCATGCAATATACCACTGCCACCCTCGACAACATACAGATGACCCGCGACGACGACCAAGACAACGTGAGCCTCGAGGAACGCTCTGACATGGCTAACGCCTGGGGCGCCGATTTCTTCTACTCAATACACAGCGATGCCGGTGCCAACACTAACAGCACCCTAATGCTCTTTGGCGGATGGCGCAAAAATGGCGTAGAGATTGAGAAAACACCTCACGGCGGCAAAGCCTATGGCGACATTCTCACTCCCAACCTCACCAGCGTGATGTATGAGACCACCACCCGCGGCAACTGGTATGACCGCTGCTGGTATGACCCCTCGCCCACCACTCACACCAACCAATATCCCTACCTCTCGGTGAACCGACGCACCAACATGGCGTCGCTACTGAGCGAGGGCGGCTTCCACACCCTGCCCATGCAACAGGCTCTTAACATCAACGAGAGCTACAAGCGGCTTGAGGCTTTTGGCACCTTCCGCTCCATCATGGAATATCGCGGCCTCGACCGCCCCGAGAAGGTGATGCTCGCCGGCGTGGTGAAGAACAGCGAGAATGGTCAGCCCATCGACAACGTGAGCGTCACCTGCAACGGCCAGACCATAGTCACCGACAGCTATGAGTCGCTGTTTCACAACTATGTAAACAGCAAAGACCTGGTACACAACGGCTTCTTCCTCTTTGAAGGGCTCACTCCTGGTCAGACCTACGAGATAACCTATTCCTGCCCTGGCTACACCAGCGCCACCAAGACGGTTACCATGACTTACGACACTCAAGGCTTGGCAGGCGACAATGTGACATGGGGAAACATCGAGCTCACATCCAACGCACCTGCCGTGGTGTCGTCTAACAACATCAGCAACCCCAATGCCGTGAAGATCATCAACGACATGGTGCTCACCTTCTCGCGCAACATGAACCGAGAGAGTGTGGAGCAAGCTTTCGCTATCAACAATGCCGGCAACGTGAGCCTCTCGTGGGACAACGACTACACTCTGCGCATCGCACTCAACCAACTGCTCGACGACATGAGCTACACCATCACCATCGACGGCAGCGTGGCACGCAACTCGCAGACCAACCAACTGCTCGACGGTGACGCCGATGGTGTGGAAGGCGGCAACTACGTGTTCTCCTTCATGACCGTGCCCGCCGACCTCGAAGCACCTTACATCGCCAGCACCACTCCCGCCGAGGGCGAGACTATGCTCTACACCCTCAGGCCAGCAATACGCATTGAGTTCAACGAGGAGCTGGCATGGAACGATGACGAAGCCACCGACGTGGTTGTACTCGAGTGTGCCGACGGCGAGACAGTCGATGGCATCACTACCCATGCCGTGGTGCGCGATGCCTCGGTGGTTCACTTCTATCCTAACACCGACCTCAAGCTCGACAAGACCTACCGCATCAAGATTAACGGCACCTTCACCGACATCTCGGGAAACACCAGCACCATCACTAAGTACATCCGCTTCATGACAGAGTATCGTCCAGTGCTCGACTACACCATGATTGAAGATGGCTCGGCACTCAACCACTGGTGGAGCCCCGACGGCTCGGGTTCTACTACCCACACCACTTCTAAAGACGGTGTGGCCGAGGCCAACTCCAACTATATTGCACTCACAAGCACCGTGCCACGCACCGACCTCACCAACTCCTATCTGCTGCACTACGAGTTCAACCAAGATTGCGACGGCCCGTGGCAGATTCGTGAATACCGCAGCTATAGCCAGAACTACTATTTCACCGATGGCTACGACGCTGTGCTACAGTGCGAGGTATATGCCGATGGCTCTAACAACCAAGTGTGCCACATGGTGCGCCTCAACGGCTCGGGAGCTTCGGGCCTCATCCAGAACGAGCACGTGATTCTCGACTTCCGCGGATGGAAAACCATGGCATTCGACATCTACAATGATCCTTTCGTTCACTTCACTGGTGAAGGCGAGGCAGTGGGCACTGCACAAAAGTGGTGCTACGACTCATTCTACCTGCGCCACTACAACACCGATGAGGAATATGACGACGACGGCGAGCTCCTGCCTGTTCAGGCATGGGACGGCGACATACTCTTTGGCAACATCAAGTATGTCCACTACGACCGCACAGCAGTGCAAACCGCCTCGGTCAACGACATGCCCGCCTCAACATCTGTTCCAGGCGACGTGAACGGCGACGGTGAAGTCACCACTATCGACGTCACTGCCCTCTACAACTGGATCCTCAACGAAGACAACAGCGCGATAGTCAACGGAGACCAAGATGGCGACGGCTCAATCACCACTGGCGACGTGACAGTCATCTACAACATCCTCCTAGGCAATTAATAGCTGAATCCACTTTAAAGAGTCGCTTTTTTTGAATAATCAAACAGAATCGGCCACATAAGATAAATCCATCAATCTGAATATAAATGAAATACAATTCGTTTAATTCGTGTGCTTTTATGTTTTAAAGTGGACTCATAGCTCAAGTTTCGCAAGTTGTCAACTTGCTCACTGGTTTTAAATTCAACCTATCCACTACCACCTGCCTGGCAACTGGTTGCTAGGCAGGTGGAGTCTTTTGCCAGCCACCACCCCCCGCCACACCAGCCACAGGCGCAATCTTCGCTGTTGCCTAGCCCGCTTGCCGCTTTTCATCTAAAATTGTTAATAAATTCACGTCACAATATTTTCATAAACCAAAATGATTCACTAACTTTGCACAACTTTTCAAAAAAACGCATAAACAGTAACATCATAAAACACAAGAAAATGGAAATAAAAGGCAAGATTATACAAAAGTTTGACCTCCAAAGTGGCACCTCTAAAGCTGGCAACCCCTGGAAAAAGCAGAACTACCTGCTCGAGACTCTTGAGAGTTACCCAAAGAAGATCTATTTTGACTTCTTCGGAGACCGAGCCGACCAGTATCCTCTTGAAGTGGGAGACATGGTTAACCTCAGCTTCGACATCGAGAGCCGTGAGTACCAAGGACGCTATTACACCGACATTCGTGGCTGGAAGGCCGAGAAAATCGACGCTAACGCCACTGCTGCCGCAGCACCAGCACCTGCCGCCAGCGATGCTCTAGCGGCGGCACCAGCACCTCCTGCACCCGCTGCCGACATGAGTTTTGAGCAGACACCACAAGACGACCTGCCTTTCTAAACAAGGGCTTCAACATATCATCACTCCTATCATCGCTAGTAGCATCGCTCTACTGGCGATTTTTCATCTGTTTTTCTAAAAAAATCAAAACGGGCAACATTTTTTTTGTCATGATTAATAAATGTTCTACCTTTGTGCAATAAACAGTTATAAACATCTTAAAATGACAGAAACATCTGAACTTATTGAACGCATCATCGAGGGAATACAAGAAAAAAAAGGCCGAGACATCACCCACATCGACCTCACTAAGCTTGAGTACGCCACAGCCACAGCATTTGTAATTGCAACGGGAAACACCAAGATTCAAGTGGAGGCCATCGCCGACAGTGTGAGGGAATATGTGCAACAAAAAACGGGTCAAAAGCCTTTTAATTACGACGGATATCAAAACTCACAGTGGATTGTAATTGATTATGGCACGGTTTTTGCACATATCTTTCTCCCCGAGGAGCGCCAGCGCTACAACCTCGAGGAACTTTGGGCCGATGCCGACTTAAGGCATATTCCTAATCTCGATTAATGTATCACTATTCAGCTTTCTAACTTAAATGGCAAACAATTTTTTTGGCAACAATAGCAGTTCGGGCAACAGAAACTCGTCGCAAAACAAAAAGGGCGGGTTCAACATAATGTGGCTATACATTATCATCCTGGCCATCATCCTGGGCATGTACTTCTTTAATGACTACTCACCCAGCCGACTCATCAACTGGACACAATTCCAAGAACTTGCCGAGAAAGGGCAAGTCGATAGCATCTTGGTTTACAACAACAAGAATGAGGCACGAGCCTATGTCAACGACTCGGTGGCCAGAGCACATGGGTTGAATCTCGATGCCAAGTCTTCATCAAAGACTAGACCTTACTTGGCTTTCAACATCCCTAGCCCCGACAAGTTTGAGGACTACATGAGTGAGCAACGCGACAAGCATGGCTTTCAAGGAAAGTGGAAATATGAGACCGCCAGCGACTACTCCTACTGGATTTGGGGGTTCGGACCCATTCTGCTGCTCATAGTGTTCTGGATTTTCATGTCTAGGCGAATGACTGGAGGCGCTGGAGGGGGAATCTTCAGTGTGGGAAAGTCTAAGGCCAAGCTCTTTGACAAAAACGACAAGTCGCGCGTCACATTTAAAGACGTGGCGGGACTGGCCGAGGCCAAGACCGAAGTTGCCGAGATTGTTGACTTCCTCAAGAGCCCTAAGCGATACACCAACCTCGGCGGCAAGATTCCAAAAGGGGCACTGCTCGTGGGTCCTCCAGGAACTGGCAAGACTCTGCTGGCTAAGGCCGTGGCAGGTGAGGCCGATGTACCTTTCTTCTCACTCTCGGGTAGCGACTTCGTGGAGATGTTTGTGGGAGTGGGAGCATCACGCGTGCGTGACCTCTTCAAGCAGGCCAAGGACAAAGCACCATGCATCGTTTTCATCGACGAGATTGATGCCGTGGGACGTGCTCGTGGCAACAACCCCAAGATGGGCAGCAACGACGAGCGGGAGAGCACCCTTAACCAGCTGCTCACCGAGATGGACGGCTTTGGCACCAATAGCGGCATCATCATCCTTGCCGCTACTAACCGTGTCGATATTCTGGACAAAGCACTGCTGCGAGCAGGGCGTTTCGACAGGCAGATATATGTAGATCTTCCTGAGCTCAACGACCGCAAGGAAATCTTCCAAGTGCACCTGCGTGGCGTCAAGACCGACGGCAGCGTTGACCTCAACCTGCTGGCACGACAGACACCAGGATTCTCGGGAGCCGACATTGCCAACGTGTGCAACGAGGCAGCACTCATCGCCGCACGCAACAACAAAGTGGCGGTGCAAAAGCAGGACTTCAACAACGCTATCGACCGCATCATTGGTGGACTAGAGAAAGCATCTAAGGTCATGACCGAGGAAGAACGCAGGTCTATAGCGGTGCACGAGGCAGGACATGCCACAGTGAGCTGGCAGCTGCAATATGGCGACCCGCTCATCAAGGTCACCATCGTGCCACGCGGCAAAGCACTGGGCGCGGCATGGTACATGCCCGAAGAACGACAGATCACACCTCGCCAGGCGCTGCTCGACAAGATATGCTCCCTCATGGCTGGGCGTGTCGCCGAGGACATGTTCCTGGGCATCATCGACACTGGAGCTCTCAACGACCTGGAGCGGGCAACAAAAATCGCCTATGCTATGGTAACTTACTATGGCATGGGACACTCGCTGCCTAATGTGTCCTACTACGACAGCTCCGAGAACTATGGCTTCTCTAAGCCCTACAGCGAGGAGCGAGCCCAAGCCATCGACAAGGAGGTGCAAGAAATCATCAACAAGGAATATGAGCGGGCACGTGAGGTGCTCAACGAGTATAGCCATGGCCATCACCAGCTGGCTCAAATGCTGCTCGAGCGTGAGGTGATCTACACCGAGGACATGGAGCACATCTTCGGCAAGCGCAAATGGACATCGCGCAACGACATCATCGAGGGTGAGGGGCAAAACGGCAACAACGACAGCGGCGGCGACAACACCAGCGTAGCACTGCCTAGCGGGCAGCTTAGCGACGAGCAAGAGCCGTCACAACCTGATGACGTACCACCCGAGTTCAACCCCGAGAAGAGCGAATAAAAGACTTTTACTCAAATCCCCACTAAATAGCCGCCAGCGCCACTATCGCCGGTGGCTATTTTTCACATTCATGCAATCCTTTTCACAACATTCACTCTATCAAGACTTTCCACCACATTTGCCCATTTGAAAAAAAATGCGTAACTTTGCAGCGCTTTTCGAGCGTTACAAAGCTTCTTAAATCTAAGTAGCAAGCCGTGAAGCACAGTTATTAACCAACACATATTTTATGCGTAAAGTTTTATTTTTGTTAGCGTTGTTAATCGTTTCACTCAATGCAAGTGGTCAAGTGACTGTGACAGCCACAAAGTATCACCCTGGCATGGGAGGCGCAGGATGGATAACTGCCAGCGGCTCGAGAATCGACAACAACAAGCTAAAAAACTATGAGATTAAATGGGTTGCCCTGTCGCACGACTTGTTCAAGAAGCTGGGCGTGAGAATGGGCGACGAGGTCATCATCGAGTGCTCTAACAAGAACCTCAATGGAGTGTGGATTGTCAAGGACAAGATGGCGCCACGGTTGCGCAACCACATCGACATACTGCTGCCTAGAGGTGACAAGATGAACTTCCACGGACCTATAAAAGTGCAAATTCGCAAGAAGTCATAACGACTCTCACACACAACATCAAAGAGGCTGCATCGCAAACTAAATTTTGCGATGCAGCTTCTTTTTTCTTGCCAAAGCCGAGTTGTTGAAAAAAAATTGATGCGCATGAACCAAAATAGACTGCCTCTTTTCGTCACAATGGCACTAAAATTGTAAAAAATTTATTATTAACGCGGGTTCGGGATAAGGAATCAGTCTTTTTTACCTAAAATAGTAGTGGTATAATTTGCAAAATAGCGAGTTTTTAACTTTGTGAAACAACGGGGTCAGACCCCGTTGTTTCATTTGTTGCCTTAAACAAAAAAAGCCCGGAGTGGTACTCTGAGCTTTTTTTGTGGATATATGGAAGTGTTGTTATTTGATAACTACTTTGCGGCCATTGTTGATGTAGATGCCTGGAACAGAGGGCACGCCGTTGATGCGCACACCGGTGAGAGTGTAGTACACATTGCTCTGGCTGTCGTTCTGCTTGTCGGCAGAGATGTCTTGGATTGCAGTGTTCTCGGTGTTGGTCAACAGATATAACTGTCCGCCATAGAATGGGTTGCAAGTGCCAATGTAGAGGCCCTCCTCGGTAGCGAGGAATGCAGGGCAGCCATAGTTGTACTTGTCGTTAAATCCATTGCGTGTGATTACCTCAAAGTCAACACCGTCGGAAGTGCGGAACAAGTCAAAGCCCCAATCGTTGTTGATTACCATATTGTTGATGTAGTCATACATCCTGATGCCATCGCCATCAATGCTGTCATAGAGGTCTTGCGAGAAGAATTGAATGATGTTCAGAGCTGAATTAATCAGGTTGCTGATGTCATCGCTCAGACCCTTGATGACAACATCGCGGTTGCTGCCCGACTTGCTGAGGTCCTCGTTGGCTTTGTTCAACAAGCTCTGGATATAGTCATCGGGCTTAGAAGTGATGGCGCAAGCGGCTTTCACCAGTTGAGCCTGGCTGCTGTTCTCATCGAGGTCTCCTGCCATGAGCGCTACTGCAAAAGCGTAGGCATCGTCATTGGCACGTTCGCTGAGGTAGCCGTTGATTAAGTCGATGATTTGGTCAATGAGTTCCTGATATTGCTCGAGAGCGTCAATTATTGTCTCGTCGATGTTTACATAGGCCTCAAACTGCTCAAGCAAGGCCTTGAGTTGCTCGAGTTTTGCAATCAGCGATTGAGCGAGCTCGTTGGCACCGGCCTTAACAAGAATGTCAATGAGATTTCTGATGTATTCAATCTTCGTGTTAATCTCCTCTGGGGTCATGGTCAGGAGGCTGCCGTTGGTGAGCTGAGTGAGGTAGTTGTAGAAGATGCCGGCATCCATAGTTGCCACATAGAGCTGGCCGTCATACTCGCCCATGCGCCACACATACTCGTTGGTTGTTCCCTCAACCAGACGGGTGAAGTTCTCGCACTCCATGAACTTGCCGGTGGCATCATCGAGTTTCCACACTCGCTGTGGGCTTTGAAGAGAGTTGTACATGTAGTAGAGATACTGCGAAGGCTTGGTGTCGGCTCCTGCCAGCTGTTGCAGCATACCGGCAAAAGCTGCGGCCTCTCCACCAAATGAGTGGTCGAAGTTGTAGGCATAAAGCTCGCCGTTGAACTCAAACACCGAGCCGATGAGCGATCTCATAGTTCCAGGCTCACCGCCTACCACATTGCTCAGGCCGGGATTGTTGATGCCATTGTGCAGACCTGCAACCTCTTCCCAGTACCAGCCATAGTCGTTGGCAACCTCATCGCCCTGTGCCGGATGTCCACGGAAGATTACAAAGCCGTTGGTGCTGGGGGCGGTAGCATAGATGTAGCCATTGTGAGTGGCAAGCTCCCAGATGGGGGCGCCTGCCCAGCTGCTCATGATTGGGTCGAAGGCAATCTCGCCAAAGTCGCGGTAGTCGGCCACACGGTCCCACACCATATCGTCCTCGTTGCTCTTGCGCAGCACGGCCATCTTGGTGGGGTTGAGAGGACTGCCGGGCACCACATCCTCGCGGTCGTCGGCGCCAGCAAAAAACAGATGGTTGTCATAGACGCAATTGGCTCTGAGCGAAACCGAACCCATAGTTTCGAAAACCTTAGTGAAGTTGCCGTCGCGGTCGAGCTTTAGGATGTACTGAGCCACTGTGGGGTCGGCCGAATAAGAACCGAAGTAAACGTCATCGCCATAAGTCACCGCCATTCTGAAATACACGGTGTTCTCGGCGGTGTATTCCACCTTGAACTCACCAGTGGTGCGGTTGTAGGAGATAATGTTGGCGCCCTCATTGGCGTCGTTGCGTGGAATGTCGCCGTTAGTGACAGCATCAATCATTGCCCAGAACGTGTCGAGCGAAATGCCGCTGGCGGCAAAAGCCGAGCCATACATGTTGACCAGTGCACTGGCAATGTTGCGTGTTGTTGCGATGTAAATCATGTCGTCGCGCATTGCTAGGCGCCATGTGTAACTGTTTTCACGATCACCACCGGCAATGAGACCGTCAACTTGACGCTCTCCGCTAAGTGGGTTTGAAACTTTCTGGATGACATAGCCATCATCTTCCTTTGCTGATAGACCTGCTACTGAAAGCAGCGCTACACCGAGTAAAAGTAATTTTTTCAGCATAATAGTTAATATAAAAAGTTATCAGAGATCTATTTGAAAAAACTAAGCCATGCCGTAGGCTAGATCTCATTTAAAACCATCTAGCAGGCTCCTTATAGCTGTTAATTGTAGTTTTTTAAGGTTGACGAGCAAACAATATAACTATCATTTAATATATAAAGCGATTCCTTAAACTCACATCAATAAGATTTCTAAAAAAGCATATATCGCGCATACATGAAATAGGAAATCACAGCGCAAAAATAAAAAGATTTTTTGAATAATGCAAAGGTGTGCATGATTTTTCTGATTTTTTTTCACGGCAATTTCATTTAAAAAAGATTTTGAAGTCAAATAATGTTTCGTTTTTCAGAGAAAAATAGTAAATTTGCACGTAGCGATGCAGAAGCACCGCCGTTTGGTGTTTCTTTTTCATTGCTAATTTTTTTAGAGGCGGGGAGGGTTATATTTGGTTCCCCGCCTTATATTTTGCTATGCAAAAATACACACTATTTCGCTGATATACAACATTTTAACGTTAATAATAATTAAAAGAAACACCAATTTTATCCTGAAGGCAGCATCATGGAAAGGCTGATGGAATTTGCCGCGTCAGTCCCTGACTTCAGAAGAACCGGCAAGGGCAACTTCCGCCATAAACTAAGTGACATTCTTGTGCTGATAATCCTCGGACGCGCCTCAAACTGCTCCGACCGCCCCGGTATAATAGCGTTTGGCAAACACAATCTGCGAAAGTTCCGCTCGAGGGGCATGCTAAAGAACGGTGTCCCGTCGTAACCCACACTCTTCCGTGTCGAACAGGGCCTGAACGAGCATTGCTTGGCCGAGCGGATGTCGGAGTTCATGGACTCATTCCGCAAAGAGTTGCCTGCTCGTGCCGGTGAGACCGACATCATCTGCATTGACGGTAAAGCCATGCGCGGCACCACACAAGAAAACGGCCGCAATCCCGACATT
>ONJX01000012.1:16183-101171 GCA_900318255.1 uncultured Prevotellaceae bacterium | reverse complement strand
CACAATTGTTGCCTCATGGTTAATCATTCCTGCGTGAGCAGGCTTTTTGACCACGAAGTGGCAGCTTTTTGAATGAAAAAATTGTGACTATTATGCGATATTTTGGTGATTGGTGGGGGTCGCCTCCGGCGACGAGTAGTGGGGTGGTTGCTTTCCGTGGGTGCCGAGTGCTCCAGCCGCCTGCGGCTCCTCCAGCACTCGGTACCCACGGTTACTCAGAGGTCAGCCTCCGGCTGAAAACCGGCACTGTCGCCTGCGTCTCCCCCTTTGATTTATAGGACAAAAATTAGTTTTAATTCGTTTAATTAGTGTGCCTTTGTTATGGTTGTAGGTGTAAAGTGAAACAATGGGGTCAGACCCCGATGTTTCATTTTGGATGAAAAAAACGGCGTCTATTGCAACGAAAAGATCTTCTGTTCTTCTGAAAACTTATGTTCTTATGTCAAAAACTCGCCTCACAGTCATTTGTAAGTGTCCTTGCTGCTTTTTTGTGAAATTGCGGCATTTTGTCTTAAAACAGTCCTCTTGTTTTAAGGTTTGCTAACAATGTCGAGTCCACATAGTTAACGACAGTTAAAGTTGGGATTTTAATTAAACCGATTGCATGAATTTTAGTCATAGAAGTGAATAATAAATCTAGCTTCAAACTTTTTTAGTTTGTAATTAACTTTTTCGTAATAAAACAATATAAGTTCTGTTGCAGTGATTGCACCCCAGGACGGTAAAAAAAAACTCCGATGAGCCATCTGCGGCGCGTGGGAGTTTTTTTTGTGGCAGATGTGTGTGTTGTTGATGAAATGCAAAGGTTTGCATTTTTTTAAATAATAAATGTGTTGTCAAGTTGCAGATTTAAAGATATTTTTTTATACTTTTGTCGCTGCAAATAAAGCTCTTATCTATAGCGATAGGGGCAAGAGATATAAACCATTTAATTTATTAACTTAAACTTTCACATTCTTTTTTATGAACAAAAAGTTACAGAAATCGTTGTTTGCGGTAGTTCTTGCTGTTGCAGGGATTTTCGCAATCTCTCACTACAGCGCTGCTGCAGTGAATGGCGATGTGACTGGCGACGGCGCTGTTACCGCTGCCGACGTTACCGCAGTTTATGACATTTTACTTGGCAACAACACAGAGTATGAGGCTACTGCCGATGTTAACGGCGATGGTAGCGTTACTGCTGCCGATGTCACTTTTATCTACGACATCCTTCTGGGCAACACTCCACAGGAGAATGAGCATGTTTATATTCTGGGCAATGCTGCAGAATGGACCGCAACTCAAGGCCAAGAGATGACCACTGAGGATGGTGTAATCTACACCGCTACTCTTGAGGCACAGAACGTGAGCGACGGCTATAGCTGGTTTGGCTTCACCACCAAGCTCGCCGACGCCACCAGCGAGACCCCCTGGGACGACATCGCTGCTTATCGCTTTGGTGCCGTTAGCGAGGGCGATTTCCTCGTTACCAATGAGACTCTGGGCACTGCCATCACCCTTACCAAAGAGGGCTATCAGGCATTTCAGATTGCTGCCGGCAAGTATGAGCTCAGCCTCAACCTGAACGAGATGACTCTCGTTATCACCAAGGTAGAGGAGCCACAGCCCGAGACTCAGGTGTGGATCCTTGGTGAGGTGAACGGCAACAGCTGGGATCCCACCACTGGCGTGGAGATGACCACCGAGGACGGCAACATCTTCACTGCTCAAATCACCACTAAGGAGACCGGCTACAGCTACTTCAGCTTCACCAAGAAGCTGGCCGATGCCACTAGCGAGACTCCCTGGGACGACATCGCCGACTATCGCTTTGGTGCTCTGGGCGAGGAAATGAACTTCCTCGTGACCGAGGAGATGCTGGGCACCGAGCTGCCCATGACCGACGTGGGTTACCTGGCCTACCAGATGGCTCCTGGCACCTTCAACCTGAGCCTCAACCTCGAGACCATGAAGCTCACCATCACTGGCGAGTTCACACCTCAACCACAGCCCGAGAACAACTGGTACCTCATTGGCACCAACAACGGCTGGTCAACCAGCGACATGAGCTACAAGTTCACTCAGAGCACCGAGAACGAGAACGTTTACAGCATCCACGTTGACAACGTGAGCGGCGAGTTCTGGTTCAAGATTGCTAACGAGGACTGCTACACTGCTGGCGACTTCTGGAGCGGAACAATTTTGAGCTTTGCCAACAACGGTGTGAACCCACTAAGTGGAAATCTTGTTCAAGGCAATCAGGGTGGTGCTTTCTGTCTCCCTGCAAACTACAATGCTACCTACCTAGACATTACCATCGATGTTGAGAACTTTACTTACAGCATCACTACAGATGGTCAAGAACCACAGGTTGATCCTACCGCTGAATATGACTACTTGTATATCGCTGGCGATGCTGATAATTGGGCCGGCAATGGCGGCAAAGTAGCATCGGTTAAAGATGCAAATGACTATTACGGATTCTTTACGGCTGGCACTAAATTTAAGTTCCAGAAATTCCAAGGTGATTGGGGAACTAATTGGGGTGGCTCTAACGGCACTCTCGTAGCTGGCGGTGCTGACATTGAAGCAAGTGGCCTTGTGTACGTTAATGCCAACTTGAACTCAATGACCTATAGTATTACCAACATCACCAGCATGGGCATCATTGGCGATGCCTTCAATGCCGACTGGGCAACCGAGGCTCCACTCACCTACAATGCTGAGACTGGTGCTTGGGAAGCTACTGGCGTAGTTCTCACTGCCGGAACTATCAAGTTCCGCGCCAACGGTAACTGGGACATCAACTTTGGTGGTGCTCTCGACAACCTCACCATCAACGGCGAAAACATCACTGTAGAGGCTGGCACCTACAATGTGTCACTCAAGCTCGTGTGCCCAGGTGAATATACCGCTACTCTCACTCCTGCCAACTAAAAAACATTTCATGGTGGGGGCTATTTATAGCAAAGTGCATTATTTATAGGCCCCACCTTTAAAAGAAATTGATGCTTTTAACAAATAACTTAATTTATTAATCACTGTTGAAGTATTAATTATCTATTTATTAGTCGCACAACACAATGGCGAGGTCACTCTCACGACCCCGCCATTGATTTTTACTGTTGTGCTATAAATGGCATGTGCGCAGCAGAGGGGGGCTTGTCCTCTAGTCCTCTCGTTCTCTCGTCTTCTCGTCTTCTTGTCCTCTCGTTCTCTTGTTCTCTTGTCCTCTCGTTCTCTTGTTCTCTTGTTCTCTTGCTCTCTCGTTTTCTTGTTTTCTTGTTCTCTTGTTCTCTTATCCTCTTGTTTTCTCGTTCTCTCGTTCTCTTGTCCTCTTGTTCTCTTGTCCTCTCGTTCTCTTGTCCTCTCGTCCTCTTGTCCTCTCGTTTTCTCGTCCTCTTGTTTTCTTGAAAAAATGGTTATGATTCGCAATATAGGTTAAAGGTGCTCACGCATTACTGCCATGTTGTTTTTATTGACTAATTTTGTAACCTGAAAAAAGGACTAACAATAACTGAATAAAAATGAAAGAAAAAACAACCCTGCGATTTCTTCGTGAAGAAGAAATTGAGTGCCTGAAGGCCAACGGCTGTCAAGCCGAGGATTGGAAAATGGTGAATGTGAGCGATCGCTTCGACCCAAACTGTGTGCACCGCGTCACCTTCTACGGTCACGTCGCCATTGGCGACTGTAGCGGCAGCATCGAGGTGAGCAAGGGCTTTGTGAAACGCTGTGGCATCAACAACGCCACGCTACGCAACGTTACCATTGGCGACAACTGCCTCATTGAGAACATAGGCAACTATATGAATAACGTGGAGATAGGCGACAACTGCCACATCTCTAATGTGTGTACCATTGAGAGCACTGGCCCCGATGCCACCTACGGGCAAGGCAACGTGATCTCGGTGCTCAATGAGGTGGGAAAAGGCAACTTGGTGCTCTTCGACGGCCTCAACAGCCAGCTGGCAGCACTAATGGTCAAGCAGCAGGCCAACACTGCCTTCCAGAAGGCGATAACCCGCCTTGTGGAGAAGTTCATAGAGTCAAAAAAAGTGGATTGCTGCACTATAGGCAACAATGTGACCATCATCAACACCAACGAGATTACCGACGCCACGATAGGCGACGGCAGCCACATCAAGGGTGCCTCACGCATCAGCAACTGCACCATCAGCAGTGCTATCAACAACCCCATCACCATTGGCACCGGTGTGATATGTGAGAACTCTATCATCAGCGGTGGCTCAACGATTATCAACAGCGTGAAGATTGTTGACTGCATGGTGGGCGAGGCCTGCGAGCTGAGCAACGGCTTCACCGCTGCCTCTAGTGTGTTCTTTGCTAACAGCTACATGTCTAACGGCGAGGCGTGTGCCGCCTTTTGCGGGCCATTCACCGTGAGCCATCACAAGAGCTCGCTGCTCATTGGTGGCCAGTTCTCGTTCTACAATGCCGGCTCGGCAACCAACTTCAGCAACCATGCCTACAAGATGGGCCCCATGCACTACGGCATCCTGGAGCGCGGCAGCAAGACCGCCAGCGGTGCTTACCTGCTCATGCCAGCCAACATAGGCACCTTCAGCGTGCTCTTTGGCAAACTGATGTATCACCCCGACACTCGCGACTTGCCATTCTCTTACCTTATTGCCTATAGCGACACCATGTATCTGGTGCCAGGTCGCAACTTCGCCACTGTGGGCCTCTACCGCGACATTCGCAAGTGGCCCAAGCGCGACAAGCGCCGCCTTGCCGACCGCAAGAGCATCGTCAACTTCGACTGGCTCAGCCCCTTCTCCATCAGCGAGGTGCTGCGCGGCAAGAAAATCCTTGAGAACCTGCGGGCCGCCAGTGGAGACAACGTGAGCACCTATAACTATCATGAGTACGTCATCAAGGCACCATTGCTGCGCAAGGGCATACGCTACTACGACCTGGCACTGCGCATCTACATGGGGGCCGTGCTCAAGCGTCACCTGCCTGTGGTGCCAGCGTCAACCACTGGCGAGGGCGACTGGAGCGACCTCTCAGGGATGTTGCTACCCGTGAGCGAGGAGCAGCGACTTGTGGACGACGTCATCAACGGCAAGCTCGAGTCGATAGAAGACGTGCTGGCACGCTTTATCGCCATCCACAAGAACTACAACGAGTATCGCTGGGCTTGGACCTACCGCATGATTCTCGACTACTACCACATCAATAATCTCGATGCCGAGACTGTGGAGCATATCCATGCCGACTATGTGAGCGCCCGCCGCGAGTGGATATCGCTCATACGCAAAGATGCCGAGAAAGAGTTCAGCCTGGGCGACGTGGAGCGCGACGTGCTCAACGACTTCGTTACACAGCTCGAGAGCGAGGTGGATTTTGAGAACCAAAAGTTGTATATGTAATTAAGTGTTAAGTTTTAAGTGTTAAGTGTTAAGTAGCATCTAGTTCTATCTAAAGGGATGCTCTATAAATTGCTTGAGTCATATTTGTTTTGATTGTTGAGTAGATAAACATAGTAGCGGGCTACAGGTTAAAGAGTTGAGGTGAAAGATGCCAACAAGCAATCAAAGATGACCAAAACAAAAGAAAAACATATCTGGAATTTATGGAGCATCCCTAAAAATAATACACTGGCAACCTGTGTGTGCAAAAATAGAGCCGCGGCATTAAGCTGCGGCTCTAATTCATTTAATGTTGTCAATTAGTTGTTAGCTTATTTTACTAGCTTGGTCACGCTCTTGCTGCCGTCGGCGTAGCGTGTAACAACTACGTTCACACCCTTGAATGGAGTGCTGCTCACTTGACCGTTTATGTTAACGTACTCAACGCTGGCAATGGCCTTGTTCACGTTCATGTCGGTAACGCTGGTAGCGGTGGGAACGGTGAAGTTGAACTCTGGACGCAGAGGAGTGCTAACCTCGTTGGGGTCAACGTCCTTGGCAGTTGCTGTGCGGGGGAATGCGAAGCGGCGGAATGTCTCCTTGCCATTGTCGCAGGCATAAAGGTTGCCGGCATAGTCCCATGCTATGTCGTTGAAACCACGCACGTCGGTGCTTGTTACGGTGACTGCATTAGCCATGTCGATGGTGGGCGCGCCGTTCTCAGCATAGGTTACATCGGCTACTGTGAGTTTAAAGTTGCCAGTTGAGAATGCAAGCTTGCTGCCATCAGGGCTGCAAGCGATGCCACCACCACGGTTAAAGGCGAAGCCGTTATCAGGGTCGGTAATGAAGCTATAATCCTCTTCCCACTCACCATCGCTGTTCTTGCTCACATGCTTCATGGTGGGCTGAGCCTCGTTAGGCGCACCACGATACTGAGCATACCACAGGTTGCCGTTAGGGTCATAGTCGATGCTCACACTCTGGGCGCTGATAGTATATAGTCCAGTCAGAGGAGGCACCTGATCCATCAATGAGGCGGCAGCGTCCCAAGAGGTGGCTGTGCCTAGTGGATACTCATACGTCTTATAAGAATAGTAAGCGAACACCTGTCCAAGTGTGCTGCTGAGATTCATGATCTTCAGGTTCTCACCTTCGCCAGTAACGGCAAAGCATGCTGAGTAACCAGCAACGAAGTTGCCGTCAGCATCATAGAGGTTGCAGTCTTTACTTGCTTCATAGTTGCTCTTTTCGCCAACGAAGATAGGAGTCCACTCAGCAAGATTGTCAGGATTAACCTCGCAGAGGGGTTCACCATTCTTCACGTCAAGGCCTCCAACGAAGATGCGTCCGTCCTTGCTGATTTTCACTTTCTTTAGGGCAAAATTATTGCCAGTACCACCGGTGTAATCGGCATAGGCATAGTTCTCTTGAACCCAAGGCACTGCATAGCCATAGGTGCCATTGGGATTCTGGAGGCGGTTGAGCTGTGGGTCAAAGTCATAGAGTCCTACACCCACACCACCATTTTGATTAGAAGTCCAGTAGGCGGAGCCTGCAACCTTATCATTGATGCTGGGCTGGCACTCAGTGACGAGAACGCGGCCAAAGTGCTTGCTCATAGGGTTGTTGTCGATGGCAATTCCGTAAGGACTCCAGAATGTATAAACTGGGTCGCACTGAACGGGAGCCTCAAGAGCGGCACCTTTTACACGGATAGCCAGCGAATAGGTCTGGCCACTTTCTAGACCTTCAATCGACACAGATGCTGCGTGGTCGCCAGCTGTCAGGAATTCGTCACCCAGCTCAACACTCTTGGCAATAGCACCATTAGCATCGATAAAATCAACAACTACGCGCTCGGCGGCAGCGTTAAGTGTGTAGTTCACGGGCAGGTCTTGGTCGGTAGCATCGCCCGTCGAAGCGTTGTAGGCAAATGGGTTCTGGGCAAAAGCTGTCAGCCCCATGGCCATCACGCTAGCAAAAAGTAATAATTTCTTCATTGCGTTAAGTTTTAGTTAATAAAAAAATGTGTTATCTCGTTAGTTATGACTTTCTATGTAGAAATGTGTATTACCACAAATGCACAAAATCAACTAACAAAATTACACAATATTTTAAAAACCAAAAATAATTTGGAAGAAAAAATTAGAAATGTAATAAAAATCACCCAAATTAGCAAGGCGACTATTATACAGGTCCTGTGTTTGCAAACTCACAAATGAAACATCGGGGTCTGACCCCATTGTTTCATTTGTGTCGAAGAGAAGCTGCGGGGTTGTATAAAAAACTTTGAGGCAGCACTACTTCTGTGACTCGAGTTTCTGCTCGTCTTCCTCGGTCCAGAGTGGGTTCTCATCGTCAAGGTCGTCAAAATCGAGAAACGCCTCGTCGGCAAATGCCGCCATCTCGCGGCCTTCCTTCTTGGTGGGGCGTCCCATGCCCTTCTGGCGTCGCACAAAGCCACCAATGCGTGCCATCTCGAGAATTTTGTACTGATCCTCGGGGGTGATGTTCTTCAGGTAGTTAGTAACCAACTTGGCCCCCACGCGATTGCTCAGCAGCCCCACCACTTCAAAAGTGAAAGTGACGGGCGGCTTGCGTACCTCTATCACGTCGCCCACCTTGATGTTGTGCGACGGCTTCACGTTCATGCCCTTTATTGTCACTCGCCCCAGCTTGCACTGGTCAGTAGCCAGCGACCGAGTCTTAAACACCCGCGTCGCCCACAGCCACTTGTCAATTCGCATCTCGGTCATAGGTTCGTTTATCGTTTATCGTTTATCGGGGATTGGGGATCGGGGATCGGGGATTGGGGATCGGGGATCGGGGATTGGGGATCGGGGATCGGAGATCGGGGATCGGGGATCGGGGATTGGGGATCGGGGATCGGGGATCGGAGATCGTGGATCGGGGATCGGAGATCGGGGATCGGGGATCGGAAATCGGGGGTCGGGGATCGGGGATCGGTGATCGTCAGCATCACTCTCCTCTCAACTCTTTCCTCTCAACTCTCTCCTCTCAACTCTTTCCTCTCAACTCTCTCCTCTCAACTCTCTCTTCTCAACTCTCTCTTCTCAACTCTCACCTTTCTCCTCTCAACTCTTTCTGCTCTCCTCTCTCTTCTCTCCTCACTCTTCTCTCCTCACTCTTCTCTCCTCACTCTTCTCTCCTCACTCTTCTTAGCTACTTATTATTATAGTTGGTCATGGCAAAGCTCAAGCCGCTAAGGCAGAAGGCCTTGATGGCTTGGGTGGCTTTTTCCACTCGCTCGGGGAGCAGCTGGCGCTCGGCGGCGGTGAGAGGGCCTAGCACATAATCGACCTGTGCGCCCTCGGGGAAGTCGTTGCCAATGCCAAAGCGCAGGCGCGCATAGCCTTGCGAGCCCACCAGCTCGTTGATGTTCTTAAGCCCGTTGTGGCCTCCGTCGGCACCCTTGCCACGCAGTCGCAAGGTGCCAAAAGGCAACGCCAGGTCATCGACAATCACCAGCAGGTGGTCGAGCGCGATTTTCTCTTTCTGCATCCAGTAGCGCACCGCCTCTCCACTACGGTTCATGTAGGTCGATGGCTTCAAGAGCACCAGTTGCTGGTTCTTGAGGCGCATCTGTGCCACGGCACCATATCGTGCCGAGGCAAAAACAACATTGGACGCCTCGGCAAAGGCATCCAATATTGTAAAACCTATGTTGTGACGGGTGTTTTGGTACTCTGCACCAATGTTTCCCAGTCCAACAATCAAGAACTTCATATCTTCAGAGTCTTGAGATTGGGTTGTTTCACTGCTGGAGTGTCGTGAGAAAAGCCGCCTAAGCAGATTACTCAGCAGCCTCACCACCTTCTTCGCCCTCCTCAGTAGCGGCTGCGGCAGCTGCGGCAGCACGTGTGGCACGAACACCAGTGATCACAAGGTCCTTAGAGCTGGCGAGCTCATAGTTGTCGAACTTCAAGTCGCCCACCTTGATAGAGTGGCCAATGGCGATGTCGTCAACGTTAACCACGATGCGCTCAGGAAGCTCGGTGTAGATGCCTTTAACCTTAACCTTCTTCATGCTCAGATAGAGCTTACCACCAGCCTTAACACCGGCAGCGTGACCCTCGAGCTTAACAGGCACTGATACAACAACTGGTTTCTCCTTAGTTACCTCAAGGAAGTCGAGGTGCAGGATGCTGTCGTTAATGGGGTGCCACTGGATGTCTTTCAGAACAGCCATCTTCTCAACGCCGTTGAGGTTGAGAGCTACTACATACACCTCGGGGGTGTAGATGAGCTTGCGGATGTCGCTGTAGTTCACGGTGAAATCGGTAGTAATAATAGCCTTGCCGTCACGGCCAATCTCTACCACCTTCTCGCCCTGGGCGAGGGTGCCTTCATACTTACCGTCTTTCAACTCAACAATCTTGCCGCCATTGAGCACGCAAGGAATTTTCTGGCTGGCGCGGAGCGCCTTTGCAGCCTTCTTGCCAAGGTCAGTTCTTGGCTCTGCATTTAATTGAAATGTCTTCATTTTTAATGATTTGTGTTACTAAAAATTAAGTTGTTTAGCTTAATTTCCCATCACACGGGAGCTTAAAGCGGTGCAAAGGTACAACACATTTTCCTAATACACAAATATTTTTTCATTTTGGGGGGTGTGAAAGTTCCAATAAGAAGTGCGAAAGTCTTCTGAAAGTTGTTTTCATAAAATAATATTATGAAAAACACCGAGGGGAACGCCAAGCGGCAAGGGGGCGAGTAGCCCCCGCCGAGCGTGAAAATGATAGCAAAACGAAATAAAAAAACAAAAGGGAGACCGAAGTCTCCCAGAGATTAATTAATTTTGTTTTGCAATGTACAATCAACTAACCTCGGAGCAAAGATACTACATAGAAGTGTCACTCCAAAACAAAATGAGCAAAAAAGTGATAGCTGAGCACTTGAAAGTACATATCAGCACAGTTTACCGCGAGATAAAGCGCAATGGCGGCAAGTATCATTACCACCACAAGCAGGCCCAGGACAAGTGCGATGAGCGCAAACATCGCATGCGCGGAATCCGCACGTTCACACTCGACATGCGCAAGCGCATCTTCTCGCTGCTGGTGCAGGAGCAATGGTCTCCGGAGCAGATAAAGGGATATATGCAGCGTAACGGCGAGCGTTGCGCCTGCATTGAGACCATATACTCCTACATCCGCTTTGACCGCCTCAATGGCGGCACCCTGTGGAAACACTGCCGCCACCGCCTGCGGCATGTGCGCCGCCAGGTATCGTGCAGATACACGGCCATCAAGGACAGGAAGATGATTGACATGCGGCCCGCTGAGGTTGACGGCAAGCGGTTCGGAGACTGGGAGATGGACTGCATCGTAGGCAGCGAGGGCAAGGGGGTGATCCTGACACTGGTTGAACGCAGCACCAGTTTCATGATGATGAGGAAGCTGCCTCAAGGCAAGAAGGCCGGACCTTTGGCAAGGACTGTAGTGAACATGCTTTTGCCGTACAAGAGGCATGTGAAGACCATCACAACGGACAATGGAAGTGAGTTTGCCGACTTCAAGTACATTGAAAAGCATATTGACACACAAGTCTTCTTTGCTCACCCCTACAGCTCCTGGGAGAAAGGGCGCATAGAGAACATGAACGGACTTGTCAGACAATACATCACAAAAGATATGAAGCTCACTGAAATTGACGATGAAACCATCAAACAAGTACAATACAAGCTCAACCGGAGGCCAAGAAAAAAACTTGATTTCGATACACCAAAATCAAGTTTCTTTAAAAATATCAATAATTTTGACTAATTTCGCACTTGCTATTAGAATTCACATCCACTTTTAAAAAATAAACACACGAATTAAACGAATTACCACGAATTCCATTTTATTGATATTAAGTTTGTTGGATTTGTCTTCTTTTGCTGTTTTGTTTCTTTTTTTTAAAAATAGCGACTTTTTAAAGTGGGCTCAAAGTATTTTTTTGACACATCCTCATGAATTTATTGAGTTCGCATAAATTCGTGGCTCTTTGTTTCCTAAAGTTGGCACTTTTTTGTGTTTTCTTGAAAAAAGTTGTAAATTTGCAATCACAACTAAAAATATTAATCTTATGGACACCCAGTATAAATTGTTTTTTGGTGGAGCTTTTGGCTTCGACTATCGCGACGATGATTTTGATATAAAGGCAGCAGAGGATTTCAGGGCACAAATCCTGGGCAGCGTTGACGCCTTGCTCAAGCCCAAGGACATGAGCGGCGTGCTCATCAATGACAATGTTCTCTACATAGGCCCATTTTATTTTGAGGCCGAGAGTATGCGTGCCGAGGATATAATTATGTGCGAGAAGCAGATGATAGAGCAGTGCACCGATGCCATTTTTGTGCTTGACGAGGCGGCGTGCCCAGGCACTATAGCCGAGATTATGTATGCCAACTCCCTCAACAAGTTCATCCATCTGTTTTATGTGAAGCATGGCGACGATGTGGAGACCGAGAGCCACCTGCACACCCCGTGCTGGTATCCACTGATTTTCTGCCAGCAGACTAACCCTGGTGCCAAGCTCCATGAGTGCGAGGACAAAAACGATGCCGCCCGCAAGGTTATCGACCTGATAACATTCCACTACAGTGAGCTATAAGCTACCAAAAACGCCTCACTGTCTTTTTAGACAAAAGAACATAACCGCCTCGCTTGGTGGGACATAAGAACAAAAGATTATGTTCTTCTGAAAAACTTATGTTCTTATGTCTAAAACTCGCCTCACTGTCTTTTTAGACAAAAGAACACAACAGCCTCGCTTGGTGTGACATAAGAACAAAAGTATCAATGCAATTCATAATGCACAATTGTTGCCTCATGGTTAATCATTCCTGCGTGAGCAGGCTTTTTGACCACGAAGTGGCAGCTTTTTGAATGAAAAATTTGTGACTATTCTGCGATTTTTTGGTGGTTGGTGGGGGTCGCCTCCGGCGACGAGGGGCGGGGTGGTTGCGTTCCGTGGGTGCCGAGTGCTCCAGTCGCCTGCGGCTCCTACAGCACTCGGTACCCACGGTTACTCAGAGGTCAGCCTCCGGCTGAAAACCGGCACTGTCGCCTGCGTCTCCCCCTTTGTTTTATAGGGCAAAAATTAGTTTTAATTCGTTTAATTAGTGTGCCTTTGTTATGGTTGTAGGTGTAAAGTGAAACAATGGGGGCAGACCCCGATGTTTCATTTTGGATGAAAAAACGGCGTCTATTGCAACGAAAAGATCTTCTGTTCTTTTGTAAACCTTATGTTCTTATGTCTAAAACTCGCCTCACTGTCTTTTTAGACAAAAGAACATAACCGCCTCGCTTGGTGGGGACATAAGAACAAAAGTATCAATGCAATTCACACACAATTGTTGCCTCATGGTTAATCATTCCTGCGTGAGCAGGCTTTTTGACCACGAAGTGGCAGCTTTTTGAATGAAAAAATTGTGACTATTATGCGATTTTTTGGTGGTTGGTGGGGGTCGCCTCTGGCGACGAGGAGCGGGCGGTTGCTTTCCGTGGGTGCCGAGTGCTCCAGTCGCCTGCGTCTCCTTCATCACTCGGTACCCACGGTTACTCAGAGGTCAGCCTCCGGCAGAAAACCGGCACTGTCGCCTGCGGCTCCTTCTTTGTTTTATAGGGCAAAAATTAGTTTTAATTCGTTTAATTCGTGTGCCTTTGTTATGGTTGTAGGTGTAAAGTGAAACAATGGGGTCAGACCCCGATGTTTCATTTTGGATGAAAAAACTGTGTCTATTGCAACGAAAAGATCTTCTGTTCTTCTGTAAACCTTATGTTCTTATGTCAAAAAATATTTAGAGATAATTGCCAGGCACTTGTGTCAAGAGACAGTGGGGTGTGTGTTACACAAGCCTCTCGGGGTGCTTCTTGATGAAGTCCTTCCACGACTTGGCACTTGAGCTGGGAAATGGTTTCTTGCTCTCGTAGTAATGGCACAGGGCGGCCGCGAGAGCATCGGTGGCGTCAAGGAAGTCAGGCATGTTGCTTGGGTCGATGTTGAGCTGCCGTTGCAGCATCATCGCCACTTGCTCCTTGCTGGCGGCGCCGTTGCCGGTGATAGCCATCTTGATTTTGCGAGGCTCATATTCGGCTATGGGCACCTGTCGCCCCAGAGCCGCCGCCATGGCCACGCCCTGCGCTCGCCCCAGCTTGAGCATCGACTGCACGTTCTTGCCGTAGAATGGAGCCTCAATGGCCATCTCGTCGGGCAGAAACTCCTCCACGAGGCTCAGCACGCGGTCGTAGATGCGCCGCAGCCGCATGTAGTGGTCGTCCATCTTGCTGAGCTGTAACACGCCCATGGCGATGAGCGACGGCTTGCCGGCAGTAACCCCCAGCAGCCCATAGCCCATCACGTTGGTGCCCGGGTCGATGCCTATAATTATTTTGTCAAAGCCGTCTTTGGACATTGTCGTTTCTCGTTTATGGTTTATGGTTTTTCGTTTCTCGTTTCTCGTTTATGGTTTATGGAAGACAGTGGTGAGATTATGGGCTGACAAGGCACGCCTTGTCCCTACTTCACACTTAAAACTTCACACTTAAGAGAAATTTCTTCCATAAAGGTGGTGAAGCCTGCCACTTTGTTGCCAAAGCGGTTGATGATTGCCTGGTGCAGTGCTTTGCCCACCTGCTGATTCCACTGCTGCAAGTTTTTGAGCGAGGTGGCCTCAAGCTGCACGGCAAAGCACGCCCCGCCCTCATTGTGCCCCATCAGTCGCATCAATCTAGGGTGGCTCACGAGCCCGTTGCTCGTGGCTTGAGGCAGGTAGCACTCATTCATCCAGTCGATAAACTCGCCGCTCACAGTGCAATCGACATGATATGTAGTGTTGCAGATAATCATCAGTGCAAAATTACACAGAATTCTGCAATAATGCAAATGACGAGCAAACAAGCTGACGAGCAAACAAGGTAATGGTAGTTGCAAAAAAAAGGCGCCACTTCAAGGTTGCTTGAAGCGACGCCGTTGGTTGAGCAAAATATGAAAAGGGAATAATTCTAAGTGTAAAGTGTAAAGTGTTAAGTTCTACACACCGAAGGTGAGTACTGTGAAGAAGCGTCCGCCGTCGTACATGGTGTTGAGGTTGACAAATCCGCTGCCGTTGCGTCCGTACCACGAGAAGTGGCCGTTACCGCTGTTGATAGGTGTTCCAAAGGTGGTACACAGCGAGTTGTAGAGGCTGCGGAAGCGGTAGTCGTCTTGATAGGATGTGGAGGTGACAAACTCGGCATAGTACATTCCGCCATTGCTGTCGTATTGCAGCATCACGTCGGGCCAGCTGTATCCCATCATGTTCACGTCGCGCAGATATACCACGTTGTCCTGATATCCGTCGATGTCATAGCCGTTGTAATAGAGGTAGTTGAGCGAAGCATCGAGATAGGTGCCAAACTCCAGTCCCAAAACTCCCGAGATGATAGGTGCCGATACATAGTAACGATAGCCTGTGGGGATGATGGGGCGATAGTACCACACGATGCGTGGACGCCACTGACGATAAGGAGGAGCGATTGGGGCACGCCAGCTCCAGCGGTTGTGGCGGTAGTAGTCGTACCAGCGGTCGCGTGGTCCGCGTGGACGCACGTCGCTGTGCCAGCGATAGCGGTTGTAGTCGGGACGTGGGCCGCCGTGGTTGATGCCTCCGTGATGTGGTCCACCGGGACGGTGATGGCTTGGTCCACCGCCAGGGCGATGCTCGTTGCCGTGACCGCCGCCATGCCAGTTGTTGTCGGGACGGTAGTTACCGCTATGTCCTCCACCGGGACGATGGTTGTCGCCGTTGCCTGGACGATAGTTGTTGCCATTGTTGCCGCCATGTCCTCCACCAGGACGATGGTTGTCGCCGTTGCCTGGACGATAGTTGTTGCCATTGTTGCCGCCATGTCCTCCACCAGGACGATGGTTGCCATTGCCTGGGTTCACATTGCCGCCGCCGTTGTTGCCACCAGGACGATGGTTGCCATTGCCTGGGTTCACATTGCCGCCGCCGTTGTTGCCACCAGGACGGTAGTTGTCGCCATTGCCGGGGCGCTGGTTGCCGCCATTGCCGCCAGGACGCTGGTTGCCGCCATTGCCGGGACGCTGGTTACCGGGCCTGGGGTTCATGCTGTTGCCCTTGTTGATTTGGTCGGATGGTGTGTAGCTGCGGTTGTTGAAGTTCGTGTTGTTCATGGGGCGACCAGGATTAGCGTTAGGGCGCTGGTTTTGGTAGCCCTTGTTGTCGTTGCCATGGTTTCTGCCGCCACCAAAATTGCCGCCACCGTGGTTGCCACCACCGTGTGGACGGTTGTCGCCGCCAGGTGTAGAGTAAGACGGGCGATTGCTGCTGGGGCGTGTCTGTGGGGTTGCCGCACTGCGACTACTTGGGGCGCTAGGACGCGCTTGCGGAGTTGCCGCGCTGCGGTTGCTCGACGGGGCTTGTTGTTGCATTGACTGTCTTGGTCGGTCATTGCCACCGCCATGCCCTGATGGTCTTCGGCCCTGCGCCGAAGCTGGCGCTGCGAGGGCAAAGATTGCCACCGAGAGCGCTACGCTTGATAATGTGTAATAAAAACTTTTCATATTCGCTGATATTTTGTTGTTTGTAATAATGTTTATTGTGTTTACCAGTCGTGCTGTGACCAGCAATGTATTGTTTTGACTCAATTATTACCCTTTAGTTTAATTGCTTTCTTGTCATACCCTACCCAAAATGGGTGACTGGAGTTTTTTTATAGATAAACGAGCCAAAACTATAGAAGTTTAGGTGGGCCGGTTAATCCTGCTCAAGCGAGCTGCACTGCGGGCACAGGCCCTTGAGCACGTAGTTGATGCTATGAACCATGAAATTGCCGGGCAGTGCCACCACCGGTGCAGCAATGCGGCTCAGGCAGAAGGTGCGCTGGCATCGCTCGCAGTAGAAGTGGGCGTGCATGTCGCCCAGATGCTCGCCCTCCTCACCGCAGTGGCAACAAGCTTGGCACACGGCATACTTGAGTGAGCCAGTGCCGTCGTCGATGGCGTGGATGAGGTGGTGGGTGAGAAACAGGGTGATGCAGCGGTATATGGTGGATTTATCCACCGTGTCGAGCTTGTCCTCGAGGCTTTGCAGCGAGAAGGCATCGTCGCAGCTGGTCATTGCCTTGAGCACGAGGATGCGCATGGCAGTGGGCTTGATGTCGCGCTGCTCTAGCAGGTCAGTGATGTGCTTGTCTTTGTCCATAGTTACCATCGTTGCCAGCCACTAGACTGATTATTGTTGTTGCTTGGCATCCTGCGGGGGCGGTTGAAAGGCGACTGCTGCGGGGTGCCGCTACTGGTGTTGCTCTTAGTAGAGGTCTTGCTCTGCATCTTGCTCACTTGGCCTTCCTTGCTGGGGTGACGTTTCTCCCACCAGAAGTAGGCAAAGGCGTAAATCACACCTGGTATCCACCCCAAGCACGTGAGAATGAAGGCAATGAGATAGGTGCCGCACCCTTTATCGACCACGGCAAAGGGTGGGAACACAACCGCCAATATTTTTCTCTTCCAAGACAAAACTGCTTTAAGTGTTAAGTTTTAAGTGTTAAGTTTTAAGTGTGCGCCTGACGGCGCGTTCATTTCGCATTCTACATTAGGAACATTCCCTTCTTATAGCCCTTGATTTTATTCTTGGTTATAAGCCAGTTTATGTGCCATTGTTGTTTAGAATCACGAGTGCTGCAATCACACCAGGAACCCATCCGCAGCAAGTGAGGATGAAAGTGATGAGAAACGACCCACAGCCTTTGTCAACCACTGCTAGTGGTGGAAAGATGATAGCTAATATAACTCTAATGCAGGACATGATTTGTAAGTGTTAAGTTGTTAAGTGCTTCTAAATTATTTAGAGCAAAAATCATGCCATATTTCTGAAGCGTGATTGGGAATGGTGTGGGGGAGTTGTCCTTATATATTAACTAAAAATTCTAATTATCCTCTGCTTGTGCATCAGTTCGTTCGGCTCACTCGTTGCAGTGGTTTCACATTTGAGTTGTCGAAGTAGTAGTTGAGAAGGAAGATTCCCTTCTCGTAGCCCATTACCACCACACAGCCGTCGTCGCTGGTGAATGTGCCGTCGTCGTTGATGCCAAAGCCTTTCTTGCCCATTTGCTGGCTGATGATCTGCAGAATCTCCTCCTCGGTGCCTGGCTTGCACTCCCTCACGGGGAACTGCAGGGTCACGCCTTTAACCACGGCATTGTAGTTGAACTGTGCCGACGACTGTGCTGTTGTTGCAGCGGCAGGGACGCTGTCGTTGGTGCTGGGTGTAGTGGCTGTTAAGGAAGCGATTTCTCGGTCGAAATGATAGGTGAAAATAAGTGGTGGCAGTGGCCCAGAGAGGTCGGTAGCGCCCACATAATTCTCGGGATTTACACCCACCACCTGGTTTATCTCCATGAGAGTGGCACCCTTGCGTGCGTTGAACACGGCATCCTTGTCGAAGAGTTGCAGGATGGTTGCCGCCACCTTGCCGGTGTTGACATAGCCTCGTCCTGCCGCCTCTTCAAAGTTGTTGCTGTCGATAAAGTCAACAAACTTGGCGTTTCCCACCGGCTTGCCTTTCTCATCAACTATCGTCATCACCGAGTCTTGAGCAACGATAAATCGGCTTGGGGTGATGTTGATGATGCCGTCATACATGGTGTTGATAAGTGTGTCGTTATTGCTATCTACGAGCCCCATGCGGTCGCCCTTGATGACCATGTAGCGGTCGTTGCCAATGTGCTTGACGTCGCGATAGCCGGCTTGAGCAATCTTCTTGGGCAGGGCTAGCGTGTCGGTGGTCTCCTGACCTTTCTTGTCGAGATAGGCAATTTTCTTGTCTTTGATGAGCATCACCTTGAGCGTGCCGTTGATGAAATATCGGTTGATGGGCATGTACTTGTCGCTGTCGAAGTCGAAGAGTTTCTCGCCTTTTTTGTTGATGACCACAAGGCTCGACACTGCGGTGGTGTCGGCGACCTGGCTCTCCGATACTAGTGCGGCATCGTCGAAGAGGAAGGCATTAGCAAGCCCCAGGTGTGGCCCTATCACGGTGTCGCCCTTAGTGTCGATGAAGCCGCTAAGCCCCATGTCGTCTTTCACCATAGCAAGGTCGCCCAGGAATAGCGATGCCGTGTTGATGCTTGGTGGCAATTTCTTAACCGTGGCGCAGTTCTTGTCAATGACCTGCAAGTCCTCGCCTGGCAGGCAGGCGACGGCATAGCCGCCGTTGAAGCTCGTGGCCGAGCAGTAGGGCTTGCTGTTCACGGGTTTAGAGCAGTCAGCCACATTATAATAATTGATGCGTGCCGTCTCGTTGTCATAGACGTAGAACATGTCTTCATGCACTGCCGAGGGCTCGCCGCTGATGGCGTTCTTGGCCACGATGTCGCCATTGTCGATGTTGATGATGCTCCATTTGTCGCTGCCTTGCAGCCTCACTGTAAGGTATTTGGTCTCCTCCTTAAAAGGATAAATGCCATTATCCTTGTTGCCACAAGAGCACATAGCCACCAGTGCCACCAAGAACGAGCAGATATAAAAAAATTTCTTCATGTTATAATTTATGATTTACTTAGCTATTTGTTTACGGCTCAAAATTCTTGTGTTTTTATTATTCAAACTGCAAAAATAATAATTTTATGGCAATAATGAGCTATTTCTTGACAAAAAAAACTCACGAGCATGTTTCGTGTGCCCGTGAGTTTTATTCTGAAGTATCTTGTGGATTTAAGAATTAAATGCCGAGCGGTCGATTAAGGCCTCGTCCCTACTTAACACTTAACTCTTAACACTTAACTCTTATAAAGTTATTCGGCTTTGCCGTTGCTGCCTAGCACCTCGATGATTTTGTGCTTGTAGAGCTTGGTCATCTCGTCGCGAGCGGGACCGCAATACTTGCGTGGGTCGAACTCGCCGGGTTTCTCAGCGAACACTTTGCGCACGGCGGCAGTGAACGCGAGGCGGCTGTCGCTGTCGATGTTGATCTTGCACACGGCACTCTTGGCGGCCTTGCGCAGCTGCTCCTCGGGGATGCCTACGGCATCGGGCATCTTGCCACCGTAAGTGTTGATGATGTCAACATACTCTTGGGGCACCGACGATGAGCCGTGGAGCACGATGGGGAAGCCAGGAAGTTTCTCCATGATGGCGTCGAGCACGTCGAAGGCCAGTGGGGGAGGAACGAGCTTGCCAGTCTTGGGGTCGCGGGTACACTGCTCGGGTTTGAACTTGTAAGCGCCATGGCTGGTGCCAATGGAGATTGCCAGTGAGTCGCAGCCGGTGCGGGTGGCGAAGTCGATAACCTCCTCGGGCTTAGTGTAGTGCGACTCCTCGGCCTGCACGTCGTCTTCCACGCCGGCGAGCACGCCAAGCTCGGCCTCTACAGTAACGTCATACTGGTGAGCATACTCCACAACCTTCTTTGTCAAGGCAATGTTCTCCTCATAGGGCAGTGAGCTGCCGTCGATCATCACGCTCGAGAAGCCAAAGTCAACACAGCTCTTGCACAGCTCAAAGGTGTCGCCGTGGTCGAGGTGGAGGCAGATTTGTGGATGCTCCCATCCCAGCTCCTTGGCATACTCTACGGCACCCTGTGCCATGTAGCGCAGCAGGGTTTGGTTGGCGTAGTTGCGCGCACCTTTCGAAACTTGCAGGATTACTGGCGATTTAGTCTCGGCGCTAGCCTTGATGATAGCCTGAAGCTGCTCCATGTTGTTGAAATTGAAGGCGGGAATAGCATAACCTCCATTGATTGCCTTAGCAAACATCTCGCGGGTGTTGACCAGGCCTAATTCCTTGTAACTTACCATAATAAATTTGTTTAAAAAATTTAGAACTTGAAATTCTATTGTGTTTGCAATATTCTGACCGCAAAGTTAAATAATAATTTTTTCATAAGCAAATAAGCGACGTTTTATAAATTGTTCTGGGCCTATTTTTTTGGAATGGCATCAAGAAAAAGCAATTTATTGGTATATGTTTACGTTATTATAAATAACGAAAAAAAGATAACAATGAAAATAGAGATAAAAGCTCCGCTAGGAATCAGTGAACAGGGGCAATCACTGGTGCAGTGCAACTCGCTGTTCCCCAGTTTGGCTAATGTGACGGCGAGCGACAGGGTGTTTGTCCTGTGCGATGGCGTTACTGGCCATGCCCATAGCGAAGTGGCTAGTGCCGTGGTGGCACAGGCCCTGGGCAAGTGGATGAGCGACAATGTTGACTTGTCGCAGCAGCTCACGGGAGTGACAGTGCGCCGTGCTGTGGCTCACGCGCAAGACCAGCTCGATGCCACTTACGGGCACTTTGAGCCTAGCCGTTACCCCATGGGCACGACTATGGCGATGCTCGTGGTTGGCGACTTTGGCGTGGCGGCAGCCCACATTGGCAACACCCGCATCTATCACCTGCGTCCCTCAAGCCGGGAGATACTCTACCGCTCACGCGACCACTCGCTGGTCAACGACCTCTTTGTTGCTGGCCGCCTCACCCGTGCCGAGGCCGATGCGTCGGCCAAGAAGAATGTGCTCACCCGAGCTATGCTGCCAGGTCCTTGCAATGCGGCAGTGCCCGACGTGGCTTTTATCACCGATGTCAAGGCTGGCGACTACTTTGTGTTGTGCTGCGATGGCATTACAAGCGCATTGAGCGATAAGAAACTCAAGGACGTGCTGTGCCACAGCAGCCTGAGCAGTGCCCAGAAGTTGGCATCGCTCAAGATGCTCACCGATGTGGTGCCCACTAACCATAGCATCCTGCTTATTGAAGTGGAGAGTGTGGAGAAGGAAGACGGCGACCACTTGCTGGTGAACACCGAGCGCCTGATGTGCGACAAGATGGTGCGTCGCAGTGTGATTCTCACACCTAGAGCTGCCACGCCCACTCCGCCGCCGGCACCCGTCGCACCGCCTCCCGCTCCCGAGACTCCACCGCCATTCATGGGTGACGATGGCCTCGACGATAATGAGCTGGAAGAGGTGTTGTCGCATGGCGAGATGCCTGCTGCTACTGTGACTGGCGAAGAGGCGCAAGCCACTGTCGCCACTCCTGCAGCACCCGCACAACCCATGCCCGCCCCAGCAAGAAAAAAATCGTCGAAGCGCACGCTGTGGATGCTTATTGCCGCTTTGCTATTTATTGGTGCGATAGCTGCTCTGTTGCTGCTGGGCAACAAGAAAGAAGCTGCCAAAGAGGTGCCCGAGAAGAGTAAGGCTGAGCAGTCGAGCGACCCCGACGTGATTATCAGTAAGGAGATACCTGTTAATGACGTGGTACCCGAGGAGCCATTAGAGCCCTTTGACGGCGAGAGCAATGTGGGACAGCCGCCCACTGGCAGCAACGTGTCGGTGACACCGGCGCCAAGGGTTAGCAATATTCCTTTACCCACTGGGAGCAATGTGAAGGTGCCACGGGTGAAGGAAGGTGACCCTTATCCCGATGCCTTTGATAACAAGAATGACTACAAGGAGATAGAAAAAGAAGTGCCCGAGGCACCCGTTGCTACCCCTGAGGAGCCCAAGCCACAGACGCCAGCTGGCGGTGTTCCGCCACGCAAAAAGGCCAGCACCGACCCCACCAGCTCTAACCGCGGCATTGCGGTGCCACCACCGCCAAGCAAGCAACGCAAGACCGAAGTGCCAATGTAATGATATTGAATTAGGTACTACTCCAGTAATCGTTATCTAACCAACAATAGAAATGCAAGACATCAACAACGGAATCATAAAGCTGGTATCGTCGCTGGCAGTGAAGAAATTTCGCGACAAGGAAGGGCTCTTTGTCGCCGAGGGATGGAAATGCGTGCGCGACACGTGGAATGCGTTCAACTGCCGCTACCTCATTGCCACCAAAGCATGGTATGAGCAGCAGGGCACTGCCGAGCACTATCCCAAGCTCGTGCTTGCCCACAAGAGCCAGATGGCACGCATGTCGCAGTTTACCACGCCCAGCGACGTGATGGCGGTATATGAGATACCACAGGTTGAGTACACCGATGACGAGGTGCGATCCTCGCTCAACATCGTGCTCGACAACATTCAGGACCCAGGCAACTTGGGCACCATCATGCGCCTTGCCGACTGGTTTGGCATCAAGAACGTTTTTGCCAGTCGCTCTACGGTTGATGTCTATAACCACAAGGTGGTGCAGGCCACGATGGGTGCCATCAGCCGGGTGAAGGTGCACTATTGCGACCTCGATTTCTTGCTCGACGACTACAGCGACATGCCAGTGCTTGGCACTTTCCTCGACGGAGACAATATCTACAGCTCAAAGCTGCCACAAGGCGGAGCGTTCGTCATCTTTGGCAACGAGGGGCAGGGCATCAGCCCAAAGGTGGCCGAGCACGTCACACAGCGCCTGCTCATCCCGGCTATGCCACGCAAGGGGAGTCGCAGCGAGAGCCTCAATGTGGGCATCGCCGCAGCCATCACCATCAGCGAGCTGCGCCGTCACGCGCTCACCAAGTAGCTCTATCTACACCTTTAAATATAAATAAACAAAACAGAAGGTTAGCTAAGTGAGATGGCTAACCTTCTGATGTATAGGTGAATGTCAATTGTTGACAAGAGGGTACAAAAAAAGGGTAAGAAGACTACATCGCGCCGCTACAACCTGTTACCCTTGCTTCGGTCAAGACCTGGGGGATTGGCAGGGAGCTGGCCGTGTAGGACTTACCCGGGTGCAAAGGTACAACTTTTTTTGTTACTGGCAAATTTTTTTACAAAATCTTTAGTTTGCTGGCATCAAATGCCTGTCAAAATGCATATAAGTTAGCTGGTCGAAGCAAACCATGATTTAGCCTATTTCTATTGCCTCGCCCAGGTTGAAACCATCCTCGCCACCGTGGGTGAGGTAGCCCATCTGGTTGGTGAGCAGGGTGGTGTTGCCCACGCGGGTGCCACGCTTGGCGTTCCAGTGAGTGTGCCCGAATATCCAGTAGTCGATGCTGCTGTGCTCGATGAATTCCTCGAGGTCAACGACAAATGCCGACGACAAGCCATTGTCCTCATATCTAGGGTCCTCGGCGAGGATAGGGCAGTGGTGAGTGACCACCACCTTGTGCAGTGCGCTTGACTTGGTGAGCGCACCCTTGAGCCATGCCATGCACTTGTCGTGAGCGCGGGCATAGTCGGTGGCGAGCAGGATGTGGTCGCCATAGGCGATGCGGTGGCAGTCGTTCATGCCCACCTGCACGGCAGCGAGAGCGTCGTCGCTGATGCGTGACCACAAGGTGGTGAAAAACAGCTCGGTGTCGCCCAGGACGATGCTGCGGTTGTTGACGTAGGTCACATTCTTGCGCAGGGGATAAGTGAAGCCGTCAAGGGTGGCGAGCACATCCACGCGGTTGTAGTACTCGTGGTTGCCCGGCACGATGAGGGTGTGGGCAAAGTGGTCGCTGCACCAGTCCCAGAAAGGGTGCTCGCTAAGTTGTTTGTCGCCAAAGAGCAGGATGTCGCCCGCAAGCACCAGGATGTCGCCCGCTACCTCAAGAGGGTGCTCACTGAGGTAGCGGGTGTTTTCCCTGAACTCCAGATGCAAGTCGCTGGCATATTGGATTTTCATAGTGCTGCTCTCAATTGTTATATTGCTGGAACACTTTGATAACGTCGCACTTGGTCATGTAATCGGCATTGGGATTGCCATCTTTGTTGACGAAGTCAAGCAACAGTTCCAATGAGCGTATGTGTGGATATCGCTCGTTGTCAAAGGTGTAAGTATATTTTTTGCTGTCCCAGTCATAAACACTTGTCACACAGTAACCAAAGCTCTCGGCGGCAATGAACGACTGTGCGAAAATACACCTCTGTTTGAGGTCGATGTTCTCGGTGTCGTGTCCGGCAGCCACGAGCAGTCGGCGCGCGGTGCCAATGAAGTCGTACTCACTACGCAGCTTCTCGGCATACACCCCATTCTGGTAGTGGGCCAGATACCAGCAGTCGCCCTTGTGGCTCGCCTGAAAGAGCATGTTGGCTTTCTTGTAGAGCAGCTCGTTGCGCACTTCGCCGTTGCTGTTGGCAATCTGGTTGTCGAGTGCCACCATGTCGCGGCAGTATTGCAGCTTGGCATTGGTGGTCACTGGTGTGAGCTCCTCGTTCAAGAAACTCAGGAACTGGCGTTTCATCCATATTACCTTATTATAATCTTTGCGTGCCATGTAGTAGCTGATGCCTTGTTCCGAGATATAGCTCAACGGCACTTGCTCAAGATAGTTGATGGCGGCTTGGAACTCTCCCTCGCGCACTAGCTTGGTGCCCATCATGTCGTTGAACTTGGTGTTGTCGATTTCGCAATAAGAAGCCACCCAGCGTTCGAAGGCATTGCTGGTGCCGTTATCGAGATAGTGCTTGAAGCCCTCAAAGTCGCTTGAGCTTAGCGAGTCGAGCTGGCAACTGTACTCCGACGAGTATTCGTTGTTGCGTGATGCCATGCCAAGTAGTGCTGTTGCCTGGTTGGGCATGCCCCAGTGGTAGTATTGAGGCACCAGAGCGTCGTAGGTCACGCGCTCAAACACGTCGTTGTAGTGCGGGTCGGTGGCATAGTGGTCTTTGTCATATCCCGCCTTTTGCTCGAGCCATTTATACTCTCCGAGCATATAGTCAAAATACTCGTTGGTGGGTTGTGCGCTCTTGATGCTGGCAAGCATGAGGCAGGCGCGGGCGTTGTCCCTCATGCGCTGTGTGCCGTCGAGCTTCTGGGCGTTGGTGAGCTGCTTGATGGCATCGTCTTGGTTGCCGGCCATGTAGTTGATGAAGCCGCGCGCTGCCTCCCACATAGCTGGCGATTTGGTCTTCTTCTCGGCAAGCACCTTTCCGGCAAAATCGATGAAGTCATTCATCTCGTTCTCGTAGATGCCAGTGGCTTCCACATAGCGCATGATTTCGGGGTCGCTGCCGTTGTCGAGAGTCTCTTGGGTGTTGTTCACAAAGTCCTGAACCAGGAAAATGAGGGTGTGAGAGTTAGGGTTAGCGGCATATTCTTCTTTGATGCCCTTGAGGTTGCGTTTCTTGCGCATGCAGTATTTTATGCTTGTCATGTCGCCCAGTTCGGCATAAATCTCGCAGGCTTTGTCCTTCTTGCCGGTGTTGTAGAGTGCTCCGGCATAGATGCCCTTCATCCAGCGTTTATACACGTTGTCCTTGAGCCGATGAGCGCTCTTCTCCCAGTAGTTGATATTTGCCTGATGGTTTCCGGCAGTCATGTTGCAGCGCATCACCAGCAGGGCATACTGGTTCTTGTACTTGGTGCCTTTGTAAGCCTGAGCCTGCTTGAGCACCTGCTGCAAGGTCGATTTGCGTTGAGCGAGTTGTTCTTTGGTGGGATAATTCCACTCGCTGTCATCAGAACCGTCGTTGTTGAGATACTTCACGAGCAGACGCAGGTAGTTGAGGGTCTCGGTGTCGCCACGTTTGCGAGCGGTTCTAATAATTAGATTGTCGCTCTTGTCAAATTCCTCGGGCTTGACCATGTCGAGTATGTCGCAGGAATATTCTGCCGACTCATCGCCACCAGTGTAGTCAACCCAATACTGTTTCGTCTCTTGAGCGAATGGGTCCTTCATCATGTCGCGGTTAAAGACGCTGAACATATAGTAGTTGGGTCTAACCCAACCGCCACATGCCCAAGCCTGCAGTGCAGCTGCAGCAAGGAGGCTAAGGATTAAATATTTTTTCATAATCGCCAGGTTTGTAGTTGTTTATACTGCTATTATTTAAATGATAAATTATCACTTGGTCGTTGATGCCTGGTCGCTCGTGGCTCAAGGCATCATGCACTTGGACTAACGTTGAGGCATCAGGTTTAACCACCATCACCGTGTCGCCGGCATTTAAATAGGTGTAGGTGCTATTGCTGCTCAGGTAATTGGGCAGGTCGATGCTGCTCACTACCACATATTTTCCGTTGCCAACTGGCTGATAGAGCGTGGTGTCGCTCAGGTCCTCGCTGTAGAGGATGTCGCGGAACTTGTCGCCAGTGAAGAGTAGCTGCCACCCGAAGTTGGGGTAGGCGGCGCACAGCGGCAGGCTATAATCGGCAAGATACTTGAGGTAGGGCTCCACATCGCGCTTGTCGAGGATGGGGTTGCGCTGCTTGCTGTTTTTCAGGTCGCCAGTATTATACATCATCAGAACGCCGTAATCTACTGGTGGCGCCTTCATCGATAGCTGATGCAGCCTGATGGTGGCGCTCAGTCTCATGCCTTTCTCTGCCAGCAGCTGGCGCACGTGCTCGAGGAAGGCAAAGTAGGCATCTTGCGTCTTGGCAGTCCAGTCGCAGTCGATTTGGAGCTCCTTCACCCCGGCTATGTCGTGAGTCTCATTCATCTGTAACACGCGATCTACTAGCAGCTGCGCTATGGTGTCGATGTTGTGATTTACGCACTCGTTCACGATAAAGATGGTGGGTATCACCTCTATGCCCGCAGGCACCGAGTCGTTAAAGGTGATAGTGGCATTAGGCCTGAGCTCATGTGACTTGCTATCGACCACCACATCAAAGTAGCGCACATACATCTTTCCCACCTTATAGTCGTGCAGGAATTGTCGCTCCACGTCGTTGAGGCCGAACGTCGTGCGCCAGTAATATACCGCAGGCTTGGGGTTGTCGATGGCCTTGCGCTCTTTGCAGCCACAGACAACAACCACTATCAGCATTGTTAGCATCAGGTTTATAAAACCTCGATTTGTCATGTAACTTTCAAGTTTGAGTAAATAAAAATGCAATGCATTGTCAATGTGCTAATGACATGCTTCACAAACTGCAAAATTAAGCATAATAATTGTAAATGACAATATGTGTTAAGGAAAATGAGAAAGATTATAGGCAAGAATCAGTTTTTTTGAAAAATCTGTTCTTGCCCATGTTTTTAATATTTCTCAATCAAAGCTTTTTTAGATCCTTCATACTCTTTAAGAGCTTGCATTAACAGGCAGTCCTTTATCCACTTGAACATCTCGTCGAGAGCATAGTCGCCGCTGTGAGGTCGGTTCCATGCCAGCAGGAAGTCCACGCTCTTGCCAGCATTCTCAAGTTTGAGCGCCAAGTTGATGGGCACGGGGAATGAGGTGTCGCGGTCACGTGAGCCGTGGCGTATGTACCAGTATTGTGCCACACTGCTATTTTCGTCACCTATGTAGTTCATGGGGTTCATCATCCTCACGTTGCGCTTGATGTCGGGAGTGAGCGTTGTGCCTGCTTTCATCGCGCCATAGTCGGTGAAATTGACGCTGCTGCCAGTCCAGTCGCCAAACTCCTCATTCTCGCCCGAGCCCCTTTGTCCTGCCACGCCTTGAGTGTCGAAGGCAGGCGCAGTCTTGAGCGCTTGTGTTGATACCACATAGTTAAGATATTTTGCCATGTCAAGGTCAAGAATATAGTCGCCCACTTGCTTTCTGCCACCCGCAGGAGGCGCCATTGCTCGTCGCTGGCCGCCTATTGGAGCTTTGCCGGCAGGTGAATCCACGCCTCCATTGATGGGAGGAGCGCCAAAACCTGCCTCTTCACTGAAAGTGAAGCCTAGGCTGTCAGGAATTTCGGCTCCGGCATTCTTGGCAATCTGAGCCGAGCGGATGAGTTCCTTTTTGATATAGTCAAGGTAATTGTCGGCAGTGAGCGGCGTTCCGTCAGTGGTGCGGAGATTCAAGCTTTCGATATAGGCTGGGAATTGCGCTTTTAGTTCGTCGCTCACGGCAAGAACATCGAGGTCGCCATTCTGGCGGCTATCGGTGCCGTTATACAGCCATTCATATGCCATGTCGGCATGGTCAAGGTCGATAATTGGACAGTAGCACACCGAGGCAAACACGTCGTCGCGCGCTGGTGCTGCGCCCATCGCCTGCAGCAATGGCTCATAGTCGGGATGATTGCCTGTGGCACCCATCAGCGACGACATCGCTCCACCAGCACTGGTGCCGTCGGTGATAATCCTCTCGGCATCGCCAGGAATCTCGTCGTCAAAATAGCGAATATAGCGAATGGCGGCCTTAAGGTCAAGAATAGCATTGGGAGCACGACCAGTGAAAACCTTGTCGCCTTTCTTCAATCCCGCCTTCTTATCGTTCTTAGGAACAATCACGCTCGAGTTGCGGCCACGAGTGCCAGGAATCACAACCACCATGCCTTCCTTGAGGGCTCGCCCGCTAGCGTCGCCTACCTGAGGAATACCAGCCCGAGATGCCATGTACCCGCCCACGTAGGTGCGCAGCAGTATTGGCGACTTACTTCCCGCCGTCTCGGGCACATACATATTAAGATACTGATACATCGAGTCCTCCACGTTGGTCACATAGTAGAGCCTCTCGTATGCCACGTAGTTTACCGTGCTTCCATCAAGCATCGTCATGGTGCGTGGCTCGCCCTTGGCGGGGTCGAATTGCAGTTTCCTCTCAGCAGTTTTGCTCCAAGCGCAAGCAAAACATGCCAATGCCAGAACAATAAAAATACTCTTTCTCATAATTGCTGTATTTGGTTTTATAATATTCCTGTTGCCTATAAATTAATCGTTTAAGATGATTTTCAGTGACAAAGATAATAAAAAAATCAATATAGGCGGTTATCGTACTGCAAATGTACGGTAACCGCTTCTATACTTAAAAGACGTATTTTTGCAGAAAAAGCAAACTAACTATAACAGACCAAATGAACCATGTATAAATGAGAACATTCTGTTTCCAATTCCATATGCCCTTATTATATGCCGAAGTCCAGAAAGGATTACCAGGATAACGATTGAGACCATAATGAACTTTTATTGCCCATCTGCGTTCTTTATTTATAAAGCGCAAAAAATAGGCAGCAAAAATAATAATGGGTATAAATAAAAATGCCAAAGATATTTTAACACAGTATATAGAAGTAACGATTATTGGTAACAAAAAAACAAAGAACCGCATATAGCCATCAGAGCGAGGTAATTTATTAGCAGAATATGCTTCCTCTTCTACCCATTCTCCGTTATACCAAATTAAGTCAAAGATATTGTAAGTGTGTTTCTTTTCAATCTCATCATTCTCTTTCATCAGTTTAAGTACATGCTTTTCATATTCATGTTCTGTGTCAAGACTTGATTTTGATTTAATCCACAATAAAAATTGTTTGTCGGGAACAGTATCATAGTCAGCAATGTTTAAAGCGACAGTTGCATCATAACACTTGATGTCAAACTTTCTCCCTCCTTGTGTCTTATCCTCTAAAATTGCTATGTGCTCTTGTGACAATTCACCGTTTGCTTCTGACTCATCTAGATAGCGCCTGATGTCACGTACTTCACATCCCAACAATTTTGCCAATTCAAATTTGTCAAACCATGCCATGCCACGTACATAACGTGTTTTCACAGGGCAAGGAACTATTGATTGTTCCAATGGGTAATATTCAATGTATTCCCACTCGCCGTCTTTGTATTTATTCTGCGTACACATAGCCTAAAAGGTCATGATTTAGTACATTGAAGTTATCCTTAACTCATTGTGTTCACTGATAGCATGCAATATTTTTAGGACCAGTAACAATGTGATTTCTTTTTGTTATTGGTCGTCATTCTCATTGTTAGATTTGCCATGTTGCAGATAGAAAATTTCTTTTTGCTGCTCAATCTCACGCCTTAGTGCCTCCTCCGAAGGCATGTAAGTGAGATATTTTGCTGCAATCAACCTTTTGTTGTCGCTCAGGATTGAGTATTTGGCTATATCTTTATCTGTCTCGGCACAAAGAATGATGCCGATTGTAGGGTTATGGATTCTTTTACTGTTCAAGTCGTCAAACATTCTAACGTACATATCCATCTGCCCAACATCTTGATGGGTTATGGTGGTGGTTTTAAGATCTATCAAAAAGAAACATTGCAAGTCGTAATTGTAGAAGACAAGGTCAATGTAATAATTGGCAGTTTCGGTTGCAATACGTTTTTGGCGACCGACTAAGGCAAAACCGCGCCCCATTTCCATAATGAACTTCTGGAGATGGTCAATGATTGCCTGTTCTAGCTCGCTCTCACTATAATCGGTGTTCTCCAGCCCAAGAAACTCGGCAACAACAGGATTCTTGACGATTTCATCTTTGCCTTGTTGCAATGGCTGTGTTAATTCTCGCATTTCGGCAATCACCTTGTCTTTCTTGGGTGATTGCAGCAGGCGGTAGTAGTATTGCGAACCGATGTTTCGGCTCAGAGTGCGCACGCTCCACATCTCCTGCGATGCTTCACGTAAATACCAGTAACGGGCATTCTCGTCAGGGACGCGAAGCAACATACGATAATGTGACCATGAAAGATTTTGAACACGCGTGTTCAAAATCTCCAAGTCCCTGAAACACAAGAAGAACTGACGCATACTATACAAATTGCGTTCATTATAAGAAGAACCGAACAACGGCACAAGTACTTCTGCCAAGCTTTTGAGCACTTGCTTCCCATATTCAGCACGATTCTCTCCATGTTGTTCTTCTTCCACTATGCGTTTCCCCACATTCCAAAAAGTCAAAATGGAAATGGAGTTGACACTGCGGTAGGCATCACGCAAACCGCGCTCCACAATCAGCTTGACATCATCAACTAATTGTGTGGGTAACACTTGGTTATTTTGTGCCTTTATAGTATTTTTTTTGTCTTCCATAATACAAAGGTACTACAATTTTCATTATCACAAGTGGCTTTGGGAGAAATTATTCTTGTCCAGAGCATTATCAAAATCTTTTGATATTTCTTTTTCTATTCCACAAAGATAAAACTTTTTTTCAGAACCAATACCCATGTGCTCTCTTTTTGTTTTTTAAAAAACGGTAAAGTGAATAATTTAGCCGTGTCGCTGTTGACGAGCACGGCTAAATATTCCTCATTCTTCCTCATTAAACCCACGATGTCACGAAATAGATTTAATCGCACAAATGCCATGGGCTAAACATGTTAGGTTCGGACCATTTCACGTCGTCGCGCATGTAGATTTCGTTGCTGATGTCAAGCACCTGCGCCGAAGTGTTTACTCTGCTGTCTAAATAAATTAAGTAAGAATTTCCCCTGTGCTCTATCTTGGCAGTTTCCTTGTTGAATTTGTTTCCGTATTTCTTGAGAAGTTTATTTTTCAAGGCTTCGGCATCGATTCTATCTTCGGGTTTGATGATTATCGTTTGGAGAATGATGGTGAAATCAAGAGTTGGCTCGTCGCCTCCATCTCCATGGTAGTATCCATCAAAGTAACGGTCGCTCACGTAGTCGCTTGATGTGATGAAAGAGCGGTCGGCATAGACCAAGTATCCATCATTGCCATAGCGGATAATCAGTGGGTTGTCAACTCCTACGTTTTCCTCTGCCATCTTTGCGAGTTCCTCATCGCGTTCTTCGGTCATGGGGGTGATGAAATAGCACGATGCGTCGCGCATGGTGTAGGTTATCTTCTGTATCTCATGGTCACCTGCCCCACCATAATAGCGCCACACAGGAGTTGCCAGAATCTCGAGGCGTGGGTCATCGGGGTTTGGGGTTGCTGAATTGTCAAATGGTTCGTCCTTGCTGCATGCCATCATCATCACGGCAAGCGCTGCAAGCATCATAAAGTTCAATTTTTGTTTCATAAGCGTTATAAAGGTTTTGTCCATCTAATAAATGCACAAAGTTAAGAATCTTGCACGAAAATGGCAAAAAGTGGTATTTTTGATGCAATATTTCATAATGGCGGGCATTATATAAATGAACCTCGAAAGATAAATGATATGAAGATAAAGAGTGTTTTCCTGATGATGCTGATGCTTGCTGTGGCGAGCATGATGATTTCGTGTGATAAAGAAACGATTGATGGCAACTGGCCTCGAATGCAATGGGACAACCAGAGTGGCCTTGAAATGATTGACAATGTGTATCAAATTCCCGCGAGTGGAGGAACCTACAAGATGGTATGCAAGAACTATGGCACATTCTGGATCAATGGCATTAAAGAAGATGACATAGAGTTAATTACATCACTCGAAGCAGATAATTTCATGGATATAAAAGGCTCTTGGAGCCGGGCGCAAAGCGTGAAAGGAGAGCTTATATTAACGATTGATCCTCTTGATGAAGCGACCGAGTCACGGCGATTAGAAGTGTACCTTGAATCGGGCGACGCATTTTACACTTTCTATTTTTTGCAAAAAAAGAACTCTAATTGATGCAAGATTTCTAACTTTGCTCATTATAATAAAACAAACACTAAAAGGCTATTTAATGGGCAATAGTGCGGGTTTTGACGAGAAACAGCTCGTGCGCGACATCATGCAAGGAAATCGAGTGGCTATGCAAGAACTGTATAGTCGCACGGTTGGAGCTATGACTGCCGTGTGCTCGCGCTATGTGGTTGACCCCGACGATGTGAAGGATGTGTTGCAGGAGAGTTATCTCAAGGTGTTTACTGGAATCAGTGCCTTCACACCTCATAACGATGGCTCGCTACAGGCTTGGGTTAGGCGTATTGTGGTTAATGAGTCGCTGCAACTGCTCAGGCGTAAGAAGTCGCCGGACGCATTTGTGCAAATCGATGATATCATTGATGAACAAGATGACTTGGCTGTTGATGAGGAACTATCGGCACAAGCCAAGACTATGGCCATTGAAGACTTGATGGCGCTGGTGCAAGAGTTGCCAGTAGGATATCGCACTATTTTCAACCTGTTTGCCATTGAAAAACAACCTCACAGCACCATAGCAAAGATGCTTGGAATAAGCGAGAACACTTCGGCCTCGCAGTATCATCGTGCCCGCATACTGCTGGCAAAGAGAATCATGGAAATTAAAAACAAGGAACTATGAAGAACGACTTTATCGACATAATGCACGAGCGGCTGTCGCAACATGAGATGATAGAGCCATCGGGACTGTGGCAAGAGGTTAGCGCTTCGATGGATAAGCGCCATGGCAAAAAACGTGGCGCTATAGTGCCTCGCCGCTCGATATATAAAGCATTGGCGGGTATGGCAGCGGCAGCAGTTGTCGCGGTGGTGATATGGACTGCACTGCAAGATGGAAGCGATATCTCCAAGCCGCAAAATATCGCTAAGAATGGTTCTCTTTCTCCTGAATCAGTTGAGACCAGCGGTTCCTTAAGTAATGAAGAAGTAGCTGATGATATGGCAACTGTTAATGAGGAGAATTATGCTAGTGCCAATGCTTCCCAACCGCCACACTACAGTAGCCAAAAAGTCGTTGAGTATAATACGGTTGCTGATTCTTGTGAGGAAGTCACACTTCCTCCATCTACAACCGACAAGGCACACTTTGCCCCTACCGAGGGAGAGTTGACCGCCATGGCAGGAGACTCTTCTGCTACACATCAAGTGGTTGATAAACAAGATATAGCGCAACTTGATACTGACACATTAAATCATCAGGTAGATTCAGCAACAATTATCTTGCATGAGCCCCTGCCACAAGTGCAGCCGTTGTGGGCGTTGGAGGGGAGCGAGGTAAGAGAGCGTGGACAGTTGCCCTTCGAGATAACTTTAGCCTACACTGGACTTGGCATGTCGTCGAGTGAATCGTTGGTTCACCCCATTCATTACTATGATGCCTTTACGCCGCAAAATTCTGGGCCTTCAGATTTAGAGTCGGGATATAATCATCACAAGAAAGTGGATGTGCAGATGCCTGTGAAATTTGGTCTCGAAGTTTGGTTCCCAATTGGCAGGAAGTGGAAATTGGGCAGTGGCATTGGCTATACCTATTTGACCATGAAAAAGCTAGACACCTATGAGTACGTCGAACTTGATGATAACAATGGTCAAGAGTATTGGGAAAAAACTGAAGTCACGGCTCATTACATTGGCATTCCACTTGAGGTGTCGCGCATCTTGTGGAACAAGAAGCGATGGTCATTCTATGCTGTGGCAGGTGGAGCTATAGAGTTTAACTTGAAGAGTCATTCCCGCAAAGATTATTATTTAAATTACTATAATTTATCAGATTCCCGCGATGAGCGACCACAGTTCTCGGCACTCGCAAGGCTAGGAGTGCAATATGGAGTTGCCGACAGGTTGGCGTTCTTCTTTGAGCCAGGAGTTTCCTACTATTTCTACAATGGTGCCGACAGCAACATCTACTCAGAGCGACCATTAAGATTCCACATTAATATGGGCTTGAGAATAATACTTGGAAATCAAATAACCAAAACAGAATAATCAGAATAATAACAGATTGAAATTTTTAGATGGCTCTTAATGTGTCAAACTTATAACTGGTTGTAAAAGTCTATCAATGTGATGATGTCAACTTTGGGGAAGTCGATGTTTTTCAAGATGTCGAAGTGCTTGTCGTTAGTCACTATGTATTTTGCTCCAGCCGATATTGCGCAGTCAACAAACTTGTTGTCGTCGGGATCGGAATGTATCAAGTTAAACTTGTAGTAGGGTGTAATAAACTTGACATGCTTGTTGTTGGCAATTGAATTAATCACCAAATAAGAATATTCTTCATCATAAAATCTCAATAGAATTTCAAGATACTCTTCAAGAATCTCGGTTGATACACACAAGGTGTATTTTCCAGATACAATCGATTGCCAAACTGGATGATACTTGCTATGAAAAGAGATGGACTGGATAAGGCAGTTTGTATCAAGAACAATGTGTTGCATTATAGTTTGTGCAAATCGGTGTTATTAATTCTGTCTAGTAATTCTTGGCTCATTGCTCCAGTTGCCCACATTTCATCCTCCTTTTGTTTAAGTTTATGATAATAAAAGTCAAAAAGGGCTTCTTTCAACTCAGCCTCCGATTCTGTGGTTTTGTTGATGGAAAAAAGTCTGAGTAAATGAATTTGTGAAGGATTGAGCCCCTCTTCATTGTTTGAATAGGCAATGTCGTTGCTTGGTGAGCTTTGATAAGCTACCTCTGGTTCTTGGGCCTGCTGTGAGTCATTTTTGTCTTTCATAATCCTTTTATTTAATGGGTTCTGCCAGTGCGCCTTGTGTGTCTGGCAGAACCCAGAGTGTTGTCAAGTTCTTATTTCAGCTCGGCGAGGGCTTTCTTGATGCGTGCCACGGCCTCGATGATGTTCTCATCGCTGGTGGCGTAGCTCATGCGCAGGTAGCCTGGGCAGCAGAAGGCGTCGCCTGCCACGCTTGCCACATGGGCCTTCTCGAGCAGGTAAATGGCGAGGTCGCCGGCGTCGTTGATGACGGTGTCGCCACAGCGCTTGCCAAAGAATGCCTCCACCTTGGGGAAGACATAGAACGCGCCGTGAGGCACCTTGAGCTCGATGCCGGGAATCTCCTGGAGCAGCCCGGTGATGAGGTCGCGGCGGCGCTGGAATGCTACGCGCATGTCCTCGACACACTGCTGTGAGCCACGGTAGGCAGCCTCGGCAGCTTTCTGGGCGATTGATGATGCACCACTGGTGTATTGTCCTTGCAGCTTGTTGACGGCCTTAGCGAGCCACAGTGGCGCTGCGACGTAACCGATGCGCCATCCGGTCATGGCGTAGGCCTTAGACACACCGTTGATCACAGCCACGCGGTCCTTGATTTCGGGGAACTGCGCCAGCGACTCGTGGTGACCCACATAGTTGATGTGCTCATAGATCTCGTCGGCAATAATCATCACCTGTGGGTGACGTGCCAGCACAGCGGCCAGGCCAGCGAGCTCTTCGCGGCTGTAGATGCTGCCGCTGGGGTTAGATGGCGAGCACAGGATGATGAGTTTTGACTTCTCGGTGATGGCATTCTCGAGCTGCTCGGGGGTGATTTTGAAATCTTGGTCGATGGTTGCTGGCACGAGTACGCTCTTGCCGCCGCACAGGTTCACCATCTGCACATAGCTCACCCACGCTGGTGTGGGGATAATCACCTCGTCGCCGTGGTTGACGAGGCACAGCACGGTGTTGCACAACGCCTGCTTGGCACCGTTGCCCACCACAATCTGCTCGGGGGCGAAGTCGAGGTTGTTCTCATTTTTGAGCTTGTCGCTGATGGCCTGTCGCAGCGACAGGTATCCAGGCACTGGCGAGTAGAACGAGAAGTTGTCGTCAACGGCCTGCTTGGCGGCCTGCTTGATGTGGTCGGGGGTGGTGAAGTCGGGTTCTCCCACGCTCAGGTTTATCACGTCAACGCCTTGTGCTTTGAGTTCGTTACTCTTTTGCGACATCGCCAGTGTGGCCGATGGCTGCAATGCTTGCAATCTTTGCGAAATAAAATCCATAGTTGTTTTAAGTTGTTTTTTGTATAGTAGAATAGTAGAGTAGTAGAATAGTGGAGTAGTAGAATAGTGGAGTAGTAGAATAGTAGAATAGTGGAGTAGTAGAGTAGTGAGTAGTAGAATAGTGATGTTTTATATATTACGATTATGCGATGTGGTTATCGCTTTTTCTTTTTGTTCTTTTTGCCGCTTTTTTTGTTGCGGTTCTTTTCTGCTGGTGTCGTGGCATCGGTCTTGATCGAGGATGGGTCGATGCCCCACTGTGGGGTCTTGCCGCCCCCCTGCAGGTAGTTCATGCCCGCGATAATCTGCTTGCGGCGCTTCTCCATATATTTGCTGGGCTTGGCGGAGTTGAACTGGAGCGGGTTGGGCAACGTGGCGGCAATCAGTGCCGCGTCGCTTTGTGTGAGCTCGCTGGCGCTTTTGTGGAAATTATGGGAGGCACAAGCCTGCACGCCATAGATGCCGTCGCCCATCTCAATGGAGTTGAGATAGACCTCCATGATGCGCTCCTTGCCCCATATTTTCTCTATCAGGAAGGTGAAATAGGCCTCTAGTCCTTTCCTGAACCAGCTGTGTCCTTGCCACAGGAACACGTTCTTGGCGGTCTGCTGCGAGATGGAGCTGGCGCCTCGCTCCTTGCCACCCTCAAGCGCATGGAGGCGCGCTTTGAGTATTGCCTTCTCGTCGAAGCCGTTGTGCTCCATGAAGTGAGCGTCTTCGCTGGCAATGACTGCTGTGGGCATGTGTTTTGAGATCATGGCCATATCCACCCATTGGTGCTCGATGCGTGGGTCCTTGCCTGCGATATACTGCTCGCAGTACCTGATATACATGAGCGGAGTGCGATAGACTGGCACCCACTTGAAAGCTATCACTGCCAGCAGAGACGAGACAAAGAAGAAGATGAGGATGTTGCGCACCCATCTCCACAGCCTGTTCCATATAAATTTCACGTCTCCCATGAGAAATCATTATTTACCGCCTACAAAGGTATCTATTTTCTGTGACTTTTCATCTATAATGCGGTTTTTTTTTCAAAAAACACCGATATAATGTGTTGATTAGATTTATAAATGATTTTTCGTCACAAATATTCTTGTTTTTGTGATTTTAATTGTAAATTTGCCGATTAATTGGGGCTGTGGCTGCTGACCGCAGCTCGTTGAGAGAGTAAAAAACTGCGTTATTCACCTTATAAAGCTTACCACATGGCGAGCAGCATCAACAAGTGGCGCATCGAGGACAGCGCCGAAATGTATAACATCAATGGTTGGGGCCTCAAGTACTTCTCAATCAATGATAAAGGCCACATGACAGTGACCCCTAAGCAAACCTACACAGGCGTTGACCTGGTAGAAGTGATGGACGAGTTGCGCCAGCGCAACATCAGCGCGCCAGTGCTGCTGCGCTTCCCCGACATCCTCGATAACCGCATCGAGAAGATTTCGAGCTGCTTCAAGAAGGCGGCTAAGGAATATGAGTATCATGCGCAGAACTTCATCATCTATCCCATTAAGGTGAACCAGATGGAGCCTGTGGTTCAGGAAATTGTGAGCCACGGCAAGAAGTTCAACATTGGTCTGGAGGCCGGCTCCAAACCCGAGCTCCATGCCGTGCTGGCGATGAACATGGGCAAGATTTCGGAGAACTCGCTCATCATCTGCAATGGCTATAAAGATGAGAACTACATTGAGCTGGCATTGCTGGCACAAAAGATGGGTCGCCGCATCTTCCTCGTGGTGGAGAAGCCTGGCGAGCTGAGGCTCATCACCTCGATAGCCAAGCGGCTGAACGTGAGGCCTAACGTGGGCATCCGCATCAAGCTCTCGAGCAGCGGCAGCGGCAAGTGGGAAGAGAGTGGTGGCGACCGCAGCAAGTTTGGCCTCAACACCAGCGAGCTGCAAGAGGCGATGGAGTTCTTGCAGGAGAACAAGATGACCGACTGCCTCAAGCTCATCCACTTCCACATAGGCAGCCAGGTGACCAAGATACGCCGCATCAAGAATGCTCTGCGCGAGGCGTGCCAGTTTTACGTGCAGCTCTCGCAGATGGGCTTTGACATCGACTTTATCGACATAGGCGGTGGCCTGGGTGTAGATTATGACGGCACGCGCAACAGCGCTAGCGAGAACAGCATGAACTACTCCATTCAGGAGTATGTCAACGACTCGGTGTATCAGCTTGTGGATGCCTGCAACAAGAACGGCATCAAGCATCCTAACATCATCACCGAGAGTGGTAGAAGCCTCACGGCTCACCACTCGGTGCTCGTGCTCGAGGTGCTCGAGACGGCAAGCCTGCCACAGTGGGACGACGACAACGACCACCTGCGCGAGAACGAGGACGAGCTGGTGTGCGACCTCTATGAGATTTATGATAAAATCAACAAGGCCCGCCTGCTAGAAGACTGGCACGACGCGTTGCAAATCAGGGAGGAGGCCCTCGACCGTTTCAGCCTGGGAATCCTTGACCTGCGCACGCGTGCCCTAGTGGAAAAGCTCTTCTGGAGCGTGGCACGCGAGGTGAACATGATTGCTAGCGACATGAAGCACGCCCCCGAGGAGCTGCGCAGCGTGGCGCGCATGTTGCCCGAGAAATACTTCTGCAACTTCTCGCTCTTCCAGTCGCTGCCCGACTCGTGGGCCATCGACCAGGTGTTCCCCGTGGTGCCCCTGAACCGGCTCACGGAGCGCCCCGACCGTTTCGCCACCATCCAGGATATCACCTGCGACAGCGATGGCAAGATAGGCAACTTCATCTCTAACCAGGGCTTCTCGCATTACTTGCCTGTGCATCAGCTCAAAGAAGGCGAGCACTACTACCTGGGAGTATTCCTTGTGGGGGCTTATCAAGAGATACTTGGCGACCTTCACAACCTCTTTGGCGACACTAATGCGGTGCACATCAACGTCTATAAGGACCACTACGAGATTGACCAGGTGATTGACGGTGAGACCGTTGCCGAGGTGCTCGACTACGTGCAGTTCAGCCCCAAGGAGCTGGTGCGCAACGTGGAGTCATGGGTAGCCGACTCCATCCGCACCAAGAAAATTACCGCCGATGAAGGCAACGAGTTTGTGCGCAACTATCGCTCTGGGCTTTATGGCTACACTTATCTTGAGAAAGAGTGAACCCTGTTTAATGCATAATGCTCAATGCACAATTCACAATGCGCAATGCATGATGGTGTTGTGGCTTGTGGTTGAAGAAAATAACACAAAAAACATTATAATTAAAAACGATTGCTTATCTTTGCAATAGTTTTTCAAAATAAGAAAAAATGACTCGTTATTGGATATATTTCAAAGGCAATCAGTCAGGTCCTCACTCAGTAGAAGAACTTGAGAAGATGGGAGTTGACAAAACGGCCTACGTGTGGCATAGCGGTCTTGACGACTGGGTGAAAATCACTAAAGTCCCCGAGTTGAGCCAGATGCTCGAGAGGATGGCAGCTAGTGAAGGCTATGCTGCCACTGGGGCTGATGAGCCACAGGCTGTGGCAAGTGAGGAGCCTGGCGTCATTGTAGAGGAGACCCCCGAGTTGCCACCTCTCTATGGGCAGCCAGGGAATGTCATGGGGACTGCTCCGCAGCAGCTGGGCTATGCACCTCATTATGCCAGTGAAGCTACTGGCTATCATGCCACTGCCCAGGGCGGGCAATGCCCTCCCACCAATCTGGTGTGGGCAATTATCTCTACTATATGCTGCTGCTGGCCACTGGGCGTGCTGGGCATCATATTTGCCTTCCAAACCAAGAAGAAATACAAAGAAGGAAACTATCTCAAGGCCGAGAAATACAGCGAATATGGGGCCTGGGCAATCATTGCTTCAATCATTTTGGGTCTCATCTCAACGCCGCTGGCTTGTTCGCATTACATATTTCAGGGTCTTGGCTGATGAGCAAGAGTCGTTCGGTAAAGATTGGGATTTTTGTAGTCTTGCTGATAGTGTTGGCGGTGTTTTATTTCAGCATAAACCCTGCCACCAGCAAATATATGCCTCGGTGTGTGTTTCTCGTGCTCACTGGCTTTAAATGTCCTGGATGCGGCAGCCAGCGTGTGATTCACTCGCTGCTTCATGGCAATGTCGTCGATGCATTGCGTTACAATGCCTTTTTTGTGGTCGCAATTCCGGTGATAGTGCTTTATTTGCTTAACGATTATACCAAACTCCTCCCTCGCAAAGTAGATGATGTGATAACTCACCACTACACGATAGCGGCTATTGGCATTGTGGTAGTGCTGTGGTGGGTGCTCCGAAATGTCTTTGACTGGTAGAGGTCATGTAGTTTCCAGTTCTCAGTTTACACTTCTTGCATTTTCACATTGAATATATCTATTGTCTTGTTAGCTTGTTTACTCGTTTATTAGTCAGCTAAAAAATGCTTTTCTCTATCATTACAGTTACCTACAATGCTGCCCAGGTGCTGAGCACCACGCTCAAGAGCGTGAAAGAACAGTCGTTCACCCACTTTGAGTATCTCGTCATTGATGGAGCATCGACCGACGACACGCTGGCGCTAGTGGAGCAGGCAGGAATTGCTACCGCCACGGTGTGGAGTGAGCCCGACAAAGGGCTCTATGATGCCATGAACAAGGCTATCGACAGGGCAACAGGGCAATACCTCATCTTCCTTAACGCCGGCGACGCCTTTTCCACCCCCGAGACCCTTGCCCGCATCGCCATGAAAGCACAAGACCAGGCTGATGTAATTTATGGCCAGACCCAGCTCGTTGATGCCACAGGAAAAGTGGTGGGGATGAGGCATCTCAGCGCTCCTGAGCATCTCACCTGGCAGAGTTTCAAGGATGGCATGCTGGTGTGCCACCAGGCCTTTATTGCCAAGCGAGAGTTGTGCCCGCACTATGACCTTAGCTACCGCTTCAGTGCCGACTATGACTGGTGCATCAAGGTGCTCAAGCAGTGCCACAGCACCGCCTACGTTGGCGATGAGCCCATTATCTCCTATCTTAGTGAGGGCTTAACCACGCAAAACCACAAGAAGTCGTTGCGCGAGCGCTATAAAATAATGTGTCATTACTATGGCACTCTGCCCACTGTGCTACGGCATGTGAAGTTTGCCTGCCGTCATCTTCTTCGCAAGGTAAGATAGTGGTAAGTAACAGTCGTTTGCTGATTATTTCCATAATCTTATTGAAAAAATATTTCATAAGACAACTTTTTGCTTATATTTGTCGTTAAAAAGATAACAAAGCATTTTGTTACCTATTTTTCTCACCTTTTCTTACACACTTTCTTATGAACACGATTATCAATGGTTTTGACTCTATAAGTCTTGATGCTATGAGTAGCGTCAAGCTGATGAATCGTGTTGATACTAAGTTTGTTACCACCATGCCACAGCTTGTGAGGCTCTTGAGGATGGCACATGACGATTATTTCATGCAGGAGATTGACGGCAAGCGCTCTAGTGCTTACACCACACTCTACTACGACACGCCAGCCCTCGACATGTACATCACACATCACAATGGCTGTCTGGGGCGGCAAAAGGTGAGAGCAAGGCAATATGTTGACTCGGGGCTTACTTTCCTTGAGGTGAAAAACAAGAACAACCACCGCCGCACCCGCAAGAAACGCATCGCTATCACCGGCTTCGACATCGCCGGAGAAGAAAAGCATCGGTTTTTGGAGCCATTGTGCTGGTATGACATCGACACCTTGAGACCCGCCTTGCGCAACTGGTTCAGCCGCATCACTCTTGTTAACAAGGGCAAGACCGAGCGGGTGACCATCGACACCGAATTGCGCTACCACAACTTTGGCACAGGCCTTGACAAGGCATTGGAGCAGGTGGTGATAATAGAGCTCAAGCGCGATGGCAATGTGCCGTCACCATTGCTGGCCATGCTTCGCGACCTGCACATTCATCCTCACGGGTTCAGCAAGTATTGCATAGGCACGGCACTGACCAACCCCCTGGTGAAGCAGAACCGCCTGAAAGAGAAAATTCACTATGTGCATCGCCTCATCGAGAGGGATGCATGATAAACCATAATATTGTTTAAGCTATGAAACAGCCAGAATTTATAATGGGCTTGTCGCCCGAATATTTTAAGATGCTGATAAGATTTCTTATCTGCATTGTAGTGAGCTGGGTAATTATCGACCGCCTGTATTACCGCAAGAGCAAGCGCCGTGACTTCTATTTCACATTTATGCTCATCAGCGTGTCGATCTTCTTCCTAGTGTTCTTCATGATTTTCGTCCTCGAGGACATGAAGGGAAAGGCAGGAATAGGTCTTGGCATAGGCTTGTTTGGCATCTTCAGCATCATGCGATACCGCACCGACACGATGCCGGTGCGCGAGATGACCTATCTGTTCATTATTATTGCTCTAGCTGTGGTCAATGCCCTGGCATCAACGATGCCTATTATTGAGCTGATAATCACCAATCTGATAGTGGTGGTGGCTATTGTGATATGCGAGTGGCGTCTCAAGACCGATGCTGTGAAGCTCATCCAGTATGACAAAATAGAGCTCATCACTCCCGACAAGCGCAACGAGCTTGTTGCTGACCTGAAGAAGCGCACTGGCCTCGATATTACTAAGGTGGAGGTGGGTGCCATTGACATGCTGCGCGACATGGCGGTGCTCAGAGTACACTACCGCAGCACCGACAAGGGCAGCAACAGCGTTGACCGAATGATAAAAATACCAAAAGAAGAAATGAAATGAGAAATTTAGTGAGATGTGTTGCTGCTGTGGCTCTAACGCTGCTGGTAGCGCTGCCGGCAAGTGCACAATTTAATGGCAAGGAAGGCAAGGACTTCGGGCTCTGGATGACTATGGGCGCCGAGAAGAAAATCAACAAGAAGTGGAGCCTGGGGCTCGAGTTTGAATATCGCCTCAAGGACAACATTGAGGCAGGCAAGAGATGGGGCGCTCCCAGCCGCTGGAACGTGGCTCTGACCGCCGATTACAAGCCGCTGTCGTGGCTCAAGCTAGACGCTGGCTACAAGTTCATGCGCGACTATTCGCTTGCCGAGTGGAACGAGGAAAAGCAAGAGGAGACCGAGGCCTTTTGGGGGTCGAAGCACCGTGTGTTTCTCTCGGCAACAGGTAGTTACAAGGCTGGACGCTTCAAGTTCTCGCTGCGTGAGCGCTGGCAATACACCTATCGGCACGAGGTGCCCGACGTGACCTACGACTGGGCTCACGACCGCCTCGAGCCCAAGAAAGCCAAGAGCAAACATGTGTCGAGGACACGCCTGATGGTGTCTTACGACAAGAAAAAAGCTTGGTATGAGCCTTTCGTCTCGGTGGAGATGTATCTGTCAAAAGGCCTAGAGAAGATGCGCTACACCGCTGGCTGCGAGTTCAAGCTAAGCAAGCACGACCAGGTTGAGGTGTATTACCGCTATGTGGATATCACCGACGACGACTGCTACAACAACCGCGACTCTCACGTCATTGGAGTAGGGTATCTGTTCAAGTTCTAGATGATTAATTTCTAGATTATATAGATTGCCTAGAACTTCTAGATTAAGATGTGAATCCTTTCCTTCTCAAAATGCTCTCGGAGAGTATTCTGTAGATTTCACGCTTGTCGCCATTTAATGACGAGAAGTGTTTTTCTATTATCTTGGTGTCGCCGCGGGCGGCGGGACCGGTTTGTGACGCTTGTGGTGTCATGTGGTCGAGTTTCTCGATGGTGCTCTTGATTAGTGGCAGCATGGCCTCGAAGGGCAACCCTGCCTCGCCTAGCACCTCGCTAGCGAGGGTGAACATGTGGTTGGCGAAGTTGCAGGCAAAGACTGCCGCCACATGAAGCTGTTGGCGCTCTTGGCTGGTTGCCTTGTGGACATTCTCGGAGAGACAAGAGGCGAAATCGTTGATTTCACGAGTCGCCTTGTCGCTGTTTCCCTCAATGAAGATGTGAACCTCACTCATGTCAACTATGCGGCTCTTGCTGAACGACTGCATAGGGTAGAACACTCCATATCGCTCTCGCTTGCCTTTAAACACCTCTATGGGCGTTGACCCCGAAGTGTGTAGCCACAAGGCTCCATTGTTGGGGGTGGCGTCTATCACGCTTGCTATGGCATCATCTTTTACCGAGATGATGTAAATATCGCCCTTTTTGTCTAGTTTTTTCATGTCATTGATGGCCTCGCAATCCACTTTCTGGGCAAGCTCGCGGGCATTATCAATGCTGCGACTATAGATTTGAACTACCTCGCAATTGTCTTTGAGCGCCATAGCAAGGCTAGTGGCTACATTGCCTGAGCCAAGCATCACCACACGTTGCTTTTTCATTTCTCTTCCTCCTTCCATATTCCTATATGAACCTTTTCCCATTGCAGGTTGTTGAGAGTTGCCTGTGGGCGAGGCGCGTCTTTGTGGCCAATGGCAATTATGCTCACCACATGCTCTGCGCCATGCATGTTAAGCAGGTTTTTCACCCATTCGCTTGAGGTCTCCTCGTTGTCGTACATGCGATTGCGCACCTGCACCCAGCATGTGCCCAAGCCAAACGATTCGGCCTGCAGCTGAATGTAGCTTGACGCAATGGCGGCATCTTCCACCCACACATCGCTGATGCTTGGGTTGGCGCTGACTACCACGGCCAAGGCACATCCCGCCAGCAATTCGGCACCATGTGGCTTACAATGTGATAGTTGCTCAAGCAGTTCTTTGTCATCGACCAGCGTGAACTGGCATGGCCTACGGTTCATGCTCGTGGGTGCCAGGAGTCCCGCCTCGACAATGGCTTTCACTTGGTTTGCGTCGAGTGGCTCGTCGGTAAACTTGCGACAACTTCGACGCTTTAGGAAAATGCTCTGCTGGTAATTCATAGTTCTTAGTTGTGAGTTGTGAGTTTTGAGTTTTTGAGTTGACGACGCTAACCACTAAACTTCAAGTTTCTAAATTTAGAAACTTGAATTAATCAGAATTCAATAATTGTCCCCTCTATGCCTCGCGTGCCCTTACTGCCATCGTAGTTGAAATAATACACCACTAGCGCATGATGGTCATCGATGAGCACCGGCCAAGTGTAGCCCAGGTCGGTGCTGCCGCCATCGTCGCGCAGCACTATCTCGTCACTCCAGGTGTGGCACTCGGCATCCATGATGCGTGCTCTGATGCCGTAAGGCTTGTGGCGGTAGCCATAGGTGAGCAGCCAGCGGCCATCGGGCAGCCGCAGCGCGTTGAGGGGATGCCCCTGAAAACCCATGTCGCTCCAAGTGAACGACTTGCCGCCATCGCTAGAGCGTGCTATGCAGGCATGGTCGTCAAGGTCGAAGCTGCGCATGAAGGCCACGAGGTCGCCACCGGGAGTTTGAATTATCGAGGTCTCGTTGAAGCTTATCTTAGGGTCATCGGCAATGGTGGAGCAATATTGCCAGGTCACGCCATTGTCGCTTGACTTAACAAGATATACCGAGAACCCGCCATGAGGATTATCGCACGCCACAGCCCAATAGATGGTGCCGTCATTGCCCTGGCACAGTGCGCCGCGGTTGTAGAGTGACATCTTTCCCAGCATTGTCGTGCGGTTCTCCACAGGCAGGGGCGAACCCGGGTCAAGTGGACCCTCCCAGGTCTTTCCGTCATCGGTGGAGCGAATCAGGTAGCCTCCAGCAAAGGTGTAGTTGCCATCGCCCACAACTCGGCCCTTGTATTCCTCAAGCAGGTTCTTGCCTAACTGCACCCACAAGTAGCTGGTGCACAGTATGTCGCCATTGTTGAGCTTTATCATGCAAGGATCCTGTGAACCTCCGTATGGATGGGCAAACATGAGCCGTGGCTCGGTTGTCCAAGTGTTGCCGCCGTCGCTCGATGTCACGCTCACGAGCTGGCTGTTGAGGTCGATGTGGCTGTATCGGTCAAAGCCCATCATCAGGTGGTTGGGAGCGCGGCGGAAGGCCACCAGCAGCCTGCCGTCATCGAGTTTCACCACCGAGGGGAATGCCGAGTAATACATCGAGTCGCGGTATATCACCACGTCTTTCAACTTCTTGATGCTTTGTGCTGATGGCTTTGCGCTCGCAACCATGACTATGGCTAGCAATGCGGCAAGCAGCATTGACACACGTTTCATTGTTCCAGTGATTGGTTTATCTGTTCAATGTAGTTGAGGATTTCCTCGCGGCCGCGACCGTCCTCGCTCGAGGTCATGAACACTGGTGGCAGCTCCTCCCAGGTGTGCAGCAGGTGGCGCTTGTAGGCGGCAATAGCTTGTGCGCCAGCCACCTTGCCCAGCTTGTCGAGCTTGGTGAACACTATGCTGAACGGCACACCGTTCTCGCCGAGCCACTCCATGAACTCCAGGTCAATCTTCTGTGGCTTGAGGCGGCAGTCGATGAGCACAAAGAGGTTGGTCATCTGCTCACGCTCGAGCACATAGTCCTCGATGATTTTCTTGAGCTGCTCGCGGCTGTCCTTGCTGCGCCTGGCATAGCCATAACCTGGCAGGTCAACGATATACCACTCGTCGTTGATGAGGAAGTGGTTGATGAGAAGGGTCTTACCAGGCGTTGAAGATGTCTTGGCAAGCCCTTTGTTATTGGTGAGCATGTTGATGAGCGACGACTTGCCCACATTGGACCGCCCAATGAAGGCATACTCTGGCCTGTTGCCCGCTGGGCACTTGGCGCAGTCGGAGTTACTAATCTCAAATTTAGCAGTCTTGATATTCATTTTTCTTATTGTTTCTTAGCTAACGAGTTAACAAGCAAATGAGCTGGCAAGGCAATGGCATTACCTTGAGCCCTCAGTCAAAATTGAGGACACGATTTTCTCGGTTACAAAGTTATTTAAAAAAAAGAAAAACAACAAATATATCAAAGAATATGTTTTTTTGTGTGGTGGCTGACATTCTAAGCGAGTTGATACTGCTCGCCTTCGCTATAGATGAGTTATGGGACTAGAGGCAATGGTAAATGATTGTGTGACTCTACCATTGGGCATGTCGCTTCTACAGCTTCACATTGATGCTTGTGGTGCGGAATGAGAAAAGGTTGTCGCTAAGGCTGGGGTTGCTGGTGTTGAGGGAGTAGTTTTTTTGTGAGCGTGCCTTGACGATGGGCACCGCAAACTCTATGTTCTTGCCATCGGGGGTGATGGTGAAGGCCACAGGTTGATTTCTCTCGTTGAGGAGGGTGAGCGAGTCGATGCTTGGGGCATCAACGTGCTGCATTATCTCATCAATGGCGATGTGTACCACCACATGGGTCGTGTCGCTGGTGTGCTCGTTGGCGATAAGGATGTTTACTGTGCTCTTGTTGGCACATGCTGCGAGCGCTATCGCCATAGTCGCCGCAACTGCTATACTCACTATTGTTTTCATTGATGTTTCTCCTCTATGCTTTGTATTCCGTCGCGTCGCAAGCACACGCGGTAGCGCTTGTACTCGCTCTTGTCCTCATATTTGCATTGAATCACGAAATTTAGGTAGTAAGACTTGTCGCCATCGGTGTAATGGCAGGCGGCATCGCCTTGGTTCACGTAGAGTGGCACCGTGGGGTTGTCCATCTTGCGCATGAAACCTGCGAGGTTAAAGCGCACTATGTTGTTGATGCCGTTGATGGGGTAGGCCGAGAGTTGATCCACGGCCTTGCGCCGCAGGTGCACGCGCTTGCGGTATTGTATCACCTGCTCATCCACGCCACGGTTAACCACTAGCGGGTTCTTGCGGGCGCGTTTCTCGTTGACGTGTCGCGACACATCTTGCGGCGACACGAAGTCGAAGCCTTCCTTCACCTTGCCAATCTTGCGAAGCCCCACGCGTATGGTGATGAGGTAGTCATAAAAGCGGCTGCCCAGGCCGTGGGCAAAGTAATTGCGTATCAGGTCCTTGATGCGGTCCTTGAACATGTAGCTGATGACTAGGGCTATGAAGAAAGGTAGCGTGAAATTGCCGTAGGTCTGCTGAAAGGCGAACGATACCACCGTTGCAAACACCATCGAGATGCCTGCTGCCACACTAAAGGCCACCTGCTCGAGGAATGCCGTGTTGCGGCGTTTGTGGGTGGGGAGGTAGAGGTTGCTCTCGATGTATTTCTTGAGCTGGCTGGCGTGATACACAAACTGGCGATTGTCGTCGGCGCTCTTGGCTTCCACATCAAGATAATTGCGGCTCTTGCGATACTTGTGCTCGCTGTCGAGCATCTGGGTGAGCATCGACAGCAGCGGTCCACTGCTGCGCTCACGCGGGTTTAGGAGCTTGACGATGCGGCCCAGGTGCTGCTCTATAATGTTAGAGATAAACTCGTCGCCAAAGTCGTAGAAGACTGTCACCTGCTTGCCATCATCGCTCTCAAGCAGGATGTGACGCAGCGAGCGATACATCTGCGCTACTGCCTTTACTTGCTCCACCAGGTCGCAAGCGAGGCTGTACTGCACATCTTCGTTGCTCTGATGGCTGATTTTGAGATAAGCGTCGCGCACACTGCTCTTGACAATGGAGGCATACATCTTCACCTCGTTCTCAAACTCCTTTTGGTCGTTCACTGGTCGCTGGCACGCCTGCTTGATGCGCGTGAATGGCAACGAGTGCTCGTCGGTGAGCTCGCGCAGCTCATAGCGCGGGGTGATGAGGCGCAGGTAGGACAGCGTGTCGCAGTAGAAGGTGTCCTTGCTGTAGGTGTGGCGGTTCACATCAAGTCGCTCGGGGATGAATATCCACGTGTTCATGTAGAAGTCGTCATGGGCCTTCCCGTCGTTAGGCAGGAATCCCACTTTAAACTCCAGCGTGTTGCTGTCATGTATTTTGGGCTTGATGTGTATCATTTTGAGCTTTTAGTTATCGGTTTTTAGTTGAGTTAGTTGCGTTGCCAACGCAACATGCCAGACTTAGAAGAACACTCCGTCGGTATATCCAAACCACCTCAGCACGGTGTCGCCCCATAAGATTATCATCAGCCAGCTGATGAACATCATGGTGATGCCAAACTTGAAGGTGTCGCTGATGCTGTACTGGTTGGTGGTGTAGAGCAGGGCAGCGGGCTTGCTGTTGAATGGCAGCACATACACATGACCCACGAGCAGCGCCACGGGGAATGCCAGGCTCATGATGGGGTAGCCGTTGCTTTGTGCCACGCCTATGGCGATGGGCACAAAGATGAGGGTGAGCATCGTCTTTGACTCAAAGATTAGCGAGAACAGCAGTATGCTTCCTGTGAGGATGAGATATATCACCCAGAATGGCGTGCCTGCACCTATGCCAAGAGCGCCAAAGAGGGCATTGATCATGGTGCCTGGCAGGCCCGTGGCCTCAAGGCCGGCTCCGAGGGTGTAAGCGCCCGCCGAGAAGAGCAGCAGGTGCCATGGTATATCCACGTCGTTCCACTTGACGATGCCCACCTTGGGCAGCAGAGCCACCACAGCGCCCATGAAGGCCACTGCCGTCTGCCCTATGCCATGATAATCGCCAGTGGCCCATAAGGCGAGCACTGTCACAAAGATGGCCACCGCCCGGTATTCCTCGCCGCTCATTTTGCCCAGCTTGTGTAGCTCATCGCGCAGGCGGTCCATGCCGCCCTCAATTTGCGGCACGCGCTCTTCCTTCTTGAGCGGGAAGAAAATTTTGGAGCCCACAAACCAGCCTATGAAGATGAGGATGATATTCATGGGAAATGCCGCCATAAACCAGTTCTGATAGCTGATAGAGCCAATGCCTAGCGCTCCACCAATGAGGGCACCAGCAAGCAGGGTGGCTCCCGAGCCAGTGAGGAAGGAGTTGGCACCGAGGTTAATCTGAAACAGGTTTTGAAGCACCAAGTTGCGGCCAAAGTTGTTGCGATGGCCCTTGCTGGCACCATAGATGGCAGCAACCACCATGAAGATGGGCAGCAAGATGGCGGCCTTGGCGGTCGTTGCCGAGATGAATGCCGAGAGCACGATGTTGATGACGATGAAACTCAGGATTATGCCATTAGTGCTCTTGCCAAACTTTATCACGAACCATAGTGCGAAGCGTTTAGCTACCTGCGTCTTGACGAGCATGCTTGCCAGGATAAACGACAGGATGTTGAGCCACATCACGGGGTGGCCCAGCTGAGCATAGGCCTCCTTGTCGTTCGTCACCCCGGTGAGCACTATCGTCATGATGACAATGAGCGAGGTGAGATAGTTGGGGATGGCTTCGGTAATCCACAGGATGATGGCGGCAGCAAATATTGCGAGCATAGCATAGTTGATGCGCAAGAAGTTGTCGTGGGTCGAGGCGGTGAGCTCGTCTTTCTCGGCTTGTGAGAGCTCATGCTTGGTTTCCTTGCCGCTTTTGTCGATCACTACAGCGATTTTCTTCTCGGCTTTTTTATACATCTCCTCATAGCGCTTCACGGCGCCATCGGCAAGCTCGGTGGTCTCTTTGTTAGTGTCGATTGTGTTGATAAACGGGATGTCGGCAAAGAAATAAATTACCACAAAGACAAGGATTGCCAGTGGCCCGCCTATGCGTTGCAACGTCTTCTCGAAGCCCGACTTCTGCATCTTGGGCAGTTTCTCGAGCTTGTAGTTGTTCATGTCGAGAGGATCGTAATGCTGCTCGTGTGTGATTGCTGCTTCAGCCATATCTCTAAGGTTTGCGGTGAAAATAGTGTCCTCAAAAGGTGCTGTTCCCCTCACTTTTGAGGACACTGAGTTGAAATGTCTATTGTATTTTAACTTATTCAAGTTTGAAACTTGAAGTTTAGAGGTTATAGTTTAGTGTTTAGAGGACAAAATGCGATTGAGCGAGACAAATGTAGGGACAAGGCGTGCCTTGTCAGCCATGTGGGGACGAGATTAGTCTCATCTACCCATAATCTCACCACTGTCTTCCATAAACTATAAACCATAAACCAGTGAGCAAGTTAGCAACTTGCGAAACTTGAGTTAGGCTATTTCCAGTTCTTGTAGGGGTTCTTCATGAGCATGGAGTTGTAGTATTTGGGGTCGCCAGTGACTTCCTCGCCAAGCCATGTGGGGCGGTCGAAGGCGGCGTCCTCGCTGGGCAGCTCCACCTCGGCGACGGTGAGACCCTCGTTGTCGCCATAGAACTCATCTACCTCGAAGGTGCGCTCGCCGGCTTTGATCAGGTAGCGAGTCTTGTCGATCACGCCAGGCTCGCAAATCTTGAGCAGTTCCATCACCTCGCTGGCGGGAATCTCTTTCTCCCACTCAAAGCGGCTGGCACCACTCTCGTTGCCGATGCCCTTAACGGTGATGAAGCCTTTGTCGCCCTTCACGCGGACACGCACAGTGCGCTCAGGCACCGAGCTCAGGTAACCTTGAGTGATGCGTGTAGCCTTGAAGGCTTCGTTCTTGAATTCTCCTTTTACCAGGAATTTCCTTTCTATCTCTTGTGCCATAGTTGTTTAGTTTGCTAAGGGTTTGTTAATCATGCCAATCACACGCTTGATGGCTTGTAGGTAGTTGATGTTCTCAACGCCTTCGAGTCCACAGTCGGCGATTGTCTTCTTGATGTCTTCAATCTCGGTGCTCTCGCTGTTGATGGTGCGCACCATAGCTCCGTTGATGTAAACCTCACCAGTCTCGCAAATGGTGTCGTTGACCATGTAGCCATAGCGTGCTTTCTCAACCTTGACGGCCTGCAGGTCGGGATGCTCGTCAATCATCTGTAGGAACTCCTCAAGGGTGTATTCGTCCTTGGTGAGCTCGGGCATGCCCTCTACCTTGAAGGCGGGGAACACCTCGTTGCGCAGCACCTGTGCGCTGATGGGGAACTCGCCCTTCATCAGTGGGTTCCATTGCTCAAGGCCATCTACTGCTTGCACAAAGGTCTTGATGTCCATCTTTCCGTTGCGTATCTTGGTGTTGTTCACATCGTTAGTGCGGCTCACGATGTAGGTCTCGGTGCTGTGGCGCTCCCACACTTTCTCGGGGACGGGAACGCTCAGGCGCGCCATGCGTTTGCTGGCCTCGCAGAAGCAACGGCCGAAACTGCGGAACTCAAAACGTGGTTTAGAAATTTCACCAATTTTTAATTCTTCTTTTGCCATTTTTATAGGATTTTATTTGGATTTACTATTTTGCTTGTTTTTTTTAAAAGGCCTGGCAGGCAAGTGATTATCCCTGCCAGACCTTAAGGTGTTTTATAGATAGATGTTTACTGTACTACTGTGGGGTCTTCCTCTCCAGTGTCGGGGTTCTTGGCTCCCAGAGTCTTCTCGGCAATCATGAACTTGCCAGTGCCATTGGGGCAGCGGCTCCATGTCAGCTTGTTCTCGGTGAGCGACTGGTTGCCCCATCCGTCGAGTTTCTCACCACGCTCAAACTTGGTGACGAGTGTGCTGTTGGGGTCGTAAACCTGGAAGATGACGCTCTTCTTGGCCGAGAGACCCTTGGTCATAGGACGTGGGTTGGGACCACTGCCGCCCTCGCCAGGAGTGTTCTTGGCACCTACAATGCAGAAGTAGCCATGTCCCATGATGATCTCGCCAGCTTCGCCAACCCACACGTCATCGGCTTCGTCCTTGCGAATTACTACGCCTTGCAGCTTGATGGGGTCATCGCCATTGTTGTAAAGCTCAAGGTATTTCTCTCCATCGGCGCCAGCGCCATACACCTCGTTGATGACAAGCTTGGTGTAATCGCTGGGCTTGTCGCCCACGGTGTAGTCTTTCTCGACGGTGCTGGTGAAGCCAGCCTCGTTGGTGATGATTACCGAATATTTAACCTTTGCACCGTCTTCCTGCATAGGAATTGTGGCGGTGAAGGTGGTGCCGTTGCCAGCCATTGGCACAGTTTGCTCGGTGCCGTCATTAACACTATATTTTAACACGGCTTCTTTCACTTCAAGAAGTCCCGACACTGTGGCTGTTACAACCACGTCGTCAAACGAGGTGGGCGCGTCGGGGTTAATCGACACTGCCTCGATGGTGTTAGGACCCTCATATACTTTGTCTTCAACGCATGCTGTCATCGCAAGTGTGGCGATAATGAGCGCGAATGCTAATTTTAATGTTTTCATTGTCTTTTTTCTTTTAAAGAGTTAAACAATAGATTAGAAGTTAACCTCTAAGCGAAGGCCTAACATGCTGTAGTTCACACCGCCTTTTCCCTTGGCTTCCACAATCTTGGTGTAGTCGGCGGTGGGCTTGCCGCTGGCGTCGTGGCCAGTGAAGAGTTTGCCCTTGCCGTTGGCATAGCGGTCGTTGTTAGAGTACTGGTAGTTGAGAACAATCTTAACGCTGTTGTTGACCCAGTAGTTCAAACCCACGGTGAAATTCTCGCCGGCACCGCCATAGACGTCCTTGTTGTTGAGTGTGAGGTAGTCGTAGCGCACGGCAAGCTCGATGTCGCCCCACTTGCGACCGCGTGAGGGCTGGGTGAACTCGCCCTCGGCGGTGTTGAAGCGTTGCTTGCCGCCAAAGAGCAGGCACGAAGCGTGAACATACCATCCGCTAAAGTTGTAGGTGGCTTTGGCGGCATCCACGCTGTTGCCTATCCACTCGCTCTGGATGCGGGCAGGGCCGTAGTAGGCAGCACCCTCAAGGCCATAGAGCACCTGGTGATCCACATCTTTGATGACGTCGGTGTCGAGGTATTTCTTACGGTTGATGCTGGTGGCATTACGAGTGCTGAAACGCGCGCCACCCCACTCGCCAGTGGCCACGTCGGTCTTGGGAGTGCGGTAAGACGCCTTGCCGCCGAGGTAGAGACCCCAGCTGCGGTCCTTGGCGTAGGGCATCCAGCCGATTTTACCGGTGAACGAGTAGCCCTGGTTGCGGCCAAAGTCCTTGTTGTTGTCCTGAACGTAGGTAAGCTCCTCCTCGCCGGCAACGGTCTGGAAGAACACGCCACCAGTGGCGCGGAAATGGTTGCGCAGGTAGGACACCTGCAGACCAATGTGGCGTGATGGCACAAGGGCCTTGCACACCATGGGGCGCTCCATGAAGGTGAGGTAACGCGACGTGGTGGTCTGCTCCATCGAGAAGTCCTCCTTGAAGTTACCTGCCTTGATAGAGACATTGGGGATGCCGTCAAACTGAATGATGGCGTCCTTGAGTTCAAACTTGCCGTCGGCGAAATCTACGTCCACCTCGCCATACCAGTTGTGAGGCAGGCGTGCTTTGACGGCGAAACGTGCACGGCGAATCGACACGTTGTTGCCAATGTCGTTGTAGTCCTTGTTGTTACCAAAGAACATGGCACCATCCACTTGCACGCGGTTGTCGAACCACAGCCGGTACTTCCTGTTCTTCGACTCAAACGTGAGGATGTTGTTGCGCTGTTCCGAGATTACTTCCTCCCGGTCAACTTTCACCCCATACTGGTTGGTGGTGACGATTTCGTCGTCCTGTGCCCAGGCGCAACCCAGCGATGAGAGCGCCAGCACAAAGGTTAGAGTTAATAGTTTTTTCATTGTAGAAACATTTTGGTTAATAAATAGATGTTTACTGTAAATTATATCATTTTGATTTTTATTCGTTTATCGTTTATCGTGTGTTGTTTATCGTTTATGGAAGATGGCGGTGAGACTATGGGCACTACAACCTCTTGATGCATGGGCCTGCAAAGCACGCCTTCTCCCTACTGAACTATGAATTGTGAGTTATATCATTTGTAGATATTCCACTATATTGACGTTGCGCTCAAGCTTGAGCTTGCGGCGGAAGCGGTAGCGGCTCACCTCCACGCTCTTGGGCTCTACGTTCATCATGCTTGCGATGTCTTTGCTGGAGAAGCCCAGGCGCAGTAAAATGGCCAGGCGCTTCTCCTTCTCCGACAGATTAGAACAACGCATAAGCAGGCGGCTCACAAAATTCTTGTGAAGGTTCTCCACTTGGGTATAGAACTGGTCCATCTCGTCGGTGAGCCGCATGTTGTCGTTGAGTTTTTGCGATGTCTCGCGCAGTTGTTGGCGAAGCAGGGCTACGTCGTCCTCTTTTGCCAAGTCGTTGAGACTCTTGCTCAGGTCTTCGAGATACTGACGCTGCTGCTTAATATATAATGAAAGGTTTACTAGCTCTTTATGCTTGATGTCGATTTCGCTGGTCATCACATTAAACTGCGACGTGACGGCGGCTACATCAAGGCGGTTGCGCTCGTCGCCTGCCTCGCTGCTGTGAGAGAGCTCGTCGCTGAGTGCCTTCTTGGTGAGGTTGTGCTTGCGACGCTGACTGAAGTTTTGGATGGTAAGGACGCAGGTGATGAGCACAAAGAGTGTGATTATAAGCATGATGAGTGAGTTCCTAACCATAGTGAGTATTACAAATGCTATAAGGCATGAGAGCACTGGCGTTGCTATGGTGATGCTCGCTAGGTTGATGAGGCTGCGGTGACGGTCGCCTTTTGCCAGCTTGCTACATTCCCTCACTTGGCTGGGAGACACTACCACAGGCGTTAAGCCGAGCAGCAAGGTGCCTGCCACATTGCCTGCCAGCAGCACTGTGAAGAGGGCATAAAGCGATGGCAGGGCCCATCGCATCTGCTTGGCGTCGTAGTTCTCATTGCGCAGCACAGTGGCGGCGGGAATTATCATCACAGCGCTCATCATGATGGCGGCAATGGCGATTGATACTGGTGAGGCGGCATTGAGCTCGGCGGTTACACTGTGCAGCATCGGAGCCACGAGCAGGGCATAGTGTGCCGCGAGGGCTATGCCGCCCAGGATGATGCCCACCAGAGCCATCCGCTTCATGTAGAGGTTCTTGATGAGCAGGTGGTGGTGCCCTTTATAAATAATGTGGTTGAAAAGTCTCTGATAGAGATAGAATAGCAAGATGCCAGCAATGGGGGCAGCTATCAGCGAGAGTAGCATGGCAATGACTAATGAGGTGTCGTTAAACCAGTTGCGTGCTATGCCAAATGCTGCTATAGCACCCCAAAAGGCTGTGATTGCCGAGGTGTATTGATTGGTGGCGCGCACTATCGCGACTGTCATCGCCATAGCGCACAGCAGCACCGACATCTCAGTTGTGGTGAGCCCCGAAGCTTCTCCTGTGGGATAAATCCCCACATTTACCACTCCTGCTCCCATAATGAATGCTGTAATAACGAGAAACAGCATTGTGCCGAAGAGGCGTGTCGATATCAGGTCGCGGATGTGGATGCCCAGGAAACTGACGCCAATCTCGCGGTATCCAAGCCACGCCCCAATCATGAGCAGTAGTAATATCGACAGGGTGCTCTCCATTATATATATATTGTTAATTGTTAAGTTTTATCACCATTATGCTCAGGTGGTCGGCCACACGCACAGCTTCCTCGGCGAGTTCCTCCACGTGGAGGGTGAAATAGCGCAGGTGGAACTTTTGGCTTAGCTTGAAGTTGTCCATCTCATGGAACACACGTCGCTTGATCGACTGGGCAAGCTTGCTCACCTCTTTCTCAAAGAAATAGATGCGATGGGTCTTCTCACCAACAAAGCGTGGAGCCTTGAAATAGTCGCGCGACGCCTGGATGGTGCCTTCAACCGCCAGCCCCGTCACCTCCACTAGTTTCAAGAAGTCGATGTTGAGCTCCGATGGGAAGAAGGGTATCTCTATCTCATACTGCCACAGGTTCTTGTGCAGCAGATTGATGATGGTGTCGAGGCCTTCTAGCAGCTGCATGATCTCCACACGCTGGTCGGTGACAAGCGAGTAGCTGTAGAGCTCGTTCTCTATTGTGCGGCGCAGGTCGGTGGCCGTGTCGCGCAGGCGGCTGATGCTCTCAAGGTTGTCGTCAAAGTTCTTTTTGTTTCCCTCTAGATAGTTCTTGATGCCACTCTTGTAGGTGAGCACGCACTCATCCACATAGTCGAGGAAGCTATCGAGGTCGCTTATCGTCTTATTTGTTTTCTTGAGTCCAAACATGCTTAATCGAGGCTTTGTGTTATCAAATGCAAAAATACAACATAAAAATCTAATGTGCAAATGATGTGTGTGGGTAATTATTTGTGATGTATTGAGCTATGTAGTATAAAATTATAAATCTAATTGCTGTAAATCAGTTGTATAATATTTGATTTGTAGTGGTATTATTTACTTTAAGAAATGTGATGTAGTGTTTAAATATCGGTTTTGTAGTCAAAAAATGGCCGCAAGTGAAGAATGTTTCATCGCAAATCGCGGTGTAAGAATCTTAGCACTTGCGGTATAATACTTAAAAAAACCTTATGCATTAATTATTATTTGAAAAAAAGCAGTAATTTTGCGTCTTAAATTGAAATATTAACGCAAGGGCATGAGTTAAGCAATTATTGTTGCCTGATTTGCTCGTGAACTTGATTACTTGTTGAAATAAAATATGGCACAGAACGAAGACGTTTTCAAGAAGATTGTATCGCATTGCAAGGAGTATGGGTTTGTTTTCCCGTCGAGTGAGATTTATGATGGCCTGGGTGCTGTCTATGACTACGGCCAGAATGGTGTGGAGTTGAAGAACAACATCAAGCGTTACTGGTGGGAGGCCATGACGCTGCTGCACGAGAATATCGTGGGCCTCGACTCGGCGGTGTTTATGCACCCCACCATCTGGAAGGCCAGCGGCCACGTGGATGCCTTCAACGACCCACTCATCGACAACCGCGACAGCAAGAAGCGTTATCGCGCCGACGTGCTTATTGAAGACCAGCTAGCAAAATATGAGGAGAAGATGGACAAGGAGGTGGCTAAAGCCCGCAAGCGCTTTGGCGACAGCTTCGACGAGGCGATGTTCCGCCAGACCAACCCTCGCGTGCTCGAGAACCAGAAGAAATGGGACGAGCTGCACGCCCGCTTTGAGAAGGCGATGAACGATAACGACCTCAACGAGCTCAAGCAGATAATCCTTGACTACGAGATAGTTGACCCCATCAGCGGCACCCGCAACTGGACCGACGTGCGTCAGTTCAACCTCATGTTCAAGACTCAGATGGGCAGCAGCAGCGACAGCACTATGGACGTGTATCTGCGTCCCGAGACTGCTCAGGGCATCTTTGTGAACTTCCTCAACGTGCAGAAGACCGGGCGCATGCGTCTGCCATTTGGTATAGCACAGATAGGCAAAGCGTTCCGCAACGAGATTGTGGCGCGCCAGTTTGTGTTCCGCATGCGTGAGTTTGAGCAGATGGAGATGCAGTTCTTTGTGCGTCCGGGCGAGGAGTTGAAGTGGTTTGAGGTGTGGAAGCAGAACCGCCTGCGCTGGCACAAGGCACTGGGGCTGGGCGACGAGAAATACCGCTTCCACGACCACGAGAAGCTGGCTCACTATGCCAATGCCGCCACCGACATCGAGTTCCAGATGCCATTTGGCTTCAAGGAGGTGGAGGGCATCCACAGCCGCACTAATTTTGACCTCTCACAGCACGAGAAATTTAGTGGAAAGAAGATTCAATACTTCGACCCAGAGTTGAACGAGAGCTACACTCCTTATGTAATAGAGACCTCGATAGGCGTTGACCGCATGTTCCTCTCGGTGATGTGCTCGAGCTACGAGGAGCAGAAGCTCGAGGGCGGCGACACCCGCGTGGTGCTGCACCTGCCCAAGGCGCTGGCTCCCGTCAAGTGCGCCATCCTGCCGCTGGTGCGCAAGGACGGCATGCCCGAGAAGGCGCGCGAGATTATGGACATGCTCAAGTTTGACTTCGCGTGCCGCTACGACGAGAAGGACAGCGTGGGTAAGCGCTACCGCCGCATGGACGCCATTGGCACCCCTTACTGTATCACCATCGACGGCCAGACCTGCGAAGACAACACCGTGACCCTGCGCGACCGCGACACCATGGAGCAGCAGCGCGTGGCCATCGGCGACCTGCCAGCCATCATTGGCGAGCAGTGCAGCCTCACCCGCCTTCTCAAGTCGATGCACAATGATTAAATGTTGTGCAGGGACAAGGCGTGCCTTGTACGTTAAAGTCGTTTAGGCGTGCATTAGTGTGGCTTGCATGCTTGCAAAAAGAAATACAACAGTCTTGTAATTTTTGTTTAATAAAATGAGAAGATTTCCTTTTATATTAATAATGGTAATAGTGCTTGGCAGTGTGCTCACCGCGTGCTTTAAAGACGACGATGAGAAGATTGCCGACGACTATGCCGAGTGGCGCGAAGCCAACATCGCTTGGTTTGCTGAGCAGGCTGCCCGCACCGAGGGTGGCAGCAATTATTACACCACGGTCACAGCACCGTGGGATCCTGCCGCTCAGGTGCTTATACACTGGTTTAATGATACTGCCCTGACGCGGAACAACCTCAAGCCTAAGTTCTCGTCGATGGTTGATGTGAAGTATTACCTGCGACTCTACGACGGCACACCCATCGACTCGTCCTATCTTAGCAACTCGCCTGCCGACAGCCTCTTCCGTTGCCGCTTGAGCAGCGGCGTCATCGAGGGTTGGGCTATTGCCGTGCCCAGGATGCATATTGGCGACAGCTGCCGTGTCATCATCCCCTACATTGTGGGTTATGGCACCACCGCCAGTGGCGACATCAAGCCCTTCTCCACGTTGCAGTTTGACATCAAGCTTGTGGGAATTCCCAAGTATGAGCTATAACCACAGCCAGCAATAGTCAAGGCTGGCTGCCTGCCCCTCTCCATGCCGCCCATCCTGTGGCATGGCACCGACCACTGTCCGCCTCGCAAGTTTTTAACCTGCGAAGCGGACAGCTTTTAAACCTGTTTTTGAAGATTAGTGCTCGATTAAAGATTATGAATCTCCTACTATTGATTGATAGTCAATACGATAATGGTAGAAACATAATGTGGGGCCTTGCTTTTCTTGGGGCGGATTTCAGCCGAAGGCTGACCTCTGAGTAACCCCCCTTGGCACTTGTGTAACGAGCGATAGCGAGCGGAACAAGTGTCAAAGGGGGTATTTGATAACAACAAAATTGTCGCCAGCGACGACCCCCTTTCTTTTGTCGGACAACAATGTTTTTTGAAGATTTGGCCTGATCGTTGAGCAGTCTTAGTGTAACTATTTAGCGATTGAAAGTGTATCAAAACAATCAATTTATACAAGCAACTGAATTATCTGAATGTTCTGAATTTTTCAATATCCTGGTTGACAGATTTTTGTAAATCCAAAAAGAATCAGATTAATCAGAAAAATGCACCCCGAGCGAGACAAAAATGTAGGGACAAGGCGTGCCTTGTCCGAGCTTAAAGCCTTGCGAGCGTGAGCATTTTATCTAAAAATCAGTTGTTTTTAAAATATGATACAGTTTCTCACTGAGGGTCAGCCTAAACGCATAATAATCGGTGAATAGTTACTAATTTTTTGCGAGGAATTAAAAATTCTTAACAATTAAAATTCTGCTGGCGTTTTTTATTATATTACTTTTGCAAAAGTAATTGAAGAATTACTTTTTTTGACATAGCTGATGATAAAGCGTTATGCTTTTCTTGTAATCTGAAAACGTAGGAAATTTTCATGATTCGAATGCAAGAGATAGCACAGCGGCTTCTGCGCTATATGCGTGGACTGCTTCTATATTCCCTTTTTGCATTCCAGGTTTTTCCTACGACCGTCAGATTACAAAGTGTGGCATAGCAGTCCACGCTTTTGTTGTTTTATATGTGTCTCAATAGGACTGCTTGAGGCTACTTAAAAACTAATTATTCTGTTATGAAAATGTCTATTTTAAAAAGAGTTTTGGTTGGTGGATTGCTGCTGACCATTTCGGCGGTGTCGGCCTACGGGCAAGGCAAGTTTGCTGTAGGCATCAATGGGCTTTATGGCACCCAAATTAAGTCGTTTGCCGTTGGCGCTAAGGTGCAGTACGACATCACCAGTCATTTCCGTGCCGAAGATGCGTTCAACTATTTCTTCAAGAAGGACGGAGTATCGATGTGGGAGAACAATGTGAACGTGCACTATCTTTTTTACCTCGGAGAGAAGTTCCGCATCTATCCTCTTGCGGGTTTCACTATTGTTGGAACAAAAATTGACACAAAAAGTGCTGTGCCAGCCGAGCTTCAGCAGTACATAGGCGATGCCGGCAAGAGCAGTGGCAGTAAGACCTATTTTGGCGGCAATGTAGGTGCCGGCATTGAGTATCTCATAACCCCACATCTTGCGGTTGGCGTTGAAGGTAAGTATTCAATAGTTAAGGATGTTGACCAGGCTGTGTTTGGTCTAGGTGTAACCTATAAATTCTAAAGATTATGAAACAGACTAAAGCTCTTTATCTGCTGCTGATAGCAGCGTTAATGCTCTCGCTAAGTGCGTGTGGCGACGATGATGACAAGGTGAATTCAAATTCCAGCCTGCTTCAGGGTGAGACCTGGACCTTCCAGAAGGCCTCGGTGAATATCATGGGACAGACTTTTGAGATGACACTGAATGAGATTCGACAAATGTATTCCCAGCAAATGGGCACCAGCAACATCATGTTTATTGACGAGCACCTGAAGTTTGAAGAGGAATATGTGGTGATGGTCAATACTGGCGACCGACTGGCATACAAATACTACAGCGACGGCACACTGTGGATTGAAGGCATGGACGACCTTCAAGGCACAGAGGGTGTCTCCATGAAGATGAGGGTGAAATCACTCACCGCCACCCAGCTTGTGCTCACATGCACCTTAAATGCCCAAGGCATATCTATCACTGAAGATGTTTATTACAAGCGATAACAAGTTATTCGATTTTTTTTATGCTTTTTGGAGTGATTGAGAAGTTGGACCAGTGTTTGGATAACATACTCTGTAACTTGCTCTATTACTGCAAATAACAACAAAAACTCTTTACAATTATGACAAAGAAATATTTAATGATGCTCTTTGCAGGCATCGTGGTTGCAATGACCGGTTTCGGCCTCACGTCATGCGGAGGTGATGACCTTGAAAATACAGTAAATGTTAGTGAAAATGACCCTCAAGGAACCGTGGTGGTTAATATGATTGCCGCTAAATCTTATCGTGATGCCACACAAGTTCGTTTTGTGGCTAGTGCTAATAGTTATTGGGATGGTTACATCGATGATGCCATGAACTTTTATGATGACGATTACGACATTGAATTTGTGTCGGTTGGCCCGGTTAGTGGCTTGGCCAAGGTGACAGCAATTCCTGCCACAGGATGGTCAAGAAAGGTGGCTGTGGTTCCTGGTAATGGCTATGTGGCAAGAGTTGGATATGATCAATATTATAATGAGGTGACTCAAAATTATGAATTCAGGTCATATCATTACGGTCGCATTTATGTTGTTGAGTATCTGACAAGCGGCGGAGCAATGTCGGGAGCTACCGTGAAATACCAGTCAAGTTTCACGCCGGTTAATCAATAAAAGATTACAATATGAGAACTATATTCAAACTACTTGTGGTGGTCGCTATGATGGCGACCACCCATTTGGCTTGGGCATCCTACACGTTCACGATGAAGCTTGACATCAGCGGCAGTTGTAGTGGTATAGATGGTGGTGGCGTGCATAAAGCCGTAGCACAGGGAATCTTTGACCATTATGTTAACCAGGTCAACCTTGGCATTCCAAGCCGTGCCGAATGTGAGCAGGCAAGACAGATAATAATGTCTGAAATAAATATGAGCTATGATGGCTGCAGAATTCGTGTTATTTGCGGTCCCTGCACTGGCTCGGGAGGCGCAGGCGACGCACCGGGTGTGAACCTTGAGGGCCCGAGCAAGGGCGGCAGTTTCTATTCGGGAAACGCGTCGTCCGAAGTCCGCGACTGGGATAAGCAAAACGATGCCTTGAAGCAAATGCTTACAGGTACATCTACAGCTATCCCGCAAGACACTTGGACGGCAAGTGTGTATAACAGCGCCGACAACTGGATTGCCAGCGGAAAGGGCTCAAACGAAAAAGAATTCGCCAGCAATGCCTCAAGAAACTCTAAAACAAGCGGTTTTGTAATCGACCCAGACAAGCCGTTTGTTTCCCTTAATGACCCATCAAGGGCAAATGAAGGCATTATACCAATAGCCCATAAACCATATCTAGAAAAAACTGAATTAAATGCCTTTCTTATGTTAAGTGCTAGCTATGAAGACGTTGAGTTTGGCATCTATGAAATGTACCGTCAGCAAGTCGGATGCTCAAAGGAATTATTAGAAAAAATTGAGAAAAAACCTGAAAGTCAACGCACCGAGAACGAAGAGCAACTCCTAGAAAATTACTATAAGTTTAAGGATGAGTGCTACGATTACATGAGAAAGTCGGCTTTAGAGGACGAAGGGAAACGAGAGATTGACATGACAACAATTGCTTTTGCGATGGCTTATGACCCTGACCAGAGTAATAAACAAATGCAAAGATGGTTGTCTGAGACAACGGGCTATAAGCGTATGGATTTATCTCAAGTTACTGTCGATAATCCAATGTATAATCTTGCAAATCTTATTAACCAGAAAAACTTAGACAATAAAGACACCGGTTTCAATGCCCAGATTTTAATGAGGGAGAAAGACGCTTCGGGTGAATATGAATATACAATAGTGTTTAATGGTAATGGACATCTTACTCCATCTCTTTTGGACTCATTTGGATTGGGAAATGCTGATGAGATGGTAAAAGAGTTTGGCTCCGACTCCAAGCATTTTCAGGCAGCGTTAGAGATAGGACGAGCCATTGCCAGTCTTCCTGACAACTGCACTGTTAACATTACTGGAAGCGCTCTAGCGGGCTCTTGGGCGAGTGTGGCAGGGCTTGCCTCTGGCGGAGCCCCAACCACCACGGTGAATGCAATGGGCGTTCCTCAGCCATTGCTTGAAAAGTATGGGTTAAGCGAAGATTTCAGTAAGCATAATTACAATATCACGGCAATGATCTCGTCGGATGAGATGAAAGACCATCTGCAGAAAATATCTTTAAACCCCATTCCCCAAACGACCGCCCTGTTGGGACCAGCATCAGCGATAGGTGACCAGAAAGTATATGGTACCCCAGGTGTGGCGGAAGAATTAAGCAACTTGCAACTCAACACAAGGCTTAAAGACGCGTGTCAAAACATTGTTGCCAGCACAAAAGCGGGTATGGTAAGTGGTTTTACAGACGGGTTGGACACTGGAACATCTATAGCGTTAAGTGCGCTAAAAGGCACTCCAGAAGCGATTGACAAGAAAAGCGCGACGCCAATAATCGCAGGTGCAATAGAAGGTGTCATCGAAAATAAAGTAGATGGAGTTATCGAAGGTATGACCCCTACAATATCAGAAGTATTCCCTGGTGCAGTACCTGGAGCTATAAAAGGAGCAATAGCTAGTGTGCCTGAAGCAGTTGCGGCATCAGCTGTCGGGTCTCCGGCACTGGGTGTCGCCATAGTAACATATGGTGCCGTTGGAGGAGCAGTTGAAGGTGTTGTGGAAACGAGATTGGAAGGTGCAGCTTTTGGTGCCATAAGTGGTGGTGTGAAATCTGCGGCGCAAGAAGCTTACTCAATAGGTTCAGATGTCGCTTCGGCAGTAGGAAAAGGCTTAGTAATCAATGAAGCCGTAGAAAAGGCCGAGGTGAATGATTTTGCCAAGAAAATTGGTGCTGATGAGAAGAAAATGAAATATGAAAAAAACGGCAAAAGCGATTTTAAAAACGACCTGAAAATCGTGATGTACACCTCAAGTGGCAACCAGAATTCTCAAATAAGGTGGAAGAATTGGCGTAAATTATCTAAGCAGATAGAAGATCAAAACAAAAAGAAAAAATAATATGAGATATTTTCTATTCAGTATAATTCTTTTGATTCACATTGGAGCCTCAGCCCAGTCGGTGGGCGACTTGGTAAAAGGCACGTTCAGGTATCAGGAAACTGATGTTACTCAGGCGCGTGAGAGTTTTAGGGCAGGTCGTTATGATGAGGCGGCAGCTCGTTATGAGGCGTGCATCGCCCATGCTCAGGCCAACCGCTCTCCCAGCCATGGCGTGGATGGCAACATGGTGGGCGAGTATGCCGTGGTGTTAGCCTTGCAGGGCAAGCATGAGTTGGCGTTGCTAAATGCTGACCGCGCTCGTGGCCTTGGTGCCACATGGGGCGACTGGTATGGTCAGCAAGTGCTGAAGATAGCTGGTTGTGATTATGTTGCACAAGCCTTTTCACAGCCCGCTACGCCCACTTGGCTAATAGCGAAAGAGGTGTCGGAACTCGAGTCACGATATTTGCAAGTCGTTAAATTAGAACAAGTTGTCACTCGCAGCGACTTGCGTCGGTTCTATGTATTGCAGTCCAGTGGTCAGACTGTTCAAGCGTTGGCTCTTATGGACGCTTTGATGAAAACTTATCCTGATGTTGCCGTGCTGCATAGCAGCTATAGCGACCTTTGTGAGCAGATGGGCAATGCCAGGCTGGCGGCCTCGGAGCTGAATACAGCAGTGTCGCTCATGGATGCCAATGACCCAGGGCGCACTGCCGCCAATGAGCACCTGCGCGAGCTGCAGCTCATTCAAAACAAGGCTCCTGAGAAACTCTCATGGTTGCAGAAGCAGGAGGCTCGTTTTATATGGTATGTTGGTGGCACGGTAGCCAAGAAGTCCTATTCGCTCAACACTCGCTTGGGTCTTTACACCAAGAACCACAGCAGTTATTCCATCAATGTTGGGGCATCACTCATCGACAAGAAGTTTGGTGGCAACATAGGCCTGTCTTACTACTATACATTTCATAAACTAGTGCTAGGGTCGGGCCTCACTTATCAGTTCAGCAAGGACTCTCATGTAGTGAGTTTTTCCCCATCAATAGGCTTGACATTCCTAAATGCCTCGCAGACGTCATCGTTTGACATTACGCTTGGTGCGCATTTCCCCTTCACTGGTGGTGGCAAGACGAGCCTTTACCTCTCGCTTGGCAAGACTTTTTACTTTGACGTTAACCTTAAAAAGAAAGCAAAATGAGAAGAGTAATTATTTTTATATTGACAGCGATACTATTAAGTCAGGTTAATGTTGCCCAGGCACAAAAGCGCAAGCGCAGCAACAAGCGCAAAGCTAAGACAGAGAAGGTTGTTAAGAGCAAGAATAAACCATCAACTAGCAGCCAGCAGTCAAGAGATGACCAGAAACCAGCTGATGCAATAAATCGCCATCAGAGCAATCAACAATCTCAGCAGCAGGAGCAGCAATCCAGCTATACTTCTGTCACAACCTCAAGCTCTGAAAAGCCTAAGTTTGACGACCCGCTTATCAAGAAGTATGTGATTTCGGGATATACAGTTAACGACAAGGTGTATCTCAATGCCAACGAGAATTATGCCCAAATCAGCGAAAGCGAGAAACGCCAACTGATAAGCAAATTCATGGAGCTGTATTATGGCTATGATGTGGTGGTGATTGCTGCTACAGGTGAGGAAGAGCTGTGGACAACTGCCAATGGCGCACCATCGCAAGTAGAGCAATGGAATGCGACAAATCTTGACTTGCAGAACTATTCACCACTGGAATTGCAAACCACAGGCGATAGCCGTGTCTTCTTCTCGGCAGGGGCCATGTTGAATTACAGTAGCGACATGTTCAGCTCTTCAATAACCCTGCAGGGAGGTACTTATCTTTACAAAAACTTTATTGATTTGTCGCTTTCCTTAAATGTGGGTATAAATAAGGCCAAGGAGTCTAAATCACAGTTCACCGGCGATGTGGGCCTCTCGACACGTGTCTATCCCTATCGGTTCAAGAAGCTGATGCTGGCACCCTATGTGGGTGGCGGTGTAGGGTTTATTTTTGCTCCTGACACATCTTTTGAGCCTCGCGTGCTTGCTGGCGTGTGCTGGTATGTGGGTCCAGGAAGTCTTGACTTTGGTGGGCAATGGGGCACCAAGAGCGACTGGTCGATTACTATAGGTTACACCTTCCGCCCCAGTTTTGGTATAAAAAAGAAACAATGAGGCACTTGCTGTTAGTCTTTTTCACGCACTTTTTGTTATTAGGGAATGCGCAAGTGTTTTCTTATCCTCACATTCCCGACAGTCTTGTAAGTGTCGAGTCACGCACTAAGTACTTGGCTCGACACTACTGGGACTGTGCCAACCTGAGCGACACTTCGTTATTCTCTAGTCCCGACAGGGTGCTGGATTACATTTATCTTATTAAACAACAGTCGTCACAAGAGATTGATGAGAATATTAATTCACTACTGTTGCAGTTGAAAAATTATGAAGATAATCTTTCTCGGTGGCTGTGGTGGATGGAGCATTTTTTGCATGATGTGCAGTCGCCATTATGTGATAACGAGTTGTACTTGACTATTTGTGAGTCAATAATTACAGCCGATATAGATTCTTCCTATAAAATCAGGCCACAATGGCAACTGGAGTGGCTGCAAAGGAACAGGATAGGTCACGAAGCTGAGAATTTCTCTTTTGTTGATAATGGCGGCTCGATAAGACAACTTAATGATTATAAAGGGAGATGGACATTAATTCTTTTTCATCGCACGTCATGTGAGTTGTGTCATCAACTTATATGTGAGATGAAAAATAATGGCGTGATTGAACAATTATTATACGAAAAAAAACTCAATATTCTTGCAATATCATCTAGTCGCGACGATAGCAAAGTGGATTCCTGGATACAAGGTTATGACAATGGGGAAATTGAGAATTCTAGGCTGTATGAAATTCAGCAATACCCATGCATGTATTTACTTGATGTGAATCATGTTGTTGTGAAGCGGCAAAGCCTGAATTTACAGGATATTATTGATATACTTAGGATTGTGAACTAATTCACGGTTCTTTAGTTGATTGTGGAAGTTGCTATAGCCTAGTCAGCTTTTCGGCTCGTCGCCCCTGACCTATTGCAGGTTGTAGATTTTCATCTTTTCAAGCCGCTTCGCTTAAATTGCTAGCAAAGCCGCTTGTGTGGCAGGTGGCTTTTAAACCTTTGTGGCTGTTGCAAGTCTTATCAAGTGAATTTATTAATTGAGGATTGGCAACTTGTGCTATTGGGTTGCTGCATGTGTGTCCTCATTTGCTTGAATTATCACTATGAGAAAGTTTGTTTTATTAATGATTGCTGTGGTGGGGCTAGTGGTTAGTCCTGCCGTTAATGCGTTGACTATCACCAATGAGACGCTAAACTATCAGGTGGTCTTCCACTGGGGTGTGGTGTGGAAGCATGCTGCCGACGCTACGCTCACCACCACCAAGACTGCCAGTGGATACAGCTCGCGTCTCACTGGCAAGACGCGCTCTTGGGCCGACAAGGTATATACCGTGCGCGACACCCTCAAGTGCACGATGACGAGCGCCTTTCGCCCCATCAAGTATGAGCGATTGGCACATGAGGGCAGCTACTATGCCCACGATATAGTGAAGTTTACTAATTATGGAGCGAGCACCTCGGCGCACTGCACTCGCTACCGCAAGAACAAACCTACCGCCAACCTCACCCTCAACGCTAACGGCGTGGCCTACGATATGCTGAGCGTGTTTTTCATGCTGCGTAACATCGACTTTAGCAAGATGAAGAGTGGCAACACTTACAGCACCTGGATTTTCTCGGGCAAGGAGAAGGAGATTCTCACGGTTAGATATGTGGGTATTGAGCCGTTGCAGCTGCGCGACAAGTCGCGACATCAGGCTTTTCACATCAAGCTTAAGTTCACTCAGGACAACGGCAAGAAGTCGAGCGACGACATCGATGCCTATATCTCGACTGGTGCTCAGCGCATACCGCTGATGGTGGTGGGCAAGCTGCCGGTGGGGGAGATTAAATGCTACTATGCGAAGTAGGTTTTGTCGCTTCGCTTCGCTCGCTGGTTTTGACGCTTCGCTGCGCTCGCTGGATTTGACGCTTTGCTGCGCTCGCTGGTTTTGACGCTTCGCTGCGCTCGCTGGATTTGACGCTTTGCTGCGCTCGCTGGTTTTGACGCTTCGCTGCGCTCGCTGGTTTTGACGCTTCGCTTCGCTCGCTGGGTTTGGGGCTTTGCTTCGCTTCGCTGGTTTTGTCGCTTCGCTTCGCTCGCTGGTTTTGGCGCTTCGCTGGTTTTGACGCTTTGCTGCGCTCGCTGGTTTTGGCGCTTCGCTGCGCTCGCTGGTTTTGGGGCTTTTGTGGATGTGGTCGTTGGCCTCTTTAACCGCAAACCTCTCACCTCTAAACTTCAAGTTTCGGTTACTTCCGAAACTTGAGTAAAATAAAATTCGTTTAATTCGTGTGTTTTTTTTAAGTGGACTCAATAAATAATTATCTGTCATGAGAAAGTATGGATTTATTGCCGCTTCGGTAATTTTGTGCGGCATGATGCTTGTGGCTTGCCAGCCTAAGAATGAAACGTCGAGTAGCCCAGCCCATGATGCTGAGAACTCCACGGAGCAGAGTGCTGCCGACGCCACTAGTAAGGACGCTGCCAAGCGTCAAACTATTGAGCAGGTTATTGACCAGTACATGGTCGATACCTTTGGTAGTCAATATTCTCAAGGCCAGGTGTGCATCCCGCAGCAGATGGTGATTGCCACCGACGAGAGCGATGGTCAGGACATCAAGGTGTGGGGCGACTTCTGGGTCTTCAACTACAACATTGCTGGCGACACCCTCAAGACAGCCTCCGGCGGCAGCCATCCGGGTCTTTTCCACCTGAAGAAGGCCAGCAACGGCTATGAGGTGACTGGCTTTGACCAAGTGGGCGATGGCTCTCAATTTGAGCCTACAGCAAGGAAAATCTTTGGCGACAGGTATGAGGCGTTCATGAAAATGTACTCCGACGACAAGGCGCGCGAGCAGAACCGCGCTCAGAGCATAGCAAAATATGTCAAGGCTCATGGCCTCAAGGTGGGCATGTATCAAGACTACGGCTGGCCGGCAGTGACGCTGCCCGAGTAAGGGCGTCGGTTGTCCTGTGCTGTGTCACAAAAATAATGAGGAGGATGCGCACGTAAGTGGCACATCCTCCTCGTTTTTTTTGTCCTCTCCTCACAGAAGCGTCAAAGCATACATCACTAAGAATATAAGCGTCAGGACAGCGACGGCGATTATTGGAACTTTCCACGCTTGCCAGATGCCTCGCTCGCGCCATGTCTTGCGATTGACCACGTTGATGCTGTAAATCATAAGAGCTGTCAAGTAAACATTAACGATAAGAGCAATTACTATTCCAACAATCACTGTCACATTTCCTCGTCCTCCACTCTCATTAAAAACAGCAATTCCTATGCCCAGTAAAAGTGCAATCATAAAGATGAGAACCAGCATCGTGACCATTCGCCACAAGGTGCCCCACCAGTTGTAGCCAAAGAGTTGCTTGTAGTCGATATACAGATACACAACCAAGAAGAGAAGTATCACAACCCTGATGCTGCTGTAAGGCACAAAAAACAATAAGAGCGACACTAGCAACCCTATTAACTCAATGACCAACGACTGGTTGGCAATAAAGACTTGGATAAAAAAGCCCTGTGGCAGTGTGTGGCGCTTGAGCATTGGTGCCTGCCGAAACACTATCCATGTGGGAATGATGAAAGTTGAAAACAACACGAGCATCAGCCACTCGTCACGTACCATCAGCCACTTCCATGCATAGTTGACATAGTAAAGCGCACCAGTAGCTGTTATCTGGGGCATCTCGTGAGAGAAACTGTTGGGCAACCACCAGTGTCCTAGCAGATAGACAATTACTCCAAGCAACACGAGCATCTTCACGGGTGGGAAGCTCACTTGCCGCTTGCCAGTGACATAATCTCTAATCAGGTACCCCGGGCGGAACAGCAGCTGCCAGGCGGTGTAAGGCAAAGAGCGCGAGTGCAGCCCCCAAATCTCCATCACTCCTGCCCACACGCTATGCCAAGTGACGGGACCATGAGTGGCCTTCTGCCCGCACAACGGGCAGAAGTTGCCTTCATGCTCTTCTCCGCAGCACTCACAGCGATGCTTCTCCCCAGGATAATTATATTCGATGGGGGTGAGCTTCCACTGGTTGAATTGGCGTTTGTATGTCTTTAATCGTTTCAAAATATTATTTGGTTTTGGCGCTCGCGCAAGCGAGCGACACCACTAGCGTAGCGCCAAAACTTACTTCTCCACTTCCTTCACACGCAGGTAGTCGCCGCTGCCCTTGACGATAGTCTCGAAGTAGTCTTGTGTGTAACCGCCAAATTGTGGCGACACGGGATTGCCGTAGGCATTGCGCTCAAACTGGCCGTCTTTCTCCTTCTTGATGTTGCCGTCGAGGAACTTCACGAAGAGGTACTTGGCGAGGTCTTGATATTTGTGCAGATAGTCCTGGGCGCTGTTAAGGCTGTAGTTGGTGAGGAACTCCACAGCATCACCGGGCTTGCTGTTGTGGATGGCCAGGGCCTTAGCCTCGACCTGAGGCTGCTGAGTGGCAAAGGCGTCCTCGAGTCCCTGCTGCACGCGGCGCACATCGGGAATCATCTGCGAGTAGCGATGGTAGCACTGGTTGGCAATGAGGTTGTTAACCCAGAATGCGGCGTCGAAGTCGAAGTTGTAGAGGTCGCCCTTGCCCTCGCTGAAACATTCAGGCACCTCGTTGATGCAGCAATACATGGGCACAAACACAGCGGTGTTAGCATCGTCAACTCCAAACCAGATGATGCCTCCCACTGCGTCGGGCAGCCAAGAGCGCATCTGGGTACAGAATACAAAGCCGGTCTGCTGTGTGGCGATAGCGCGCTCGTGACTATAAGTCACGCCGTCAACCTTAAACTCCATGGGACGATAGCGGTAAGGCACGCCGTAGTAATTCTTGGCTCCAGGGTCTTGAGTCATGTCATAAGGAGTTCCCTCAAAGTGGTCGCGCATCATGTTCTGCATGTCGCGAACGCTCACCAGCTTGCTGGGCTTCACATAGAGTGGCATGATCTCGGCACCCTTCTTGCCCTCGAGGTAGGGGAGGTAGCGGTCCATGCCTGTGGCATAGCGGTTGAAGAACGACCAGGCGCGGGCGTCGCAGCCGCGCAGTGTGCCATAGTCGGCAGGGCAGTAGGTGAGCGAGAAGTCAAAGTCCTCGTCCTTGCCGTTGAACCACCCCATCTTGCGTGCAAACGACACCACGTCCTTGCTGTAGAGGCAGTTGGCTTTGTCCTTGAAAGGTATCTTGTGGATGCGAGCCTGGTTAGCGTGGCCCGAGATGCAGTCGTCGGGGATGCGTATGGCCACCCACACAGCACCCTTCTCGGCGCTGCCCTTGCCTATCATCTCCAGCACCCACACCTCGTTGGGGTCGCCTATCGAGAACGACTCTCCCTCGCTGGCGTAGCCATATTTTGCCACCAGGTCGGTCATCACGGTGATGGCCTCGCGGGCGGTCTTGGAGCGTTGCAGGGCTATATACATGAGGCTGCCATAATCCACTATCGACCGTCCTGTGGTGTCTTCACACTCGTGACGTCCACCCCAAGTGGATTCGGCCACGGTGACCTGATGCTCGTTGATGTTGCCCACCACTTTATAGGTGTGAGACACCTCGGGGATTTCTCCCAGGTATTTGCCAGTGTCCCAGTCGGTGATTTTGCGCATCTCGCCAGCCTTGTGGTCGGCGGCAGGGATAAACTCCAGGAACCCGAAGAGGGTGTGAGAGTCGGCAGCATAGGTGATCAATGTAGAGCCATCTACAGTGGCCTTCTTGCCGGCAATGAGGTTAGTACAAGCGTGGGTGTGTGCACTCCAGCCCAAGGTCAGAGCCACAAGAGCCATCAGGCTCAAAGCACGAAGTTTAGAAAAATAATGTTTCATGATCTATAGGTGTTTAAAAATATTGTTTCTAGTATGGTGGAAGGTATTGTCGTTTATCGTTTATGGTTTATCATTTATGGTTTATCGTTTATGGAAGAGAGTGTTGAGATTATGGAAGAGAGTGATGAGATTATGGGCTGACAAGGCGCGCCTTGTCACTACTTAACACTTCACACTTAACATTTAACCCTTAATTATTGATGTGGACTTTCACTTTGGCAATGCGGTATTTCTTCACTTTTAGCACGGTGAAGTCGCATGGCCCGCAGGTTAGTTTCTCTTTCTCTTGCAGGAAGTCGCCCTTGATGTTGAGCAGCATGCCGGCGATGCTCTCGGCCTCATCGGTGTATTTGGCGAAGTGTCGCTCGTCGAGCCCGGTGACGTCGAGGAAGTCGGCAATCGATGTCTTGGCGTCGAAGATGAAAGTGTCGTCGTTCTCCTTGGTGTAGAACTTCTCCTCGGTGTCGTACTCGTCGTCGATGTCGCCCACTATCTCCTCAAGCACATCTTCCATGGTGGCCAGGCCCTGTGTGCATCCAAACTCATCGACCACCACTGCCAGATGAATCTTCTTCTTGCGGAAGTCCTCGAGCAAGTCGTCGATCATGCGCGACTCGGGCACGAAATATACCGGTCGCAGCAGCTTGGGCCACTCGAAGTCGTCGCCTTTCTTGTCGATATATGGCAGGATGTCTTTGGCATAGAGCACGCCCTTGATGTTGTCGGGGTTGTCTTCATAGACGGGCATTCGTGAGTATCCATTCTCGACGATGATTTTTATCACCTCGTCGAAGGTCTCCTCGATGTCGATATCTACGATGTCGATGCGTGGTGTCATGATCTCGCTCACCGTCTTGTCGCCAAACTTCAGGATGCCCTCGAGCCAGTCTTTCTCGTCGGAGCTCTTCACGTCGCTCATTTGCAGGGCGTTGGTCAGGTCCTCGGTAGAAATCTCGTCGGCTCGCTTGCCCACGGCCTTGCGCACGAAGCCCATGCTCTTGACCATCAGGCGTGAGAGGGGGCTGAAGAGCATCGACAGCACTTGCAGCGGTGATGCTGCAAAGGTGGCGAACTTCACGTTGTTGTTAGTGGCATAGAGCTTGGGAATTACCTCGCCAAAGAGCAGAATCAGGAAGGTGAGTAATACTGTCTGTATCAAGAAATTGGTGATGGCGCTATCGAAGTGGAACATCCTGTTCATTGCAAAGTTGAGCACTATCACAATCATGATATTCACCAGGTTGTTACCAATGAGGATGGTGGCCAGCAGGCGCTCGGGTTGCTCGAGCAGGCGCTCCACACGGCTGCGCTTGGTGTCGTCCTCAATGCTGTCGATGTCTTTCTTCGAGAGCGAGAAATAGGCAATCTCGGAGCCCGAGTTGAACGCCGAGAACACAAGACCTATTAAAGCGGTGATTATTGCCAGCCACACGCCAAGCGTAGGGGCACTAAATGTTATTGACGAGGGTATGGATAAAGTCTGCAACAGCTGTGCAGAGAAATTCAATATACAAGATAAAGGGTCGGGGTCCAAAATCTAAAGTTTTAGTTAAACAATCGTTCTTGAAGATGTAATAATTTGATAATCAGCGCTATTTTTGGCATCCTCAAGCAATCGCTCACCTCATGGGCGATATTCTATTGCAAAGGTAGTGATATTTTTTTGCCAAGCAAAAAAAATATAAGAAAAACAGCTGAACATGATAGAATCTGAAATTTATTATTACCTTTGTGCAATTTATAGAGCGTACCTTGTAAATATGAAAAACAATGATTACTTATAAAAAACACATAAAATCGCTGGCTAGGGTAGTGGCGGCGGTGGCTGTGATGCTGCCAGCAAGCGCAATGGCACAGCAGCCTAGCGAGGAGCAGCCTAGCGAGAAGCTAAATACCTTCACCATCGATGGCGAGTTGATGACCCGCAGCGAGCTGCGCAGTGGTGGTCTGCCATCGGACGAGACCGACACCGACAATAAGGCCTACTTCATCCTAGAGCGCACCAGGCTGGGGCTAGACTATGAGCGCACCTTCCTCAAGGCCCACGTCACGGCTCAGCACAATGCAATCTGGGGTCAGGCTGGAAAAGGGTCGTTCAACCTCTATGAGGCGTGGGCGCAGTTCACCGCGCGCAATGGCCTCTTTGCCAAGATAGGCCGCCAGGCGCTCAGCTACGACGACGAGCGCATCATTGGCTCCAACGACTGGGCTATGACCGCTCTCTCGCACGACATGGTGAAACTGGGCTACGATGGCCGCCAGCACAGGCTCCACCTGATGCTCGCCTATAACCAGAACAGCGAGAGTGTGAACGGTGGCACCGAGTACCGCAAAGGCGACAAGCCCTACAAGACGATGCAGAACCTGTGGTATCACTACCAGCACTCGCGTGTGCCCTTTGGAGCGTCGTTGCTGTTTATGAATCAGGGCATGCAGAGCGAGCGTGACGAAAACCTCAAGAAGACCTACTTCCAGCAGCTGGTGGGAACCTACCTCAGCTATAAGCCTAACAACTGGAGTGTAGAGGGCTCGTTCTACTACCAGTTTGGCAAGAACGAGGAAGGGGTGGATATTTCGGCTTGGATGGCAAGTGCTAAAGGTTCATATTCCCCCACAACACAGTGGAAACTCACTGCCGGATATGACTACTTGAGTGGTGACCCATATTTTGCTGTCCCCACGGGTGGTGGCATAGGGCTCATTCAGCACAAGACAATCAAGGGATTCAGTCCGCTTTATGGCTCTCACCACAAGTTCTATGGCGCCATGGATTTCTTCTATGTCTCAACCTATTATAATGGCTTCACGCCAGGCTTGCAGAACTACTATGCCGGCGTGAGCTACAGGCCCATCAGCAAACTTAAGTTTGACGCTGCCTACCACTATTTCGCTATCGCTACCAACGCCGACAACGCCAACCTTGGCAAGACTCTAGGGCATGAGGTGGAGTTTACAGCTGCCTACATGCCTATCAAGGAGGTGACACTCACATTGTCCTATAGCTACATGCACGGCAGCAAGACCATGGAGGTATTGAAGCGCGTTGACAGCGAGCGCCACCTGCACTGGGCATGGCTTAGCGTCATCGTGCGGCCACGCTTCCTGCAAGTGAAATTTTAAATTTAAGTGTAAAGTGTTAAATGTCAAGTAGGGACAAGGCGTGCCTTGTCCTAGAAGTGTTAAATAAACTCGACTACTCGATTGCTCGATTTCTCGACTACTCGATATAATTTGCTGGGTCAATCACTAAAAAAATCGTCTCAGATGAAGAATATGCTCAAAAAAATAAGGAATATCTTTAAGGGTGGCACGTGGCTGGCCCTGATGATTGTGTGTGCGGCATTGCTGATGGAGATTTTTTCGGCAGCGCAATACTACTACACTAAGAAACTCCTTGAGAGTGAGCTCGAGAAGAAGGCGTCGATGGAAATCACCATGAAGGCTATTCTTGTCAAGAGCATGCTCAACACCATTGAGCAGGTTCTCATTAGCAACAGGGACGATATTGAGGAAGATATCTCTGATTCGAAGTCAATAAACAGCACTTTGCGATCAATCATTCAAGCCAACCAACATATCAACGGGGTGGGTCTGGCTTTTGTTCCTGGTTATTACCACAACAAGGATGAGCTGTGTGAGCCATGGGCATTCAACACATCGAGCGGGGTGGAAGTGAAGCAGATAGCACAGCGTGGCGGCCACGACTACACCAACCTGGACTTCTACAAAGTGCCCATCACCACTGGTGAGCCTTACTGGAGCGACCCCTACATCGAAAACGTTGAGACCAAGTCGTTTATTACCACCTATTCAGTGCCTATAAAAGACGATGACGACCGCATAGCCGGTGTCGCCGGCATCGACTTGTCGATTAAGTGGCTTAGCGACACAATCAACAACCGTCACATCTATCCGTCGTCCTACTGCCTCCTGCTCACCGACGACGGCAGGCTCATCTCGCAGCCCTCTCCCGACCACCCCAAGCACAAGGACTTTGACGATGCAGTACGTCTCATTAACGACCCCTCCTCACCAAAGCGTGTGGTGACCAACAGCAAAATCAATGTTATAGAGTTTGTTACCGAGGATGGTCAAGATGCGTGTGTGTTCTTCCACCACATGAAGGGCAAGCCGCACTGGCAGGTGGCGGTGGTGTGCTACGACAATGAGGTGTTTGGCGAGCTGGTGAGGCTGCGGTTTAAGATATTCTTTTTCATGCTCATGGGATTTGCCCTGCTGGGATATATCGTCTATCGTTTCCTCAAGGACAACAAGCGGCTAGTAGAAAACGAGAATGAGCGCATGCGCATCGACAGTGAGCTCAAGGTGGCCCAGCGCATCCAGAGCGACATGCTGCCCCACGAGGACTTGAGCCATAGCAATATCGACATTGCCGGCACTCTGGTTGCCGCCCGCGAGGTGGGAGGCGACATCTACGACTTCTTCTTGCGCGACGACAAGCTCTTCTTCTGCATTGGCGATGCCAGCGGCAAGGGCGTGCCCTCGGCGCTGGTGATGTCGGTGACTCACTCGCTGTTCCGTGCCATTGGTGCCCGCGAGAGTAATCCCGCCCGCATCATGCAGATGATTAACCATGCGGTGTGCGAGGGCAATGAGTCGAGCATGTTTGTCACCTTCTTCATCGGTGTGCTCGACTTGCCCACTGGGCGCCTGCACTACTGCAACGCTGGCCACGACACCCCCATTATGACTACCGATGAAGTGTTCAAGCTCGACGTGAAGCCCAATCTACCTCTGGCAGTGATGAACGACTGGCAGTATGAGGGTCAGAACACCCAGCTCGAGCCGGGCAACACCTTCCTGCTCTATACCGATGGCCTTACCGAGGCCATGAACTCCCACCAGCAGCAGTTTGGCATGAGCCGTGTGCTCGATATAGTGAAATCAACAATAGGCTCATCGCCACAAGTTTTGCTCGACTCGGTACTCGAGGGCATGCACCACTTCGTGGGCGAAGCCGAGCAGAGCGACGACCTCACCATGCTGGCAATAAAATACACGCCCGCAGTAGAAGACATCGTGCTCGAGCGAGAAATTACCGTCACTAACGACGTGGAGCAGGTCACTCGCCTCAACGACTTTGTCGATGCCTTCTGCACCGACCTCCACATGGACATGAGCGAGGTGGCGCAAATGCGGCTGGCAGTTGAGGAGGCCGCGGTCAATGTCATCAACTATGCTTATCCCGAGGGCGAGACAGGAGAGCTCAACGTAAAGGCTACCGCCACGGCAAGTGCTATGAAGTTTGTGCTCACCGACAGCGGCATGAGCTTTGCTCCCACCGACGCCCCCGATGTTGACACCTCACTCACCGCCGAGGAGCGACGCATAGGCGGCCTGGGCATCTTCCTCGTGCGCCAGCTCATGGACACCATCAACTACGAGCGCATCGACGGCAAGAACGTGCTCACGCTCACCAAGAAGCTCACAAGGTAAGTGTTAAGTGATAAATGTTAAGTGTTAAGTGTGGACAAGGCGTGCCTTGTCCGTTAAGTGTGACAGCTACTGCCCCCCAAAATGTCCCCAAAAGAACCGTCCCTTTGAGGACATTCTTGTCCTCTTGTTCTCTAGCTCTCTTGTCTTCTAGTCTTCTTGACTCTCTTGGCTTGGGCAATGGCTCCTGTGGGGCACACTAGGCTGCACAGGTGGCAGCCCACGCATTTCGAGCCTATGATTTGTGGCTTGTGGTCCTCGCTAAAGGTTATTGCCTGATGCCCGCCATCCATGCACGAGACGTGGCAGCGGCCGCAGCCTATGCACTTGTCGCGGTCAATCATCGGGAAGAGCACTGTGTCGCGGTCGAGGTCGTTAGGGTTCACAAAGTATGGCAGCTGCTCGCCCACAATCTCGTTGAGGCTGTTCACGCCGTGCTCTATCATGTAGTGCTGCAAGCCCAGCTTGAGGTCGTCGATGATGCGGTAGCCATACTGCATCACGGCAGTGCACACTTGCACATTAGTGCATCCCAGTTGCAGGAACTCGAGTGCGTCGCGCCACGTCTCAATGCCGCCTATTCCGCTAAGCTCCTGTCCTTTCATCATGCGATTCTTAGCCATTTCCAGGATATACCTTAGCGCGATGGGCTTCACGGCACGTCCCGAAAGGCCTGAGATGGTCTTCTGCCCCGACACCATGCCGCGACCCGCCATCGTCACGCTCTTGATGGTGTTGATGGCGCTGATGGCGTCGGCATTGGCAAAGTGAGCCGCCATAGCCGGCTGGTTGATATGGGTGATGTTAGGTGTCATCTTGGGGATGACGGGAATGCTGACCACGCGTTTCACCAGTGCCGTGTAGAAGAGTACCAGCTCAGGGTTTTGCCCCACGTCGCTTCCCATGCCGGCCAGACGCATCTGCGGGCACGAGAAGTTGAGCTCCACGGCATCAGCCCCAGCATCCTGCGCCATCTTGGCGAGTATCATCCATTCTTCCTCGGTCTGTCCCATGATAGATGCCACCACCACTTTAGAGGGATAGTCTTGCTTGAGGCGGTGCAAGGTGTCGAAGTCAACCTCGGCGGGGTTCTCGCTGAGCTGCTCCATGTTGCGCAGGGCATAGAAGTCGCCCGTGGCGCCATCGCGGTTCACCACGTCGAAGCGTGGCGACACCTCCTCGATGTCGTGCAGGCAGATGGTCTTGAAAAACACGCCAGCCCAGCCGGCATCAAAGGCGCGTGCCACCATCTCATAGCTGGTACACACCGACGACGATGCCAGGAAAAATGGGTTCTCGCAATGGATGTCGCAAAAGTCTATCTCGAGCGAAGGCAGCTTTGTGGGCTTCTCGCAAGCGGGCAGCTGCCGGGCCATCTCCGCGATGCGGATGGGGCGGTCGTAGTGCAGACAGGCGCGCTCAGCATTCTCCAGGTCCTGCTCGGAGCAGCCGTCAATCCACTGTCGTGCCAGTGCCGCGTTGTCAAACCTGATGGCACGAATAGCTCGTGCTGGGTCGCCATTGCCGCAAGCCTTAGTGCATGGCGCATCATGGCACAGCAAGCACCGTGCCGCCTCTTCCTTGATGTTTAGTTTTCGTTCCATAATGTTAAAGATATCAGATGTGAGATGTTGGTATTTTTCATTTTAAAGCGCAAAGTTACAAAAAAATAGTTAAAAAGAAAACGAGAGGACGAGAAAACAAGAGGACAAGAATACAAGAAGACGAGAATACAAGAGGACAAGAAAACGAGAGGACAAGAAAACGAGAGGACAAGAAGACAAGAAAACGAGAGGACAAGAAAACGAGAGGACAAGAAAACGAGAGGACAAGAAAACGAGAGGACAAGAAAACAAGAAAACGAGAGGACAAGAAAACGAGAGGACAAGAAAACAAGAGGACGAGAAAACGAGAGGACAAGAAGACAAGAAAACAAGAGGGCGAGAAGACGAGAGGACAAGAGGACGAGGGAACAAGAGGACAAGAGGACGAGAGGACGAGGGGACGAGAGGACGAGAGGACGAGGGGACGAGAGGACAAGAAAACAAGAAAACGAGAGGACGAGAGGGCAAGAAAACGAGCTGGCAAAATGCTAATATAAAAGAAAAAAACTGGTTGCAGACTTCACAGCCACAACCAGCTTTACGAAAAGTATTCTGAGATTTGCTTTGTGTTATTTATTTATCATCTTAGTCTTAGTGACGGTGCCGTTGCTCAGTCGGGTCACTACAATGTTGAGGCCCTTGAATGGACGGCTGCTCATGCGTCCCAGTCCATCGATATAGGTCACACTCTCAACATCTCCATAGAGATTTACCTCGCCTATCGCGGTGGGAATGTTGCCCTCAAAATCTGGGTAGTAATCATTCTCGCTGACGTAGTAAACCGTTCCCTGAGCCTCTTGAGGCTGGTCGTCGGCCATCAGGTTGATGCCTCGGCGTGAGGTGCCCTTTAGGCGGGCATAGAAGCGGACGATATACTTGGGTTGGTAGTCCTGATTGGCTTGGAGTGTCTCAACATCAGGGCCAGGGAAAGCATCCTTGAGGCTTACTGTGAGATTGCCATTGTTGTCATCGAGATCTCCAATGACGAAGTAGCACGATTGTGGCAAACTGTTCTGGTTGATAGCGTAGCCCTTATCTTTGAACCATCCGTTCACCAGCACGTCCTCGGCATTTCCGTCCTTGTCCTTGTCGCGCACACGCCACACGCGCACGCCATATACCTCAAGGTCTTTGCTCGACATGGCGCTGCTAATGGTCATGTAGCAGCCATAGAAGTGATTGCTGCCAATCACCGCGTGCTCTGTTGCATGGCCATAGTTGATTTCAGTGTTCTCGGGGACATAATTTGCTGCAATCTCATGTTTTGTGTCCTCCATGAGGGTTACTGTGCAGTTGTTGGTGCCGTGGTAGTCGCTGCCATAGGTGTAGCTGGCCTTGGTGGTGCCATCACTCGTCATCCAGTTGCTGCGCTCTGGCAGCTGGGCAGTAATTACTGGCACGTAGAACACATTATCCAGATTGTAGGCCTCGCGAGATTTGTCGGGAATAGTAACCACCGACTGGAACTGTCCAGGCTCATCCACTTTGGTGTTACCAGCAAAAACTAGATAGGTGTTAGGAGTATCTCTTTCGGCCCTACTCTCAACCATTCCATCGGTAGTCCAAAGATGGTATTTTGAAATCTCAGGCAGATAGAGCATATTGTTGACTGTCAAGCCCGCCTTGTAACCTACTTTAAGCTCATGCTCAGTGTCGCCGTTGTCAATCTCATCCTTAGTGAATGTGTGTTCATAGGACTCGCTATTGCTCTTGTAAACGTCGACTGTCACCTGGTTGCTTCTGTATTCAATATTGGTGTAACCCCAGCTTGCAGCGTCAGGATTTGAGTACTTGTTGAACTCGGCAATATAGCCATACTGTGCTGGATGCTCATTGCTTGCTGTGCTGGCCTCGAAGACGTCGGTAACCATGAGACCCTTGGTAAAATAGGTATTAGGAGCATGATCTCCTGTCTTATCACTAGTTCCTAGAGCATAGCCATGGTTATTGTTGAACGGGAAGACGTCAGCAGCATTGTAGCTATTAGCATCACAAGACTGTCTCCATGGGCGAGCATTGCTACCTTCGACTCCATCAAGATCATCATTGGTATAGATATACTCACCTTCTTTGGCACTTTCGGCCTGATTTCTACGTCCTACTGCAAAACGGAAACGAGAACCATCTGCCAAACAATTAAAATAAACGCGGGCCACCTCGGTCTTAACTGCCGGTTTGCTGGTATCGAAACGATATACTATAATTTCTGAACCCATGTTATTATCTTGCCACTGCCATGATGGGCTACCTGAGTTACTTTCGAATCCACCATTTGGCATTCCACCACCGTTAACATGGTCAGGATTCCAACCCTCATTGTTGTTGCGCATAAACACGTCGCTAATCAAGAGTGGGTTGCCGGGGTTGTTGTTAATATTAATTGTGTTGACATAGCGGTTCACCTCTTTGTTCCTGTCATACTCGCTTGTGGTGTTCACGTCAAGATTTAACTTGATGGCACCCGAGCCCTGATAGGGAGGAATCCACACGCGGTCGGTGTTGGAGAGCACATTGGCAAATATCTCGCTCGAGCCATCGGGCTTGTGAACGCGGGCAAACACCTGATAGGTGAGCCAGTAGCCATGGTCGGGATGTTGAGGCACCGAGTAAACGTGCTTAAAAGTTCGTGACATTGACGATGGTGCCTCGCCCTGGCCCAGGTCGGTGTTGTTATATATCACATCGCAATAGTTGTCTTGCCCAGCGACAAAAGTGAACAGCGGTTCGGGCTGACGCACGCCATCCACCACGGCATACACATCAAAGTCCTCGGGAACGGCATTGTTGCTGCCGGCAATCTTGCTCACTGTAGTTGACCAGTCGAGCGTTACATCATAGTTGCGATTGTCTTCACCATAGTCTTGTGTAGGCTCGGTGCTGGCTTTGAGCTTGCAAGTGTATAGTGCCAGCGAAGGCATGTGCATGGGGTTGTAGTTGAAGTAACGAATCACACGCCACACATTATTATCATATAATTTAAACAGGTCTCGTCCGAAACCTTCACGGCTGGCAGGCTGGTAGTTGGCAAAATCTCCTTTGTAATACTCCCAATACTCCATTCTGTAGTCAGGGATCCACAAGGTCACCCCACTCACGTCGCGATGGGTGCTTACCTCGGGATTCAGGCCATGCATCGAGAAGGCATGGGCCTGCTCAGGCACGCTGGAGCAGTCGTGCTGCATGGTGAAAATCTTGCCTTCCATAAGCTCGTTGTAGAAATTCATCTCCCAGCCATTGAGCAGTGAGCTAATGGGGCTGAATTCCTCAAACAGAGGCTTAGTGGGCATCTTTACCGACTGGCGTGGTGTTCCCTTAGCGATGAAGTAGAAGCGGTTCATGTCGTTCTCATCCACATTGAAGAGTGTGCCAGAGTTGTGATTGGTCTTGCTCTGGTCATCATCTATACGCACGGCATTTGTGATGAGCCTAACACTTTCTATCTCGCTTGCGATAGAATTATAGAGCGATGCCGATATGCCATAAATAACATCACCTTCATTGTCGGGGTTAGGATATTTAGTGGACATGGTTCCATGCTTAAGTGAGACTTTGCCCGTGGAGCTGTCATATTCATATTCATCATAGGAGTCTTTCATCTTCACCAAGAAGACGGTAAGGCCATGCTCATAGGGCTGCTCCACTATGGGCATGCCGTCGTAGCCTATGGTAAAGAAGGGGTTGTTGTAGGCCCATAGCTGCAGTCCGTTTCTGTTGGCTTTCAGGCTCTGCTCATAATCATAATGCTGGTCGCCAGGTTGAACATCACCAGTGTAATTGTCGTCTCTCACATGACGGGTGTAATCAATTTTGGTCGAGAGGTTGTTGGTCCTTATTGGGTGTCCTTGCCAAGTGGGGGTGTCGTGTTCATTGTCGTAGCCATCGTATTGCCAATCACCATTTGGGTTCCACCATTCTTTTTGTGTTGGTTTGTATCTATACACACCCTCCATGTTGGCCGAGTCGGGGATAGCATAGTTAGACCCTGGAATCTTAGGATTGGTATAGACATAGCTGAGCAGCGCTATAATGTGCAAAGGGTTTGTTGCTTCTTCCCAGACTTTGTTCACGTGCTGCTCGCCTTGCTCATCAGTCCAAGTGAACGGAGCAACATTGGCAGGGTCGTCATACCAAGCCTTGTCATGAATCACTGGATAAACTGGAGGAGGAAGCGCATCCTGCGCTGCAGCAGTCGTCGTCAAGCTAGGGAGCGAAAAGACTGCCGCCGTGATGAGGCAAATCAATCTGCCAATTCTTTTCGTTAGTTCTTTCATAATAGTTTTTTCACAGAAATAAAAAGTGCTAGCCCACCAGCCATGTCTATTTTTGTTTAACAAGTTGCGTGTGGACTAAAGTCATGTCAGCGCGATTGCAAGTTTGTTGCCTCACACGTTTTCTCGTGGCACATTGCAACAATGCGCTAGGTAACAAGCACTAACTCGGGTGCAAGTTATCAAAAAAACGTTGTGGCATAACTCATAACCAAGTGGCAGACTTACGCACTTGTTTTCTCACCATTTCATCAAATTCAAATAAACAAATAAACCATAAGGAAATAACAGATCCATAAGGAAAGGATTTCTTATTCAAGGTTTACAAGATTAGATGTATTTTCTGGGTACAAAATTACAAAAAATATTAGAATTAATACAAGAATTATGCGACCGCTTCTTGGCTTTTTAAGATTGTTTAACAAAATGGACTGATGAGGTAACTATTCACCGATTCTTGCGCGATTAGGTTGACCCACTGTGAGCGTCGAAGACGCTGGGCGGGTCGAAGACCCGACTTTGTGCGCAAGACCATGCAAGACCCCCGCAGGGGTTCGCAGCTTGGTCCAAATTGCATCAATAGCTTAGTGCGTCGAAGACGAACTTCTAGTGACAACTTACTGAAAGATAGATACAACTCG
>ONJX01000012.1:0-16158 GCA_900318255.1 uncultured Prevotellaceae bacterium | reverse complement strand
GCTTCATCAAGGACCAAGCTGCGAGGGTCTTCGACCCTCTTGCATGGTCTTTAAGATAAATAGCCTCTAACGAGGCATTTAGCGTCTTCGACGCAATCGGTGAACAGTTACCTGATGAGGCTGCCCCTAATGAAACATAGGGGTCAAAATGAAACATCGGGGTCTGACCCCATTGTTTCATTTTCGCTGCAATAGACGGCGTTTTTCCCTCAAAATGAAACATCGGGGTCAGACCCCATTGTTTCATTTTTCTCTGTAGAAGCCGGCGTTTTTTCCTCAAAAAGCTGTGAGCACAGCTCGTCAAAAAACCTGCTCATGCAGGAATTTTTGACCTTGAAACCGCGGTGATTGATGTGTCCTCTCGCCCTCTTGTTTTCTTGTTTTCTTGTCTTCTTGTTTTCTCTCCCTCATATTGCATTTTTCAGAAAAAAGCATTTACTTTGTGGCAAGATTTAGCCAGTTCATGTGAATGGTGCTAAAACAGGGGGGCTGCGACTAGCAGTCCCCTCATGGAAAGAAATGTGCCTTATTTAGTAACTGATAATTTTAATACACAATAAATTACAAGATTTATGAAGACTATAATCAATGAAGTGGATGGCAAGCTGGTTGCCACCTTCGAGGGCCAGCTCGACACTGCTGCGGCAGTCGAGGTGGAGAAAGAGATGAAGCCCCTCTACGACAACGAGGACAAAGACATCATTATCGACTGTGAGAAACTTGAGTATATCGCTTCGAGTGGATTACGCATTTTGCTCGGCATCCTCAAGAAGGCTAAGTCGCACGGCCACAGCGTCACCCTCAAGGGCCTCAACGACGACATCAAGAACGTGTTTAAAATGACTGGATTTATAAACCTTTTTAATTTTAGCTAACAAGCTAACAAGCGACGAGCTGACAAGGCAATTATAAAGTAAGGACAAGGCGTGCCTTGCCCGTTAAATGTGACGGCTACCATTGCCTTGTCAGCTCGTTAGCTTCTATTCATTAACAATCATGAAAATTACAGCACCCCTGGGCAAGTCCCAGTATGGGCTATATGTGGAATGTGCCAGTCATCCTGGCGAGCCATGCTACAACCTGCCCTACATCTATGTGCTTGACGGCAGCCTCGACGGCGACCGCCTGTGCCAAGCGGTGATTACCGCCTTTAAGTCGCACCCCACATTGTTCACTCGCATCGAGCTTAGTGATGATGGTGAACCCCTGCAAACCATAGACCTCGATAATGAGCAGTTCACTTTCGAGGTGAAAGAGATTACCGATATAGAGAAAGAGAAGCCCCACCTGGTGCAGCCGTTCAACATCTATGGCGACCGCCTGTTTCATGTGAGCGTGATGCACGACGAGGAGCATTACTACCTCTTCCTTGACTACCACCACATCATCGTTGACGGCACCTCGATGCAGCTCTTGCTGCACGACATAGAGAGGGCCTATAACAACGAAGCTCTGGAGCCCGAGGCCATGAGCATGGCGCAAATCGCGCTTGACGAGGCACAGAAGCGCCAGCAGCCCGAGTTTGAGGAGGCTAAAAAGTGGTATGCCACCACCTTCGACTGCGGTGACACCTTCACCCAGCTCATGCCCGACCTCTATGAGCCAGAGCACCGCGAGGCAAGTCTGCTTCACACCCTAGAGACCCCCATGGCTCGCGTTGACGAGTTCTGCCAGCGCCACGGCATCTACAAGAGCAACTTCTTCACGGCGGCCTTCAGCTTCCTGCTGGCGAAATACAACAACGAGCAGGAGTCGCTGTTCACCACCGTATATAATGGTCGCCCCGACAAGAAGATGTCGCGCACCGTGGGCATGATGGTCAAGACGCTGCCAGTCTATGGCAAGTTTGACGCCGAGACCACCGTGCTCGACTTCCTGCGCCTGCTGCAAGAGCAGATGAGCGGCTGCCGCCAGCACGACATCTACAGCTACAGCGACGTGATGACCGACCTGAACCTTCAGACCAACGTGATGTTTGCTTGGCACAGCCACCTCTTTGGCGACGAGCAATGGGCTGGCAAGCCCATGAAGACCGTGCGCCTGGGCAACAGCACCATCGACGCCTCGCTCTATCTCAAAACTTTCATCCTTGGCGACAAGGTGAATGTAAAAGCCGAGTACAACAGCAACGAATACACTCCTAAACTCGTGTCACAGCTGCTTGAGAGTTATGAGGCAGTGGTCGAGGGACTGCTCAGTCAAGAAAAGCTTTGCGACATCGACATTGCCACTGCAGCGCAGGTAGAGGTGCTCGACACCTTCAACGACACCGACATGCCCTACGATGACACACAGTCTATCGTGTCGCTCTTCAAGCGGCAAGCTGCCGAGACTCCATCTAACACTGCGGTGGTATATAGTGGCCGCAGCTACACCTACGCCCAGGTCGATGACATCAGCAACCGCATTGCCGCTTGCATCGCCTCCAAGGGGCTGGGCAAGGAAGATGTGGTGAGCGTGCTCATACCACGCAGCGAGTGGATGGCAATCGCCTCGCTGGGCGTGCTCAAGGCCGGCTGTGCCTATCAGCCCCTCGACCCGAGTTATCCCACCGAGCGCCTCAACTTCATGATGAAAGACGCGAGCGCCAAGCTGCTCATTGCCGATGCCGAGCTGCGGCCGCTCGTCAATGAATATGACGGCGATGTGCTGCTCACCAGCGACATTAGCACCCTGCCCAGTGCACCAGCTCCCGATGTGGAGATTGAGCCCGACCAGCTGTTTATCATGCTCTACACTAGCGGCTCTACTGGCGTGCCCAAGGGCTGCCAGCTCACCCACCGCAACCTTGTGGCCTTCTGCCACTGGTTCCAGGGTTATTATAATCTCAAGCCCGAGAGCCGTGTTGCGGCCTATGCCAGCTATGGCTTTGATGCCTGCATGATGGATCTTTACCCCACTCTCACCTGTGGTGCTGCCGTGCACATCATTCCCGAGGATATACGCCTCGACCTGATAGCCTTGAACGACTACTTTGAGAGCAACGGCATTACCAACTCGTTCATGACCACACAGGTGGCTTATCAGTTTGCCACGGGCATAGTTAACCACTCACTAAAACATTTATCTACTGGCGGCGAGAAACTGGCGTCGCTTGACCCCCCTGTGGGATATAAGCTCCACAACGTGTATGGCCCCACCGAGTGTACAATATTTGTGACACAATATTGCGTTGAAGAGCGCATAAAAGATATCCCCATTGGCAAAGCGCTTGGAAACACCAAGCTCTACATCGTTGACCCACAAGGGCATCGCCTGCCAGTGGGAGCCGCTGGCGAGCTGTGGGTTGCTGGTCCGCAGGTGAGCCGCGGCTACCTCAACCGTCCAGAGAAGACCGCCGAGGTGTATATCAACAACCCCTTCAACAGCGAGAAGAAATATAGTCATGTATATCGCACTGGCGACATAGTGCGCTACTTGCCTAGTGGCGACATCCAGTTTGTGGGCCGTCGCGACGGTCAGGTCAAGATTCGTGGCTTCCGCATCGAGCTCAAGGAAGTGGAGGGCATCATCCGCGAGTTCCCTGGCATCAAGGACGCTACAGTGCAGGCCTTCGACGAGGAAGGCGGCGGCAAGTTCATCGCTGCCTATATCGTGAGCGATGAGACCATCGACATCGAGGCTCTCAACAATTTCATCCTCGATGAGAAACCGCCTTACATGGTGCCTGCCGTGACGATGCAGATTGAAGCTATCCCGCTCAACCAGAATCAAAAGGTGAACAAGCGCGCCCTGCCCAAGCCCGAGAAGAAGGCGGCAGCCATCGAGGAGAGCAACGCACCCATGAACGTGCTCGAGCAAGAGTTGCACGAAATGATTGCCGGCATTGTGGGCAACACCGAGTTTGGCATCACCACGCCGCTTGGATATACCGGCTTGACATCAATCTCGTCGATACGCCTTGCCGTGCAGGTCAACAAGCGCTATGGCGTGGCGCTCGACTCCAAGTCGCTCGTCAAGACTGGCACGCTCCAGACCATAGAGAACGAAATTCTCGCCCACCTGATGGCTGATGAGAAGTCGGTTGCCACCTCATCGGCGGCAAGGGGTGAGACCAAGACCGCCGTGCCACTGTCCTATGCGCAGACGGGTGTCTATTTCGAGTGCCTGAAGAACCCCACTTCCACTATCTATAACATCCCCTACCTGCTGTCTTATCCCGAGGGCACCAATGCCCAGCGGCTTGCCGAGGCAGTGAAACGTGTGGTGGAGAGTCACCCCGAACTGGGCGTGCATTTCACCACCGAGGGCGACAAGATAATGCAGACCACAGAGCAGGGCGTGCCAGTGAATATCCCTGTCACCCACATGAGCGACGAGGAGCTGCAGACCTATAAGAACGACTTTGTGAAACCCTTCAACTTGCAGAAGGCACCGCTCTACCGCTTTGAGGTGGTGACCACGCCGGGCGGAGTGCATCTGCTCTTTGACGTACACCACTTGCTCTTCGACGGTGGCTCGGCCGACTTGCTCATACGCCAAATCAACGCCGCCCTCGAGGGCAAGGCAGTGGAGAAGGAGACTTATTCCTACCTCGACTTTGTCACCTACCAGCAAGCAGCCGAGGACAGCGACACCTTCAAGGCGTCGCAGCAGTTCTTTGCCGAGCGACTTGCCACCTGCGAGGGTGCCAGCGAGATTCCTGGCGACTTGCCCAAGAGCGACGTGCAGGGTCTCATTGGTGAGGCGGTGTGTGCTGTTGACCATGACAAGGCTAGCGCCTACTGCCGCAGCCAGGAGGTGACTCCTGCTCACTTGTTCCTCGCTGCCACAAGCTATGTGGTGTCGCGCTACACTAACAACCGCGAGGTGTATCTGTGCACCGTGAGCAGCGGTCGCTCTAACCTCAAGATTGCCGACACGGTGGGCATGTTTGTCAACACCTTGCCACTGGGCATCGCCATCGACGACGTGACGGTTAGCGACTTCCTGAAAGCTACCAGCGACACCTTCGACAGCACACTGCGCCACGAGGATTACCCCTTTGCGCGCATCGCTGCCGACTATGGCTTCCGCCCCGCTATCGCCTATGCCTATCAGGTGGGCGTGCTCTCGCAATATAGCGTCAATGGCAAGCCCATTGAGCAGGAATTGCTTGAGCTTAAAGTGCCCAAGTTTAAGATAAACATCAAGATAGAGACACGAGGCATCGTGGTGCAATATGACAACGCCATCTACTCCGAGAAGCTGGCAACAGCGCTGGCACAGAGCATCGGGGCTGTGGTGGAGCGCATGATGGAGCAACCCGCCGGGAAGGTGCGGCAGCTCTCAATCGTCAGCCAGGAGCAAGAAGCAGAGCTAGCTGCCCTGCGACAGGTGGCCACTGGCGACGCACCACTGCGCTTCTTCCACGAGTGCATCAGCCACTTCGCCGCTTCACAGCCCGAGCACGACGCCCTCATTGCCTGCGACGGCAAGTTCTCCTATAAGGAGATGGACGAGGTGACCACACGCATCGCCGCTGCCCTCCAGGCTCGTGGCGTGAAGGAACGCGACCGTGTGGCGCTGCTGCTGCCACGCACCAGCCGCTTGATTTTGTCGCTCTTCGGTGTGCTCAAGGCGGGTGCCGCCTATATCCCCTGCGATCCCGAATACCCTGCCGACCGCATCAAGCTCATCCTCGAGGACAGCGAGGCACGCTACATCATCACCACTGCCGACCGCCTCGGCACTGTGCCGCCCGAGAAGGCGATTAACGTTGAGGAGCTGATAGCTGGCGATGCCGAGTACCGCCAGCCCGATATTACCCCCGACGACCTGGCCTACCTCATCTACACCAGCGGCTCTACAGGTCGTCCCAAGGGCGTGATGCTGCGTCATGAGGGCATCTGTAACTACCTCTACGGCCATCCAGCTAATGTCTTTGCCAATGGCGTGCTCACCGATGCTGAGCGCATCTTGAGCGTGACCACAATCTCGTTTGACGCCGCGCTGCAAGACATAGGCATGGCCTATTACAACGGCAAGACCCTGGTGGTAGCCACCGAGGAGCAGGCCAACAACCCTCTCGACCTGGCGCAGCTCATCACCGAGCAGCACATCAACATGGTGAGCGGCACACCCTCGCGCTGGCAGACGTGGCTCACCAGCGACGACTTTGCCAATGCAATATCTAATGTGGCTATTGTGCGCGCCGGTGGCGAGAAGTTCAGCGACCAGCTGCTGCATCAGGTGCGCTCAGTCACTAAGGCACGCATCTTCAACTGCTATGGCCCCACCGAGATTACTGTGGCATCTAACAACAAGGAGCTCACACGCGCCTACATGGTCACCGTGGGCAAGCCACAGCTTAATGTCAAGGAGTTTATCGTCGATGCCGACGGCAATGAGCTGCCAGTGGGCGTAGTGGGCGAGCTCTACATTGGCGGTCGTGGCGTGGCACGAGGCTATAACAACCTCGACGAGATGACTCGCGAGCGCTTCATCGACTATCACGGCACACGCATCTACAAGAGCGGTGACTACGCTAAGTGGCTGCCCGACGGCGATGTGGTGATACTAGGCCGCACCGACCATCAAATCAAGCTGCGCGGCCTGCGCATAGAGCTTGGCGAGATCGAGAACGTGATGCTGCGAGTTGAAGGCATCGACAAGGTGGTGATCATTATTCGCAAGATTGGCGGCAAGGAGCACCTGTGTGCCTACTACACCGCCGACCGCGAGATAGCCCCCGATGCTCTCAAGGCCGAGATTTCGAAGAGCCTCACGCAATATATGGTGCCTACCGCCTATCGCCAGCTCGAGACGATGCCTATGACTCCTAATGGCAAGACCGATGTGAAAGCGTTGCCCGAACCCGAGCTCGCCATCGCCTCGGCCTACGAGGAGCCGGCTACCGACACCGAGCGCACCTTCTGCGAGATTTTTGCCGACATCCTGCAAATGGACAAGGTGGGTGCTACCGACAACTTCTTTGAGCTTGGCGGCACTTCGCTGGTGGTGACACGCGTCATCATCAAGGCCGACAAGGCGGGAATGCATGTGGCCTACGGCGACGTCTTTGCCAACCCCACTCCGCGACAGCTGGCACGCCTGGTAACCGGTGAGACAGTGGAAGAGGGTCCCGACGAGGTGAAAGCCTATGACTACACTGCCATTAGTGAGGTGCTCAAGGGCAACACGCTCGACGCCTTCCGCCATGGCGAGCGCCGCCAGCTGGGCAACGTGCTGCTCACGGGAGCCACGGGTTACCTGGGCATCCACATCCTGCGCGAGCTCATCGACAGCGATGCCCGCAACATCTACTGCCTGGTGCGTGGCAAGGACGCCGAGAAGGCCGAGAGCCGATTGCGCACACTGCTCTATTACTATTTTGCCAACGCTTTCCAGGACCTCTTTGGCAAGCGCCTGCACATCGTGGTGGGCGACGTGACGAGCGACTTTGGCCAAGACCTCGACATCGACACCGTGGTCAACTGCGCCGCCATCGTCAAGCACTTCAGCGAGGGCACTGAGATTGAGGACGTGAACATAGGCGGTGCGCAGCGATGCGTGGATTACTGCCTCAGCAAGAATGCCACTCTGGTACACATCTCCACGGCAAGCACGCGTGGTCTGTGGGCTGGCGAGGCACGCGACGACGTGTTCACCGAGCAACGCCTCTACATGGGTCAGTTCCTGGGCAACAAGTATATCTACTCGAAGTTTATGGCCGAGCGACTCATTCTCGACGCTGTTGCCACCAAGGGACTCTGCGCCAAGATAATGCGTGTGGGTAACCTTGCCGCGCGATCGACCGACGGCGAGTTCCAGGCCAACTTCCAGACCAACTCCTTCATGGGACGCATCAAGGTGTATAACATGCTTGGCGAGTGTCCTTACAGCATGCGCAACAAGCGTGTGGAGTTCTCGCCCATCAACGAGGTGGCTCATGCCATTGTGATGCTTGCAACCACACCGCGTGAGTGCTGCGTGTTCCACCCCTATAACATCCACACCCAGTTCCTGGGCGACGTGCTCATGGGGCTCACCAGCGTGGGTGAGGGCATACGCTTTGTGGAGCAAGAAGACTTTGACAAGGCTATGGAAGAGGCTAAAAATGACCCCGCCAAGGCACGCCAGATGTCGAGCCTGCTCGCCTACCAGGACATGGCACATGGCCAGAAGACCACCGACGTCACCCGCGACAACGACTACACCACCCAGGTGCTCTACCGCTTGGGCTTCGCCTGGTCGCCCACCTCGTGGGACTACGTGGAGCGCATGCTCACCGCCATCGGTGGCCTGGGCTTCTTCGACCTCGAGTAATAGCACATGACTCAATGTCCTCAAAGGGATGTTCTTTTGAGGACATCCCTTTGAGGACATCCCTTTGAAACATATATGTCAGATCAGCGCAAGATATCCATCCGTTTCTACAACGAGCGCGAAGTGCGTGCCGTGTGGGACAACGAGAGCAACCGATGATGGTTCTCGGTTCTCGACATTGTGGGTGCGATTAATGAGCAAGACGACTACAATCGCACCCGCAATTACTAGAAATATCTCAAGACCAAGCTACGCAAGCAAGTGAAGTGGTTAGTGTCACTAACCAGTTGAAATTGCTTGCACTCACTGGCAAGATTCACGACCGCGAGACCTTCATGAAAGGCATCGATTATTCCTATTACTATGAACAGGAGGATTAATATCTGAAATAACATCTTAAAATGTCGTCAAAAGAATGTCGCCCATAGAGGACACCACATCAGGTTGCTGCTCCTTATGGGCTGTTGGTTGAAATTTATTGAATAATTATTTGTAAATCATTGCATAATTAATTGTATTTTACTACCTTTGCGACCAATTTCTGAGAAATAACACATTTTTATTAATACTTTAAACTGAACTTATAATGAGAAAATTTTTAACCTTACTAATGCTCTTCTCCTTTGCCATAACGGCCTGGGCAGGAGAGCAGACTATCACCATCTCGCGCAATGATGGGCAATTTAACAGTGCCCAGGGCGTTTATTATGCCTCGAAGGGTGGTGTGACAATGACCATGTCGGGTGGAATGAACAACTCCAATTTCTTGGTACTCCGCCACATGAATACAGTGACCTTTAAGTCTGCAAATTTTGCAATCAAGAAAATTATTTTCCATTGTCTTGACGATTTTACATCAAGTAATCTTGATGTGTTTTACTGGGGACCAACAACCATGAATGTCATGACAGTGAATTACAAGCCAGTAGGTTCCAGTAGTGAGCAAAAGGGCTGTAACTCATAAAATTTCATAGAAATTTTATCACTAATCCCTAATCTTTAATCCCTAATCCTCAAGTTTATAAAGCTTTATAAACTTGAATAAATTGAGTGTTTTGATGCACTTTCTCTAATTTCCTTGCGCGCCAGTGCATGGTCACCAAGTGTGTCAATAATTTTTTTGCCTAAAGTTGAAAAAAATAACAAATAATAACTGGCATCTAAATAATTCTTTGTAATTTTGTATTTATGTTTGAAAACAGGCATAAACATCTAATCACATAAAAAGGACTTAATAATAAAAATTTAAAATGAAACGATTATCTACTTTATTGCTTCTCACCGTGGCGGTTGTGGCTGCTTGGGCGCAGCCCACGGCGGTGAAGAACCGTGCGTTCTTTGAGGGCATAACTTACCAGTGGCCCTTTAACGCCCCAACTACTGCGCAGCAGAGCAGCAATCTGGGTCAGGTGGCTACCGACCCCGACCAGATTATCGCCATGCTGCGAGAAATCTACACTAACCGCAACATCCCCGGCAACTACGCCCGAGGCTACTCAGCCCTGGGCTCCCCCGAGGGCACCTGGACCAATGGAGTTGCCACCGGCAACTATCCAGTGGCATATTCGGCAGTTGGAACGATCGCCGAAAACAATGGTGCATACGGCTACAACGATGCCTATGGGTGGGGAATTCCAGGAGGATTCAATAAAGTGACGAAGAACGCCATGACTGTGACTTTTGATGCGTCAGTAGAAGATGACTGTACAACTGGAACCTCGATTACAAAGGATGGAATTAAGCTTGAAATGGCTCATCTTGCCTATCGCAGTTCTACTCCACGATATTATTGGTGTGATGCTAAAGGAAACATTAAACTCACTTCATTAAATGGTTATGAGATATCAAAGGTTGAGGTGACAATGACAGGAACATCTTACACTACTAATATTACAGCTTCAGAACCTGCAGGAACTTTAACCAAATCCAGCGATAACCTTACTAGAATCTGGACTGGTACAGCTACAGAATTGACATTAAAAAACCCCAACCTTAGAATTCAAGTCGCAAAGATTGTTGTTACTTACCAAGTTCCAGGAACTACAACATCCTTTGCATTAGGTGAAGTAAATAATGTTGAAGGTTATACATCAGGGACAAAAGAGTATCTTGCTGGTCGAGAAAAAAAACAAGGATCGCAGAATGCAATGGATTACTATTATGAAACTCCAATTAGATTGCAATCGCAATATATGACTGGAGCTAATTATTATAATGCAAATACTTCTGGTGCAGTCTTAACCTGTGATAACTTATACATTATGACTCGTGTTAAGTTCACTTTTTACAACAGCGGAGCCTACAACTTGGCAAAAACAGCGTCATATATAACGGTAGATAGCGAAACAGTAGAAATAAATGACTTGACACCATTCAAAAATGCCTCAACTTTAACTGCTGAATTTAATCTTCAATGCACAAAATTCACTCTAAAACCAAGTTCAGGTAATATGTATATTAAAAAAGTTGAAGTTGATTATAAATATGTTGGTAATGGTTTTGATGGCTATTTTAATGCAAGCGAATACACTCCTTTAGAGGAAGGCAACACTGTTTTACTTGTTGAAGTGAAAGATGGTGCCGATATCACCAAACTTGGCAATTTGATTACAACAAAAACAAAGAATGGCCAACAAATCTTTGATTACTACAACATTAATGATTACGAATCACTGCGTGCTGTGGTTGATGCATCAATTAAGTCTGTTCGTGTCTTGACCGAAGCCAAGCGTATGGGTAGTGGTATTGATGCTGGCACATTGTTTAAGATTGACTGCGACAAGCTCAACCGCTTCTTCTTGCTTGGCAAGGGTCAGTTACGTTGGTTTAATAATGATTATAAAGATAATGATGTAAATGCAAATTATCCAACACGTAATTGGGAATTCTATACTGATAACCAACCATATCACACCACTTATGGTTACTACGATCAGAGCATGGAATACCTGTTCGGTCATATGTTTGAGCAGTTCAGCCCTTCAATGGCAAATGGTGGTGCTTCGCTGAACGATATTTACAAACTTTTGGCAGTGAACATGAAGAGCTTCAATGTGGTACACGACTGTATCGACGTATTTTCGGCAGAGGGTGTGGGACATGAGTTCAATATGTACGGCAAGGAATCGCCTAGCGAAGACTGCCAAGATGTGCGTGACTTGATGTTCTTTGTGCCCGATTACCGTATGCTGGATCATCAGGGCAATGCCGATATAAGCAAGCGCGACCCCTATAAAGCACAGAAATTCCTTTATTACAATCCCGACCATGCTCCAAAGATGGGACTCTTTGTAATCAAACTTGATGAGATTACCGAGGATAAGGCTGTGAAGGTTGAGGGTCAAGATGCATACGATGTGGCTCTCACCTGGAACTCCAACCTTCTCAACTTCTTGCCTGGTGAAGATGGTGTTTACAATCTCTACCGCGTGACCAACATCGACGGCGTTGAGACCTATACTCCAGTGAAGGACGGCAACGGAAATGACGTGACCATCACAGCCAACACTCAAGCAGGCCTCACTTACACCGACCGCGTGGCACAGCTGCCCAACGAAGGTCAGACAATCACCTATGCCGTGCGCGGACGTGATGCTGGCAACTTCCTGAGCCTGCAGATGTCGAACAAGGAGAGCGTGTATATTCCTGGCATCGACGTGAGCGAGGACCTGAACCTCAAGCTCAAGGCCGACTACTACAGCCGCTTCGACCCACAAGAGGAGAAGAACAACTACTCTAACCTCGTTACTATGGGCACTGTGGTATCAAACATCACTGGTGAGGAGCTGCAGCAAGGCACTCTCACCTTCACCCGCAGCTACACCGATGCCACAGGCAACCACTGTGATCCCATCGCCGTGGGCACCGTGACCAGCATGGCTAACGGCAATGGAACAATGACCGTGACAATGCAGAACCAGGACTTCTTCAAGTATGGCTACAACAGCAACGGTGAGGCGAGTACAGACGCTCCTAATCCCACATTCACATGTGATTTCACCTACGATGCCAACGGTGTAACCTTCAATGGTGACGGCATCAAGTTCTACGACAACTTCTCGGCATCGGTGGCCGGCAACACTCATCCAAGCAAATATACCTATCAGGTGAACTTCGTCTTTGGCGACAAGTTTGCCAACAGTAACACTATGGACATCTACGTTCACAAGACCCAGCTCGTGATGGATCCCGAGGGCAAGCGCAGCGTCACTGCCGAGCAAATTGCAAGCGACGAAGAGAAGATTAACCGCGCGCTGCCCGCTAACGCTCCTGTTGAGTTTGGCATTGATGTGAAGTACAGCAGCAAGAGCGAGATTTTGCGTTACGACGCTTATCGCTGGCCTAACACCGCCCCTCGTTACATCATTGAGCCAAGCAGTGCAGCAAACAACGAGCAAGATGTGGCTCCAAATGGTATAGCTGGCAACCAGGGCACCTATTACACCACCGCCATGAACGCTGTGGCAGGTGCTAATGTGGCAGTGAGCGAGGGACAAACCGCTCAGGCGCTGTTTACCGACCCATATCCCGTTACTAACATAGGTACTTATTTCTACGCTCCCGTTGTTGAGACTTTCGCTCCCAATGCCGACCGCAGCGACTACAACACCTATGGCGCGCCACTGCAGCAAGCTGCTACCGGCAAGGTGGCAGTGAGCGTGAAAGAGCCATTCGTTGACGAGGAAGAACACCTCGACTACTCGCTCATGAGCGAGCACACTTGGGAGGTGAACGGCGACAAGTATGCCTACTACAACATCTATCTGCAAGTGGACCAGAGCAGCATTCCTGCTGGCTATAGCATCTACAAGGTGCGTGCTTGGCGCAAGGTGGATCCCAGCCTTCTTGGTGAGGAATACAGCAAGTATAACTACCGCATGGGCATCGATGGCGAGTATCTCTACGAGGAGCTCGACAACGTGCAGCTTGGAGAGGGCGACCTGTTGGGCACTGGCAAAGACATTAATGGTCAAGTGAAATGCACCTTTGGTGCTCGCAAGCTGCGTACCAGTCCAGACGAGACTGGCGTAATCGACGAGCTCAAAGCAGAGTTTGTGGTGCGTGTCTATTTCACCGCGGCAACTCCTGCCGGCGCTCCTGTGCTCAAGGCCGATGGCGATGCCAAGTACTATGTGATGGAGGCAACCACCGAGCGCACCTTCGACTTGAAGGACGGCGTGGTAACTGGTGTGGCGCAGCTCACCACCAGTGGTGATGTGCAGGGCGTTACCTACTACAACGTGGCTGGCGCCGCCAGCTCTCAGCCCTGGCAGGGCGTGAACATAGTGGTGACTCGCTACAGCGACGGCACCACCACCACCGCCAAGGTTGTGAAGTGATGTGTCTCACATAACTTATCGATGCGGCATCCCCTCGTTGAGGCGGGTGCCGCATTCGTGATTTGCTCGTTATAAAAATAATGAGTAATTTTGCAAGAAATAAACAAATTATGGACTTGACACAGATTAGAGGAATCGCCTTCGACGTGGATGGCGTGTTGTCGCCGAGCACTATCTCCATTAGTGATGACGGGATGCCGTGCCGCATGCTCAACGTCAAGGACGGCTATGCCATTCAGCTGGCGGTGAAGAAGGGCCTGCGCCTCGCCATCATCAGTGGCGGACGCTCCCAGGCGGTGGAGATGCGCTATCGCAGCTTGGGCGTGAAGGATATTTATATGGGTGCCGCCTTCAAGCTGCCCATCTTCGAGCAATGGCTTGCTGGCGCTAGTCTCAAGGCCAGCGAGGTGATTTTCGTGGGCGACGACATCCCCGACCTCCACGCTATGCGTGTCGCGGGGCTCTCGGTGGCTCCCGCCGATGCTGCCCCTCAGGTGAGGGAGGCTGCCGGCTATGTGTCGGCCTGCAATGGCGGCTATGGCGTGGCGCGCGACATCATCGAGCGCGTGCTCACCGCCCAAGGCCTGTGGATGGATGATGAGCATGCCTTCGGGTGGTGATTCTTTAATTCATAATGCATAATTCATAATGCACAATTAATGCACAATGCACAATGCATAATGCACAATGCATAATTCACAATGCTCAATTCACAATGCTCAATTCACAATGCTCAATTCACAATGCTTAATTCATAATGCACAATTCATAATGCATAATGCACAATGCACAATTCATAATGCATAATGCACAATGCGCAATTCATAATGCATAATGCACAATGCGCAATTCATAATGCATAATGCACAATGCACAATTCACAATGCACAATTCACAATGCTTAATGCACAATGCTTAATGCACAATGCATAATGCACAATGCTTAATGCACAATGCTCAATTCACAATGCTCAATTCACAATTCACAATGCATAATTCATAATGGGCAATCTAGAATTTCTATAAAAACTAGAGCTTCTAGAAAGTCTAGTAAAAATAACTGATGTTTATGCTTCTTGACGATTTAAAACGATATAACGTGATACTTGCCAGCAACTCGCCTCGGCGCAGGGAGCTGCTGGCCGATTTGGGAATAGATTTCCAGGTGAAGACCCTCAAGGGTGTTGACGAGAGCTACCCTCACGACTTGCCAGTGCTGGAGATTGCCGAGTACATCTCGCGCAAGAAGGCTCATGCCTATAAGAGCCACATGAGTGCCGACCAGCTCATCATCACCGCCGACACTGTGGTGATACTCGGCGACGAGGTGCTTGGCAAGCCTGCCGATGATGCCGATGCCCGCCGCATGCTGCGCGAGCTCTCGGGGAAGACCCATAAAGTGGTGACTGGCGTGACCATTGCTACGACCTGCAATATAAAGTCGTTCAGTGCGGTGACCGATGTGGAGTTTGCCCCCCTTAGCGATGAGGACATCAACTACTATGTTGACCACTACCGCCCGCTCGACAAGGCTGGCGCCTATGGCATCCAGGAGTGGATAGGCTGCATGGGAGTGCGCCACATCAGCGGTAGCTTCTACAACGTGATGGGTCTGCCGCTGCACTGCCTCTACAGCGAGCTTAATCAATTCATAATGCACGAATTGAGATGAGAAGAAACATCAGCACTTTTCATGAACTGATGGCAACGATTGAGGAGATGGGCTTCCTGCCGTTGCTCGATGGGGGAGTGGCGGGCTTCAGTGCCGAGGAGATGGTAGAGCCCGACTGCCGCTATGTGACCTATGCCGATGGCGGCTGGGACTGGCCGCTGTGGAAGTGGAAAGGTCCCATCATCACCGAGGGCAGCATCGTTTATGGCAAGTTTTTTAATGGCAAGGCGGGTTTTGTGACACGCCCGTGGTGGCAGCACTTGTGTAACTGGCGACGAGGCAAGAGTGGTGAACCTGCTCCCGGCTCCGTTGAGGAGACTATCCTGCTCACGTTGCAGGAGCATGGCAGCCTCATCACGCGCGAGCTGCGGGCGCTGTGCGGCTTCACGGGGGGAAAGATGCGCAGCCGCTTCGACACCTACGTCACCCGCTTGCAGATGCAGTGCCGCATCGTCACCGAGGACTTCGTGTATCCTAAAGACCGTCATGGCCGAGATTATGGCTGGGGCTGGTCGCTGCTCACCACCCCCGAGCACCTGCTGGGCAAGGAGCTGTGCCATTGCGACGCCAGTCCCGAGCAGTCGCGCCAGCTCATCGCCGACCACCTGCGCCACCTGCTGCCCACCGCCACCGAAACCCAAATCACTCGCCTGATAGGCTAAAATGAACTAATTGGGGACGGTTCTCTTTTAGTTCAAATTTGATAGGATAAAACAAGTTCCCCCTCTGTTTTTTATAGAGGGGGAACTTGTTATGTTGCGTACGACGGGCATGTTATACATCTGTGGTGAAAGTCCACTAGGGGCGTAGTCACCGACGAACCCTATAGCGACTTGCAAGCTTCAATCGGCGACGATTGTGGGAGAGGAAGCAATAGCGAAATCGTGGCTTGACGAACAG
>ONJX01000028.1 GCA_900318255.1 uncultured Prevotellaceae bacterium | reverse complement strand
GCTGCCCATGAACACGTCGGTAGCAGCCCAAGTCTCGGTACCAGTTTTCTCGTTACCGGCAATGGTGAACCAGTTTTGGGTGGCGTCGGTCTTGAGCGCGCCATAGTTAGAGACGGTGAGCCAAGCGCACTCATCCTCTTCATTCTCAGTATATTTATATATGGTGCTCATGCCGCTCACTGTAGCGCCAGCCTCGTCGATAGTCTCATATTTTGCGATGTCGAGATATGGGTCGGCAGCAGTGCCCTTGTCGGTGGCTTTGGCGGTGAGGGTCACAGTCTTAGTCACAGCACCATTGCTGGTGAATGTGAGCGTGCCAGTGTATTCACCCTCCTCGGCCGAAGTGAAGGTCACATTCACATTTACAGGAGTGTCGATGCCAGTGCTACTAGCCGCGATGGTAGTGGGCGACACTGTGAACTTGTTGTTCTGGTCGGTAAGGGCAACGGTGATATCGTTAGTCAGGAACAGACCGTTAACTTTCACTGTCTTGGTGACAGGAGCCGAGAGCTTAGCATTGAAGTTGAGCGTCTCAGGGTCGGTGAGGATGGTTGGAACGCGGGGCTGTGCCACACCGGTGATTGTCACGGTCTGGGTCTCGGCCTCGGCACTGGTGAGAGTGAGGGTTGCTGTAGTCTCGCCAGCTGCGGTGGGAGCGTAGGTAACGGTAACGTCAACACCATTGTAGGCATCCTCGGCACTAATAGTTGTGGGACTCACACTATAGACATTAGCACCGCTCTTAGCAATATTAATGGGCTGGCTGAGGTTGTAGCCCTTAACAGTGATAACCTGTGTATAGGTCTCGCCGGCATATCCCTCAAATGCCACCTCGCTAGGCTTAGCGACAATCGTTGGGCCCTGATGCTGCAGGATGTACTCGATACCGGCAAGCGCATTGATGATACCGTGACCACGAGCCTTAACGGGACTGGTAGAGCCAGCGGGATAAGGAGTTGCTGTCTCAGCAATAATTTCCTTAACGCGATCCACATCGAGAGAGGGGTCGGCCTGGAGGTAGAGCACTACCACACCGGCGGCAGTAGGAGTAGCCATCGAGGTGCCGCTCATCTGGCCCCACTTGTAGGTGCGGCCATTGTAGGTCGTTTGCCAGGTAGAAGACTGATAGCTGTCATATCCGTTGACCGACGAGATTACATAGTGTCCAGGAGCGGTGATGAAGGGCTGATTCACACCGTTGCAGTCAGTACCATAGCTCGAGAAGTAAGCCACATCGCCCTGGCCGTAGCCGTCGTTAGAGCGCGAGGCCTGTGCACCCACGGCAATCACCTTGGGCGAGGTCATGTCGTCGCACATCGAATTCTCGTAGGTGCCGGGGGTGAGGGTGTAGCCGCTCACCGAGCCCGAGGTGGCAAGGGTGCTATAGTAGCAGTCGGCATAGACATGGATGGTGTTGCCGCCTTTACCCTTGATAATGTAGGTAGCCTGCGAAGCGCTGCTCTCGATGTAGATGTTATAGCGGTTGTTGTAGGCATCGAGGCCACCTTGCACAGTGACGCTGCCAAAGGTGCCGCTGGTCATCCAGTCGCTCTGCGAACCGTTAACAATCACCTTAACCTGCAATTCGTCGCTAGTGCTGTTCCAGATGTCGCAAGCGCCAGTAGCCGAGCCCCACCAGCCGCCGCTCACGTTGTTGATCACTGCCATGCAGTCATTATCGCTGGCAAGTGTCTTCACGGCAGCACCGGTGATGTCGGCCTCATTGCCGGCAGCAAGCAGAATCACGGCGCCATATTGCTCGGCCACTTCGGTGTAGGCACGGCAGATGCTACTCAAGCCATCATGAGGGCCAACGTCGCTACCGAGGCTAATGCTGATTACGCAAGGCTTGCCAAGCACGTTCTTGGCATAGTTGGCAATATACTTTGCCGAGCTCACGATAGCTGTCTCGGTGAGTGATGAACCACAGCCGGCGAGCACCAGGTCGGCCTCGGGAGCCATACCGGCATAGTTGCCCACATGTGAGCCGGCAGCGCAACCTGTGGTGTGTGTGCCATGGCTCTCGCTGCTGTCGTCGCAGGTGAGCGCAGCAATCTGAGTGGGAGTAGTATATTGATAACCCATGAGCTGAACACCGTCGATGGTAGCGCGGGTGCCACCATTGGCGCTGCTGGCGTTAGGCATATACACTGCTTTCACTCGGCTGTTGCCATTGTCGTCGAGAAATGCACGGTGGTTGAACTCGATACCGTCGTCGATGATGCCAAGCACCACGCCCTGGCCAGTGTAGCCCTGGGGCAGACCATAGTTGGTGCCGTCCCAAGCTTTGTCGGCATTGACGATGCCTTTGGCAACATCGGTGAGGTTGCGAGCATTGCGGGAGATACCCACTTGCTTGACGCCCTTGATATGAGCGACAGCTTCAAGTTTATTGACAGGCACACTGGCAGTGACAAAGTCGCTGAACTTGCCAGTAACCTTCACTCCGACAGCCTCAAGGTCGGCAATCGAAGCCCCATTAAGTGTGATGAAGCATTCCACATACTCCACCCCATTCACTGACTTAGGTGCTGCCAGCGCATGCTTGCCGTCGGGATTTTGTGCCATCCCTGCGGCACGCCGCTGCAAGAACACCTTGGTTGGAGCGCTAAGCTTGTCCTGAGCCATCATGCCCAGCGACACACTCAGCGCCATCATGATAAGAAAAATTTTTTTCATGTGAATGATATTAAAAAAAGAATAAAAAATAGTTGTTAAAAAAATGTCCACAAATTTATTAAAAAAAATCATGAATACCATCAATTTCTAAATAAAAAAGACTGAAACAGGTAGGAAAAAGTGGATTTTCTCATTCCAGCAGTTAGTTGCCAGTCTAAAAATGATTGATTCGCCCCCACGCCTACCTGTTCTCGACAGTTTTTAAATGACTCAAGTTTCAAAATGTTCAGAAACTTGAGTCATTTAAAAGTCAATTCAGCTCTTATTCCATAACTAAATTCCAGATATGTTTTTCTTTTGTTTTGGTCATCTTTGATTGCTTGTTGGCATCTTTCACCTCAACTCTTTAACCTGTAGCCCGCTACTATGTTTTGCGGATTTGAGTCGAAATCTACTCAACAATCCAACCAAATATGACTCAAACAATTTATAGAGCATCCCTAATGTGTCAAGAACATTGCCAGCACTTTGTAGAAGTCGCCAGTGGGGATGGCGGTGAACTGTGGCGTGATGCGGTGTCCCAGTTGCGACGACTCATGGAAGCGGTCGCCCACGAGTGCCCTATACTGTTCCCTAAGGTCGCCGAGCAGTTCATCTTTGTCGCTGCCTATGATGTGAGTCACTGGCGTGATGTACTTCTCAATGCCCCTGAACTCGTCGAGGTCGGCAAGCGTGCACTTAAAGGTTTGAACTCCGTCCTCACGCCGGTTGTAGTATTCCACCTCGTGCCCTATCTCGGGCAGGAAGCGCAGGCTGTCCTCGGGGTTGACGGCAGGGTTGACAGCAATCTTGGGAATGTCAACCCTGGTGCAAAGCGTGTAATATCCTCCTAGCGAAGTGCCAGCAAGGATGTCGATGCCATGAGCGGCGACATAATCCTCAATCTTCTTAATCGACTCCACCGGATGATGCGTCACATCAAATGCGTGAACTTCAACCTCATGGTAGCTGGCCTTAATATTGCGGATTGTGCTACTCTGCGCCGAGCTTCTAAAGCCATGAATGTAAAGCAGTTTCTTCTTAGCCATCATTTCTTTTGGCATCATTTCTTTTCCGTCTTTTTTGCGCTAGCTTTCTTTACCGTAGTTTTCTTCTTGGCTGGAGTCTTCTTGGGAGCAGGCTCTGGTTCTGTTTTCTCCTCCTGTTTAGGCACGAAGTCGCCTGTGGTGTCCTTCACGATGTTGTTGCGCAACAGTTCCACCTCGCGGTTTAACTCCTCAATCTCTTGTTCTTGATTGCGGATGGTGAGCAGCAAAGCGTTTAGCTCCTCGTTATCAATCTCCTCGGGGAACTGCTCCCTCACACGAATCAGGAAGTCGCTAAGCACGTTCATGTAGTTAGTAAAGGCAGCATAGGGCGAGTCGTAGGGACTATAGTGCGAGTGTACCGAGCCATCGCTGCTGTGCTTGGTGCTCATGTAGTAGAAATGGTCGCTCGCTTGCAGGTAGTTCCAGTCCTGACGAATGCGCTTGTCCTGCACAAGACGTATTCTCTCACTCAAGCAATAGAGCTTGTTGACGGCCTCTTCCTGCAAGATGTTTCCCATCCACGCGCTAGTGTCGCGAGCCTCGTCGGCCCACGAGATGGGGTGCATCACCGAGAGTTCTCCCACGGGTTTCATCTTGCTCACCACCTCGCTGGGAGTCATGAACTCGATATTCTGCTCAGCAGCAAAGCGTGGCAGGGCTTTCATAAACTCAAAGATGCCACTCTCGCGAGGTTGCAGCTCGCCAAAGGTCTCGTAGTTCATAAACAGGTTCACGAGCATCTCCTCGTCGGGCAAGGTGGCAATCCAGTTGATGTATTTGTCGGCTGTCAAGGGATAGGCCGCCCACTCGGGGTTGCTGAAGCGGAATGAGATATCGTCGCTGAGCTTTGAGTTCTTGAGCAGCAGTTTGAGCTTAGGTGCCGACGCCGCTTTGTAGAGATAATTAGGTGACTTCCATCCCAAAATGTGCTTTGCGCCATCGGTGATAGCACCCTTGAAGCCCATTGAAGCGACCATCGCTGCTATGTCGTCGTCATATATCAACTCGGTGTTTCTGAACACCTTGGGTCTCTGCCCAAAGAGCTGATAAATCTTCTCATCGTGAGCCTTCACCTGCGCCATAAACTCCTCGGGGTCAACGAGCGACGAGAGCGAGTGAGCATAGGTCTCGCTCAGGAACTCCACGCAGCCGGTGTCGGCCAAGTCCTTCATCGAGTCGATAAACTCGGGCACATACTGCTCTAGTTGCTCGAGGGCCGTGCCACTAATTGAGAACGCCACTTTAAATTTCTTGCCATTCTCCTTAATCATGTCGAGAAGCATCTGGTTGGCAGGCATGTAAGAGCGCTCGGCAATGCGCGTGATGATGTCATCGTTGGCAAAGTCATCATAGTAGTAATGGTCGTTACCGATGTCAAAGAAGCGATAGGTCTTGAGGCGGAACGGCTGATGTATCTGGAAATAGAAACAGATTGATTTCATGACTGTTGATATATTTTTGTGGTTGATATTTATCTATTTATTAATCGCTTGTAGATGTCTATGACCTTAGCGCCGGCCTTGTCCCAGGTGATTTGGTTCACCTCCTCAAGTCCCTGCTCGCGCAACTGCTTATACATGGCGGGGTACTTGATGATGGAGTAGATAGCGTCGGCTATGGCGTTGGTGTCCCAGTAATCTACCTTTATCACGTTGTTGAGAATCTCGGCGCAGCCGCTCTGCTTCGATATGATTGACGGCACACCCATCTGCATTGCCTCGAGCGGCGAGATGCCAAACGGCTCGCTCACCGACGGCATGACATACACGTCGCTTGCCTTGAGCATCTCATACACCTGCTTGCCCTTCAAGAAGCCCGTGAAGTGAAACCTGCCGGCAATGTGCCTGCGAGCTGCCAGGCGTATCATCTTCTCCATCATGTCGCCGCTGCCAGCCATCACAAATTGCACATTATGTACCTTCTGCAACACCTGCCAAGCGGCATCGACGAAGTATTCTGGTCCCTTCTGCATGGTGATGCGTCCCAAGAAGGTCACTACCTTCTCATGCTTGGGCGGCACCTCCAGGTTGAGCAGTTCCTGGCTGAGCGGCTCCACAGCATTGTGTACTGTGGTCACCTTGTCGGGGCTGATGCCATATTTCTCTATCACCGTCTTGCGGGTGAGGTTGCTCACGGTGATGATGTGGTCGGCATGGTTCATGCCGTCCTTCTCGATGCCGAACACCGTGGGGTTCACATTGCCGCGGCTGCGGTCGAAATCGGTAGCGTGCACATGAATCACGAGCGGCTTGCCCGTCACCTGCTTGGCGTGAATGCCGGCAGGATAGGTGAGCCAGTCGTGCGAGTGAATCACGTCGCACGGCACGGTGCGCGCTATCACGCCAGCCACTATCGAGTAGTTGTTGATTTCCTCCAGCAGGTTGTCGGGATAGCGCCCTGAGAACTCAATGCACCCCAGGTCGTTAGTGTTCATATAGTTGAAGTCGCTGTAGATGTGGTCACGCAAGTCATAATAGGTCTGCGGGTCGAGCACCTTGCCAATGCGCCCCTCCACATAGTCCCAGTTCACATCGCGCCACGCCACGGGAGTGGTGTTGGCACCAATGATGCGTGCAAAGTCCTTGGGTTCATCGCCCCAAGGCTTGGGAATGACAAACGTGATGTCCATGTCGCCACATTGCGCCATCCCCTTAGTAAGACCAAAACTTGCCGTTCCTAGTCCTCCCAGGATGTGTGGAGGAAATTCCCAGCCAAACATTAAAGCCTTCATATATCGTGTTTTAGTGATTTTATGAATTTATTACTCCTATATTCTTAAAGAGACGCAGCACTCGCAGCACTCCTCCCACATTAGGCGCATAGCTCACCGCGCCGCGACCAATGAATGGCGGGTTGCCGTCGTAGAGCTCCGACAGGGTGCCTATGCCGCCCTGCGACATCTCGTCCTCAAAGCCTATCATCATGCGCTCAATGAACGACGCCCCATTAAGGCCAAACACCTTTATATAAGCATCGGTATAGAAGCCCATGAGCCACGGACGAGCCGAGCCGGCATAATAGGCCACCTCGCGCTCCTCGGGATTGCCCAGATACCAGGGCTTGTAGCCCCAGCTCTTGGGGCTGAGTGTGCGCAGCCCTTTGGGGGTGAGCAGCTCGCGCGTCACCACGTCGAGCAGGCGCTTGCGCTGGCGGCGGTCAAGCGGTGAGTAGTCGAGACCGGCAGCAATTATCATGTTGGGGCGCACACTGGGGTCGGCATAGGAGCCATCCACATAGTCGTAGAGGTAACCATAGTCATTGAGGAACATATCCACGAAGGCTGGCTTGACCTTGTCGCTTATCTCTTTGAGAGATGCCACATAGGCTTGCTCAGTCTCCACATCGCCAAACAGTTCCTGAGCAAACATGAGCGAGTTGTACCACAACGCGTTAAACTCCACCAGGTATCCCGTGCGGGGCACCATGGGTGAGCCATCGGGGTGAGTGGAGTTCATCCACGACATGGGCTTGCGGGTGCCGTCGGTGCTCACCAGGCCACTCTCTTGCAAATGTAGGTTGGGATGCTTGCCACCAATGATATGAGCAAGTATGGCCTTCACCAAGTCGCCATAGCGGTCTCGCGCCACATTGAAGCCCGCATCCTTGGCATACTCCTGCAGCGACCACATGGCCCAAAGCGGCACGTCGGGCAGGTCTATGCCCTTGAGGTGCTTGTCGAGCGAGCCGTCATCGATAAACCGCAGCAACGCGTCTTTTGCCGTGTCCATAATCTTCTCAAAGTCGGGACGATGGTGGTTAGAGAGCGTGCATCCTGGCAAGGCTATAAACTCGTCGCGTGCCCGTATCTTAAACCACGGATAGCCAGCAAGGATATAGTTGCCGTCGGCATTGGTAAGGTAGAACTGCTTAGCGCTGTTCTTGAGGCAGTTGTAGAAACTGGTGCGAGGAGTGCGCGACTGCACCTCCTCCTCGTGCATGCGGCTCAGCGAGCGGGTGTTCACCTCGTCGATGCCAGCCGAGAATATCAAGGGCTCGCCCTTCTTGATTTCTATCTCGAAATAGCCAGGCACATAGAGGTCCTCGGTGTAAGGGATGCCGCGCTCCATGTCCTTGATATACTCAATGCCCTTGTACCAGTGTGGGTCGAAGACAAAGGTGGGCTTGTGGTTGAACTGCATGTAGAGCGTGGGGTATCCTTCATACATGCAGGTGGCAATGCCATTGTGAACCTCACGATACTCTCTGCTAGCCACGGCATTCTCCACACACAGGTCATTGGCATTGCGGAAGGCCAAGAACGGGCGGAACTGGAGTGTGGTCTTGGAGTGAGCATCAACTAGCGTGTAGCGGATGAGGATGCGGTTCTCGTTAGTGATGAAGATTTTCTCGCGCTTTAAGATCACACCGCCCACACGAAACAGGTGCGACGGCACACGCTCACAGTCATACTCGCGGATATACTTGTGACCATTGGGGCTATACACATTGCCCTTGTAGCGGTGCAACCCCAGGTTGAACGGCGCACCATGCTGTATCACCGTCTCGTCGAGCGACGAGAGCATCACATGGCTGTTGTCGTCAATTTCGGGAATGGGGATCACCAGCAGGCCATGCTGCTTGCGGGTGTTGCAGCCCACTAGTGTGGTGCAATGATAAGCCCCCGACTGATTAGTCCTGAGAATCTCCCTAGTGAGAGACTGCTCAAGATTGATCATCAAGTTTTTATCAAATTTTAAATAGCTCATTAAGTTTTAATATGTGTAATGGTTAAAAAGTTTCTTTTAAGCGTTTTCTATACGGGTATAACCTCGTTTTCAGTAATCGTAACAAATTTACAGCTTTTCGACAAAATGAGCAAACTATTTTCAACTTTTTTTTCAACAAGAGCGTTTTTGAGGAAACTTTTTTTTGAACGCCGCAGGTGCGGCGCAATACTCAACAGCACCTATGGCACTTTACACAACGGCGCCTAGGGCATCGTGACGCAATAAACGACTCAAAAAACTGCCATAATAATCATTGCATTATTTAGAATAATCATTACCTTTGCATTTCACAATGACATCAAATAAAAAACACAATAATATGAAAGCTCTTAGATTTTTGACCCTGTTGCTCGTCGCAACTGTTGCTATCACAGCTATAGACATTGCAGCAAAAGAGCCCACCTTGGGACTCAACGAATTAAAGAACAAAGATGAAGCACGCCATCAAACCATAACGGTGACCGTGATTTCAAAGGATGTGGTGAAAATTGAGGTTACCCCCGACTCGTGGACTGGGACTCGACTGCCGTCGGTTGCCACCGACAACTATGCAGGAAGCGATGGCTTGTCGTTGCAGTGTGATGAAAATAATGCCCTGAAAACCGCGACCACACAGAAAGGGCTGCGCGTGATGATCGACAAGCAGCTCAACAGCGTGACTGTGAGCAACGGCAGCACGTTCTATATCACTGACTTGTGCGACCGCACTGAGCATGGCACCCTGCGACTGCTGCACACCGGCAAGGAGTCGTTCTATGGTGGCGGCGAGCGTGGTTACTCGCTTAACCTCGCCGGCGACACGCTCATCAACTTCAACAAGCAGAACTACGGCTACGTTGCGGGCGAGAAGCGCATCAAGCAGATGGGCATCACCATGCCGTTCATCATCTCCTCCAAGGGCTACGGCATCTTGTTCGACGATTTCTGCAAGTCGTCGCTCTACCTTGGCGAGGACGGCATTGAGTATAAATCCACATCACCTCAACCTATCTCCTACTATGTCATCGACGGCCACGGCAAGGTTGAGAATGTAGTGAAGGAATTTACCAATCTTGTGGGCCGCCAAGAGCTGCCGCCACTGTGGACACTGGGCTATATCACCTCAAAATATGGCTACCACGACCAGCGCGAGAGCGAGGGCGTTGTCGATACCCTCAAGCGCGCAGGCTATCCGCTCGACGGCATCGTGTTTGACCTCTACTGGTATGGCAAGGAGCAGGACATGGGGCGCCTGGCATGGGACAAGAGCCAGTGGCCCGACCACCGCGCTATGCTTAAAAATTTCAAAAAGAAAGGCGTGAACGTGGTGACCATCTCGCAACCCTACGTGCTCACCAACGGCCGCGCTATCGACAACTATAACGAACTAGACCCCAAGGGCATGTTCTGCAAGAACGGCGACACCGGCAAGACTCAGACCGTGACCATCTGGGTGGGACAGGGAGGCATGTTTGACGTCTCTAACCCCGACACCCGCCAGTGGCTGCGCAACCGCTACCGCTCGCTCACCGAGGAAGGGGTGACTGGTTGGTGGGGCGACCTGGGCGAGCCCGAGGTGCACCCCGAGACAATACGCCACCACAACGGCCTCACCGCCGAGCAGTATCACAACTACTACGGCAACGAGTGGAGCCGCATCATCTACGACCTATTTAAGGAGGAATATCCCGACCGCCGCCCCATGATCATGATGCGCGCCGGCACAGCGGGCTTGCAGCGCTACTCGGTGTTCCCCTGGTCCACCGACGTGTCGCGCTCGTGGGGAGGCTTAAAGCCCCAGGTGACCATCATGCTCAACTCGGGCCTGAGCGGCCTGGGCTACATGTCGCACGACGTGGGCGGCTTTGCCCTCGACGAGAACAAGAAACGCTACGGCGAGCTCTACATCCGCTGGCTGCAGCTGGGTCTGTTCTCACCCATGCTGCGCACCCATGCGCAGGGCATCGCCGAGCCCTACAACTACACCGAGTTTGGCGACTTGCCATTGCGCATCATCCGTGAGCGTTACCGCTGGCTCCCCTATAACTACACCCTAGCGTGGGAGAACGCTAGCGAGGGTCTGCCACTGGTGCGTCCGTTGGGCTTCTACGAGAGCGACAACTGCATGAGCCGCTACGACAACATCAGCGACCAGTACCTGTGGGGCCACGACGTGATGGTGGCACCAGTGATGGAACAGGGTGCCACCAGCCGCAAGATCACCTTCCCCGAGGGCACATGGGTTGACATCAACATACCGAGCAACCGCTACACCGGGCACACCACAATAACTTACAACACGCCACTTGATGTGCTGCCCCACTTTGCACGCGCCGGAGCCTTCATACCACAGGCCACTAACAAGATGGAGAACGTGGGCGACTACAACCCTGGCAAGCTCGACATCGTGTATTACCCCAGCGATGAGCCGTCGAGCTACACCCTCTACGACGACGATCTCACCAGCACTGGCACCCTTGCCCAGAGCCGTCATCGCCTCATCACCTTTGCCGCCACACCCGCTGCCGACAAGTGCCTCATCACCATCAAGGGCGAGGGTGCTGGTACCCCAGCAAAGAAAGAATACCGCTTAGTGATTCCTGGCATGGAAGTGAAGCCATCAATGGTGAAGGTGGGCGGCAAGAAGGTGAAAGTGAACTACGACCAAACCATCCCCACCCTCACCATACCACTGACCATCAACGACATCAATACCACTACCACAGTGGAGATACTGAAATAATAATTACAAATCACAAAACGATAGCGCACCTAACAAAAATAGGTGCGTTTCGTTTCTTGTGGTTTTTTTCTCTGGAGTTCAGTATTGCGAGTTGTCACTCGCTCAACGCAACAGTTTTCAGAACGTGAAGTGCAGCTGGATGCGCACGCCGCTTTTGTTCACTCCGGGGTTGTGGCGGTAGTTGATGCGCCACACATAATCTACCCTGAGGAATGTGAGTATGTTGTCGAGACCCACGCCTATCTCCATGTAGGGCCGCTTGCCCATCCTCTGGCACAGGGCATTGGTGGGAAATTGCAGCAACTCTGGGTGCTGCGCCGGGTCGTTCTTGTCGGTGAGTTTGCCCCACAATCCACGGAACGACACCACCTCTCGCATCTTGAGCTTCTTGAGCAGCGGTATGCGGTTGAGGATGGCACCGTTTATCCAGTAGGTGACATCCCACGACAGGTACTGGTCGTTGACAAACTCAATGGCATTCATCAGAGCAAACGACTCGGGCTGAATGGTATAGGAGAGATTGGCATTAGGAATCATGAGCTCGGGATAAGGCACCTGGCTCCAAATCTTGCCGGCTCTAAGAATGATGTCGGTGTAACCAAATGCAGAGAACCAGAAGCGCTTCTGGATGCCGGCCTCGGTCTTATTGACTGTGTAGTCGCTGCCCAGGAAGCCTCGCGGCATGAAGGTGTGAGTGAGTGTGAACACTGGCGCGTCCTGGTTGATGGGGATGCGAAACGAGCGGGTCTGGTAAAACTTCTCGCCTGGAGCATAGCGCAGCGTGACGCTGAAGCCAGCGGTGTTGTAATGCCCAAACGCATTGCTGTTGCCATCAACAAATGGCAGGAAACGCGACGCCTCGTGGCGCTGGTGCTGCACCGATGCTGTCAGCGAGAAACCAGCCTGTGTCTCGAGTTTATACTCCAGCAATGTCTCGCGCAGATATATCATCTTGTCATCCTTTTGGCGCTTCAGGGCGAGAAACACATTGTCGGGGTTAGTGTAGAGATAGTGCTGCCCCAGCTTGTCAACATCATAGCGATGCATCAAGCGTATCGATTTCACAGGGAACTCATTAGGATGCTTCTTCTTGTCGATGAACGAATACTCGAGCTGACCCATATACTTGAAGCGCTTGTCGCGAGTGCCGTAGGCCACATAAAACTTGCCAAACCAGCGCTGGCTGAGCCGTGCCGTGCTCATGCCGCCCACGCGAAAGCGCGCCCCCTCAAGGCTATTGCCGCTGATGAGGGTGTTCATCGGGCCTATGTCGAAACGACTCTCGGTGGCCTTGGAATTGGTGTTGATGTAACCGCTCACAAGAGTCACCACCACCTTCTCACACCAGTAGAAGAGCTTTGACTGGCGCAGCCGTGCGAGCATGTCCTTGACGGTGTGCTCATCCTTGACCGCTACCACGGGCCGATGCGCCACCCAGTAGTTCTCGTCTTGCTCCTTGACATGAGTGGTGAGCACCTCGGTGTTGCCTTCAAAAATTGCCAAGTCTTTAGGAGTCTTGAAGTTGTGACCGTCGTAGAACGTCTGCCGTCGCCCATACAGCTCGGGAGTCTTGGGGGCAATCTGCAGCTCCACCATCACGTCGTCACGCACCTTGAGGCGGCTGCCATCTGGAGCCTTGATATAGTCTTGCTCTAGATAGATGTGCTTCACATAGTTAAGATTGATGTTACGCGGCACATTCATCTTTATCTTAGAGATAAACATAGAGGAGTCGCCAGCAGCGACATAGAGGCGACCGGTAAAGCCAAAAGTCTCAGTAGTGAATGGCGTGAACGACAACTCGTAGCACTGCACCCCATCGACCATCACTGTGTCGAGATAATACTTGTAGAAATCGGTGCCGATGCTCGAGAGCGGACTCACAAAGCGGTTCTGCATGAAGGTGATATCGTTACTAAATATATCAATCTCGCGGAAGATGTCGTCGATAAACTTCTTGATGCTCTCGGTGTCGTGCTGGTCGTCGATGCCGGCATGGTTGGTGGCCATCACCACCTCACGGTGGGTAGAGGGCGACTTGCGGTAGTGCTCATGCGACACCTTCTCTTGAATAGAGAGCGGCAATATCATCTTGCCAGTGATGTCGCAGGTGTCGATATAGTCTTTCAGGAACTTGAAGTTCTGGGCAATGAGGTTCTTGGTGCTCGACGCGTTGAAATTGTTGAGGCCAAACGACACCTTTTCATATTTGTCGTAGTTGTAATAGTCGTGATCCTTAGGATTGTAGAGGTTGCGTCGAGCCCTTAGCTTCTCGACAAATGCCACAGCAGGATTGCCTTTCTTGACATATTTTGCGGTCTTCTTGACTATAACCTCGTTGAGCATCACCGTGGTGGGCACCAGCTTGATGTCGAGCTCGGAGTATTGCCCCAAGGGTACCTTGACCTCTTTGGGCTGATAGCCCACTACATTCACGCGCAGCTTCTCAAAGTTCACACCAGTGACTATGGTGAAACCGCCCTGCTCGTTGGTCAGTGCGCCAGTTTGGGAACCTGTCAGGAATATTTGGGCAAATGCGATTCCCTCGCCTGTAATCGAGTCGGTAATCACTCCCTTGATGCGCGTGTAGCCTTCGCCCAGCTGCTGACCATGAGCCACAAAGGCCATGACCAGCATCAACACGCACAAGATATAACTCCTCACCTCTCTCACTTGAAACCTCACGCTTCACGTTTAACGGACAAGCTTGTCCCTACCAACGGACAAGGCACGCCTTGTCCCTACTTAACATTTAACACTTAACTCTTATGACTTAAAAGTACCACATTCTCCACATGATGAGTGTGAGGGAACATATCCACTGGCTGCACGGCATCTACACGATATTTCACGTCGAGCATGGCGATGTCGCGTGCCTGGGTTGCGGGGTTGCAGCTCACATAGACAATGCGCTGTGGCTCAGCGTCGAGTATCACACGCACCACATCCTCGTGCATGCCAGCGCGAGGCGGGTCAACGATCATCACATCGGGGATGCCGTGCTGTGCCACAAACTCCCGGGTGAGCACGTCTTTCATGTCGCCAGCATAGAACTTGGTGTTAGTAATGCCGTTTACACGAGAGTTTAGCTTGGCATCTTCTATTGCCTCGGGGACATATTCAATGCCTATCACTTCCCTGGCTTGACGTGACACAAAATTAGCGATAGTGCCAGTGCCGGTGTAGAGGTCATAGACCAGCTCGTTGCCAGTGAGAGCGGCAAAGTTGCGCGCCACCTTATAGAGCTCGTAGGCCTGCTCGCTGTTGGTCTGGTAGAACGACTTGGGACCCACACGAAACTTGAGGCCTTCCATCTCCTCCTCAATGTAGTCGCGGCCTCTGTAGAGGATAAACTCCTGGTCGCTAAGCGAGTCGTTGACCTTGAGGTTGACGACGTACATCAACGAGGTAATCTGCGGGAATTTTTCTTTCACTGCCTGCATCACATCGTCGATGGCGGCCTTGTTGTCCTCGCTGAAGACCACCACAAGCATCAGCTCGCCAGTGCTGGCGGTGCGCACCATCATCATGCGCATGAAGCCCACATTATTGCGTATGTCGTAGAACGTGTAGCCACGCTCCTGAGCATAGTCGCGCAGGAAAAGACGAAGCTCGTTGCTGATGTCGTCCTGAAGCCAGCATTTCTCGATGTTGAGCACCTTGTCAAAACCGCCAGGGATGTGGAAGCCCACGGCGTTACGGTTGGGGAACTCTACCCCACTCTGCATCTGCTCGGTGGTGAGCCAGCATTTGTTGCTGAAGGTGAACTCGAGCTTGTTGCGGTAGAAGCTCGTCTTCTTCGAGCCAAGAATAGGCGAGATTTCGGGCAGTGGCACCTTGGCAATGCGCTCCAGGGCATCGACCACCTGCTGCTGCTTGCACTGGAGCTGGTAGTCATAGGGCAGGTGCTGCCACTTGCAGCCACCACACACGCCAAAGTGCTGGCACATAGGCTCCACGCGCAAATCGCTAGGCTTGATGAGCTCATCAATCACGCCCTCACAAAAGCTGTGTTTCTTGCGGGTAATCTTCACACGGGCAATGTCGCCTGGTGCTCCCCATGGCACAAACACCACCATGTCGTTCCAGCGGCCCAGGCTCTTGCCCTCGGCAACTACTGCGGTTATCTCAAAGTCCTCCAGCAGAGGCAGGTTTTTCTTCTTTCCCACTATAAATAGAATGTCTTTTTTTAAATAATGTGCAAAATTAGCGAGAATTTTCCTAATTGAACGCCCTTGACAGCAAAAAATACAGTTCTAATCACAATAAGGCACATTAATAGGAGCAAATAGCGCTGATTTTGTGATGCGAGCATTATATTCCAAAAAACCTTCTCCCTACTAAAAGACTTTAGGGAGAAGGCTGGCTGTTTTCTCTTATAATGGGTATAACATCACTCTCGCCTGAACATCGCCACGATGGGTGAGATGGCGAGCATGATGGTCACGGCCAGAGCGATGACAAAATAGATGATGTCGCGCACGGTGATGACACTGTTGTCGTTGACCGTGAGCATCCACACCCAAAAGCCTATGCACACCACCACAGCAGCAATGTAGCAAAACCAAGCGAAATGCAGTGCCGATTTGTTTCTCTTGGCAGGCAGTTTATGCATCACGCGGTGCGTGAACCACTCGTTGGGCTCAGCTCCCCAAGCCTGATGCTTGAGCAATTTGCTCAGTTCTTTATCTTTGTTGTCTCGGTTGCTCATGATTATATCGGTTTTAGTTTTTTCTACTCTTCAATAACACTAAGTTAAAATCTTTGTCATCTTTTCTTTAGCACGGTGCAGGTGCGACCTGATGGTGTTCTGATTCATGCCTGTGATTGTTGCTATCTGCTTGATGGGCAAGTCGTCGATATAGAACAACGTGACCACGGTGCGCTCTTTTTCAGTGAGCTGAGCCATAGCGGTTTTCACATCCATTGCTATATCGCTGCCATCGACTGGGGCTGTAATGTGTTCGGGAGCGGCCTCAAGGCCTGCAGTGCTGTGCTGTCCGCGCTTGTAGCTGTAAAACACATTATAGCCAATGCGATATAGCCAAGTGCCAAACCGTGCCATTCCCCTGAAACTTCGCAGCTGGAGATAGGCCTTGACAAATGTCTCCTGGGCCAAGTCGTCGCTCAGATATTCGTCACCCAGGGTCAAGTTCATGAAGAACCGCCTCAGCCGAGGCTGATAGGCCTCGACGAGTGCCCCGAAAGCGCGCCTGTCGTCGGCAAGCACACATCGAGATATTAGTTTCAGTTCTTCAACTTTAGATAACACGGAGTAAAGCTCTAAGTTTTAAAGAAATATGACCCCTACTCATTGGGGTTGAACTCAGGCGGGGTCTCTGGCATGGGTGGCACATTGTGGGGAGGTTGCTGCGGCTGTTGAGTCCACAGCTGTTGCTGCCAGTGATCCCTGAGATTCTGCTGCTCCTGATAGGCTACAAAGAGCTTGCCCAGCCCTATAAACACCACAATCATCATCAGCGCTGCAATGGGCGTGGCCCCTACTATCCAGAAGAAGAACAGCAGCCCAAGCCCCCAAGCGGTAATCATAAAGCCCTTCTTAAACGGAGCCCAGTCAGTGATATTCTTGAGGGGATTGCTGGACTGACCATAGCCTTGCGCCACCCGAGTGTCATGTGGAGCATTGGGACCAGCTGCCGGTGGTGTCACCTGCGTGACATAAACATTGGTTGGCTGCTGTGGAGCCCTCGGCGAGCGTTTCCCGAAGAACTCATCGGGCAGTGGATAGCCAGCTTCGATAGCGCGATCTACCGTCTTGTATTTGCGGCGGCGATGAAGGTAGTAAAACAGTAGCGAGAAGAACACAACACATATTATAGCCACAGCAAAAATTTGTGCTATGCTCTCGGCAAGCGCCATGCCTCTTATCGCAAAGTCGTCAACATTAGTAGAACCTAAGTCCCTGACCTCATCTTGCGCTGTAAGCACAGTGTCGTCGAGATGCTTGCTAATAATGCGGTTAAGGTCATTGATGCTCACTTCCACATCATTCCCCTCAGCATCCCTCACAACTACCCCATTGCGAGTAAATCTCAGCTCGTTAGTAATCTCTGACTCGGTGGTCTCGGACTCGACAGCGCTGCTTTGAGAATCAACATCTTGTTCATGGTAATCTTGCTCTGCCACATTACTGGCTTCAGCATTGGCAACGGCACTCTTATTACCATAATTTTTCTGAACCACAGCTTGTGCAGAAACAAGTGCCATAACTGCCACAAGCATTGCAATAAAAAACTTTTTCATATTCCTGATTTTATTATTTCCTTGAGAAATTAGAGTCAAAAGTAATTGTTTTCATGCATTAGACGCAACGATCCATCCAAAATGTTGCAACGAGATGTGTTTTTTTCAAAAAAAACCTACAACATTCTAGAACCATACTAGAAGAAACTACAATAATGAGCAATACCTATAAAGACAACCACTTTACCAAACGACAAAACCAGACGTGCCATAGCTCATCTGGTTTTACTCTTGTAGCGGAAAGACAGGGATTTTCCGCTCATATTTTACCAAGGTAACCCCCACTGATTATCAACTAGTTACATTTTTAAAATACCCCGATTTTTGCCGTTTTTTGCCTATTACCGTCCCTGTAGCGTCCCGGTACGCAGGCCTTTTAACTCGCTGATAGACTGTTAATAAACCCTTAATTTTTTGTAGAAATTACATCATTTAATTTTTCCAAAAGCTGGATTCTGGCCTCTTTTTCACGGAGACGCTCCTCCTTTTCTTTCAACATCTCATCACGGAATTGAAGCTGCTCACGGAGGTGGGCTAGCTGGTTTCGCAGTTGAGTAATGTTTAGACTTTTCAGCTCTTCCTCTGTCGATATCTCAACACCCTCTCTTATGAATAAGGTGTCAATAGATACACCGAGAAAGTCCGCTATCGCTTCTAACCGTTTTGCAGAAGGATTACCTGTCACCAGTGCATTAACTGATGTTTGTTTAGGATTCATCCCTATGGCTCGCAAAAGATCACCATAAGGGATATTCTTCCTGTCTAACAGTTCTTTAATGATTTTTCCGTTGTACATTTTTAATTTGGATGATATTTTTTTCTCAAAAAATCTTACTTTTATATAAGACTGTTTGGAAAATTTATATTACTTTTGTGCAAAATTAAGTCTTATTGTTGAATTATCCAAATTTTCAACTATTTTTTTATGAATATTTTGAAACATTATTACAGTAAGTTGTCAAGGTACAACAAGAGCATGTTCCGTGAAGCTATCATTGACGCTTGCGGGTGGTCCTACGGCACATTCTATTATAAGCTGAAGAATGGGAATTTTTCTAAACTGGAGTACAAAGTTGTTGATGATTATATAAAAGCATTCTTTTTTAGAGATGAGTAGTATATTTGACAGTTATCACACAGTGAAGGAATGGGAAGATGCGGCAGAAAAAGACGGACGCATCACATTCAATGCCGTATATTATGTCATGGGCAAGAGAGTTCTTGATCATGTGACTGGCTTCGTGAAAGTTGAGCAGCCCGATGGGAAGACTGCCCATAGGTGTGTAATGTGGCACAGCAACGGCCAATGCTATGTTGGTAAGGAACATCTGCCAGAGTTCGACATAAACTTTGATGATTGATGAAAGAACCATAGAGAGCATTCTAGACCGCGTCGACATAGTTGACGTGGTCGGTCGCTATGTACCAGACCTGAGACAGAAAGGCAGCAACTACCAATGCTGCTGCCCTTTCCATAGCGAGCGCACACCTTCTTTCATCGTGAACAAGGCAAGGAATACCTGGCACTGCTTTGGAGCTTGTGCCGAAGGAGGCAACGCCATCAAGTTTGTAATGAAGTACAACAACTATACTTTCCCTGAAGCGGTAAAGGAGTTGGCAGGGATGTGCGGAGTCACCTTAGAAGAAAGTAAGGAAAAGCCTTCGGCTGAACAGATAGAGAACAACAAGAAGCGAGAGGCCATGTTTATCGCTTACGAAGTGCTGCAACGCTTCTTTGAGGGGCAGCTGAGGGCAAGCGATGAAGAAGCAGCAAGGGCACATTCATATGCCGTAAAACGGTGGAATAGTGATTTTATTCAAGAATGCGGAATAGGATATGCGCCCAAGAACAGTCAACTCCTAATCCGATATGCTGAGGCAAACAACATTTCCACGAAACTTCTCATGGAAATGGACTTGTTGAGGCAGTCTGAAAGAGATGGGCACCTGTATGCTTTCTTTCGTGAACGCATCATGATTCCAATACGTGACCGATTCAGCAGGGTCATAGGTTATACTGCTCGCTATATTGGCAACAATACTGATGCGCCTAAATATTTGAATTCATCTTCCACCCTACTGTATAATAAGGACAAGTCTGTATTTGGAATACACCTGGCGACAAGAGCTGCAGTGAAAGAGAACAAATGCTATCTTGTAGAAGGTGCACCGGATGTGTTGAGGCTGCAGGCTATAGGAGCGAATAATGTGGCAGCTTCTCTCGGTTCTGCATGGACCGACAATCAGATGAAAATGCTGAAAAGGTTGACCACAAAACTATGTTTCCTGCCAGATGCAGACCCACCAAAGCCTGACGAACCGTATGGCACAGGCATCAAAGCGGTTATCAATAACGCCCTGCTCGCCCTCAAGAATGGGTTTGAGGTCACAGTGAAAGAGATTCCTCTGGCAGCCGGTGGAAAGAAGAATGATCCTGACACATACTGTACGAGTAAGAAGGTTCTTGACAACATCAACGAGGAAGATTTCATCTTGTGGTATGCGAAAAAACTCTTTGAGAATGGTGCGACACAAGATGAAAAGAGTAATGCCGTTGTCACTATCGCCAATCTCGTAGCATCAGTGAATGATGACGTTAAGCAGTCTATGTATATTGACACGCTCCACAAAATAATGCCAGGAAAGGCAATGTGGAGAAATGCCATCAAGTCAGCAAAGAGACAGAAGGCCGAGACGGACATCAAATCAAGCGTCACTGTAAACCTTGACCTTCTGGAGAAATATGGTTTCCAAGAGCAGGGATACCGCTACATATCGGTCAACAGCGATGGCAGGACGAAAGAATGGTCAAACTTCGTGCTCAAACCATTGTTCCACATCAAGGACATGGTGAATCCAATAAGACTATACAAAATCACTAACGTTAACCACCAGTCTGAAATAGTGCCATTACGTTCTGATGAGCTTGTTTCAGTGACCAAGTTCAAACAACGTATCGAAGGACTGGGTAATTATCTATGGTTCGCAAAAGATGAACAACTTATGGCTTTGAAGAAACATCTTTATTTTAGCACCGAGACTGCAATACAGATCACACAACTCGGTTGGCAGAGACAAGGCTTTTACGCCTTCGGCAATGGAATATTCGATACTGAATGGCATCCTGTGGATGACCTGGGTATCGTGAGACTTGGGGAACAGGGAAATTTCTATTTACCTGCCTTCTCATCAGTATATAAGGACGACACGCAGTTTTTTCAGTTTGAGAGGAATTTTGTGCATCTGAACTATGGCACAATCTCTTTGTATGACTACTCGAAAAGACTGATTGACGTTTTCGGCAATAACGCTAAAGTGGGCCTGTGCTTCCTGATTGCGACACTGTTCCGAGATGTGATAGTCGGGTACACAAAAAATTTCCCCATTTTGAACCTGTTTGGACCTAAAGGATCGGGAAAGTCTGAGCTTGGACACTCTCTGATGTCATTCTTCATCATTGAGAACACTCCACCAAATATCGTCAACTCCACTCTTCCAGCACTGGCAGACGCTGTGGCTCAGTGTGCCAACGCGCTCGTCCACCTTGATGAGTTCAAGAACTTCATCGAAGTGGAGAAGCGTGAATTCCTGAAAGGTCTCTGGGATGGCACAGGACGTACACGAATGAATATGGATCGAGACAAGAAACGAGAGGTCACAAAAGTGGATTGTGGCGTTATCATCAGCGGCCAGGAGATGGCAACTGCCGACATCGCCCTATTCTCACGCTTTATTTTTTTGTCTTACTCTAAGAGTGAATTCTCGTCGGCGGCAAGGGAAAAGTTCGCAGAACTGACTGAAATACGCAAGCATGGATGCTCCCATCTCACGTTGCAGATACTGAGATACAGAGCAAAATTCATTCAGGAGTTCAAGAGCAGCCTCAACTTCTGTAAGGAAGATATAACAACAGCGGTCGCTGGGGCCAACGTTGAAGACAGAATACTGTTCAACTGGTATGTGGTACTGGCAGCATACCACGCTCTGCGAGACGTGATACAACTGCCGTTTGACTACAATGAGATTCGCTCTATTGTGATTGAGGGAGTCAAGGCACAGAACAGGGAAACAAAGTCGAACAATGAGTTGGCAAACTTCTGGAACATCGTGTCATACTTCCGTCAGGAAGGCAAGATTTGGAACGGATGTGACTACCGTATAGACATGGAGGACAGACTGAAATGTTCTAACAGAAACAATGAGATGGTGTTCCCTCAGACAAAGAGAATACTGTACCTGAGATACAGCAGGATTTTCCAGCTCTATAAGATGCATGGACGACAAGTCAACGAGGTCCTGATACCTCCACAATCTCTAGTATACTATCTTGAGAACTCTCCTGCATACTTCGGAAAGAAAAAATCATGGAGATACAAGGTAATAATCAATGGTATTGAGCAGACTGAGGAACGTAGAGACTCAACAAATGGTTTCGTGAAGTATGTGAAGAAATATGGCTTCGACCAGGTGATGTGTTTTGACTACGATATGCTAAAAGAGTCATACGACATCAACCTCGAAGATACAACCTCATATGACAATATACCCTGATTTGCGAAAATGTAGATCACTTACATTTTTAATTTGGATTGTAAGCACTTGCTTGGGAAAGTAGGTGCTTATTTTTTGGAAGTGTCGAACGTGATAAAACCTAAGGACTTTTCTTTCCACACTTTCCACATATTCCACAATGTTATAAATCAATAAAATAACTAATAATGTATCATACCACAAACTTCCACAATTTTCCACAAAAGTGTTCAGCATAGTTTCTCCTGACTTTGGATTTCCACAAATGTTTCCACAATTCCACAAAACGCCATAATCTATCTTTCTGAAAATCAGGGATGTGGAATTTGTGGAAACTGTGGAAGCCCTAGTGGGTGTATATGTTTTTTTGAAAAAAAATTGTTTTTTCGTGGTTCTCGGGTTTTAGTGCAGAAATGGTTTTTGCTACTCTCAGATTAATTTTTGCTCTTTACATGGGTGTGTCTTGACGCTCCACTTGCAGTAGAAAGGGATGTTGCTCATAAGAAAATTCCAAAGACTCTTTGACTTGATTGTCCATCGCTCACTTTGTTTTTACGCCGCAAAGTTAATGCGTCTCCCTCACACGCAAGGCCAGGCTACGTTGCTGCGAGAAATCTCCACACCTGCGGGTAGTATTTCTCTTGCAAGCCTTGCTCTCTGTGTTGGCAGTCGCACTTTTCGGGCAGTGTAAAAAGCAAAGCGATAGCGATAACAAGATCAAAGAAGTTTCACTTATAAATTTTCTTTATTATGAGTAACAATTCCCTTTCATTCGAGTTTGCAAGCGGTGCTGACAGCACCCAAGTTCAAGAACAAGTTGTAAAAAGCTGCAGCTCCAGCTCCTCCAATCTCAAAGAGGTTTGTGAGGCTGAGTTGGACTTGGCAGACTTCAAGTTTGACTACCGTACTGACAATCCGGCCGTGTACGTCAGTTCCTACCACCGCTACAGCTGTGGAAATTTAGATGGTATGTGGGTTGATTTATCCCTGTGTGCCGACTATGACGAGTTTATGCAGGTGTGCCGGCTCATAGTTTTCGATGAGGAGGATCCAGAATTCATGTTTCAGGACATGCAGAACTGGCCCGATTCATGGTATGATGAAGGCTCACTGAGTGAGGACACCTTCGAGAGAATCCAAGAGTTCGCAGAGCTTGACGAGGACGAGCGCGAGGCCTTCGAGGCTTTCATGGATGTTCGTTGCGACAGTGACGTTACATTCGAGGAGTTCCGCGAGGCTTACTGCGGCAAGTGGGACAGTGAGCAAGAGTTCACCGAGAATTTGATCGACGAGCTGGGAATCCTTGACGAAGTGCCCGAGCATCTGCGACGCTTCTTTGACGTCTCGGCCTATTCAGACGAGCTTTTCCGCTATGACTATGACTTCCAAGATGGCTACATCTTTAGAGTTAGCTGATGTTTACTGAATGCTGATGTTGAGCCGCCTTCGGGCGGCTTTTCTTTTGCATCGCAGTGAAACCAAGTATCACAGAAACCTGCTTCCACAATTATTTTGTTCAAGATTTGAACGCAAGTTGTTGGCATTGAGATTTTTAAGTAATTTTGCGGCATGAATACTAAACCTATGAGCGACTTTTTGATATACCTTAAATTTGAGCCGTACTTAGCCCAGTGGTTTACACATGAGATGGGAGGAACCTCGCCAGTGGAAATTCCACGTGGCTCGGCTGAATCGGACATCCTCCAACTGTTCCTGACGAAACAACCGGAGGATGTCCCTGATGAGTGCAGAGAGGATGCGAATCTGATAATCGCCATCCCCTACTTCAAGCGCAAGGACCCACGCATTTACAATTATCTTCCGCCTAAAGCGGTGGAATGTCTGCACAAGTGCATAAAAAACCGTTTTGATGTGCAGCTGTGGAATGATCTTCATCAGGTTCATCCGAAATCGAAAATGCTGAAAGAACTGATAGAGGCCTGGATGGAATGTCATGGGATTGAGTTTGATGACACGAACTGGTGTACCATATCTAAAAGGTACCAGAGAAAGAGAGAAATATATCTGAAGAAAAAAACGAAAAAAATGACATCGACTTCAGAGTGATTTTTGTCCGCAAACCGACAAAGCGGACTTTTACGATTTTTGCGACAAAGACGATTGTTTCGTTTATTGAAAATACAACTAGCCATGATATCACAAGAAACCCAATACGCTCTACCTGGCATCAAGTCGATAGCCTATGTTCCGTGTGAGCTTGTCCAACGGAACTGCGACTTGAAATGCCTCGCGTCTATGCCGGTGAGAGTGTTCACAACACCTATTCCGATTATTCTCAAGGGAGAGGCAACATGCGCTACGGTCTCTCAGTATGACAAAAACGGAAGGACAGAGACTACAACTCTGCGCTTTGCCACCCTCTCGCCTGTGCCTGTAAACAAGCATGTCGCCTTTATCGTGACCGACACGAATGACCACCCTTTCTTGGTCGGACTGCATGAGGCTCCTTATCCTGTGATAAAAATCTCACACTCTACAGGAACCCCTGACGGAGATCCTGCAGTTCTGACCTATGAAGTGACCTTCAAAGCTCTGAAATCTCTTATCCCAATGTGGTGACCAGCAGATAATTCGTCTTTTACCACCTTATTAATAGAAGATAACTTTGTGGCATAAAACAAATTTACTATGCCACAACCTAATTATAATCTTCATCTGAAAGGCTACGTCGGAGGATGCGACTTCGACCGTAACTATGTGGACTATGTTCTGGCCAAGAACAAAGACAAACCGGTTCACGTTCTCATTGACAGCCTGGGGGGATCGCTCGCGACTGCACTATCCATCGCCAGCGCATTCCGTGCGCATGGCGATGTGACAGTGCACTTCGTGGGAATGAACGCGAGCGCGGCGACTGTCGCCTCCCTCGGTGCCAAGCATATCTCTATCGACTCGTCGGCAATGTACCTGGTGCACAAATGCAGCGCGGAGTTCTTTGAGTGGGGAAACCTCAATGCCGACCAGCTCGCTGAGGTGCGTGACAACTGTGAGGCTGCCATACGTGACCTGAATAAGCTGGACAACAATATCGCCACCATGTATGCCGGCAAGTGCAGCAAGAAGCAGGAAGATCTGCTCGACCTCATGAAGGAAGGTGGATGGCTGTCGGCAAAGGAAGCGCTGGAATGGGGATTTGTGGATGAGGTTACGGAGTTCCAGGAACCTAAGCCTGTACTCACGGATGCAGTGGCTTCGGCCATGGCTGCTGCTGGTATGCCTATCCCAAACATCCCTACCGATGGCAAGGAAACGCTGTTCGCACGGTTCCTCGCTTCTATAGCCGCGCTGTTCAAGCCAGGCTCGATAAAGGATGAGGAAGATTCTGAGAGTGATGACAAGCCATTAGAAGTTAATAAATATAATAACGTTAGTAACTCTGTAGCAGAAACCATGAACCAAACACAATCCTTTTCGCTCTTGGGCAAAGTCCTCAATGTGGAGGGCTTTGCCGTGGGTGAGAACGGCGTGACGCTATCTATTGAACAGATGCAAGCGGTAGAGAACGCTCTTGCCGATCGTGACAGGAGCAACGCCGAACTCACAGAGCAGGTGGCAGCACTGAAAGCGGCTCCTGCTGAGAAGTCCCAGTCTGTCGTTGATGACAAGTCTCAACATGAGGCAGACAATCCTTTTGCTCAATTCGCCAACAAGGTGAACAACGCACGACAAATGTATAATCAAGTACCGTAAAAATCTAATCACTATGGCAGGACAATTAAATGTAACACCTAATCTGCACGACTTTCAAGAAGCCGCCACGAAATATCGTCCTCAGTTGCTCTATATGCCCATCATAGGCTGTGAGCAGACTCTGAAGCACATGACTCCACGCCCAGGTATCCGATACAAGGAGAATGTGGGGGCCATTAGCGGCGACGCTCAGTTTGGTCCGTACAAGCCAAGCCGCTCGACGGACTTCAACCTCAATGTGGACTACCGCACCCTGGAGACTTTCATGGGTTCGGTGCACTGCAAGTTCGAGCCCAACTCGGCAGCGTCCACTATCCTCGGCTATCATGCCGCAACTAAGGGGGACGGCCAGATGAGAGCTCCTACTGCGCTCCACGTGCTGACTCTTATCGCCAAAGGGCTCTCAAGCAGCCTTGACGAGGCAATATGGAATGCGGTTCGCAATGCCAATGGCGACACAACGAAAGATCTGTTTGACGGTTTCGACACCATCACACAGATGGAGATTGACGCTGACAACATCAGTGAGGCAAACAAGAACTATATGAAACTTGAGGAGGAAATCACCACCTCGAATGCTCTGGACATCGCGAAGGAGATTCTTTACTCTCTTGACCCACGTCTGCGCGCGCAGGAACTCAACATGTACTGCTCGCAGGACTTCGCCGACAAGTACAACGAGGCGATGCTGCTGACTCATGCTGGTATCAACTACTACAACCAGTTCGGACAGAACACCGTGGAAGGCAGCAACGGAAAACTTCACATTGTGCCTCTGTTCAACAAGGCTGACAGCAAGTTCATCCACGTGACTCCTAAGAGCAACATGCTGGTGGGATTCGACCAGATGAGCGACATCGAGAGCGTGATGGTCAAGGAGTATGAGCCTTTCATCCTCTCCTACATCGCTACAATGTTCTTCGGTGTGCAGTTCGAGAGCATCGATTACCGCAAACTGAAAGTGGTGGAACTCGCGGCGTGATACTAACTGACAACTGATTACTGACAACAGAAAACTCAAACATTATGCCTAGACAAACATGTACTCCAATACAGAGGTCTCTTGCCTGGTGCCAAGGCACGCCTGAGCTGCCTGGCATCAAGCGTAGGCTCTACTACATCAGCAAGGACCAGATTGTGAAATGGCCCACTCTGACACGTGACCAGAACGGCCGTCTGACTTCGGCAGCATATTCGGGGAACTTCGAACTGGTGGCAGACGCTACATGGAAGTTTATCGACATCCTCCCTGACAAGTCACAGCTCACAAGTGAGGCACAAGGAGAATATCCATCGATGACTCAGCTGAACAAACTCACCGCTGTTCACCCAGGCGTGGGCGTGGAGGCTTCAGGACTCTCAGCTTACGTGAACAACTGCGACTGCGTATATCTCGTGGAGACTGTACGCAACAAGTTCCGTGTCGTAGGTAGTGAGAAATGGCAGGTGAAGTCGACAGTGGCGCAAGACCTGGGGCAAGGAGCAACAGGCACCACAAGTACAACTTTGAACGTGGAGGCTACCGATGAGTGCCCGGCTCCTTTCTATCAAGGTAAGATCGACACTGAGGATGGTATCATCTATGCTGACCAACAGCAGGCTCAGCCCGTGGTAGATGGAGACCCAGATGATGACACTGCGAATCCTTGATTTCTGAAACTTGAATCATGACTGACGAGAGAACAGCCATCGACATGAAGGGAATACTTAGCGAATTGACATTCCCAAAGGTTGGTGATGGTTCTCTCGTCGTTTCCACTGGAGATAAACAGAGCAGAGCACAGCCTAAGGACTTGTTTGCTGTGAGCAAGCGCAAGTCGTGGGATAAGACTGTAGAAGCTCGTTGCGACTTCACTTATAAGCTGAGTCTGACTCGCCGCTCGGATGTGGACTTCATCTCAATCTGGAAGAAGTCGGTCTATGGACGCACACTAACGGACATCAAAGGTGATCCTGATATGGTCACCTTCTTTGCTAATAATATTACTCCTGTAATAAGTGAGACGTTGGGCTACCATCTTGCAGATGGCTCGTGGGCTGTATGTACCTCACCGAAACGCCGTCACAAGGAGAAGAACTTTGCAACGCTGATAAGTGAGAGGATAGCTGCCTCACTTGGGATTCCGTTCTATGAGGACGTGGCATTGTGTCACAGCAAGCAACGAGTGAACGCAGTGTTTGAGCTTAACAATCTTCCGAATGAAAACAACATCATTGTGTTTGACGACTTCGTGACGACAGGGATGACTCTCGCTGGAATGAAGAAGCTGCTCTCTTCGCTGGGAAAAAATGTGGTTTTCTACAGTTGCATAAATAATAAACTTTAGATTATGGATAATAACTTTACAAAACAGATTCAAGATTGGCTAAATGCTCCTGCGTCAGAACGTGACTATGAGCAGGGCGCGATGCTGCTGCTGAAGCTCACTGGGAACCAGATATGGTACCGCAATTTGACAATGCATCGTACTAGCAAGGGTGAGGAGTTCATCGAGTACCAGCTGAAGAAACGTCTCACTTTCAGACTGCGCCAGGTGACTCATAAGCAGGTGGAACAGATGCAGAAACAGGTGGATGGCATAGTGGTGAAGCGTAATCTGGAGAAGACTAACACCACTCCAGCTACTGATTTCAAGGCAGGCAAACGTGCTGACCATGACTCACTGCCTGATGAGGTGCAGGCTCTCTATGTGGAGAACCTCTCTATCGTGCAGAAGATGCGCGAACTGCATCTGAAGCTGAGATCGCTTTCTCTTGATAGCGCACCTTGCCCGGACAGTGAGAGGTACCCATTCCTCAAGGAACTCATCGCTCTTGATAAGAAACTGCACTCAAATTGGGAAATCTATGACCATTACACAGGTGCAGATGGTGAGCAGGTTCTGACTGAGGACTTGCGTGAGCAGAGCAAGAATGCTGTTAGGATGATTAACCTTAACAAGAACCGATTTGCCAAGAAGCCCACGGAGGAACTTAAGGGTAAGATCCTCTCGTGGTATGAACAAGTGATCAGTCCTACTGACAAGCTCACTGGAGACTTGAAAAAACTAGGAATACTATAAAATGCCCCTTTTCAGAGTGGTCTCATCTGAACACTGTGCAAAAAGAGGCATCGAGGAGCGAGGGACGAGTCTCTAAAGCGTTTACTCGCATCCCTCGCACTGCAAAGGTAAAACTTTTTTATGAGACGCAATGCGGACATAGGAGATTATTTGAAGCCGATACGTGAAAAACCGTACCAGGCTTATCTCTCTAATGCCCTGCAGGTGGCAGACATTCTTGACTGGGTGCTGAAGCAGCTGGGAAAAAGCGAAGTGTGGCAGACTTCATTCTCAATCTCGGAGGAGTTTATCCGCAGGCTCTACTTCATCGAGAGGTCTGGGCTTGTGACCAAGTTTAATCTGGTGCTCGACCATAAGGCTACTAACAAGACGCTGAAACTATGGGCGTTCATTACGCAGGTAATTGACACTACTTACCTTGCAGACAACCACAGCAAGGTGCTGCTGGTCAAAAGTGAGCATGGCGAGATGGTGAGTATCATAACATCACAGAACCTAACACGTGGTAACAGATGTGAGAGTGCAGTGATAACGACTGACGAAGATATTTTTAGCACACTTCATTCTCAAATTCAAGATTTAATAACTAACCATTCGGTTCCTCTCAATGACTTATTCAGAAGAAGAATTGCAGCAGATTGAGCAGTTCGCATCAATCTACTTGAAGATAAGTGATATGGCAGTGATTCTTGGAGTCCCTGCAGAACAACTGCGCTCGGACATTGCAGACCACAATACGGAGGTTAGTCTGCGCTATCGGCGTGGAAAGGCTGCATCAAAAGTGAAGCTGCTGCATCAGGAGATGATGCTGGCACAGGTGGGCTCGCCACTCGCCATTGAGAATACTCACCGTAATCTGCTCGACATGGAGGATGATGAATGAAACAGCAACTGCAACCAATAGATGCTTGCCGCCTTGACCTCTTTACTGTTGAGGAGGAGCTGCGGGAGAAGTACGACATGAGGATTGTCGCTCGCATACTTCGAGTGCGTGAGGAGTATAACTGGTTCCTCTCAAACCCTGACGCTAAGGACAGGCAGTTTGTCGAGACAGTGATGTCTCGCCATGGAATCAATAAAACGCAAGCATACAGTGACCTTGCCATTATCAAGGCGCTGCTTCCAATGATGTCGCAGGCGAGCCGTGACTTCCATCGCTACCGCTATAACGAGATGATCCTTGAGACGTTCCAGATGGCGAAGAAACGCAAGGACACGAAGACGATGGAGAAGGCAGCGTCATCCTATGCGAAATATAACCGTGTGGACTTGGAGGATGAGCAGGCAGTGCCCTATGACATGATTGTGGTGCAGCCCTTCACGGCAACCGATGACCCTTCGGTGCTGGGCATCAAACCGCTGCCCCGCCTTCAGGAACGCATCCAGCAGCTGCTACACAAATACAGCGCCGAGAACATGGACATCGAGGATGTGGAATATGAGGAGGCTGACCTCGAGTTTAACAATCTTTTCCCTGAAGATAAAAATGGTGAACCCACAGAAGAAGATATACTTTAACGCTCCGCAACGCCTGACGCAGCTTATTGGTGCCAATACGACTGTGATTGTCGCTGGGCGACGCACTGGCAAGACGGACTCGATAGCCTCGCCTTTTGTGCTTCGCAATATGCAGCGTATGGCTGGTTCGACTGGCGGCATCGTAGTGCCGACCTACAAGCACGGTCTGACAAACACCATTCCTGGTCTGCTGGCTGCATGGAAACGATGGGGCTACATCAATGGCATCCATTATGTGATTGGGCGACGGCCACCAAAGTCATTCGGCAAGCCCATAATCGAGCCAGCGGAATATGAGCACGTGATATCATTCTATAACGGTTCGTGCGCCATCATAATCTCGCAGGACAGGCCAGGCTCCAGTAACTCGCTGACGCTGTCGTGGCTGCTGATAGACGAGGCGAAATTCATAGACTACGAGCGCTTAAAGGACGAGACGCTCCCTGCGAACGGTGGCATAAAGTCCTATTTCGGTCATCATTCGTTCAACCACAGTGTGATGATCCTCTCGGACATGCCACAGACGCAGAAGGGATCGTGGTTTCTGCACTATCAAGAGAAGATGGACACGGAGCTTATCGAGACTATAAAGGCAACCATCTATGAGATATGGAGGACGAAGGAGCGCATCAGGTCACTCAACAGCAAAGGTGAGCAGGTGCCGAAATATCTGCGTAAATATCTAAGGCAACTGGACACAAACCTCAATAAGATGCGCTCGGTGGCGGTGTATTACAAGGAGTACTCCTCGATAGAGAACCTGCAGCTGCTTGGCGAGTCGTACATCAAGCAGATGAAACGCGACCTTACTCCAAAGACGTTCCAGACCTCGATTCTTTGTCAGAGGATAGGCATCGCAAAGGACGGCTTCTACTCCAGTATGCGCGAAGGTCACAAATACAACGCCAGCGATTTTGAGTATCTTGACTCGCTGGGCTATGACTTCAACGAGAGCCAGCTGGACTGCCGAGCCGACAAAGACCTTAATCCATTTCAGCCCATTTGCATCGGAATGGACTACAATGCCAACATAAACTGGATAGTTGCAGGGCAACCGTCAGGACGCAGATTGAACGTGATAAAGTCGTTCTACACGAAATTTGAGCGTAAGATTCCTGCACTGGTTGACGACTTCTGTCGTTACTATGCACACCATCAGAATAAGACAGTTGTGTATTATTATGACAGCACTGCTCTTGGCGGCAACTATGCCGTGAACGAGCAGGACTTCCACTGGGTGGTGTGCCATGAGTTTGAGAGGCACGGCTGGCAGGTGGAGGACATCAACCTCGGAAACCCGATGCGCCACGACGAGAAATATCTGCTGATAAATCAAGGTTTTGCTGGGAAACAGAGGCTGATGCCGTTCTTCAACCGCCAGAACAATGATGACCTGATACTGGCGATTCAGACAGCCGGAGTGACAAGAGGAAGAAACGGCTTCAGGAAGGATAAAGGCGGCGAGAAACTCGCAGAAAATGAAGAAAACTTATTGGAGCACCGCACCGATGGCACCGATGCCTTCGACGTGCTGTATATCGGGTGCGAGAAGTTCCCCTATCGAGACACGTTCGGGTTCAATTCGAGTGGAGTATTATAAACTTTTTTGAAAAAATACAATCTAAAAGTTGTACAACTCAAAAGTTGTTAGTATCTTTGCCAAAAGTTTTATTCTATGATGACATTTGACGATATTACTGAAGACGGCAGATTGTGGGCAGTACGCTATGATGGCGAAGATGATAATGCGCTTTACAATCTTTTTGAACAATGGAACGATGTGACTTGGCTTCGCTCGTTTTTCAAGGACAATATAGATGATTTGTCATCATATTTCAATATAACAGATATAAACCAGGCGATCATCGACACCATTGACGACAGCGACAGGCTTCAGGGTATCATAATGGACATTTCGCCCGACGCCGACCTTGACGCAATCTTTCGTCCTCTCGAGAACTCACGGATTGGCGACATGACGCTTGGCAAGGAAAAGGCAAGGCTCAGAAATCGTATTCGCCATGCATCTTGGCTTCGCATTTATGCCATAAAACTTGCAAGTGGCGTGTATATCATCACTGGAGGCGCAATTAAGTTGACTGCAACAATGATGGAACGAGAACATACTAAGGCGGAACTAACGAAATTAGAGAAAGTTCGCCAATTCCTGCTTAATGAAGGCATCATAGATGATGACGGCTTTATTGAATATCTAAACACACTATAATAAAAATCAGGGTATTATGAACGAGACTGTAAATAGACTTAGAAAGCATCAATCTCCCACTCCGTCGAAGTGGCGAGAGCGTGCTGAATGGCGACGCGAAAACAAGTCGTGGCTTCGCCATTCTCAAAAGATTGCCATGATGATGCTTGAGAAAATGGAAACTCTCGGTTTGACCCAGCGTGCTCTTGCCGAGCGCATGGGCTGCAGCCAGCAGTATGTGTCACGCATCTTGAAAGGACATGAGAACCTCTCAATCGAAACAATGTGCAAAATTGAGGAGGCTCTTGACATGGCGATACTTCCAGAAGTGTTGGAAATGGCTTAATCTCAGAGCCTCATAATTATTTTAAGGCATTCGCTCTTTTAATGGAGCGAGTGCTTTTTTTTGCATTAACAAGTTTTTTGGCACGGTATTTGTATGTTATTTTTATACCATATTATTTTGTTACATACATGGGAAAGCAAGATGCGGAATGTATGTAAAAAACACTTTTTTCGTGCCCGTTAGCTTAGTTTAACGTTGATGGGCAGATGATTAGCACGTTCAAACCCTTTATTTGCATCATTTTTGATTGTTATACGCCTTCTATGTTTGAAGGCTATTAAACAATCAACAAATATGCTTGTAAATTTCATTACCCTTCCCTTCGCGCTACTGGTAGCAGCAGGGATAATGCCCGTTGCCAGCATAAAATGGCAATTCCTGGCACCTCCGTGCCGAGTGTTAATCTATGCGATCCAATCGAAGAAACCGCTCTCGTCGTACCCCGTGGAGTGGCAGATGATCGCCCACAACGCCGAGCTGTTTGGCAACATTCCCCACTATGTTGACCAGGCTATCGGAGCCATAGTAGGCTGGGTTGACATATCCACGAACGGGGAAATCCCCAAAATTTGGAGCTATGGCGAGAATCTGTTCCGGACGTTCAACGCCCACACGCTGGACAAGCCGTACTTCTGCAACCTCAAGCGTGAAGGCATCGACCTGCGGTTCGCTGTTGATGACTTTGTCTCCCACCAGAAGAAACCCGCTCACCCTTACGGCATCGGCAGCACGCTTCTTGTTCCTGTCAACAGCCGCATCTGGGAGCAGAGCGCTCATGGCACAATTATCTCCATCGACCTAATTGGTGAGGCCTCAAGATGGCTTATCACCGAGGATAACGCCTTGCGTGAGTATGATTCTGTAGTACTCTACCACAACAACATGTACCGCGAGTTTGCGTTTTCCAGCCGCAACTGCATAATGCCTCATCTTGATGAGCGCGGAAAGGTCATACTCTACCCAAGCATCTTGCGTGACGGCAAGAAAACCGCAAGAACCAGTGTGGTTCTCTACCTTGAAGAAGAGTTGAACAGATGATTTTTTATTTTGCTGTATGCAGATTAAGAAATATTGTTTAACTTTGCAACGTTAAACATGGATGTTTGACATCTTCGAGGGCAAGAAAGAACATTATACTCCTGTACATTTGAAAAATTAGGAAATTTCATATAGCTGACAGGGATGTATAGTGGTTCTCGTCATATCGGCGCGAACCTCAAATGCATCGTCAGCTTCGGTTCTTCCTAATACCGTCAAATGTGATGTGTTGGGTTCGCGCCTTTTTTCATTCAATAAAATCTAATCTTCCATATATCATAAAAAAGCAACCAGTCATAATTGATGCTGATGTGGCCGCTCTTTACGGCGTAGAGGCTAAACGCATTAATGAACCTGTTCGCAACAACCCTAACAAGTTCCCTAAAGAGTAAATGTTTGAACTTACTCCAAAGGAAGTTGCATATTTGCGGTCGAAAATTTCGACCACAAAATTTTCAAGCAAATCTACCTCTTTTTTTACAAGCTGACGGTTGACTGAGGCCAACAAGTTAGATGTATTGGGTTCGCGCCTTTTTTCATTCAATAAAATCTAATCTTCCATATATCATAAAAAAGCATTATCTTTGTGGCATTAAACCATAAACATAACTATGACCGATAAACAGCAGAGGAATGCAGCGCGTGAGTTTGCTGAAAAGTGGGCTGGGCGAGGCTATGAGAAAGGCGAAAGCCAACCATTCTGGATGCAGCTCTTAAGTGAGGTGTACGGAGTGGAACATGTCGCTGACTTTATAAAGTTCGAAGACCAGGTGCATCTTGACCACACGGCATTCATTGATGGACGCATCCGTAGCACTGAGGTGCTGATTGAGCAAAAGAGCATCGAGAAAGACCTCAGGAAGCCCATTAAACAGAGCGACGGAACAATGCTCACTCCTTATCAGCAGGCCCAACGTTACATAATTGGTCTGCCTCGCAGCGAGCATCCCAGATGGGTGGTGGTGAGCAACTTCCGTGAGTTCCTTGTCTATGACATGGAGCAGCCCAATGGCGAGCCTGAGCAGATACTGCTTGAAAACCTAGAGAAAGAATATTATCGCCTTCAGTTCCTTGTTGACATGAAAAGCGAGCACATCTCTCGTGAGGAGGAGGTGTCGATGAAGGCTGGCGAAATAATTGGTGCCATATATGATGCCATGCTCGAGCAGTATGGCGACCGTGACCCTGAGACACTGCAGCAGCTCAATATCCTTTGTGTGAGATTGGTGTTCTGCCTCTATGCCGAGGATGCAGGAATATTTACAAGAGACCAGTTCCACGACTACCTTGTAAAGCATGACACCGAGATGATGCGCATTGCGCTGCTCCAGCTCTTTGAGGCACTGAACACTCCCATTGAGGAGCGCAGCAAGTTCTTGCGTGACGACCTCAAAGCGTTCCCCTATGCCAAGGGCGTGTTTGCCGAGTATATCGATATTCCTCAGTTCACTCCCGAGCTGCGCGAACTGCTGTTGCAGAAAGCATCGCTCGATTTTGACTGGAGCGAGATAAGTCCGACGATTTTCGGCGCGATGTTTGAGAGTACTCTCAACCCCGAGACTCGCCGCAGCGGTGGTATGCACTATACCAGCATCGAGAACATCCACAAGGTAATCGACCCCTTGTTCCTCGATGACCTGAAACTGGAGCTTGAGGACATACTTGAGGAGAAAGTTGAGAAAAAGCGTCAAAAACTGCTTAGCGACTATCAAGATAAACTTGCAAGCCTGACTTTTTTAGACCCTGCCTGCGGTTCGGGCAATTTCTTGACCGAGACATATCTGTCATTGCGCCGACTTGAGAACCGTGTGGTGCGTGCCATGACTCATGGTCAGGCGTTTATCGGTTTCGAGGAGTTTTCGCCCATCAAGGTGAATATCAACCAGTTCTATGGCATCGAGATTAACGACTTTGCCGTAACCGTTGCTACAACTGCACTGTGGATCAGCGAGTCGCAGATGCTTGCCGAGACCGAGCAGATTATCAAGCACGATATCGACTTCCTTCCACTGAAAGCTAATGCCAACATCCATGAGGGCAACGCTCTGCGCATAGACTGGGAAACGGTTGTGCCAAAAGACAAGCTGAACTATATTATAGGCAACCCGCCGTTTATTGGGTATTCAAACCAAAGCAAAGCTCAGAAAGAAGATATTTTGAGCGTTTTTGTTGACAAAAATGGAAAGCCATTCAAGACCGCTGGCAAGATTGATTATGTAGCTGGATGGTACTATAAAGCATCCAAATTGATGCTTGGCACTAAAATTAGAGCCGCACTGGTTTCCACCAACAGCATTACTCAAGGAGAACAAGTTGCATTTATTTGGAAACCCTTAAAGGAACTTTTCGATATCCACATTGATTTTGCCTACCGCACCTTCCGTTGGGATAGCGAAGCAAGCGATAAGGCTCACGTGCATTGCGTCATAGTTGGCTTTAGCAATGTGTTGAACACAAAAAAGTTCATTTTTGATAACGATAAGAAGAAAGAAGCACAAATCATCAATCCTTATTTGATTGAAGCACCAGAGGTGTTTATTGAAAGCAGAAATAAGCCTTTATGTGAAGTCACTAATATGATTACTGGCAACAGGCCCGCCGATGGTGGCAACCTTATTATTGAGGCTCAAGATTATAGTGATTTTATTGCAAAAGAACCAGCCTCTAAACCATATATCAAAAAACTACTTGGTGCAGCAGAGTTTATTAATAACCTAAAATCCGCAACTATCATCCAATACACGATTAAGGGTAGATTTATGAGTCGTTAGTAGCAGCTTTCAGTAAAAAGCAACAGCACAACATC
>ONJX01000014.1 GCA_900318255.1 uncultured Prevotellaceae bacterium | reverse complement strand
AATTTGTTATAACCTTAAAAACTAATACCATGAAAACTGATGCAAATTTACACCCTTTGCACAGATTAAACCAAATTTTCCTCGAAAAAACTGCAATTTCGTGTCCTCAAAAGAACCGTCCCTTTGAGGACACTTTGAGGACAAGAGCAGGCCTTTCAACGAACTCAGTTTGCAACTTTTTGAACAGAACAGAATATTAGAAACGGTAGCCGATGGCAAGCTGTATATTGCCATTATAAACATCACCAGCTTCAAACACTTTTGTTAAGCCCATTGTGTAACGACCTTGTACAAAAATGTCATTGGTGATGTTATAAGTAGCACCTAAACCAAGTCCTACATCTACACTTTGAACCCCATCAAAATCATCAGTATAAGACTCAGTTCTGCCATTGACTTTTGCTCTAGCAGTTGCTTTGCTATAAACATTAAATCCAATTTGTGGACCAAAGTCGATGCTTAATTTAGGAATAGCATAAAACTTCAACATTATAGGCAAATTGATATAGTTGAAATGAAAACTCATGTCAGCTGACCCTTTAATATAAGCTGGTGTATCAAGATAATCTGTCATATCTATTTTTCCTCCCTGAGCAGCAAATACTATTTCAGGAGCAATAGAAAACTTATTGGTGAAATGATACTCCATAAATGCACCTGCTTGATAATTAAACTGCATACCATGTGGCAGATCTTTCCCCCAGAAATTAGTCAAGTCCACGCCCACTTTGGGGCCAAAAGTGAATATCTTCTGCGCCATCGCTGCACCAGCAATCAACAGCAAGCACATCAGTGTGATAGTTGTTTTCTTCATACTATTTATTGTTTTTAGGTTGGCAGTTTTCATCGCCACTAAGTTAGTACTTAAGTTTCTAAAGTAAAATATATCAATCTTCATTAATCCATAATCGACTGTTGTTCAACCTCTTCGAGGTTGGAGGTTAGGGTGGGCTACACCCATGTTACGCTCCTCTGCGAGGAGCTTACATGGGGTTACTTATGTTTTACCCCTTCGGGGTAATCGCCTCTTCGAGGCTAACTGCCACATCTACAAGTAAGTAGCACATTAGAAACTTGAGTTAGTATTATTGGTGGGTTCTATAAATTAGGAAAAAACAAAATAGTGTTTTGGTTGTATTTTGTTTTCTGTCGGCATCTTTTTATCTAAAGTCTTGAAATGTAGCCAGCTACTATTCTTCAACTTGGAATAAAAACCTGCTCGATATGAATTCAAAATCCATCTCAATTAATTTATAGCCCCAACCTTTAGTTTTTATATCAACTGCAAAGTTATAAACATTTTTTTAATTACCCCTCCATTTTTGTTAAAATTATGTTAAATCATACAGCAAGTCAGTGTTTTTCAAGTGGGTTCGGGAAAAAGCAAAAAAAAATCCTCGGCATCACGCCGGGGATTGCTTAACTAATTAACCTTCTAATTTGTTATAACCTTAAAAACTAATACCATGAAAACTGATGCAAATTTACACCCTTTGCACAGATTAAACCAAATTTTCCTCGAAAAAACTGCAATTTTGAGCCCAAATTTAACCTGATTTTAGGTTTCTAAATATATTTTTAGTGTTTTGGCGTGTTTCTGTCCTCTAATTAAAAGAGATAATTGGAACAGTGCCTTAACAACGCTCTTGTTTTCAGCAAAGGTAATAATTCCTCACACACAGAGAAACTGTATCAAATTAAAAAAAAACTATTAGTGTTCGCTTAAAAAAACATGTCCCCTTAATGATTGACCTACAGAATAATACATTAACTTTCAGCAAGGAGACTTACTTTTTGGGGCGAATGACTTAGCGTGAGCTTCAGCCGGAGGTCAGCCTAACGGCTGAATGTGGCCACTGCCAGATCGTCGCCAGCGGCGACCACTTTGTTTATCGGACACTAATGTTTTAAAAAAGAGCTGATTTTTAATTATACAGGACAGCAATATTTTAAAAAATGAAACAACGGGGTCAGACCCCATTGTTTCATTTTGGGAGGCGGATTGCAGCCGAAGGCTGACCTCTGAGTAACATTTGACACTTGTGAAACGAGCCATAGCGAGTGGAATAAGTGTCAAGGGGGGGAGCACATAATAACCACTAACCTGTCGCCAGCGGCGACCCCACTTTTTATCGGACAGCAATATTTTTTTTAATCAAAAAAAACAACAAAAGAAGACAAATACAACAAACTTAATATCAATAAAATAGAATTGGTTATAATTCGTTTAATTCGTGTGCTTTACCTTTTTAAGTGGACACAGTAACTTGAATGGCGCAAAAATAATGCCGCAGCGAAATCACTTCGCCACGGCACCGATACAAAGTTACGAATAATTCTTTTATCGGAATAGATAAAAGACTGCCGCAAAGTCTCCAGAATGCGGCTTTATCTTTCAACTGACCTTTAGTCGAGGCCGGCCTCTTTCATGTTGGTGAACACGTTTTGCACGTCGTCATCCTCCTCGAGCACTTCAAGGAGCTTGTCCATGTCGGCTGTCTGCTCCTCGTTGAGCTCTTTGTAGTCGGCAGGCTCATACACAAACTCCGAGCTCTTAATCTCAAAGCCGTTCTCCTCGAGATACTTCTGGATGTCGCCGTTGCTCTCAAAGGCTGCGCTGATGATGATTTCTTCCTCGTCCTGGTCTATCTCCTCGGCGCCAAAGTCGATGAGCTCCAGCTCCAGGTCCTCGAGGCTCACGCCCTCTTTAGGCTCCACATGGAAATAGGCCTTGTGGCTGAACATGAATGCCACGCTGCCCGAGTTGCCCAGTGTGCCGCCTTTCTTGTTGAAGTAGCTGCGCAGGTTGGCAACGGTGCGGGTGGTGTTGTCGGTAGCTGTCTCCACGAGGATGGCGATGCCGTGAGGCCCATATCCCTCATAGATCACCTCCTTGTAGTCGCTAGCGTCCTTGTCGCTGGCCTTCTTGATGGCGCGCTCCACGGTGTCCTTGGGCATGTTGGCAGCCTTAGCGTTGGCCATGAGGGCGCGCAGGCGCGAGTTGGCTGTTGGGTCAGGACCACCGGCCTTCACAGCCATAGTGATTTCCTTACCAATCTTAGTGAACGTGCGGGACATGCTGCCCCAGCGTTTCAGTTTTCTTGCTTTGCGATATTCAAAAGCTCTTCCCATAAAATGCTAAATATTTTTTGTTATTAATCAGTTTTGTCATTTGCTATGAGTGGGCACCACAGCCAGGAACTTGAGGTCGCGGTCGCCACGGTTGACGAGGCTGTGGCTGTGACCCATGGGGCAGTAATGCGCCTGCCCTGGCAGCAGCTTCTCCTCGCCGGCATCGGTGAGCACGGTGGCCTCACCCTCAAGGAAGTACATTATCTCGCTGTCGGTGTCGTGGCTGTGATAGCCTATCGAGGCGCCGGGTGCGAGCGTGCCCAGCATGATTTTGTTATTCTCGTCAACCAGTCGTCGCGACACATACTCTCCCTCGCCACCCTTGAAGTTGGCAGCAACATTGAGCTCCAAATCTTTAAAATCAATTTTCATAGTTGCAATTAATTATGCATTTTGCATTATGTATTGTGCATTACGCATTGTGCATTGTGCATTACGCATTGTGCATTGTGCATTATGCATTGTGCATTAGCGCAGCTTCGCTCCCACTTGCTTCTCGAGGTTGGCGATGATTTTGTTCATCACTGCGTCGATTTGCTTGTCTTGCAGGGTCTTAACGTCGTCTTGCAGGGTGACACTGATGGCGTAAGACTTCTTGCCGGCCTCAAGGTTCTTGCCCTCATACACGTCAAAGAGGTTCACGCCACGCAGCAGTTTGCGCTCGCTCTGCTCCACCACGCGCTTGATGTCGGCATAGGTGACATTAACGTCAACGAGCAATGCCAAGTCGCGGCGCACGGGCAGCGTCTTGGGCAGGTCGGCAAATTGTGTCTTGGCCTTAGCAGCCATCTTGCACACGGCATTCCAGTTGAGCTCGGCAAAGCACACCACCTGTGTGCAATGAGTCTTCTTGTGCTGCTCGGCAGTGACGATGCCCAGCTCGGCAATGAGCTTGCCACCACGGTTCTTGTAGGCCAAGCCCACGGCAAACACGTCGTTCTGAAGCTCCTCGGCCACCAGGTCGCGCTCGGCGATGCCCAGGCGGCGCAAGATGTTATCGACAGTAGCCTTCAGGTCATAGAAATTGAGCTTGCGGGGCTTGTCGTTCCAGCTGTCGCCGTGGTTCTCGCCGGTGAGCCAGATGCCCAGCGCGGTGTGCTCGCTATAGGGTGCCAGTGCCACTTCCTCGTTGCTTGCCTCGGGGTCGAAATGATACACGTTTCCAAACTCATACATCCTGAGGTTGGGGTTCTTGTGGTTGATGTTGCGGGCTGCGCTCTCGAGGCCGCCAAAGAGCAGGGTCTGGCGCATGAGGCTCAGGTCGCTGCTCAGGGGGTTCATCACGTGCACGCAGTGGGCTTCGGGATAGGTTTCGCAGCCCTCGTAGTAGCTCTGGGCAGTGAGTGAGTTGTTCATTATCTCGTAGTAGCCTTGCGCGCTGAGCTGGTTGGAGGTGAGCTCCTGCATGTCGTCGCCGAAGTCAACCATGCCCTTAATCGAGAGCGAGCTCTTCACCTGGCTGCCTATCTCCACATTGTTGTAGCCATACACTCGCAGGATGTCTTCCACCACGTCACAGGGACGTTGCACGTCAACACGATAGGTGGGAACCACCAGGTTGAGCTTCTCGTCGTCCTCGGCCTCAATCTTCATCTCCAGGCTCTCGACAATGCTCTTCACGGTGTCGTGGTCAAGTTCCTTGCCAATGAGGTTGTTAACGTAGTCGTAGCGCAGTTCCACAGCGAAGCCTGGGAAGTCGTGCTGCTTGATATCTACTATGTCGCCACAAATCTCGCCACCGGCTATCTCCTTGATGAGCATCGCGGCAAGCTTGAGGTTGTAAATCACGTCGTTAGGGTCGATGCCACGCTCATAGCGGAACGAGGCGTCGGTGTTCAGGGCAAAGCGGCGGGCGCTCTTTCTTATCCAGGTGGGGTGGAAATAGGCTGCCTCGAGGAAGATGGAGGTGGTTGCCTCGGTAACGCCGCTGTCAAGACCGCCAAACACGCCGCCTATGCACATGGGCTCCTGGGCGTTGCATATCATCAGGTCGCGGTCGGTGAGCGTGCGCTCCACACCGTCGAGGGTCACAAATTTAGTGCCTGGCGCGCAGGTTCTCACCACCACCTTCTCGCCCTTAATCTTGCCCAGGTCGAAGCAGTGCAGTGGCTGGTTGGTGCCCAGCAAGATATAGTTGGTGATATCAACAATGTTGTTGATGGGACGCTGACCCACAGTGGTCAAGTAGTCCTTGAGCCACTTGGGGCTCTCGCCCACCTTCACGTTGCGAATGGTCAAGCCACAGTAGCGGGGGCACGCCTCGCCATTCTCCACCTCAACGGGAATGGCGCCATCCTGGCGGTCGATCTTGAAATCTTCCACGCTGGGGCGGTGCAGGTTGCCGTCCTTGCCGTGGCGCTTGAGCCAGGCATTGAGGTCGCGCGCTACACCATAGTGCGAACCACCGTCAATGCGGTTGGGCGTCAGGTCCACCTCGATGAGCCAGTCGCTCTCGATGCCATAGTAGGTGGCCGCTGGCGTGCCCACTACAGCGTCGTCGGGCAACACGATGATGCCGGCATGGTCGCTGCCAATGCCTATCTCGTCCTCGGCACATATCATGCCAAAGGAGTCGGTGCCGCGAAGCTTCGATTTCTTAATGACAAATTCCTTGTCGCCGTCGTAGAGCACAGTGCCCACAGTGGCAACTATCACCTTTTGGCCGGCAGCCACATTGGGAGCGCCGCACACTATCTGCACAGGCTCCTCACCATTGCCTAGGTCAACGGTGGTCAGGTGCAGGTGGTCACTGTTAGGGTGAGGCTCACAGGTGAGCACCTTGCCCACCACTATGCCTTTGAGTCCACCACGAATTGTCTCTACCTCCTCAACAGCTCCCACCTCAAGGCCGAGCGAGGTCAATGCGTCGCCCACTTCCTGAGCGGTGAGGTCAAAGTCGAGGTATTGTTTCAACCATTTTAACGAAATGTTCATCTTGATATATTGTTATGTGTTTTATTCTCTGGGTGTTATGTGATTAAGGGTTAGCACTCAAGCCAAAAAAACGAGCCCATTGCCCCAATCAACCTGCAAAGGTAATAATTTTTGACGTAACTACCCCAATTTAAACCACAAACTTTTCGGCACCCGCATTTTTATTCACAATTTCAGAACCCAATTCCAAAAAATCGGCAACTTTTTCGGAATGAAATCCAAAAAATTGGCAACTTTTTCGGAATATCATAAAAGGAAACTCTCAATATTTTCAGGATTTATCACCGAAAAGCTACTATCATATTCCCGTGCAAAAGAAGTAGGAGCTGAAACCTTTTTGGTTGGATTCCATTTGAATTCCACAGCCGATAATTTCCCATCGCCCTCTTCAATATAGTCTATCTCTTGTTGCTCCTTGCTGCGCCAAAACCACGAATTGCAGTAGGCCTTCTCATAGGCATTTCTTTTCATACGTTCGGCAATAGCAAAATTCTCCCACAATGCTCCAATCTCTGCTGGCATTCTGTTTTCTATGAGAGAATAGTTACCCAAAATAGCATTCCTGATGCCATTATCATAGAAATATATTTTCCTGCTTTTTTTTAATTCATTCCTCAAATTTCTTGAGAATGATGTCAGCCTGAATATTATAAAACATTTTTCAAGAAGGGTGACATATTTCTCAACTGTTTTTGAGTCAAGCCCCACCTGCTGACCCAATTCATTATACGACACCTGAGAACCAATTTGGAGTGCAAGGCATTGCAAGAGCCTAACCAGCTGCTCCGATTTCTGTATTTTGTCAAATGCAAGTATGTCTTTGAACAAATAGCTACTAGCCAAGTTGTTCAATATCTCCCTTTCATTACCCGAATTCATTACAACGTCGGGATAATAACCATAAACCATGCGGTGCTTGAGAAGCCTTTTCTCTTCAAGTAGGCTCGTGTGAGACACCATCTCGCCAAACGACAGGGGGAACATCCAATATTCAAATTTGCGTCCCGTCAATGGTTCGTTGATCTTATTGGACAAGTCAAACGACGAGCTGCCTGTAACCACAAGCTGAACGCCTGGCATGTTGTCGATAATCAATTTCAGGTTAATGCCAATGTCGCTGATTCGCTGAGCTTCATCTATAACCACACAGCGACGGTCACCTATGTGGCTCTTTAGGCTCGTGGATGTGGCGTGATCAAAAATAGACCTAACATCTGGTTCATCACCATTAATCCATAAAATGCCAGACTCATTGCCAAACAATGTTTTTAGCAGTGTGGATTTTCCCACTTGCCTTGGACCCATAATAATTATAGCTTTACGCTTATTAAGGGCCTCAGTTACTATGCTCTCTAACTTGCGCGGAATCATAATTAAAACTCTATATTTGCCCGCAAAGATAATAAAATTCCAAAAAAGAGGCAACTTTTTCGGAATGAAATCCAAAAAATTGGCAACTTTTTCGGAATGTGCCATCAAAGAACAAGAGTCAGACCCCAGAAAATGCCTTCTGAAATCCACTTTCTATAAAAATTTCACATTTTTCCAAAGGTTTTAGGGCTTCATTGCCACATTTTTCCAGTACATTAAGAGCATTACAGCCACATTTTTCTAGGTGTTTTAAGGTGCTTGCGCCACATTTTTCCAAAAAAGAAAGAGGCTGTGTCAAGATGGGAATGTAAACCACTGAATTTATAGGACATCCCTTAAAAGATTCCACTTTATAAAGTCCATATTTTGAGTCTATGATCCCAAAAACAAGCAAAAGAGAAAATTAAAACATTGACTTTTCAGCAGCAAAAAATTAGTTTAATTCGCATAATTCGCCGTTTTTTAAGTGGACTCTTTAATGATTTTACTTTAGAAAGTCCATAGTTTGAGTCTATGATACCCAAAAACAAGCAAAAGAGAAAATTAAAACATTGATTTTCAGTAGCAAAAAATTAGTTTAATTCGCATAATTCGCCGTTTTTAAGTGGACTCTTTAATTAATCTTGACACAACCTCCATGGGGCGTCACTTCCTCTACTTGCTGTTGAGGAAGAGGTCGGCTATGAGGTTGGCGGTATAGCCTTCATAGATGCGCACGTTGCCGTCGCGCTGGTAGCTGAGGTTCAAGAACTTGAACATCTGAAAGGCGGCAAACTGCCGGTCGGCCGAGATGCACATGTCAACCCTGGTGCTGCCAATGGCGCTCTTGACCACGCCACGTGCCTTTTCCACCAGGGCCTCAAGCTGGTCGTCACTGGCATTGAAAATGCGCTGCAACAGCTGCCCGTCGCTGGAGGCATACTCACGCTGGTAGGCCTTCACGCGGCTGCCGGTGGGGGTGTAGATCACTTTCTCGCCCAGCAGGCTCTTTTGAATGGTTATATTACTGTGGTTCAGCACCTGGGGTGCCATCTCTAATTTACTGACTTTTGCCATATTATCTTTGTTTTTTATTGTTTATACATGTGAGTAGATGCCATCTCCCACGCATGGGGAAACGGCAATTTTTTAAGGACTAAAAAATGTAAAGGACTAAAGATAATGTGGCTTCTAACGAATGATGTGCCTCAGGGCGATGACGTAGTAATCGCTCGAGACCGAAATGCTGAATGGCGCCGTCTCTTGACGGGTGCCACAGCTACGCCTTGCCTTGTCAAGGCATTTAGAGGTTAGACAGGCAACACTCTTGCCGCCGCCACGGGTGAGCACGTTGCTGTGTACTGGGGCATAGCGCTGTGGACGCACACCCACATATCCCATGGGCTCCGCCTCCTGCAATGTTGCCAGCGGCAACTGCGACTGCTGTCCATCCCACTCCTTGCTTTTATCGCCAGTGGATTTAATGCAGCCAGTGGTACTGGCACCGGGCTTTGAGCCATGGGCGACCGATGAGTAGCTGGCGCCCGAAGACACCAGCGACAAAAGCAGCAGTATGAAACATCGCAGCATTGCCATAATGGCGGCAAAATTAATAAAAAAAACGCTAGACGCAAAATCTTGGTACACGGCATCAACGGTGAAACATGCTGTCACTGGGGCGCGCGGTGATGGTAGTAGTGCTTTGCCTCACAAGCCCATGCACAAAGAGAAATCTCATGGCAAACTGCATTACAAATAATTTGTAAATTACATTTTTTTGATTTAAATTTGCATTTTAATTATCAAGCATTTAACTTTTCGGCATAATTGCAGTCTAATTTAAGCGGACAAGCTGACAACGCACAAGCTGACAAGGGAATAGTTCATAGTTTTCTAGAACATCTAGCCCCTTCACGGACGAGACAGGTTTTGTCCTACTTAACTCTTCACTCTTAACACAGAAATACCACAAATCATGAAACCAGGCAAAAAAATATGTGAGACATTGAAGGCCATACGCAGCGATATAGCTCGTGCTAACGACATTGACTACACCCCCACGCCATGCGACCACCAGGGCGACTGCGCTGGCACATGCCCAGCCTGTGAGAGCGAGATGCGATGGATAGAGCGGCAGCTGCGAGTGCGGCACGCTCTGGGCAAGGCGGTGACCATCGCTGGAGTGAGCCTGGCGCTGAGCCTCGGCGCTAGTGCCGCCACGCCCGCACCCAGTGGCGTGGACCAAAAAAGAAAAACTGAGCCACCATCAAGACCAGTCAATCCTGACAGAACGAGAACAGCAGGAGTGGTGAGAAGGCCACCTGTTAATGAGGAAGAAGAAACAAGGAAAAAGGCTGAAGAGGAAAGAATGCGCAAAATGCTCGAAGAGCAGAGAAAACAGAACGTGAGAGGCAAGATACCTATGCCTCCCGAAACACCCAAAAATGACTCCATAAGCAATGTGTTAAAGAATGGGTCGCAATTTGTGGCCGAAGGCGACACCATAATCACTGAAGACGGCAACGAAGTTGTCGTGAGAGAACTCACAACAGGCATCGTGGCTGCCCCTCCCAAGCTTGTGAAAGACTATATCTACTCAGATGTTGACATCGAGGCACGGTTCCCGGGTGGCGACCAGGCTATGGACTCGCTCATACGCGACCAGCTCTACATCCCCGACGAAATTCTTGAGCCCATCAAGGAGATGGGGGGCACCATCAAGGCACGCTGCATCGTCAAGGCACTTGTGGAACGTGACGGCACCATCAGCGACGCCGTGATCGAGAAAACCACCACCTCACCAATCTTCGACAATGAGGCACTGCAGGTGGTGAAGAACCTGCCACCGTTCACCCCAGCACGCCTCTACGGTGCCACGGTGCGCTCCTGGAAACTCATACCCGTGGAGTTTATCTATGACTTCTCAAATCCCAAGCAAACAAGCGAACAAGGGGACGAGCAAACAAGGCAATAGCAGTTTTCCATACCACTATTCAACTACTCCATTAAAATCATATATTATGAAAAAAGGCAAGAAAATATGTGAGACATTAAAGGCCATCAGGCGAGACATCGCCGTTGCCAACGAGATAGATTACACTCCCGCCGAGTGTCACCACGAGGGTGATTGCGCTGGCACATGCCCAAAGTGCGAGAGCGAGACCCGCTGGCTGGAGCGACAGCTGCGCAACCGCCAGGCACTGGGCAAAATGGTAACCATAGCTGGATTGAGCCTGGCGTTAGGAGCATTGAGTTCGTGCCACAAGCACCATAAATATAACCTCGACGACTCCGAAAGCTCCGATATTTCCTGCTCTCACGAAACTTGCACCAGCTATGAAGATGTGGATGGATATCTTGACGACTCCGACTCCTGCTTCACTCCTCTGGTCAGCGGTGAGAAAAATGCTTATTTAGACGATGAAGGGGATGATGACGAAGATGACAAGGAAGTGGTGATGGGAGAGGTGGCCATCGACGAGAACGGCAACACCTACGGGCCATAATGATAGCGAGTCGCCAGGCAGCAATCGGCGATTGTGAAGAGAAGCCACCAAGTGGCACACCATCAATGTTCACCACTTGGTGTTACACCACTCGGTGAACATTTTTTCAACAAGGTCTTTACTTTAGAAATCAATGTTTTAGTTAAAAAAATATAATGTTCACCACTTGGTGTGACACCACTCGGTGAACATTGTCTTTTTTGTCTTATCTTTGCAAAAAAACAAAAGCAAGAAATGAAAACTAAACCGTTTGTTTATGGGATGTCGGTTGAAGGTGAGCATTTCACCGACCGCGAACTTGAGGCCAAGCGCTTGAAACTTAATTTTGAGAATGGCATCAACTCAATCCTCATCTCGCCACGTCGCATGGGCAAGACGTCGCTCGTGAAGAAAGTCATGAGAATGATTGACGACCCAAAGATAAAGGTGGTGTATATGGATATCTACAAATGCCGAACAGAATTTGACTTCTACGACAAGTTTGCCTCGGCAATCATCAAAGCCACAGCAACAAAAATCGACACCATGGTGGAGAACGCCAGGAAATTCATCACCAGTATCACCCCAAAAATATCCTTTTCTCCCGACCTCAACGCTGATTTCACATTATCACTAGGCATCGATAAAAACCGCAATTCGGCCGAAGAGATTCTTAATCTCCCCGAGAAGATAGCTCTAGAGAGAAATATCAATATTGTGGTGTGCATCGATGAGTTTCAACAAATTGGTGAGATTCCCAACTCGCTGTGCGTGCAGCGCGCCATGCGCAGCGTGTGGCAGCACCAGCACAACGTGAGCTACTGTCTCTTTGGCAGCAAGCAGCACCTGATGGCCAACATCTTTTACAGTCGCAAGATGCCGTTCTACCAGTTTGGCGACATGTTTTTCCTTAAGAGAATTCCTGCTGAGAAATGGGTGCCGTTCATCATTCTGCGATTTGCGCAAGCAGGCAAGAAAATTAGTCCTAAAATTGCCGAGAAAATTTGTGTCACGGTCGAGAATTATTCGGCTTATGTGCAGCAACTGGCATGGAATGTGCTGGCAGTGAGCGGAGAGCATGTCACAAACGAGAGTTTTAATGATGGGCTGGAGGCAACGATGGCGCAGGTGGTTCCACTATTTGTAGAGCAGACCGCCCGCCTCTCCACCTACCAACTCAACTTGTTAAGAGCCATAGTCGCAGGCATTCATCGCGACTTTGGCAAGAAAGAGACGACAAGCGTCTATGACCTGGGCACGCGCTCTAACATTCCCAAGATGATAAAGGCCCTCACCGAGCGCGAGATAATTGAGAGCAATGAGGACGGCACCTTCATCGCCGACCCATTATTCAAGTTGTGGTTCAAACGAGAAATGATGTGACAATGGATGAACAGCAAGAGCTCAAGGCGCCTTTCATTGGCATAGTGCGGCACCGCCTTGCCACCGACGGCCGCGGGGTGACCACGCTGGTGGCATTTCACGGCTGCCCTCTGCGATGCCGCTACTGCCTCAACCCGCAGTGCCTTGACCCAGAGAAGGTGTGGCGCGTCATCAGCACGGGCGACCTGCTGAACGAGCTGCTGCTCGACAACCTCTACTTCCTCGCCACCGGCGGCGGGGTGACCTTCGGCGGCGGCGAACCGCTGCTGCGCAGCGCGTTTATCGACGAGTTTTGCCGCATGAAGCCCGCCCAGTGGAAGGTCAACATCGAGACGTCGCTCAATGTAGAGCGTCACCACCTGGAGCTCGTGATGCCACACATCGACGAGTATTTCATCGACATAAAGGACACTAATTCAGCCATCTACAAGCAATACACCACCCGCGACAACACTCTGGTGCTCGACAACCTACGCTGGCTCATGCAGCACGACGGCATGGCGCAGAAGGTAATCGTGCGCCTACCACACATCCCCAACCACAACACCCCCGCCTCTATCGACCGCAGCCGCATCCTCCTGCAAGAGATGGGAGTCACACGCTTCGACGAGTTCAGCTACATCAATCCCAAAAACGCCTGACACGGCCTAAACCATAACTCATGTATCGCAAGTTGTTAACTTGCTCACTGGTTTATGGTTTATCGTTTATGGTTTATCGTTTATGGAAGACAGTGGTGAGATTGTGGGTACTACAACCTGTTTGCGCTTTGGCATACAGGGCGCTCCTTGTGGTTGGGGCAAAATGTGAAGCTTAGTTTTCATGTGGAAGTTTCCAGCCGAAGGCTGCCATTTGAGTAACCCTGGGTGCCGATTGTTACAGTCGCTTCGCTACTGCAAGCAATCGATACCCAGAGGTCAGCCTTCGGCTGCTCTCGCCTCATGAAATGAAACAATGGGGTCAGACCCCGTTGTTTCACAATTCAGAAAAAAAAATGGCCGGTGCCCAGTGATGGGGCGTCGGTCATCTTTTTTTGTGGATGAGGCTAGGGGGTGTTATTTGCGCTTTTTTGAGGCTTTCTTACCTGTGGCCTTTTTGGTCGTGGCTTTCTTGGCAGCTTTAGGGCTGCTGGTGGTGGCGGGCTTAGCCTCTTTGGCGGCAGGAGCCTTGGTGGCGGCCTTGGTGGCGGCTTGCGCAGGTTTGGTGGCTGGTGCGCTGTCGTCGATGCCTAATGTCTCGATTTCAAACACTAGAGTCTCGAAGGGCTTGATGCTCTGTCCTGCTCCGCGCTCGCCATAGGCAAGTTTATAGGGGAGGATGGCGATCATCTTTGCTCCTGGGCTCATCATGAGCAGTGCCTCCTTGAAGCCTGGCACCACTTGGTTAGGAGCGAAAGAAATGGGTTCCTTGCTCTCGTCGAAGGTGGAGCCATCAACGTGAGTTCCCTTATACATGACCTTGATTTTGTCGGTCTCGTTGAACTTCTTGCCATTGCCAGGGGCGAGGATTTTATACACCAGTCCCGAGGGAGATTGAATGAACTTGGGGTCTTTCTCCATTTGGTTCTCGATGTATTTCTTGCCCATGCCCTTTTGTGTAAGAGCCTCGGGGCTGTTCTCCTTGGCAAAGGCCTGAGTCTCTTTCACGTAGGCCTGGGTTTTTGTGTCGATGGCCTTGAAGTCGGCCTCGGTGGGCACTGTGGGGTCGTTGAGCGTTTGTGTAACCGCTGTGACAAAGGCGTCCTTGTTGAGGTTCAAGCTCATCTGTTTCTTGATGTTCCTGTCGAAGCCAGCAAAATCGCTTGCCAGCAGCCTGCCGTCGATGAGTGCCTTGTTGCTCTCGTCGATGCTGATAGTGCTGTTGAAGCCCTCAAGGAAGCGTGCCACCTGCTGCTCGTTGAACTTCTTTTGCTTGCTCATGTACTGAGCCTGCGAGCCAAAGAAGCGTGCCATGTTCATGCTCAGCGAGTCGCTCTTGGCGCTGATGAGGCTGGCTTGCGCCAGGGCTGCCACGCTGTCCTTCTTGAGCGCGCGAACCTCTTCCGTGAGGCGCTTGGCCTCCATGTTGATGCTTCGCATCTCCTCGTTCATGTTCTTGATGGCGGTGGTGTCGTTATATTTTGCCAGGAAAGTTTGTGTAAACACCTTGCGGCTCATGTTGATGCCCAGTTGCTTGTTCACGTTCTCGGCATTGCGGTAGAACTGCTCGGCAAGGCTCACCCCGTCGCGGTAGGGTTCGTCTTGCTGGTCAAGATTAAGAGCCTCGTTAAAGGCCTTGAGGTAGATGTGTCGAGCCTCGGTGGTGGGGTAGCTCATGGCGGCCTGAGTGCCATAGACCTTGCCGAGCATCATGCTCATTGAGTCGGCCTTGACCTGCCTCATCTTAGCAATCTGTGCCACGTCTAGCTCTTGTGCTATAGCAAAGCTGCTCACGAAGGCAGCTAAAGCAACAAATAAAAAAATCTTTTTCATGTTTCAGTATTTTTTTATGTGAAATTAGTTTTTGTGGAGCTCCACTGTGGTGAGCTCAAAGACCAGCGTCTCGTTAGGGCCTATGGGGCCTTTACCCTGCACACCATATCCCAGGTGGCTAGGGATGACGGCGATGGCCTTTGCTCCTGGCTTCATGAGCATGATTACCTCACGGAACCCTGCCACCACGTTCTGCAATGGGAATGGCACGATGTCGCCATTGGAGCTGTCGAACTGCGAGCCGTCGATGTGCTTGCCCACATAGATGACGTCCACGGTATCGGTAGCCTTGAAGTTGTCGCCTTCACCTTCTTCGAGGATTTTGTAGCATAGCCCTGACTCTGTCTTTACATAGGCTGTGTCGTTCTTGAGCAGAGTGGCGATATATTTCTCGCCGTCCTGCTTGTTGATGTCGGCAATCGAGGTGATGGCTCCCGTTTCTTGCGACCCATCATTGCCCTTGTTGCTGTTGCAGCTAGAGGCTGCAACGAGCACAAGGGAAACGATAAGTGTAGTGAAAATACTTCTCATTATTTACTCTTAGAGATTATTAATTGCCCTGGGCTTGAGGCTGCTGTGCGGCAGCTGGCTGAGCGCCTTTAGTGGGGGCTGGACGGCCAGGATATGAAGCTGGGGCAGGAGCCTTGGTGGCCTTGCCGGCAGTGATTTCAAACACGAGAGTCTCGTTAGGACCAATCTTGCGGCCGTCGCCTTGATCTTTGTAGGCCATGTTGCCAGGGATGATGGCGATAACCTTCGAGCCGGGCTTCATGAGCTTGAGCACCTCGCTGAAACCAGGTACCACGCCCTTCATCGAGAATGGAACTTCCTTGCCGTTAGAGGAGTCAAAAGTACGTCCGTCGATGTGCTTGCCCACATAGGCAACGTTAACCATGTCGTCGTCAACGAAGTTGGCGCCAGTGCCTTCTTTCACCACTTTGTAGGCTATGCCCGATTGTGTCTTCTTGAAGGCCTTGTCGTTCTTCATCTGCTCCTCGATGTATTTCTTGCCGGCCTCGCCGTTCTCGATGCCCTTGGCTTTAACAGCTCTATCTACCATGCCCATGAGCTTGGTTTGAGTCTCTTGCATGTATTTGTCCATCTTGGCCATGTCGAGGGTGTCTTTGCTGTTGAGCACTTTCTTGAGCTCGTTAATGAAAACCCTGCGGTCGATGTTCACTCCCTGCACTTGGAGCTGTGCGAGCTGTTGATTAACCTGCATACCCATCTGCATACCTTGCATGTAGCTCTGGTCGGCCTTTGTGGTGTCCATGTTCACGACTTCCATAATGCCTCTCAACATCTGTTCCTTGTCGATGTCTTTGAACCTCTCGGGCATGAATTGGAAGGAGGCCTTCAGGTTATTGCCCATGAATTGTCCTAGCAACTCGGCGATAGAGTCGTTAAGCTTGTTAGATTCTGTCTTGCCCTTACAGCTAGTTACTGTAGAGCCCAAAAGCAGCACTGCCACTGCTACGAATAAAAACTTTTTCATAATAAAAACTTGTGTGTATTAATTGTGTTGTTTAACTTTATTTCTTGCTTTCCACTTTTATCAGCTGCACGTCGAAGATGAGTGTGGAGTTGGGCTGAATGGGGCCAGTGCCGTGGGAACCATAGGCGAGGTTGGAGGGGATGAACAGTCGCCAGGCGGCGCCCTCGCTCATCAGTTGCAGACCCTCGACCCATCCGGGAATCACTTGTCCAACGGCAAAGGTTGCTGGCTCGCCACGCTCTACCGAGCTGTCGAACACCGTGCCGTCGATCAGGCGTCCGGTGTAGTGAACCGTCACCACGTCGTTAGGACCAGGCTTCTTGCCGTCGCCCTCTTTGAGCACGAGGTACTGGAGGCCGCTCTCGGTCACCTTCACGCCTTCTTTCTTGGCGTTATTCTCCAGGTACTCCTTGCCAAGTTTCTCGTTCATGGCACCGGCGTTGGCCTCAAGCTCGGTGAAGAACTCTTGCACCACCTTCTTGGCCTCGTCGTAGCTCATTTTTTTCTCTCGGTCTTGATACACGTCACGCAGGGCCTCGGCAAAGTCGTCGGCATTAATGCCCTGTATTCCCGAGCCCTTGAAATTCTGGGCCATACTCAAGCCCAGCGCATAGCTTAATTTGTCCATTTATTATAATAATTTTTAAGTTGTGTCTAAATCAACCTACAAAGGTAAAGACAATTAGTGGTATAAAGGCTATTTTTTAGATAAAAATTGTTTAAAAATAGTTTTTTAAAGCCACTTTGTAGAGTCAACTGGCAAGTGCAAAATTAAATAAAATGTTTGAAGAACTCTTTCTTGGGCGTAGAGAAATTAAGTTTTTCTCTTGGTCTTCTATTGAGTTTTTTCTGTACCGCCATGACAAAAGAATCAGTAACCTTGTTGAAATCAGTCATTTTAGGTATATACTGCCTTATGAGCTTGTTGGTGTTCTCAATAGCTCCTTTTTGCCATGCCGAATATGGATCAGTGAAAAAGACCGTTACTCCAAGTTCCTTCGTGATATCGAGATGCGCCGCGAACTCTGGTCCGTTATCGGTTGTTATTGTGAGAATGGATTCCCTGTATGGGAAAAGGAGTCTGTTGACGGTTTGTGCGACGTATTTTGCCTTTTTCCCATGTGGCAGTTTTGCCATCAATATCATGTTCGTCTGCCTTTCTACAAGAGTGAGAATGGCATGCTGCGCTTTGTCCACAACGAGGTCCATTTCCCAGTCGCCGAACCGTTTGCCATTGGCCTCCAGCGGTCGTTCGTGGATGCTTGTCCTATGGGCAATTGGCATCGGTTTGTTTTTTGGCCTGCGATGGTGCTTCATCTTGTGCCTGGTGTGCCTGGCCAGTTCACCAGTATCATCGGCCCTGATCATTCGGTATATTGTCTCGTGTGAGATTTGCACTCCCTCCCTGGCAAGTGCTCCGGATATCTGTCTGGGCGACCATTGCTCGTCAATGAGCAACTGCCTCACGCGCCACATGAGCACAGGATCCTTGGCGCTGTTGCTGGCTGTACGCTTGCGCCTGGCCAATGCCTTGTCATGGGCATGCCATGGCAGATAGCCACCCTTGTCCGTGCTGTTGCGCCTCAACTCACGGGAAATTGTGGATTCACTCTTGCCTATAATCTTGGCAATTATTTTTCTCGGTGTTTTTGTTTGGAGTAAGGCAAATATTTGATACCTTTGCTCCGAGGTTAATTGAACATACATATGCAATACAAAATTAATTAATCTCTGGGAGACTTCGGTCTCCCTTTTTGTTTTTTTGTATTGCCAATTGATTCTGTAGCTGCTATTGAAAGTCAGAATAACTTCTCTGCGCTTCGCTACGGAAGTTATTTCCGACTTCCAACAGCACATAAAAATATTTATTTTTGTTTTTTAAAAAAATATTTTCTTGCACTTCGTTTGTGAACTTAGCCTTTAACAGCCACGATGTCGAGAAAATATTGCAAATCACATGATGGTTGCTGGTGCTGCTCCTCGTCATTTACTGCAAAAAAAGATTCTTGTTAAAGGTGCAGTCACGTGCTTAAAGTGCAGCTTAAAGTGTAAAAAACTAAAAAACTGACTTAAAAATGAGGGTTGTTTCGGTTTTTATTGCTAAGTTTGTAGTTTGGAATAGCAGTACAACTTTTTTACACCCATTAGTTATGACGCAGGAGGAAGAAAATAAATTAATAGACGATGCTTATCAAGAGCTGCTAAATGGCTATCTTGCAAGCAGTCACCGCAAGAAGGTGGAGAAGATAGAGAAGGCGTTCCGCTTTGCTCGGCGCGCTCACGCCGGAATAAGGCGTCGGTCGGGCGAGCCTTACATCCTTCATCCCATTGCCGTGGCCACGATAGTGAGCCAGGAGATAGGCATGGGCTCGACGTCGATATGCGCCGCCTTGCTCCACGATGTGGTAGAAGACACTGAATATACTGTAGAAGACATAAAGGCTATCTTTGGCGATGAGATGATTGCCGAGACTGGCGAGCGTGTGGGCGACAAGATTGCCAATATCGTTGACGGGCTGACGAAGATTTCGGGAGGCATCTTTGGTGACAAGGCCTCGATGCAGGCCGAGAATTTCAAGAAGCTGCTGCTCACCATGAGCGACGATGTGAGGGTGATTTTGATTAAGATTGCCGACCGCCTTCACAACATGCGCACGCTGGCGTCGATGCCCCCCGCCAAGCAATACAAGATAGCTGGCGAGACGCTCTACATCTATGCTCCGCTGGCTCACCGGCTGGGACTCTATGCCATCAAGTCGGAGCTCGAGGACTTGAGCTTCAGATATGAGCACCCCGACATCTACAAGTCTATCACCGACGCTATCGAGGCTAGTGAGAGCAAGCGCAACGACCTCTTTGAGCGTTTCTCGGCACCAATCCGTGCTCGGCTCGACGCCGTGGGTCTGGATTATGAGTTCAAGGCTAGGGTGAAGTCGTGCTACTCGATATGGAAGAAGATGCAGGCCAAGCGCATTCCCATCGACGAGATCTATGACATCTATGCGGCGCGCATCGTCTTCAAGTGCCCCGACGACAAGGACGAGAACGTGACGTGCTGGGCCATCTATAACGAGATAACGAAAATCTACAACAAGATACACCCTGGCCGCATCCGCGACTGGCTCACGCGCTCGAAGCCTAACGGCTACCGTGCCCTGCACCTGACGGTGATGGGCCCCGACGGCGAGTGGATAGAGGTGCAGATACGCAGCGAGAAGATGGACATCATCGACGAGCGCGGCATGACAGCCCACTGGATATATAAAGAGGGTGGTGGAGAGCTTGAGGAAGACATCCAGCTCGAGAAGCTCATAAGAGAGATAGATGAGATTCTCAAGAACCCAGAGCCTAACGCCCTCGACTTCCTCGACTCGATAAAGCTCAACCTCTATGCTCGCGAGATTACCGTGTTCACCCCTAAGGGCGACAATATCTCCCTGCCCAAGGGGGCGACGGTGCTTGACCTGGCATTCACGCTGCACTCCGAGATAGGGTATCACTGCATTGCCGGTAAGGTGAACCACCGGCTGGTGCCCATCTCTCACCGCCTGGCCAGTGGCGACCAGGTGGAGATATTGACGTCGCAGTCGCGCAAGCCCGAGCCCGAGTGGTCAAAATTTGTGGTTAGCGCCAAGGGCAAGTCGCGCCTGAACCTAGCTTTCAGGCACATGCGCCGTGAGGTGATGGACCGTGGCGAGGCTCAGTTCAAGACTTTCATGGCCCAGAACTCGGCGCCCATCAACAACGAGAACCTCACACGCATCATCAGCCGCCTGGGTGTTCAAAACAAGGAAGACCTGTACTACAAGATAGGCAGCGGCGACATTGTGCTCTCGCCGGTGCTGCTCAAAGCGTTGAAACCTGCCTCACAGAACCTGCTTAGCAAGTTGTGGCGCAGCTCTTTTGGTGGCAAGACGGCAAAGGATGCCGAGCCCGCGAGCGATGTTGCTGTGCCAGGCGAGATCGACCGCAAGAAGGTGTATGTGCTCAAGACCGTTGACGGCAAGAGCAATTACAAGCTCTCGAAGTGCTGCCATCCGCTGCCTGGTGACGACGTGCTGGGCTTCATCTCGCGCAAGAACGAGGTGGTGGTCCACAAGCTTGACTGCCCCACCGCCATGCGCCTCAAGAGTGGCTATGGCGGTCGCATCATCGAGACCCAGTGGCAGCAGAGCAATGAGACGTTCTTTGCCTCCATCAAGGTGGAAGGCATCGACCGCATGGGCATTTTGCAAGAGATTATTTACTTGATTTCTACCAACTTGTCGATTAACATCAGGCGCCTTAACATCACCTCCGAGGCGGGGGTGTTCATGTGCGAGATGGACGTTCTGGTCGAGGATGTGGATGCTGTCACCAAGATGTGCAAGCGCCTTGCCAAGGTGAAGGGTGTGACGCTGGCGGCAAGGCAGAGCTGAGAGAACTAGTAATCTCTGGCCTTGCTGCAGGTGGCGCAACAAATTCTTGTATTTCACGTTTATAAAGAACAAAATGAAGCAATCGTTAAAGACTAAGGTAATTATCATGCTGCTCATCGTCCTGACGGTGGGTGTGCTGTCGCTGTTCCTGGTGGGAGGCACCAGCAACAAGCTTGTGTATATCGAGGGGCGTCCCTGGAATTACCCCAAGCTCATAGCGCCATTTGACATCCCCATCGAGTATGACTCGCTGAGCACCGAGCACATCAAGGACAGCATCAATGCGTCGTTTGCGCCATTCTTCAAGCTCAAGAGCGATGTGAAGGAAAAAGCTCTTCACAACATCACCACGTCGCTGGCTGCCCTGCCATCGCTCAAGCCTGCTGTGCGCAAAATAATCATGAACGAAGTGGATAGCCTCTTTAGCCGGGGCATCATCGACATCAACACGCAAAACAAGATTGCGCATGGCGAGATTACCCAAATCAGGATATACTCCAGCGGCGACATCAACATCAAGACGGTGAGTGCCTCGCAACTGCGCTCACACGAGGCTGCCTATAAGGAGATAAAAGACACCCTAGCGGCGATGCACATTGCCGACGACCGTCAGGTATCGGACATCCTTTATAACAACATCAAGCCCACATTAGAGTATGATGCCACCAAGACTAAGGCCCTGCTCGAGGAGGAGCACAAGCTGGCGCTGGCGGCTCATGGCATGAAGGTCAAGGGCGAGCGCATCATCGACTATGGCGAGATTGTCACGCCCGAGAAATACACGCTGCTCAAGACCTATGAGCGCCTTCTCGATGAGAAGAATGTTGAGAACTCGGTGAAGAGTTTCTCGCGCTATGGCAACATAGTGCTGTTGTTCCTCATCTTGCTCTCTTATTACCTGTTTATCCGCTTCCTCGACCCTAAAGTGTTTGGCAGCTTGCCAAGCATGGTGTTCCTGTTCTCTTTCATCTTCATCTTTGTGCTCATCGTCTATCTCATATCGTTGCTGCGGCCGGGCTTCCTGTATATAGTGCCCTTTGCGCTGGTGCCTATTGTGGTGACGATATTTTTCAACACCTCGCTGGGATATGTCACCCACATGGTGGTGGTGCTGCTGAGCTCGTTTGTGGCCCCCGACTCTATCGACTTTGTGATAATGCAGTTCCTGGCCGGCATCATAGCTATTGTTTCCATCAAGGGACTGATGCAGCGCTCGCAGCTGGTGGTGTGCGCCATCTTCATCTTCTTGTGCTACACCATCACCTATCTCACTCAATGCGTGGTGCGCTATGGCTCTATCGACACCATCGACTGGCATGTGATTCTCTACTTTGCCGTCAACTGCATAGTGCTCTCGTTTGCCTATTTTGTCATCTTCATCGTCGAGAAGATATTTGGCTTCACCTCGCAAGTGACGCTGGTGGAGCTGAGCGACATCAACAATGATGTGCTACGCGAGCTCTCGGAGAACTGCCCAGGCACCTTCCAGCACTCGCTGCAGGTGGCCACCCTCGCCGGTGAGGCGGCGCGCAAGATAGGAGCCAACGTGCAGCTGGTGCGTGCCGGTGCTCTCTACCACGACATTGGCAAAATCGACAACCCCGCCTTCTTCACCGAGAACCAGAGCGGTGTGAACCCCCACGACGTGCTCAAGCCCGAGCAGAGCGCGGCAATCGTGATCTCGCATGTGACCGACGGCCTGCGCCGTGCCGAGAAGGCTAAGCTGCCGCAGGTGATAAAAGACCTCATTGTGCAGCATCATGGCACCAGCAAGACCCGCTATTTCTACAACAAGGCATTGCGGCAGAGCGCCACGGGCAATGTGCCCACCGAGCCCTACACCTATCCAGGCCCCAACCCCACCACCCGCGAGGCAGCGATACTGATGATGGCCGACGCCTGCGAGGCTGCCACCAAGAGCCTGAGCCAGCCCGATGAGCAAAGCATCACCGAGATGGTGGAGAAGATCGTGGAGAGTCAGCTTGCCGACGGCATGTTTAACGAGGCTCCCATCAGCTTCAAGGAGATAGGCGAGGTGAAGAAGAGCCTGATAAAGCGCCTGCTCACCTTCTACCACACACGCGTCTCTTATCCCGACGACGTGAAACCCACCATGATGCTCGACACCGCCTCCTCCACCGCCACGCCGAGCGAGCCGCAAGGTTAACGCGCTGTCAATACAAAAAAAACATAAAAAAACTTCACAACTTGCAATGACAATCTATACAATACTGCTCATATTGGGAGGCATAAGCCTGCTGGCAGCACTGGGCCTGGTGATTAAGCCATTAACAGTGGCGGCACTGCCCGCCTATGTGGGCCTGTGGCTGCTGCACTTGAGCAAATACACCATGTTTCCCCGGTGGACATTCATCTTCTATGGCATAGCCACCGCAATGGTGGTGGGGCTAAAATACCTGTCGCCCAAAGGGGAGCCCGACGGACGCAACACGGGGAACCTCTACATAGGCCTTGGGGCGATGATGGGGTGCCTGCTGGGCATGCTCATCGACGCCCGTTTCATGCTCCTGGGCACTGCGCTGGGGGCTGTGATGGGAGAGCTGGCCTATAGCCGCACTCCTGCTGGCAAGTGGCTCATGCTTTCAAAATCCAATTTTATTCACTACCTTTGCGCCCGCGCTCTGCCTGCCATCGTGGCTGTGGCAATGATAGGGGTGGGCATTGAGGGCTTTGTCTATGACATAGCCAATGTTAGACCAATTTATTTATAATGTAGAGTTATGAACAAGAACAGAATATTTTTTACCGTAGTGTTGATGGTGCTCACGGCAATGGTCGTGAATGCGCAGTATAAGTTTAAGGTTGAGGTACTTGATTTCGACAAAATCAAGCAAGAGACCCTCAACCCCCATTCGCGCTACTACTATCCCAAGCTGGTGAAGTCGTTTAAGAGCAACGACACCATCATGAATTTTGAGGCTTATCGCGAACTGTATTACGGCTTTATCTTTCAGGAAGATTACAACCCTTTCAGGCACAACGACTTTGAGGGTAAAGACGAGGTGGAGGAACTCTACTACAAGAACCCGCCACTCTCTCGCGAGGAGTGCGACAAGATAGCCCGCTATGCCGAGATGGCGCTCGACGATAATCTCTTCGACATCGACCAGCTCAACTACTACATCTATGCCTTGAAGGAGAAGAAAAAATATGCTCGCGCGGCGGTGCGCCAGTATCGCCTCGACAAGCTCATTGCCGCCATCATGTCGAGTGGCCGAGGCACCGAGGAAGAGCCCTGGGTGGTGATATTCCCAGAGCATGAGTATGCCATCGTCAATTTCCTGGGATATGTGGCCAGGGATCACCAGGAGCTTGAGGGAGGCATCGACTGCATCAAGACGGTGAGCGACAAGGATCCCAACAAGACGCGCGACTTCTACTTCGACGTGTCGCAGATGCTGCAAGAGGCCGCCCGCAAGTTCCCCGACGACTTCTAGGGGTTTCTTATAGGCCGTTTTGCGCTTGGGTGTTGTCAGAGTATTGCGCCGCACCAGCGGCTTTCAAGAATATGGTTGTTAAAAAATTTAATTACTCACCAATTATGAAAAAGCACATTTTATTGTTACTTGCTGCTGTGTTATTGCCGCTGGCAATCAACGCGCAAGGGCTTGTCTATGCTTATATTGTTGACAACGACGGCCCTGTGACCAACATCCGCAATGCCCCCCGTGGCAAAGTGGTGGCCACCCTGCCCACCGACAGGGCACTTGCTGTGCAACTGCTCTCGGTAAAGGGCGAGTGGTGGAAAATCAACGATGTGGTTGATCAATATGGCGACGATGAGATGGAGTTTGTGCTCCGTGGCTCAAAGACGGGCTACTGGATTCACCGCTCGCTGCTGCAATTCACCATCGCCGGCGACCCCACTGGCGCGCTGCGTGCCGCTCCCTCGGCCAAGGCTAAAGCCATAAAATGCCCAGTGGTAGATGGCTTCCACCCCATTGACATCAAGGGCAAATGGGTGAAGGCCGTCAGCACCGATGGCAAATACACTGGCTGGATACACCGCGACAAAATCTGCTCCAACCCGCTCACCACTTGCCCGTAAGAGGAAAAAGTTACAGGAAAAAAGAAAAAAATCGCAATAAATTTGTTTTTATTGCGATTTTTGTCTAATTTAGAGGCGTTGTTAAGAAAACAACCTTGGGAGCCAATTTTTTTGACCCTTCACAGCATGAGCGACATCATCGATAAATACCTGCAATACATTAAGCTAGAGCTAAATCTCTCGCGGCACACTCAGGTGGCCTATAGCAATGACCTGCGGCAGTGGCAGGCATTTCTCACCGAGGGAGGCACCGAGCTTGATGTGGCAAGCGTCACCACCAGCGACATTCGCGCCTGGATGCTGCACCTGAGCAACGAGGGCGACGGCGCGCGCACCCTGCGCCGCAAGCTGCAAGCGGTGAGGGCACTCTACAAGTGGCTCATGATTGATGGGCAGGTGACACAAAACCCCGCCGCCGAGGTAGAAATGGCACATATTCCCAAGCGACTGCCACAAATGGTGAGGGAGAGCAGTGTGGATGCTGCCATCGATGAGGCCATCGATGAGACCAGCTTCGACGAGGTGCGCAACCGCCTGATAGTGATGATGCTATATGAGACGGGGATGCGCCGCGACGAGCTCATAGGCCTTCTCGACCACAACGTTGACACCGCCAAGGGCGAGCTGCGCGTGCACGGCAAGCGCGACAAAGACCGCATCATCCCCTTTGGCACAGAACTTGCACAGTGCATCGATAGCTACCGGGCACTGCGCGAGAGGACCGCCGCCTGTGGCGACCGCTTCTTCATCAGGAGCAACGGCGAGCCGCTTTACCCCATGCTCGTCTATCGAGTGGTCAGGCGCCGGCTCGGCGAGGCAGGAGTCACCAGCAAGCGCAGCCCCCACGTGCTGCGGCACACCTTTGCCACGGCGATGCTCAACAACGGCGCTTCGCTGGGCAGCGTCAAGGAGCTGCTGGGCCACGAGTCGCTAGCCACGACACAAATCTACACACACGTGACTTTTAGTGAATTGAAAAAAAATTATAAACTCGCCCACCCCAGGGCACTTAAAAAAGGAGGCTAATATGGAAATTAAAGTAAAAGCCATTCATTTTGATGCAACCGAGAAATTAGAGCAGTTTATCAACAAGAAAGTTGAGAAGCTAGTTAAGCATCATGAGGAGATCACCAATGCTGAGGTGACATTGAAAGTTGTTAAACCCGAGACAGCGATGAACAAGGAGGCAAGCATCAAGCTCTTCATTCCACGCAGTGAGGACCTTTTTGCCAGCAAAGTTGCCGACACCTTTGAGGAGGCCATCGACGTGGCAGTAGATGCGCTGAAACGCCAGCTCGAGAAAACCAAGAAAGACAAATAATTCTGGTGGATTGTAGATCGTAGATTGAAGTCTTAACACTCTACCTCTAAATCCATCCGCATGAGGTAAAAACATAAAAGAAGCTAAGGAGTTGCGCCGTGTGTGATAGGCGCAGCTCCTTAGCGTTTTTTCTGCCGCAGCTTCAGCCGTAGGCTGACCTTTGAGTAATGCCCCCAGTACCGCTATAGGAGCGAGCGATAGCGAGTGAAGATAGCGGCACTGGGGGTAGAAATGTCAACTCTGTCTTGTCGCTGAAGGCGACCCCTTTTTCCTAAGTGTTGCCATGACGCTGATGGGGTCGCCGCTGGCGACTAGTCAGATGGTGTCATAAAGCCCCGCATGGTTCTTGCTCCACTCGCTGTTGCTCGTGCATCAAGAACCATACGGGGTTATCCAGCGGTCAGCCTTCGGCTGAAGGGCTGCGCAGAGTGCTCGGTTTTTCTTCAGCCGTCGGCTGAGGGGGAGAGACAGAGGGGGAGAGACAGAGGGGGTCTGGAGGGATAGCGTGGTGTAGGGAGTGCAGAGTGGTGTGCGACAAGTCGAAGACTTGGCAATGTGCTAAAAATGCGATTAAGCGAGACAAAGCTTGAACCTGATCAAAGCCTTGCGAGCGTGAGCATTTTATTCAAACACATTGTGCGCTCTAGCTCGGAGAGCTAGAACGCACTGTGTGAATGCTGTGCAGTGATGGCTGCACGTTGATAGATGTGCTGTCGTGGTGGTGTGTATTAGCTTATTTCTTGCGTTTAGACTTCGCCTTTGGCTTTACGGGCTTTTTGGTGGTGGTTGTGGTAGTAGTAGTGGTTTCTACTACTTCTACCTCTTCCTCCGCTTCTTGGTACTGCGCCTGTGGCTTGAGGCGCGCATTTTTGTAATATGCCGGCTGACCCGAGACGGTGACGCGCAGTATCTTCTTGCCGTCTTTGAGGAAGGTGTATTTAGGGTTCACTATCAATGAGCAGCGGTTCACTATCGATGCCTCGGTGAGTGCCAGCTCTTTAGCTTGCTTCTCATTGATGCCGTTGAGCTTGGTCTGGCCCTCGGGAGTGGAGATGTCGATGGTGTAAGTGATAAAGTCGTTAGATAACTCCAGGTCGGCGATGTTGATGCTCTCAATGCCTGTAACGGGCAGCTGGTAGCCATTCTCGTTTATCGAGCCGCCAGAGCCACCCTCAAACACCTTGTGAACGCCCTTGTGGCACCCTGTTAATGCCACGGCTATTACTGCTGATGCTAATAAAATTTTCTTCATATCGGTTCTTTTTTTAGAAGTTATAACGCAGACCGAGGCCCACGGTATTGGTCTTGAACTGGTTGTCTTTAATCAAGTCGATGCCGGCACTTAGCGAGCTGCCGCCATTGAACTTGAACTCGTTTTCAAAGATGGAATAACGGTTTATTTCCTCGGCTTGCTTATAAAGTTGATGTGAGCGCCATAGGAATGCACCACCAACGACGAGGCCACCACCCACAATACAACTACCCAAATACCAAGAATTATCTCCAAATTCGGTAAAATAATGTGTGGTTCCATCAGACCTAGTATATTTTTCATGACGTCCCAACAATCCATATAAAAGTCCTCCCACAATCAATGTTCCACCCCCAATCAATCCTATCCACTTATAAGTATTGGCTTTTTTGAGTATATCGGGCACTTTTTGCACATTATACATTGCAATAAGGGCGTTGTCGTTATAATGGGATGCACCAGTATTTTGGTTATAAGGGATATACTGGTTGTTCTCCACCTGCTGCACTTGTTCTTGCTTGCCTTTCTCGTAGTTGATGTTTGCCACTTCGCTCATTCTGATTACCTGCGTAGGGCCGTTAGGGTTAGACCACGACTGGTAGAAGACCGATGTGTTGTTGGTCTCTAGCACACGGCACACGATGGTAGAGCCGTCTTTCTTCACAATCACGTCTTGTGCCACGGCATGAGAGCACACTGCACACAAGAGCATCATCAGTAATAAAAATTTTTTCATTGTTTCTATGTTTTAAAGTTAATACTAAAATGATTTACCTCTCTTTGTCATAGAAATCGGCACTAACTTCAAAACGATGGGGTGGGGCAAAAAAAGAAAGCGCAGACTTCCGTCATACGCTATCGAGGCTCACCACAAGCCCACTCCATCCTATGAGGAAATCCACGCCCTATATGGGGCATGTTCCCAATGATGGAGTTTTATTTGCTCAGGTATATATTCGAGGTGGTGATTCGATAGCGATTGAGCAAAACAGCAATGTAATGGCGCTTCTCTAAGCACCGTTGCAAAGATAGTACAAATCTGCAAAAGCAGCAACAATTTGTTAAGAAAAACTCTCGAGGTAGGTGTTTATTTTCTCTAACATAGTGTGGTCATTGATATTCATTATTGCTTTGATGGCTTTTATCTTCATGGCGTCGCTGTTAGAGCCATATCTCACTTCGGGCTCGGCCACTTGCTCGGTACCGATATAGCCCTTATGCCGTTGCTGTGCTATGTTTTGTTTTATTTTCTTATAGGCTTTGTCGCCAAGCAGGAGTCTGGCATTATCGACATATTGCTCAAAAACGTTGATGTTTCTAATAACACTGAGCGTAGTGCCATTGGCTCTGTTGGGAACTTCACCTTTAATATATCGTGTGATTTGGTTGTCGCCAAAGCCTAAAATGGTTGTCATCTTAGCAATCGAGATGCCATATTTCTCTATAATATCCTCAATCTCTTTGGGAGAGGGGATGTTGTATTTTTTTCGATACTGGTTGTAAATTTGTGAGACGTTCTCCTCGTCAAGTTCGCCAGTGGTGAATCGCTCTTTGGTGATTTCACATTCATAGCATGAGTATGTGTAATGATACTGCTCACCTCTAAAGGTGGCAGTCGCCTCCTCCTTAATAAGAATGGCTTCGCAATCGGCAAATGGACTTTTCATTTTTCTTGTGTTTTAAAAGGAAAGTTCAAGGGATATTCTGCTTCGTGAAATGAAATGCATAAAGCTCTATTACTGACAGAAATCTTTATGTATAGATCAATGTCGTTATAATCTTTTCCAAAGACCCACATTTCTGCTCCTTTATTTAGAGTGTCTATTATTGGACCTTGAGAATAGTCAATATCTTCTAGAGAGAAGATGATTTCTTCGCGGATGACATTGTTTATTCCAAGTTGCAAAAGAGAGTTTAGGTTGTTCTTTTGCCGATCATCTCGATAGATTATGCCAAAAGCCTTCGCCTTAATCTTGAATTCATTCAAGAAAGCTCTTACGTCATCAATTGTTATTTCCATGAATCTTTATTTTTGCAGCAAAGGTAGTAAAAAAGGTTGAAATAACAAATTTATTTCAACCTTAAAGTGGTATTTTTTATGTAATGGATTACTATTTTTCTATGAGCTTTATCGTGAGGTGGTGGTCGTGGGTGGTGCTTTGGGTGGTGGTGCCCACTTGGTTGAGGTCTTCGAGGGCGCTGCGCAGGGTGGGCTCCACGCGCGGCATGAGGTTGGTGAGCAAGAAGGAGGCGACGCTCTGGCCACCGTCGCCCAAGATGTCGGTCATCATGCTCTGCACGCCTTGCTTCACTGCCTCGACGATGGCTGGTGCCTGTGCCGGGTCCTCGCCGCCACGGCTCACTGCCAGCAGGCTCTGTGTAAGCGGCTCATGCAGGTGGCGCGTGATGAGTGCTGTAACCTCACTAGCATTTTGTGGCAGCCGCGAGGTGTCGATGCCTTGCTCGGCGAGCAATGGCTCATATTGCTTGAGGCGGCTCTCCATGCGAGGCCACAGCCGTCGCGCGATGATGCCTGCCAGTGCTGGTGCGCTGCCCTCAATCTTGGCGCGCCCCATGTCGAGGATGTTCTTGTCGATGCCATTGAAAAAGCTGGTGGTGATGGTCATGGTGGTGAGCGATGGGTCGATGGTGGCGGTGCGCAGGGGCAGGGGATAGGTCGATGCCGAGCCTGTTGCGACGTCGGTAATGCCGCCCACGGTGGCGGCATCGGTGATGTGGAGGTGGCCAGTGAAGACAACCTTCACTCCACCATCGCGCAGCACTTGGGCTAATTCTTTATGGTTGGCAACGATGTAGTTAGGTAGCAGCTTGGCCTCGCCGTCGATGTGCTCCACCAGGTGATGGTGCATCATGGCAACCACGCGCTTGCCGCCTTGCTGCGCAAGGGCGAGCTGCTGCTTTATCCATGCCAGGGTCTCGGGCTTGACAGCGCCGTCGGTGTGATAGCTCACCTCGGTGTCGCCACTGTGGGCATAGATGTTGCTGTCGATGCACAGCAGCATCAGCCCTGGAATTGGTTCGCAGGTGTAGCTCAGCGAGTTAGGGTCGCGGTGAGAGTCGTTGCCGTAACCAAAGTCGTGATAGATGTGTGCAAACTCCTCGCTAGTTACGCTTGATGCCGCTGTGGCCTCATGGCCTGTGTATTGCTTGCTGTAAGGGCACATCACGTCGTGGTTGCCAGCGATGACCAGGGGCTTTATCCCAGCTCGTTGCAGCCGCTTGAGGTGCTGTGCCAGGCGCTCATGGCTGTCGCGCTCGCCGTTGAGGGTGAGGTCACCGCTTACGAGCAGCAGTTGTGGCTTGGCGTTGATGATTTCGCTGGTCATGCGCTCGATGATGAGGTCGCTGCTGAGCACCAGTTTCATGTCGCTCTTGTCGAGCTGCTGTGCTGCCTTGCCGCCGTCGTGCAGCGATGGTGCCAGCAGGTGTGGGTCGCTGATGACCATGATAGTGTAGTTGTCGCTAGTGTGCATAGTTGTCGCGTTAATGCTAGGTGCCCCCAAAGCAAGCATCAAGCACCAGGCAATGAGCAAAAAGAGTTTCATGTCAAAAAGATAATAGTATAGTCTATTAATAATAACGCAAGGGCTGTAGGATTGTTACCTCATCTTAGAAAAAAGTGTGGAAGTTTAACCCAAATAGGTCATTAGGCCGAGATAAGGTTGTTTTTGGGCATGAAACCTAATGCCTGATTTGGGTTTTATTTTTTGTCCTTACTTCAAAAATGATTATCTTTGCACTTGCTATGGAAATTAAGAGAAAAGGCTATATCGAGAGCCTTATTGAGCAGGGCGAGCACGAGCATCAGGATTTCAAGTACCAAATCACCGATGCGCGCAAGATAGCTCGCTCCATCAGTGCCTTTGCCAACCACAGCGGCGGTCACCTCCTCATTGGCGTGAAGGACAATGGCAACATAGTGGGGGTGAGCAGCGACGAGGAAATCTACATGATAGAGCAGGCGGCGCAGATGTACTGCCAGCCCGAGCAGCAGGTACACTTCAAGATATATCGCGTGGCGGGCAAGAGCGTGCTCAAGGTAGATATCGACGAGGCCAGCGACAAGCCCGTGAAGGCCCCTGACGACAGCGGGAAGTGGCGCACCTACTACCGTGTGGCCGACGAGAACGTGCTCGCCAGCAGCACCCATGTGAAAGTGATGCAGCTCAAGAGCGCGCCGGCACCTGGCGACGTGGTTCTCAACCTCAGCGACAAGGAGCAGCAGCTTCTCGACTACCTGCAAGACCACGGCGGCATCACCCTGAGCGGCTATGAGCGCCTGGCGCACATCTCATTCCACACGGCACAGCGCACCGTGGTGAAACTCTGCGAGATGGGAATTGTAGAAATCGAGTACCACAACGGGCAGAGCCTGATCACGCTAGCAGCAGAGACATGAAAAAAGAGTACACTTAATAAAACAACGAGTCCACACAAAAATAACGGCGAATTATGCGAATTAAACTAATTTTGAGCCCACTTTTAAAAGTCGATTTTTGAAAATATCAAACAAAAACAACAAAATAACACCAAATCCAACAAACTTAATATCAATAAAATAGAATTCGTTATAATTCGTTTAATTCGTGTGCTTTTTTTTTTTAAGTGGACTTAAAACACAACCGTCACACCCTGTTCTCACTAATCCAGCACCTGAAGAAAGGGTCTTCGATTTCATAGCCCTCACTTTTAATGACATAGCCCTTCTTCATGAGTCGGTTAAGAGCACTATATATCGTACTCGTGGGTGACTGCATAGACGCTAAATTCTTATCTTCACTGCACAACACCTGAAGCAAGTGACGATCGGTTTTTGTCAACGCTATCCACAACCGCTCAAAGTCGAGGTCGTGAATATTAGTCAATCGCTCCACAGCTTTTGCTACTACACCTTCTTCTACTTGCTCAAAATGTGCCAGTTCCCACACTTGTGACGCAAGTTGCTGAGTATAATAAGGATGGCAATCGGTTATCAATAAAATGTCCTTTGCCACATCATGACATTTCGCGCCCATAACGGGGGCCAGCCTAAGCGAGATATATTCCTCAAAGTCATTATAAGGTATCTTTTTCAAGTGCATCAATGTTCCAAAATGATAAAATGGAGATTTCTTGCGCTCAAAAATTTCGGTCATCATTGATTCCTGGCTACCGAGGAGAATGTAGTTTACATTTTGCTGCACTTGCATTATCGCACGCATTTGTTTATCAAGGCCTTTTCCCAGCGACATTATCTCTTGAAACTCGTCAAGGATTACTATCATTCTATTTTCGGGGGTGCTCACTTTATCAATCAACGACATTGCGTCTTCTAGAGCTACAACACCGTTAGCTGTGGGCTGAAACGACACATCTACTCCATCGGTCATGGGATTTATTGATATAGTGGGCACGATGCGCATGTGCGATGCAATGTGCTTCACTTTTTCCCATTTATAGAGCTTAAACAACTCCTTCAATAAATTAGAAGCCAAATGATTGACGCTTATCACCTTCTGTAAATTCAGCATAATGTAAGGTCGGTTAACCGACTTTACTGCTTTCAGCACAAGACTTGACTTACCAAACCTGCGAGGGCTAATCATAATCAAGTGATTCTCACTATCTAGCTTTTGCTTGATGTACTTTAGCTCGTTAATGCGGTCAGTAAAAAAGTCATCTTCAACTATTGTTCCAAATTTAAAAGGATTTTTCATAACAATATTTTTTTGCAAAGATACAAACCTTTTTCAAATATTACGAAATTTTTCGTAACGAAATTTTTCGTAATGGCAAAATCATTGATTATTACCAGTTAAGCGGTGGTAGAGACCTTTTTTTGAAGGATTGTCTCTACCACCGCAGTTTTATGTGTCTCTCACCTTAAGAGATGGGCGAGAATGAGCTCGGTGTTTTTGTGCAGCCCTCTCTCACTTCTTGAGGGTGATGGGCTGGCGTGAGCGCTCGCTGATGTCGCCGTTGCGGTAGGCCTCGAGCAGGAGCTTGAGGTCGTTGATCTGGTCTTCGAGCTCCTCGCCTATGTCGGTGTCTTTCACCATCATGCGGTGGTTGGTCATCTCCACCATCTCGTAGGTCGATTTGATGTCCTGACCTTCTTCCACTGCCTTGGTGATAGAGGTGAACGGCTCGTGCTGCACTAGCTGGAAGCCGCTGCTGTGATAGACAAGGGTGTAGCCGGCAATGCCCGTCTCGGGCTGGTAGGCCTTAGAGAACCCGCCGTCAATCACCAAGAGCTTGCCTCCGGCTTTCACCGGGTTCTCGCCCTTGATGGTCTTCACTGGCACATGGCCGTTGATGATGTGGCGGAACTGGCCTTTCACCTCAAACTCATCGAGGATGCTATCTACCACGTCGGGGTTGTCGCGCAAGGTGTAGTAGTGGCCTTTCACCTCCTTGTGAGTGGCCTTGTCAACGATGAAGTAGCGCTCAAAGGTTGCCATCTTATCCTTATCGAAGGCTGGCGAGTCCTTGCCACACCACAGGTACCACACATAGTCATTGGCAAACTCCTCGTTCTCCTTGTTGCCGCAGCCAAAATAGGCGTCCCGAATCAGCGCTCCCACCTTCTTGAGCAGGTCACGGCCGTGATATTTCTCGCCCTGGATGGTGACATCCTTGAGCGAGCCATCCTCGTTGAGGGGTATTGAGGCATGATAGAGGAGGTTGCCGTTAATCACCTTATAGACACACCCGTAGCGGAAGAGGCAGCGCATGTGAGTGCGCAGCCTGCCGCTGCCTGTGAATGAGTTGTGAAGCTTCTCCACAATCTCCTCCTCCTCGGGAGTGAGGCGGTAGGGGTCCTTGGGGTCAACGGTGGGGAAGTTAGTGTCGGTCATCTCATAATCCACGCCATCGATGGTGATGACTTTGCGCTCGTGGTCAATCTTGTCGAGCAGCAGGCGGTCGGCCATGTCAAACTCTGGTCGGCGGTTGATGATTTGCGCCTCGAGCTTGAACTGGATGATGCTGATGGCCTTGTGCATCTTGGCGATGAGCGGCGCGAGCTTGTTGTTCTTGGCCTCGCCCTTGGGGATGAACTTCTCGCAGGGGTCGTTGCCGTAGATGTCCATGGCAAAGGTTGCCAGTGGCAGCATGTTGATGCCGTAGCCGTCCTCGAGCACCGCCTGGTTGCCGTAGCGCATGGCGATGCGAATCACATTGGCGATGCAGCTGTCGTTGCCGCTGGCGGCTCCCATCCACAGGATGTCGTGGTTGCCCCACTGTATGTCGAAGTCGTGGTAGTTGCACAGCACGTCCATAATCTTGTCAGGGCTGGGGCCGCGGTCAAACACGTCGCCCAGGATGTGCAGCTTGTCGATGGTGAGCTGCTGAATCAAGTAACAGATGGTGATGATGAAGTTGTCGGCACGACCAGTGCTGATAATGGTCTGGACAACCACATCAACGTAGGCTTGCTTGTTGCGGTCGGCAGCGTTCTCATGAAGCAGCTCCTGGATGATATAGGAGAAGCTGCTGGGCAGAGCCTTGTTCACCTTAGAACGCGTGTATTTTGACGACACATTGCGGCACACTCTCACCAGGCGGTTGATGGTGATGAAATACCAGTCGTCGAGGTCGTTGCGATCGTCCATGCCGTTTTTCACCAGCTCTAGCTTGCGCTCGGGATAGTAGATGAGCGTGCACAGTTCCTTCTTGTCGCGGTTGCTCAGCGTGTCGTTGAAAATCTCGCCCACCTTGCGCTTGATGGTTCCCGAGGCGTTGCGCAGCACATGCTGGAAGGCCTTGTATTCACCGTGCAGGTCGGCAAGGAAGTGCTCTGTGCCTTTGGGCAGGTTCAAGATTGCCGAGAGGTTTATAATCTCGGTGCTAGCTGTCGCCACATCAGGGAAGTTGTGCGACAGCAGCCTCAAGAATCTCAACTCGGCTTCTCGCTGTTCTTTCTTAGTCATTGCCATAAGTGTAGTTAATAGTTTGTTGGTTTGTTAGTTAATAGTTTTTTTATACGTTTCTGGTGTTTGTTAAGTTGTCGCTCACGGCAGTTGTAGCATTGCGGTAGTCGTTAGGGGTCATGCCAGTGTAGGTTTTGAAATATCGGTTGAAGGTGGTGGGAGAGGTAAAACCTAGCGATTGTGCTATCTCCCTAACGGCAATGTCACTGCTCTTGAGTTGGATTTTAGCATCCATGATGATGAGGTTCATGATGATGTGCTGAGCTGTCATGCCAGTGCTCTTGCTGATGACGTTGCAAAAGTGAGATAGCGACAGCGACGCTTCGTGAGCATAGAATGCAATTTTGTGCTCGCTGCGATAGTTCTCAAGAGCACTCTTCATGAACTCGCCCACAATCACTTGGTCGCGCGAGGAACTCTTGATTATCACCCCCTTGACCATGCCGCTGCGAATTGCTCCCGCCAGCATGTCGATGGCGACTACCAGTGCCGACTCGGCAATGCTGTGAGTCATGAAAGATGCTCCAAAGCTGGCCGCTTTTTTCATGATGTCGAAGCTCTCGCGGTAGAAGTTTCCCATCTCTTCATTTAGCGAGAACACGGGGTTCTTAATGATGTGCTGCATGATGGGAGAGATGATATGCCAGAAGTTGACTTGCTTGAGAAACGCCGACGAGTAGGCTTCGATGCTCACTAGTGCATCATCGCTCACTTCCAGGATTTGAATTATTACCCCCTGGAAGAGCACCATGAAGTCGTTAGTGACAACGTTAAAGTCCTTGATGTTGACCATAACCTTGATGTTGCCTCTTACCACATAGCACAAGCAGCAGGCGTCAATCTTAGTGGGGGCATTCCCAAAGAGATCAAGCAAGTCGTGACCCGAGATTTGATGCACAAAGAACCCCACCGATTTTTGAGGCATCGGTTTCTGTCTCTTTCCCTCATTATCAACATTGTGAGCCATAATTGCCGGCATTAAGGAAATATTTTCCCTACAAATATACACATTTTTCTTTTACCAGCAATCAAAAATCACAGCAATTCAAAATAAATCAAAAAAATTAGCATTGTTTTTGGTTGTTTCAATAATTTTCAATAATTTTGGGGCAAATACTTGGAAATTGTTATAATTAATAGGTGATAAAGAGTAAACTGAGATAATTCAATATTTTAATCAACTTTTTGTCTAACTAAAAACTAAGCATTTATGAAAAAAGTTTTATTAGCTTTAGCATTATGCGTGTCTTTTAGTGGGATGGCACAGCTGGTGAATGTTACCTCTATCGACAAGGTCAACATTCCCGAGAGTGCTGTTAACAAAGTTGCGGCCATTAGTCCGGCAGGAGACTACATCCTGGTGACTACCGACTACAACAGCGGTCTCACTAAATATGACTTGAGCACCGGTGCCTCGCAGGTCATCACCCAGGCGCAAGGTGCAGGTTTTGACGCAAAGATTTCGCCCGACGGCAACACTGTTGTCTATCGAGAGAAATCTACTAACAGCAAGCACTTGCTGATGACAGCCATCAAGAGCAAGAACTTGACCACTGGTGCCGAGCAGCAGCTCGTCAAGCCTTCTCGCAACGTGCAGGGCACAGCCATCACGGGCAACACCGCAGTGGCTGTCAACAATGGCAAGATTGCGAAGAAAGCCATTGGCGAGGGCAAAGCGCAGGTTAGCGCCCCCGTGCTCTCTACTAAGGACTTCAAGATGTACCTCACCCGTGGTGGCAAGACCACCGAGCTCGCTCCCAAGGGCCATGGCTATCGTTACATTTGGGCCTCGCTCTCTCCCGACGCCAGCAAGGTGCTCTTCTGCTGCAGTGGCAATGGCGCCTATGTGTGCAACCTCGACGGCAGCGGTCTCACCAGTCTGGGTAACTACCGCGCTCCCAAGTGGATGACGAGCGACATGGTGGTGGCTATGGACTGCCACGACAACGGCGAGGTGTTCACCTCGAGCGAAATCGTTGTTCTCGACCTTAACGGCAACAAGCAAGTGGTCACCGGCGAGGACGTGATTGCCATGTATCCATTGCCAGCTCAGGGCAAGATAGCTTTCTCTACACCCACTGGCGAGGCTTATATTATTAACATCACTAAATAAGAAGGAGGAACCATATTATGAAGAAATATATACTTTTACTGGCAGCAGCCGTAGTAGCAGGTTTCTCTTTGCAAGCAAAGACAGCCGATGAATTTCGCATCTATCTGAACCCCGGTCATGGCAGCTATGGTCCCAACGACCGCCCCATGCCCACCATAGGCCACCCCTACACTGGCCAGCTCAATGCTGAGGGCACTGGATGGATCGACACCGACACACTGGGATTCTATGAGGGCCGTGGCACACTGCCACGCGCCTTTGGCATTGGCGACTATCTGAAATCGGTAGGCGTCAAGAGCGAGAACATTGTTTATTCTCGCTTGGCTAACGGCCCCTGGCCTTACACACCGCCAGTGAGCTCCTATGACCCCGATGCCATCTATAACAAGAACCTCGCCGACATCTGCGAGGAGGTGGAAGAGGGCAACTTCGACATGTTCATCTCGTCGCACTCTAACGCCTCTAACGATGGCACTACCACCAACTACCCGCTGTTCCTGTATCGTGGCTACGACACAGGCACTACTGGCCCTGCCGGATATAACGGGCCTGGCGTGGAAGGCAGCGACGACATGGCACGCACCGTGTGGCCTTTCCACTACATGGGCGAGATAGAGCCCCAGAGCCACTACAGTCTCACCAACATGAACGTGCGTGGCGACATCAGCTTCTATGGCAGCTATAGCACCGCCACCCGCAACAATGGCAAGCAATATAGCGGCTACCTGGGCGTGCTCAAGCATGGCGTGCCAGGCTATCTGCTCGAGGGCTTCTTCCACACCTATCAGCCCTCGCGCCACCGTGCCTTGAACTTCGACTACGACCGCTTGGAGGGCATCCGCGAGGCTCGCGGTGTTGCCACCTACTGGGGCTTCAACCTCACAGGCAAGGGCGAGATTGCAGGTACCGTGAAAGACCTTCACGAGAAGATCGTTGACAGCCACTACAAGTATGCCTACGGCAGCGACGACCAGTGGTTGCCTATCAATGGCGCCCAAGTAGTTCTCAAGAAGAACGGCACCGAGGTTGCCACCTACAATGTTGACAACGAGTGGAACGGCTTCTTCGCCTTCTTCGACCTCGAGCCCGGCAACTACACCGTGGAGGCTACCGCCGAGGGTTACAAGCTGCTCGAAGAGCCCATTGCGGCTACCGTTACTGCCAACAACACGTGCTACTCATTCATCAAACTCGAGAGCGAAAATTATGTTCCCGAGGAGGTGGTTTATGAGAACTATCCTGACCCAGCGCAGCCCGGTTACCTGAAATTGCCTGGCGAGTTTGTGTTTGCTCAGGACGAGGGCACTACCTACGATGGCATCGTGGGCAAAGTGGCTCAGGCACTGCAATATGGCGACTCTACCATCGTCCTCTCGCATGAGGGCAAGCTGGCTCACCTCTACATTGTTGACAACAATACCAAGCAGGTGGTTAAGACGCTCAACACCGAGGGTATCTTCAACATGGGCGATGATGTGCCTATCTTCTACAACCAGATTGGTTCTATCGCTCTGAGTGCCGATGGCAAGCTCGTGGGTGTTAGCGCTGTGCGCACTTGCTACAACAACGACTATGCCGACGGTTATCCACGCGGCACCATGTACGCTTACTACTGGGATGACTTTGACTCGGCACCTACCGAGTGGTTCTCAACACAGTACTCTTCTAACTGGTACCGGGCCGACATGGGATTGGGTCTTGCCGTGAGTGGTCCTATTAAGAACGCGATAGTTTGCGTTCCCGCTCCCACCACAGGCACCACCCGTGGCATTCGTCCCGCATTCTTCGTTATCGACGATGGCAACGTGGTGAGCACCAGCCGCACCAACGCTAACGGCATTATTACATTGACCGAGCTTGGTGACCCCTTGGCTACTGAGGGCAACTTTGGCAACTATGACGTTGCCAACTATGGCACCATCAAGATGGCAGTGTCGCCATTTGACGACCGCTCATTCATCATCGGCGGCTCGAAGACAGGAAAACTCTATGAGTTCCCCATCACTGCCGACGGTTTAGTGCCCGAGTGCAACGTCATGACTGCCGACGAGCTCCTGGGCAATGGTATGCAAATCTTCAAGTATGCCGGTCACAAGCTCCTGGTGGCTCCTTATGGCACCAAGAACGACATTAAGGGCATTAAGATCTATGACATCACCGCTGGCCTGGCAAGCGCAAAGCTCGTGAACACAGTCAACACCGACTTCGCTGCAGCAAAGGCTATCACCGCCAACACTGCCGACTTTGCTTGGGCAGGTGCTGTGGTAAATCAAGAGAATATCCACGCTTATCTTGCTGGAAGCGACGCTAATGTGGTGAAATTTGCTACCGATGGCGTTGAGCAGCCAGTGGTTAAGGGTATCTATGCCTATGACCTGAACTACAATCTTGAGGGTGACAACTACACCTTTACCTTCAAGGCTAATGAAGATGCCAATGAGGCTTACATCACCTTCCGTGACATCAACACCAACGAGGTGCTTGCCACCTTCCCAATTCCTAACGTTGCAGTTGGTGCTAACGAAATCACTATTCCTGTAGCCGACCTGCCATCAGTACCAGAGGGCGAAGAGGGCTGCATCAAGATGCACTGGGAGATTACTCTCGTGGGTGACCCTGTTGCTCGCATCGACAAGCTCAACAATCCTGCCGACTTCAGCTTCAACCGCATCGGTAATGTTGTTGACAACAGTCCTGAGAGTCCTTACTTTGGACGCTTCTATCTCGTGAACCGCATCGGTTCTTCCAACACCAGCAATGCCATCTATGCCTATACTCCAGAATGGGAGCAGATTGGTGGTCCTATCAGCGGCGAATATACCCTTGGTAATCCATTCCGCTTGGCTGCCGACCAAAACGGTACTGTTTACCTTGCCAACTGGGCCGATGGTGCTCGCTCAGGTGTCTTCAAGCTCAATCCTGAGACATTGAGCGGCGACCTCGAGCCATTCTTCATTGGCTCTCACGCTAGCGATGGCTCTATCACCAACGACGCTGGTGAGATGATGTGTACTTCTACTCCTTCGGTATTCATCACTGGCAATGGTGCCGACACTCACATGTATTGCCACCTTGAGGATGCCAACAACGACATCTCTCAATACAACATTGGCAACGAAGATGGCACAATCATGGAGAGCTGGGCTCAGGCGCCATCTCGCATTTGGCCCGTTGGAGCTAAGCTCATCAGCACTCACGCAGCAGTGGTTGGCGAGAGTGAGGAAGGTGGCATCTGGGTGGTTCAGAACCGCAGCGCAGGTCAGAACAACTCTGGAGTGCCTTCTATCATCTATGTAAACCCAGAAGGACAGATTGTTTACAATAGTGGCGACCCCGACAACCCAATCCATGAGCACCTCAGCGGCACTCAATACTGCGCTGGCGCTATCAGCGCCGATGGTACCGAGCTCGTTGTTAACCAGCCCGACGGAACTCTCAAGTTCTTTGAGATTCAATATGGCAGCGATGGCGTTCCTGCTCTGAACTGGAAGTATGACTACAAGCATGGAGTGGGCAATCTGATTACCCAAATCAACTATGACTACGCTGGCAACCTGTTCGTTTCGGGTGAGAAGCTCGCTATCCTGTCACTGCCTAACGAGAACAACACGCACACTACTCCCGCCAAGAAGGAGTATATCGTGATGACTGGCGAGCCCCAGCAGGGTGTTGCTGGCGACGTGAACGGCGACGGCGATGTCAACACTGTTGACGTGACTATTCTTTACAACTACATCCTCAACGGCGACACCGAGGGCATGGTCAACGGCGACCAGAGTGGCGACGGTGAAATCACCACAGTGGATGTTACAGTTGTCTATAACATCATCCTTGGCAGTAATAAAAAATAAATATTGAAAACTGCTGACTAAAAAAGATGCTGCGCGATTGCAATGCGCAGCATCTTTTTTTATGTGGCACGAATAATGAGCGGGCTTGTCACGAAATCACCTGTTGCAACACCCTGTGCTATAGAGCGCCCACTCCCATCAGGATGTTATACACTACCGTCACGTCGCTGGCGGTAATGCTGCCGTCGCCATCTTGGTCGCCATTGACCACGCCAGTATAGTCATCATTGAGCAGTATGTTGTAGAGCAGTGTCACATCAGTAGTGGTGACCAGTCCATCGCCATCAACATCGCCAGGCACTACTACCACTGGTGGCTCGGTGACCACATCAATTAGCTTGTAGCAATTAACGTAGTTGCCCACGGTGCCCTCGGTAGCTCCATGCTTTGCCTCCACCATTATCAAGTATCGCCCTGGCTCAAAATTGATGCGGCTCGAAATATTGATGGTTTTCTCTTCTCCTGCTGCAATCTGCTGGTTGCCCATGTAGAGAATGCCGCCATTAGTGAGCGTGTACTGGCGCATGCGCACATATACATAACCATTGTGGTCAACCGGTGCGCTGAGCGTCAGGGTGCCCTCTAGTTTCTCACCCTTGACCACATAGTCGGGCAAGTCGATGGAAACCGCATTTAAGAATATATTATCGGCCTCGCCCACAGTGATTGTAACTGGAAACACATCGTTGTTGGGGTCGATAGTGATTTTTCCGTCATCGGTCACATAGCTGATAACCACCTTATAATCACCTGGGTCAACTGGCAGCTTGCGGTAGAAGGTGAAAGTTCTCGCCTCGCCGCGCTCCACAGTGGCATTGCTCTGCTGGTAGATGTAGCTCTTAGTTGGGTCGTTTACATCAACCAAGTTTAGTATAACTCCCACATTGCCCTCAGCACCATAGTTGCGTGCATTGAGCGCAAAGTAGATGTTGTCGCCCTGGTTGATGATTTCTTGGGAGTCGGCACGACGCCACTGCACGGCAGTGGTTAGTCGCATCACCGGAGTCTCGGCCTTGGGCAGCACCGTTACAATGCCATCGCCTTGCGATTGCTCGAAAGGATAATCTTCAAACCCCTTCTCAAAGGCCGTGAGGCGATAATCGCCAGCTGTCATCTGCTCATCAAGATTCATCAGCAGCGACACTTTCTCCTCAACCGCATCATACACATTAACCGAGTTTTCATAATCGAAGTACCGGCTATCATCGTTCACATCGGTGAAGCGCACAACGATGTTGCGCAAGCGCACATCGCTACTGTTGTTGCGCAGGTGCAGGTTGAAAAGGGCTGACCCATACTCATAGACCTCGCCCTCGGGCTCAAGTGCCGAGAGCAAAGTGACATCGGGATGTGAGCAACTATCGTCGAGAGTGAGGATGCTGCCGCCAGCGACCTGTGTTTTAAAGAATCCCACATAGGGCTTGTTGCGGCTGTCGCGACCACGGCAATAGCGCATGAGCTGCCACGGCGACTGGCTGTCCTCGCGAAATGCCATCCACACCGTGGCATCGCCATCGGGGATGTCATTGCCCACTTGCTTGGGAATGTCGTAGATTGACGCCATGGCAAGGAGGCCGGTGTGCCCATTGGCAAAGCCCGCAATATTGCGTTGCTCAGTTTTAAGAACCTTCAAAATCTCGCCGTCGCGCACCAGTGCCACGCCCAGGTCGCCAGTGAACGGCTTGGTGTCGAAGTTCTCGACAGTAATCATCACATTAAAGTCATTAGCACTCTGTGTGATGAGTCGCATGCTCAATGAGTTGTAGAGTGGACGTTGGTAGGTTGTGCCACTCACTAGAGGCTGGATGCCAGTGATAATCTCCTGGTCGAGGTTGTAGCCGCCAGTGCCACCGCCTATTCCCAGGTCGTCGGGGTCGAGATGGCTCACAAGGAAGTAGCCATTGCTTGTGCCATACCATCCCCAGTTGATGTGTACATAGTCCTCACTGTCATAACCGTCGCACACAAATGCATGGCCACTGCTGCCCACGTCACTCGAGGCGCCATAATAAACTGGACGGCCAGCGTCGAGTTCGCTTTTGATGAGCTGTAGCCACTCAGTGCTGCTATAATAGTCGCGCTTGCGCATGGTCACGGCTTGGTCATAGTTGAAATACTCGCGCAGCGCATTTGGGACCTCCATCGAGTGAGCGCCACTACCAGCAGGTTGATATTCCATGTTAACCGCAACACCAAAGTGCGCCGCAAGCGTGGCAACAGCATTGCCTTGCACAGCGGTGTAGCTCACATCTTCATAGGTTGGAAGCATGTTGTCCCAGTCGTAGGTGGTGTTGCCAAAGTCGGCGGTCACGCTTTGCCCGTTGACGGTAATGGTCTTGCTGCCAGTGCCATGCTCGGGATAGCTGTGATAGCGCATAATCTGTGTTGCCGCAGTTGCCACGCAGCCCACATAGTAGTGGGTGCCACCGTCGTAGGTGGGGCACATATTATTATAAGGAGCGCCCTGCCCCCACAATATTTCGCCCAACAACGGTTGCACTACTGGCACTCCTTGCGACGCTTGTGGAGCTGCCACAGCGTGGCGCTTGGCACACACCTCGACATATCGCTCATTAAGAGTTAGCCAATGGCGCAGGTTCTCGGGAATGTTGTCGTAGCTGAATGTCCCTTCGGTGGAATAGCCCAAAATGGGCACGCACGCATCATCGCCGGCAACAATCACCCATCCGTGCCCATCAGCACGATTCAACACATAGAGGGGTGCGTTGCCAGCACTTGCAATGACATCATTGCGAGTCACACGCTGCCATTTCACAGCAGGTTGTCCCTCCACATTTGAGGCAAATCGATTAGCTACTAGCTCGGCCTGAGACCAGTCGATAGCATTGCCCAATGCCACACCAGGAAACAAACCGATTGCCGCAGCTATTAGTTTTAGCTTCAAGTTTCTCATAACAAATTTGGATTATAGTAATTGTGTAAAATGAACGATGCAAAAATAATAATTATTTACAAAACCGCAATAATTATACCTGACAAAATTTATAAAAAGAATTTTTGCCACGGAATGAAATTCTTTGGTACATACACACACAGTGCTTCCCAGCTAGCTGGGAAGCACTGTGTGGCACATTTATCAAGAACTTGGGATGTTAATAGTTTATTCCCAGCAGTTTTCGGGCACGAGTGAAGAGCAGACTGTTTATCTTGTTCAAACCGTTGCCACCTGGCTCGGCATTGTGGCCGTGAGTGGAGATCTTGCGACCGTCGGTGAGGCGTGCGCTGAACGACCATGCATATCCGTCAAGTGGCTGCATCTCGGGCGGCACGTCATAGCTAACGCCATAGTCAAGCATCTTCTCCTCCTCGATTATTGTCAGGGCCTCCTTGAGAAGCTGCTCGCCGTCGTCAAGGACAAACTCTTGCTCCTGTGTGGTGGTGCCTCTGACGGCCATCACCACCTTGCCATTCTTGCGCTTGAGGCGCACCTCGGCCACGGGTTGCATCATCATCCCTTGATGTTGATACTCCACCATGTCGAGTCCACATTTTTCAACACTTGATGTCATGTTTTTGCTAGTGTTTTTCTTCTTGATAGTTCTCTCTTTCTTGGTTGTGCTGCGGCGTTTCTTCACCTTGGCATCAACAGTGAATGTGCTGCCCAGCAGAGCCAAAGCAATCACTAAAAAGGAAATTTTTAAAATTTTCATAGCACGAAGTATTAAAATGGTAAATCTGTTACAGCCAGCAAATATAACACCATTTTCTCTAAAAGTCAAATTACTGGTATGAAAAACTTGAAGTGGTGTGCTTTATGTGTTTAAAGAGGTGTCACCGCAGGTGTTTCATTACCTTGAGGTTCTCTAAAGTGAAAAAATGTGTAGTCTATTAACTGGCTCGCAATAGAAAATGCTGGCGCACGTCTTGCCAGTGGTAGTAGGGGGCGCAGTCGGTGTCGATGGGGAGGGTGGCCTCGTGCTCGTTGAGGAGGATTTTAACCAAGATGTCGTTGCTGCCTGTTTTGCGATAGAAAATCATCTGCACATTGGCAGCCATGGGAAACACCTCATAGGAGCGCCAGTGCTGGGCTAGTGTCGCAAGGTCGGTGGTGTCATAATCCATGCCGTTGAGCCCCATCAGGCACACTAGTGGCAGCACCACTGATTCGTGCCCAAAGCGCAGTGTGGCGCAGTTGTTGCCGGCAAGGATTGCTTTGTCGGCCTCTTCTACGAAATTGCGCAGCAGGTTGCGGTGAGCCCGTGCGCCGGTGTGGTTGTTGAGCGAAGTGTTGCCCGAATAGACATACCACCTGGCGTTGTTGTAGGTCCAGAAGTCGGTGGCGTCATCAAGGGTGAAGACTCCAGAGTAGAGGTCGATATTCTCAAACTCGTGATGGCTCTGCATGTTGCTCACCAGGTCGAAGAGGACATACTCAAACCTGAAGCTGTCGATGCTGTCGCGCACAAACTGCTTGTCGCTGAACAGGCGCGAGGTCATCTTCTCGAGCCGTTTGTCGGGGTCTTTTGGGGGAAAGAGCTTGTCTTTGAATGCTTCGACTGCTGGCTGTGCCAGTTTTTGTGCCGCTATAGCCACGGTGTCGCGGTAGTTCATGTAATACATGTCGTGCTCGCTGGCATCGGTGGTGATGCGAAGGTTAGGGTTGAGAGCTTTGAGTGTTGCCACCTCGTTGAGCATAGAGAGTATGCAGCGAATCACCACTGTGGATTTCGCATCTACTCTAGCGTCGCCAGCCCACACCTCGGGGAAGTTCTGGAACATGCGTCGGGCTATGTCTTGGTGCTGCTCGGCTCCGATGTCGCTGAGCTCACCCAGTCGTTGCTGCGAGGCGTTGAGCATGAGGCGGCACACGTCGAGCACCTCCTTGCCGCGCTTGGTGAGCTTGCCGTTGCGCTCGCCTTTGGTGAGCTGCTCCACGGGGAATGTGTAGTCGGTGGGGGCAATGAGCCACCTGCTGCCATGCCTGCCATAATGGTTGATGAAGAACGGCACGTAGCCCTCGGGGGCTGGTGTCAACACAGGCAGGTTGCGGTCGGGGTAGGCATAGTAGTTGTTGGCGCTACGGCGCAGGTCTTGCTTAAACGCTTCGCGTGCAATGTTTTGTGCTTGGGCAGCAAGCATTAGCAGCAGTGCTGCTATCAGTAGTGATAGTCGTTTCATTGTGGTGGGGTTGATGAAAAAGTGGTTAAAGGAATAAATTTAGTTGTGCCTTCTTCAGGCTGTGGCGGTGATGATTGTTGCTGCGCCATTGAGCGACAGCTGTTCTACACATGCTGGCACTAGTATTGACTCGCCTTGCTTGATGGTGTAGGTGCTTGGACTGCCGTAGTCGATGGTTGCTGAACCGTGGATGCACATCAGGCACAGGAAGGCGTCGTGGGGCATGGGCACGTTGCAGGTGCCATCGACGATGACCCTGCCCACATTGAAGAAGATGCTGTTGATGAGCGTGATGTGGCCCTTCTCGTTGGGGTAGTGCCGCAGGCAGTCGCGGCTGACGGTGTAGTCGATAGCATCGATGGCGAGGTCGGTGTGCAGCTGTCGCGGCTTGCCGTTGATGTCGAGGCGGTCGTAGTCATACACGCGATAAGTGATGTCGCTGGGCTGCTGCACCTCGAGCAGCAGGTTGCCGGCGCCAATGGAGTGAATGCGTCCTGCCGGCAGGAAGAAGATGTCGCCGGCATGGGTGTTGTGGCGCATGAGCACGTTGAGCAGTGTGCCACTGGCCATGTGCTGCAGGTATTCATTTGGGGTGATGGTGCGGCTCATTCCCGCCAGCAGCGAGGCACCTTGCTGCGCGTCGATGATATACCACATCTCGGTCTTGCCGCAGCAGTGGTGGCGGCTACGGGCGAGGTCTTCGTCGGGGTGCACCTGCACCGACAGGTCTTTGCTGGCATCGATAAACTTGATGAGCAGCGGAAACTCGTTGCCGTGCTCGCGGTAGATGCGCTTTCCCACTAGCTGGCTGCGATATTTCCTGATGAGCTGCCGCAGTGTGAGCCCTTTGTCATCGCCATTGGCTACTACCGACTCATGGCCCTTGAGCCCAGAGATTTCCCAGCTCTCTCCCACGAGGTGGTTGTCGAGCTTAATGCCTTTGAAGGCAGCAATCATGTCGCCACCCCATAGCACAGTCTTCAAGTTGAGCTCAAAACTGAACAGTTGAGGGGTCAATATTTCGGGTTTTCTAGCCAATTTGTGTAAATGTTGTTTCCAATAACTTGCAAAAGTACATAGAATTTTCGTAATAAAATCAATCTCACACAAAAATAAAAAAAACTTAACATTTTCTTGTTTCGTGGCAAATATCAAATTAGAGAAACTGATTTTTGATAAATTAGGCGGCGCCTAGGAAAAATGCGATTGAGCGAGACAAAGCTGAGCTTGCTCAAAGCCTTGCGAGCGTGAGCATTTTATCAAAATAAAAAATGAAAAACTTTGTCTTTCATTTTGTATTTCGCTCGGCTTGCACTAATTTTGCACTGCTTTTCCCTGAATTTATGCTCAGATGTAGGCAAAGTGCGTTGGGGAGAATGGCATAAATTGCAGCATGACAGCGCAAAACAAGAAAATAGCATGGTCGATTGCAGGGACGGTAATTGCCGTCCTGGTGCTGCTGTATATTTTTGTGCCACCCGTGCATAGGTTTGGAAACAGGCTCTTGGGACGCAGCGAGAAGACTTATCCCAAGCCCGACTCGTTGAAGGTTGACGAGTTTGAGTATGGCGTGCCACAGGATCTAAAAGGCGAGATAATAGACGTGCCACGCGACTCGTTGCTCGACAGCCTGATGCTTGCCGACACCACACTCCGTCCCGTCGAGGGGCCTCCTCCCACGCCCGTGCCAGGATTTGGCGATGGCGAGTTGCCTCCCATGCCTAGTGAGAACGACTTGCCCATCAAGATTGCTCCCGTCAAGCCCGAGAACATGCCCGTAAGCATTGATGAGATAGAGCACTTTGTTTCGTCTAATGCCTCGGTCAATGCCAAGCTGACGACTTGTCGTGACAATTACAAAAAACTGCATGACCTATATAGCGAGTTTGTGGCGCATCCCACCCGCGAATATCAGGAGGTGGGCGCCAAGCTCAAGAAGGAGCTGCTAGGCCAGTTGTCGCAGCTGATGAAAGCCGCTCAGAGTGCTAACGACAGCAACTGCGAGGAAGAAACTGCTGCCCTGCGCCGCGAGGTGAACAAGATGAAATTCTGAGAGAAAGAGAGTATTATTGGTTAAAAGTTACATCAAGAGAACCGTCCCCCCCCTTTGATGTAAAATAAAGAATTGATATAAATGGATAAAAAAGTATTTGACAAGCAGTTGATAGGCACCACTACGGTGCGCAGTGTAGTCACTTTTGTGCTCGCGATATTGGCCTTTGCCGCTATCTCGTGGATATATTTCTATCCAAGCGATGTGAATGGATATGTGATGCAGCAGAACGACGTGATGCAAGGTGCTGCCAACGGGCAGGAGGCAAAAGTCTATAACGAGAGCCACAACGGCGAGGTCACTCGCTGGACCAACAGCCTCTTTGGTGGCATGCCCACCTTCCAGATTGCTCCAAGCTATGAGAGCACATCTGTCATCAACACCGTGGGTAAGGTGCTCACGCTGGGCTTCCCTAGTCCTGTGAGCTGGGTGTTCTTGCTCATGCTGGGCTTCTTCATCCTGATGCTGGCCTTCGACATGAAGTGGTACTTGGCGGTGCTGGGCGCCATTGGGTATGCCTTCTCGTCCTACTTTTTCATCATCATTGCGGCAGGCCACATCTGGAAACTCCTGGTGCTGTGCTACATTCCACCCACGATAGCCGGCATCGTGTGGGCTTATCGCGGCAAGTATCTGCTTGGCGCGGCGGTGGCGGCGCTCTTTGGCGCGTTGCAGTTGCTCAACAACCATGTGCAGATGACTTACTACTCGCTATTCATTATTGTGCCGCTGGCAATAGCCTATCTGGTGATTGCCATCAAGCAGAAGAGGCTGGGGCAGTGGGGCATTGCTACCGCTTGCTTGGCAGTAGCTGCCTTGCTGGCTGTGGGGGCTAATGCCTCAAACCTGTTCTTGTCTAATAAGTATGCCAAGGAGACGATGCGTGGTGGGCACAGCGAGCTCACTCCACTGCCAGCCAAGGATGGCCAGCAAGCTAAGGAGAGCGAACTCTCTTCCACTGGTGGCTTGAGCAAGGAGTATATCACTCAGTGGAGCTATGGCATAGGCGAGACCTGGACACTGATGGTGCCCAATGTGAAGGGTGGCACAAGCATGAAGTCGCTTGCCGAGGTGGATAATGCCAGTGAGGTTGCCTCCAGCGAGAATGCCGAGCTTGGTGTTGACGGCTTGAGTGTGTTCTCTCAATACTTTGGCGACCAGCCGTTCACGAGTGGCCCAGTGTATGTGGGTGCTCTGATTTTTGCACTGTTCGTCCTTAGCCTGTTTGTGGTTAAAGGTCCTGTTAAATGGGCATTGCTGGTAGCGACCATCATCTCCATCCTTCTCTCGTGGGGTCATAACTTCATGGGGCTGACGGGCTGGTTTATCGACCACTTCCCCATGTATAACAAGTTCCGAACCGTGTCGAGCATTCTTGTCATTGCCGAGTTTACAATACCATTGATGGCTGTACTGGCTCTGAAAGAAATATTCACTCAGGAAGATTTCTTCAAGAAGAATGGTAAGGTCTTCTATGGCGTGTTTGGTGGTTGTGCCTTGCTGTGCTTATTGTTTGCCTTGGCACCAAGCATGTTTGGCGGCGAGGCCACCGAGGGAGATGCTATGAATCTGCTAAGGGCTTCGCAAGGCGAGATTTCTATTGAGGAAGTTCCCAACACCGCGTCGGCAGCCCAAATTATTCGTCATGCTCTGGTGAGCGGCGACGCTTGGCGCAGCCTTGTGGTGATAGTGCTGGGCTTCGGCGTGTTGATGCTTTATAAGCCCAGGAAGATTAATGCTATGGTAGCAGGCCTGATAATTGCGGCTATCGTGCTGGTGGATATGTTTGCAGTGAACAAGCGCTATCTCAACGAGGATAATTTTGTGGATCCCGCAACGCTGCCGTCAACCACCTTTGAGAAGACTGCTGCCGACGCCGCCATCCTTGCCGACACCACACAAAACTATAGGGTCTTTGATTTTAATCTTGAGGGATATCGCTCAAGCTACTTCCACAAGACCATTGGTGGCTACCATGCTGCTAAGCTCAGTCGTTACAACGACCTGATAGAGCGCCAGCTTATTCCTGCTAGGCAGTTCTTGGTTGACGGCATCACCCAGCGGCAGACTATTGATACCATTCCTCAGGTGCTGAATATGCTCAATGCTAAATATTTAATGCTTGGAGACAACGCCACCGATATCTTTAAGAACGATAAGGCCCTGGGCAACGCTTGGTTTGTAGATACATTAACCTACGTCAAGACTGCCGATGAGGAGATGAAGATGCTCGACACCTTCGACCCCGCCACAGAGGCTGTTGCCGATGTGAAGTTTAAGGATGCTTTGAAAGAGGCAACTCCCACCGATAGTGCCGACTATATCACGGAGACGACCTATGCCCCTAACACTCTCACCTATCACGCCCACAGCGCAAAGGGTGGACTGGCGGTGTTCAGCGAGATTTACTTCCCGTGGGGATGGACAGCCACCATCGATGGCAAGGAGGTGCCCATAGGCCGCGTGAACTATGTGCTGCGTGCCCTGCAAGTGCCTGCTGGCGACCACACCATAGTCTTCACCTTCGACCCACAAGAGGTACACAAGACCGAGACGCTTGCCAAGACCTCGGTGTGGCTCATCATGCTTCTAATAGCTGGCGCTCTGGGCTGGGCAATCTACTCAGGTGTGCGCCGCAAGAAAGAAACCAATGATGAGTGTTAAGTAGCTAGAAGCTCTAGACTTTCTAGATGTTCTAGATTTTCTAGAATAATTCTTTCCCCGTTCCCCGTTCCTCGTTCCCCGTTCCACCAAAAAACAAACTACATTGGGTCGCATCAAGAGATACCGCACGGCCTTGAGCCGTCATCATCGCAGCAAGGGGCATGGCATTCATTCCCCTTTTGCGTATCATTTCGTGCGCTTTGTGCTGCGCGAGAAGCTGCCGTATTACTGCTATGCCAGCATGGCCCAAATGCGCCAGGCGGTGATAGGTGCCTTGCGCGAAGAAAAGAAGCACCCGCGTGTAATCTCGTTAAAGGGCATGAAGATGCTGTTTCGCATCACCAATTTTTTCAACCCACAGCGCATCATGCAGGTGGGCACCTGCTATGGCATGACGGCGGCTACTATGCTCAACGTGTCGTCGCAGAGCCGGCTGTGGCTCTATGAGCCTCATCTTGATGCCTATCCCGTGATAGGTAATGTGCTGGCCGATTATCTCGACAGCGTGGAGTGCTACGACTGCCTTGATGTGGCATTTCACGATTATGAGCAGGAAATGGGCAATGAGCAGGTGCCGTTTGTGCTCATCAACTCGGTGCCTGAGCGTGCCTGCTGGGAGCCGTTGCTGCGGCGCCTCACGGCCATGCTGCACGGCGATTGTGTGCTGGTGTTGCGCAACATGCACCGCAGCGACAGCATGGAGCAGCTGTGGCACCATCTCAAGCAGTCGATGATTCATGGCCAGTCATTCACCAACGAGAAAACCGCTGTCATAGTCGCCAAGCGTTCGCTGAACCTGGAGCATTTCTTCCTTTGGTTTTGAAATGAACCAATTTGGACTGCTTTTTGCAAAAAGATGTTTATTGAATTCTGATTTTGGTTGAAAAAATGTTAATAAGAATTAAATATTGGAGGTGCCACGATTAAATCGTTTGCATAAAATTAGGAAAATTCCTAAATTTGCATAGCAAAAGCGAAGGTACATTCATCATTATAATATAACCATCGTAATTAATACATTCCTTTTTAGTTGTCTGCGTCTGCTTTGTTTGAAAAGCGGGCGTAGGTTTTTTTATGCGCAATGCTAATACAATGCATAATGCATAATTCACAATGCATAATTCACAATGCATAATTCACAATGCATAATTCACAATGCATAACTCATAATTCACAATGCTCAATTTATAATGCTCAATTCATGATTCACAATTTATAGTATTGTCTTGTTTTTCTCGTTTTTTTTGCAGAATTTTGCAATCTATGAGTCGCAAGGTGTGTGAAATATTATTGTTGGTGGTGATTGCCGTGTGCTTGACGCCAGTGGCGAGAGGTGACGACACCATTGTGAGCAATGGCTTGCGCTACGAGGTGCTTGGTGGCGACAGCACTGTGCGCGTGCTGGGGGTTGTGGATGATTATCGGGCCGAGGCTGCTGTGATTCCATCGATGGTTGCTGACTATAAAGTGACAGAGGTTGCCAGTGGTGCTTTTGCTCAGTGTCAGTGGCTCACGTCGTTGTCGCTGCCTGCCACGCTCACGGCGATTGGTGACGGGGCGTTTGCTGGCTGTGATAGCCTGACCACTATCTTCTCGCATGTGCCCGATGCGTCGCTGTTGCTGCCTCATGTGCCCACTGGGTCGTTGCTTGCCGTTGATGGCCCCTTGCATGACACTTACTCACAATATAATGGTATCCTAAAAACTTTGGTTGACATTGACAATGTGCCTGGCAGCGCCTGCCTTAGCGACGTCAGTCATGATGGCATAGTCACAGCAGCCGATGTGACGCAGGTTTATAACAATCTCTTGGGCTATGATCAGGCTCATGGTGATGCTAATGGCGATGGCATTGTCACGGCGGCCGATGTCACAGCAGTCTATGACGCTCTGCTTGCAGGCAGCACTAATGGTGTGGGCGACAAGGGTTATTGTTTTGTTGTGCTCAACCCCATCGATGGCAGCGTGATGATGAGGGTGGGGGAGACGCTGCGCCTGGCGGTGGGTGCCGAGGTGCGACTTGCCGCTCACGATAATGAGCGCGTGGCAGTTGCCACGTCGGGGCTGGGCGTGATTAAGGGTCCGTTGCCCAGTGGCGAGGTTACAGCCATTGATGGTGCCCAAGTGCTATCGCTCAACAACCGGCATTACACCACCGGTGCAGTGGCGCCAGTGGTGATGCACATTGATGTGGGCGACACAATATATTATAAAGATGTTCAAGTTGAGGTGGCGAGGCATGTTGTCACCGACACGTTGCGAGTGCTGTCGATAGGCAACAGCTTCTCGCTCGATGCGCTGAGCTATGTGCCGTTTGTGATGAAGGCTGTGGCTCCTGAAATATATCTAAAACTCGACATCATGTATATAGGCGCTGGTAGCCTTAATGAGTTTTATAATGCTCTCGATTCCACCACTTGGGCACCGGTTGATCCTGGCACTCCCACTAGTTTCATCCATTACTGGTCGCATGGCGCGCAACCGTGGGATGCCCTTGACAGCGTGCCCATGACAGATGTGATTGCAAGTCACCCCTGGGACATGATAGTGCTGCAGCAGCAGTCTAGCATGTCGCGCGACTACAGCACCTATCAGCCCTATCTAAATCAGATTATCGACTGGCTCGGACTAAAGGTGACATGTCCGCACGAATATGCATGGCTCATCACGCCATCCTTCCCCGACAACCAGCCCCGCCTGGCTCCCGACACCACTAGCGTGCAGATGTTTGAGCGCATTGCCCAGTGTGTGAGTCAACTACAGCTCGACACTGGCATTGAGTTGCTGCTGCCCTGCGGCACTGCCATACAGAACGCACGCACCACACCGCTCGACTCGCTGGGCGACCTGGGGCACCTCTTCGACGACCTGCACTTGCAGGAGGGCATCCCCTGCCTGATAGAGGCCTATGCAGCCACAGCCACCCTGCTTGCCCGCTATGGCTTGAGTGAGAGGGTGTGGACCGACACCACGTGGGTTGACCCACGATGGCTCCTTCGAAACAACATACAGGAGCTCAATGGCTTGCCCGTGGGCATGAGCGAGGAAAACCGCGCCATCGCTAAGCAATGCGCTTTAAAGGCCATTGAGAGTCCGTTGTCAATCACTGCGATTGAAGCACCGCTGAGATGACAAGGTGATTGCAAAATGTTAATGCGTGCGGTGCTTGTGCGAGAAGAGACGCTGAGGCAGTTCCATTGCGAGGATGATGCCAAAGACGATGGCGATGGCAATCTTGCTTGCCAGCCAGCCGCTCTGTAGCGAGAGGTCAAACTGCGAGTCGGTCAAGTAATAGGTGAACCAGAAGATGCCTGCTCCAGGCACCAGCGGGAAGATGCCGCATAGCAGAAAACCCTGAGCCGGGATGCGGAAGGGGATGGCAGCAATGCGCGAGATGACGCACACCAGTGTGGCGGCAGCCAGTGTGGCTCCCACGGGCGTGGCTCCACAATAGCGCACCAAGACCAGATAAAGCGCCCACCCTATGGCTCCAATCACTCCCGCCGGCACATAGTGCTCGCGGTCGATGCCAAAGAGCAGTGCAAAGGCCGCAGTGCCCACAAAGGCCGCAAAAGCCTGGATGAAGAGGTTGGCAGTCTGCGGGTTAACAGCCATCTCTATGTCTAGCATACCACCATGCAGCGAGCCGTCGATGATGAAGCCAAGCGACACGCCCACGGCAATGCAAAAGAAACCGAGCATGGCGTCGGTCAAGCGTGTGAAACCGGCAATGTAGTCGCTGTTGGCAAGGTCGCGCACTCCGTTGACAAAGGGCACTCCAGGAATGAGTGGCATGATGGCACCAATGATGATGTTGGCAAGGCTGCTGCCTAAGCCTATGCGCCACGAGATGACACATAGCAGGGTGGCAAGCAGGGCATTGCAGGCTCCGCCCACAATTTTAGACAGATAGCGGCTGCTCACCAACAGCACGAAGGCATAGAGCAAGAACCCCACCACCAGTGCCGCGGCGCAGTCGAGCCAGCCCCCACCAAAGACGGCGCAGAAACCTGCCGCACCAAATCCGGAACCCAAAATCTGCTCCCAGACAGGCTTTTGTGGGGCGGCACTGATGCGCTCCAGTCGTTCCCGTGCTTCGGCAAGATTGGTCTTGCCATTGGCAATGTCATAGCTCAAGCGGTTCACAGCCACCACCTTTGAGAGCTGGATGGCACGCAGGGGGATAAACTCCACGTTGGCGTAGGTCGAGGCTTGTCCGCCCGACTTCGACACCTTGTTGGCATGGCCAGTAGTGAAAATGCCGTTAGAAAGGATGAAGAAGTTGCCAGTATCTACGCCATAATGCGAGGCGATGCGGCTCATGATGTCCTCCACTCGCGAAATCTCGGCACCATTCTCCAGGAGGATGTGACCAGCTTTGGATGCCACTTCCAGCACTTCGGCAAAATCGGCTTGTTGAGTCATATTTTGATGTTTTTATATTCTCTAGAATACTAGAAAACAGGGGCTTAAAAAGATGTTTTTTCAAGTATTTATCTTGAAGCTCTGCCATTGAGTGCGCAAATTTCCGAAAAATTCTCATAACACCCAAATATTAGCCCAAAAATACCTGAAAATGTCGCAATTGAACAAAAATCGGGAAAAAAAGAACCACACCCTTTTTCCCAATTTTTTGTGTCAGACGATTAAATACGACTAAAAACTAACTATTGTATTTAATCGTTTTTAATCGTCTGAAAAAATTGAAACATCGGGGGGGCTGACCCCATTGTTTCATGAAAAAACTGAAACCTGAAAACCTGCATAATGCATAAATATTCGGACAAAAAGAACCGACCCCTTTTTCCGATTTTTTTGGGGAAAATTGGTCAAAAACGGAACAAAATCGCCAAATAATAGTCAAAATGTCGAAAATCGGGCAAAAAACGGACAAAAAGAACCGACCCCTTTTTCCGATTTTTGAGAAAAGGGTGGAAAAAGGTTGATATTATTTGGTAATTTGCCAAAAATGTGGTAATTTTGCCACAAATAAATGTATTATTATGGATAACAACGCAGTAGCCGAACGTATTAAGTTCTTAATGAAGGAGTTAAACTACCGTCAGGTGGATTTTGCTCAGAAGATAGACATTGACACGTCAAACTTGTCGAAATACCTCAATGGTCGCCTGGCGATGAGCGAGGCGTTGATCAACAAGATTGTAGTGAACCTGGGTGTGTCGAAGCAGTGGCTGGAGACTGGCGAGGACTTGCCCTTTGCCAAGCAGCAGCCTCAGCAGCTGGTGGCAGTGCCCGACACTCGCATCGTCACCGAGCCCACCGCGGCGATGGCTAAGCGTGGCACGCCGGTCTATGACATCGACGTGACGGCGGGCTATCTGCCCCAGGCACGCATGTTTAGCGACGATCAGATTATTGGCTTTATCGACCTGCCCGACATGGCTAATGCCAACTGCCGCATCGTGCGCGTGAGCGGCGACTCGATGAGCCCCGTGATTCGCAATGGCGACTACATTGCTGTGCGCGAGTTGAGCAACCTGCGCCAAATCTTCTGGGGGCAAATCTATGTGGTGATTCTCGATGATTATCGCCTGGTCAAGTACATACGCCGTCACGACGACCCCTCGATGGTGATACTGCGCAGCGAGAACAAGAAATATGATGATATGGAAATTGAGCGTAGCGAGATACGCGACCTGATGTTTGTGCAAAACATCCTCCACGTCGATACCCGCATGTAGGTGCCCTGGGCGCATGGGTCGAGTATTAAAGATTAGGGAACGTAAACGTGATTCCTTTAATTCCTTTAAATCCTTTAAATGAACGATAACGAAAATATATATCTTCACACTCTTGCTAACGGGCTGCGTCTGGTACACGTGCAGCGGCAGTCGCCGGTGGCATGGTGCGGACTGGCGGTGAACGCCGGCAGCCGCGATGAGCTGGAGGGGCAGTATGGGCTGGCCCACTTTGTGGAGCACACCATCTTCAAGGGCACGCGGCGACGCTCCTCGACACGCATCAACAACCGCATGGAGCAGGTGGGCGGCGAGCTCAACGCCTACACCACCAAGGAGAGCACCATGCTCTACTGCATCTTCCCGGTGGAGCACCTAGAGCGCGCCGTGGAGCTGCTTGCTGACCTGGTTGCGAACTCGGTGTTCCCTGAGCATGAGCTCTCTACCGAGCTTGACGTGGTGCTTGAGGAGGTGGCGAGCTACCTCGACTCGCCTAGCGAGGCGGTATATGACGACTTTGAGGACATGCTGCTCGCTGGCAGTCAGCTGGGTCACAACATCCTGGGTTTAGAAAAAGACTTGAGGCGACTCACTTCGGGCCATTGCCACGACTGGCTCAAGCGTCTGTATGTGCCCAGCAACATGGTGTTTTTCTCATTAGGTAGCACTCCTGCCGGGAGGGTGTTCAGGCTTGCCGAGCGATATTTTGACATTCTTTCTCATGCTAAGCGAGGCATCAAGCGCCTGGCTCCTGCCGTAGTGGCTCCGCAACGCAAGGTGGCTAGCATGGGGCTGCACCAGTCTCACACCATCGTGGGCGCACGGGTGGCGGGCATGTATGACGACGAGCGCTTTGCTATGTCGCTGCTCACCAACATCCTGGGCGGGCCGGGCATGAACTCGCTCTTGAACGTGAGCCTGCGCGAGAAGCGGGGTTTGGTTTATAGTGTGGAGTCATCGCTCACCACATTCACCGACTGTGGCATGGTGCAAATCTACCTCGGCTGCGAGCACGACAAGCTCAAGAAGGCGTTGAAGCTCATAGGCAACACTCTCGACTCGCTGGCGCAGTCGCCCTTGAGCGCCCGCCGCCTCGACGCCTACAAGCGCCAGTATTGCGGCCAGTTGCTTGTGGCCAGCGACAATGCCGAGTTCTCGGCGATGGGGGCGGGTAGGGGACTGCTCTACTACAACCGTGTGAGCACCCTGCGCGACAACATCGACTGCATCCTCGGCGTCAGTGCCGAGCAGCTGCAGCAAGCCGCCCAGCAGCTCACCCTCGACCGCTGCTCCATCCTCACCTTCAGGTAAAATGAGTGGGGTTTAGCTCTAAAATCATCGTGGATTAACAGGTGTTACACCTAATCCATAGCTCTCGGAGTTGTGTTAGCTGTTCAGGTCAAATTCATGGCGAAGATAAATCATTAAAGCGCTCGGGCCTTAGGAGATGGCTCGAGCGCTTTAGTGTATCATAAGCTGCCAAGGGTGGGGATTGCCTAGTAAAGGCGATGCCGGTGTAGCCCGCCTAGAGCTAGAATCCCTGGTTTGGCGGTGAAGATTGCGTTTCTACTTCTTGATGAACTTGATGACATTGTGCTGCTGCACGCTCTTCTTAATGGTGGGGAAAGCACCGCGCAGGCTGCTGTTGGCCTTAGTGTGACCAGGGGCGTAGTTGCGAGGCACGATGCTGCTCTCGGGAGCGGTGTAGTTCATTGTGATGGTGTGACCACCCTCGGCAATGAGGTTGGCCGTCATGGTCACGTTGCCATCGGCCACGTCAACGTGAACGGTACCGTCCTTAACGAAGCCCTTGACGCGAGTTTCAGAGCCGCCCTCACCATAGACGGTGTAGTAGGTGCCCATGGGGAAGTTGTAGCCAGGATAAAGCTGGCCATCAAGGAAGTTGCCAGCAGCCCAGGGTCCATTCATGGCATCGGTGATGGTGTAGTCGCCAGGAAGCTGGTTAGCGATGTCCATAGTGGCGCTTTCGGGAGTGAGAATCTCGAAGTTCAAGAGCTCGCCAGCGCTGGTGATGTATCCCTCGTCATCAAGGGTCACGTTGTAATAGGTGAGGCTGTAGTTGCCATAGTAGCCTGGAGAGTTGCTGTAGCCACCCGAGAGGCCGGTTGGAACCATTGTCACATCCTGGGTGAGGGTCTGGTAAGAGCTTGGGTCTTGGTTGTCGTAGTTGATGTTGCCCTTGAAGGTGACCTTCACGTTCTTGGGCAGTGACTCATAGCCCTCGCCGTAGTCGTGCATCTTGCCACGGAACACGAGGTTGGCATTGCCAGCAGCGTCATACTCAATGTTGAGAGCGCCCGACTCCATCTCGATGGTCCACCCGTAGGGGCTGCCGTCTTGCATCTCGATGTTCTGGAAAAGGAAGGTGTAGCTGCTTGAGTTGTAGATGTTGCCCAGGGCATAGTCGGGGCTAAGGGCGTAGCGGCCGCCCTCAAGGCGTGCGTCGTTGCTGTTGGCCGACTCAGGAGCGACGATGTAAAGGCGCACCAGGTTCTGGCCTGCTTGAGTGGGGAAGCCGTTATCGCTCATGGGAGCGTCGCTCAAGCTGAGCGAGTAGTCGTTGCCGCCAAAGTAGGCGCAATAGGTTGATGTTGCCTCAAACTCCAGGTCGTAGGTCACTTCCTCGCCAAAGTCGATATAATCTACCTCGTTGTATTCAAATTCTTTAACTTCGCCCGACTTCATGTGCAGATACATGGGGCGGTTTTGTGCCATTGTCGCGGTTACTACCATCAGTGCGATGGCCGAAAGTATGATTTTTTTCATTGTTTCTCTTGTGTTTAAAGTAGTGAATTGTGTTGATTAATTGTTATTTGCGGAATTTGGCACTCTTGTTGCCCACTTTTATGACATAGATGCCTGAAGGCAGAGCCGACACGTCGATGTCGCTGCCCTTCCAGTTGCCCAGGGCAAGCACTTGCTGGCCGTTGAGGGCATAGATGCTAACTTGAGCCTTGTCGCCCATCCATCCGTTCACTCTCACGTAGTTGCCGTTGCGAGCCACAAAGAGCGTCATTTCCTGGCTACCGTCGTTTTTCACTGTAGTGATAGCACTAGGGTTCGAGGGATGGAACATGATTTTCTCTACTCCGTCGGAGAACAAGTAAGTGTCGCCAGTGTCGTTAGTCCTGATGACATTGATCCCGTCTTGAGTAAATTCAATTTTCGCCACATTTTGCGTGTGGTAATCCTTCTCGGCGCCGCCAGCCACCACGCTCACGTAGTCATCGGCATGCGTCATGGTAGCAGTTGCCAGAAGCATTAGAAATAGTAATTTTCTCATCATTTATAAAATTGGTTAGTTAATAAATTAAAGGTGTGCAAATATAGATATATTTATTAATATTACAAGGCATGTGTAGATAAATATTGATATAAAAAGTCATTTATACCATTGTTAATAGTGTCGATTAAAAAGTCAGGAAGCTAAGTCGCAGGTCATGAATAATTATAAATAATTGTTTTATCATCACTTTTTTGGCTGTTTTCTTGCATCGGTGGCAAAAAATGTCTATTTTCGTCACGATTTTTCAAAAACTGTGTATATTAATCACTAAAAAACATATTATTATGGAAGACGTAAAAACATTTCTTGATGCAGCCGAGAAGAAGATGAACGAGGCTGTGGCTTACCTTGATGAGACCCTCTCGCGCGTGCGCGCTGGCAAGGCTAACCCCAAAATCCTGGATCCAGTGAAGGTGGAGTATTATGGCTCAATGATGCCTATCGCCAATGTCGCTAACGTGGCTGTTCCCGATGCTCGCAGCATCACCATCACCCCCTGGGAGAAAAACATGATTAAGGTGATTGAGAAGGCAATTCTCGACTCTAACATAGGCATCACGCCCGAGAACAACGGCGAGATTATTCGCCTGAACTTCCCGCCACTGACCGAGGACCGCCGCAAGCAGCTCGTGAAGGACGCTAAGGGCGAGACCGAGAAGGCTAAGGTGAGCGTGCGCAACGCCCGCCGCGAGATGATTGAGGGCTTGAAGAAGGCCGTGAAGGATGGCATGCCCGAGGACTCGCAAAAGGATGGCGAGGAGAAGGTGCAGAAACTCCACGACAAGTTCCTGAAGAAAATCGACGAGGTGTTTGCCGCTAAGGAGAAAGAGATACTCACCGTGTAAAGGGGAGGCAATAGTTAAGAGTTTTTGAACAAGCTGTCGCTTGCACTACCTAACACGACAGACGCTTGCACTGCCTGACACGCGCTGTCGCTTGCACTTCTTGATGCGACAGACGCTTGCACTACCTAACACGACAGACGCTTGCACTGCCTGACACGCGCTGTCGCTTGCACTGCCTGACACGCGCTGTCGCTTACACTGCTGAACAAGCTGTCGCTTGCACTGCCTAACACGACAGGCGCTTGCGCTACCTAACACGACAGGCGCTTGCACTGCCTGACACGCGCTGTCGCTTGCACTACCTAACACGACAGACGCTTGCACTGCTTGACGCGCTGTCGCTTGCACTGCCTGACACGCGCTGTCGCTTGCACTGCCTGACACGCGCTGTCGCTTGCACTGCTTGACGCGCTGTTGCTTGCACTACCTAACACGACAGACGCTTGCACTACTTGACGCGCTGTTGCTTGCACTACTTGACACGCCAGGCGCTTGCACTTAACGCTTAGCTATTTATTGGGAGAAATTTTGAAAAAATGCCCATTTTTATGGGCGTTTTTTTATTTTTTTGACGATTTTCTTGTTTTTTAATTAATTTTTTGTACTTTTGCATGGATAATAACGTATTGCCTTTTAGTGAACCCAATATTATTAATTTTTTTAAAACATAATGCATTATGAGAACAAAACTACTAAAAATCTTTACCGTTGTGCTCATGGCGGCAACGGCTCTGGGCAGTGCGGCCCAGGAGTTTTCGGTAGGTGACCTGATGTACAAGGTGTATGGCAGTAGCGTCTATTGCACCGGCTTGACTTCAGCGGCCAGAGGCAAACCCAACCTCAGTGTCATCATTCCGTCGTCGGTTGCCTACAACGGCACCACCTATCGCGTGAATGGCGTCAACGCCAATTCTTTTAAGAATTGTACTAATATCATTGGTGTTAGTATGCGCTTTGGTACGGCTTTCATCGAGAACAACGCATTCGAGGGATGCACGGCAATGACATACGTGCATCTGCCCAGCTCACTTAAGAGCATCTATAGTAACGCTTTCCTGGGTTGTACGGCATTGACGACTGTTTACTATGCCGGTTTCACTTTCCCTATGTCGGGAGTATATTCAAATGCTTTCCCCAACAAGAGTGGCATGTACCTGTATATCCCATATCAGTCGCGCAAGACTCCAGCAGAGTATAAGGCGCGGACGGGGTTCACACAGTTTACCAACGTCAGCTACTCCAATGCTGCCTTCGATATATGGTGGGTTGACGGCGGCACCTATTGCATAGGCTGGCCCGACAACGACGGCGCCTCAGTGATACGTAGCGCGACACTCACCGGATATATCTCAACAAGTGATACTAACACCAGCGGTGGCACTCTTTACAAGCCCACTTACCATACTTATTCAGGTGATGGGCTGTCGTTTGAGATAGATACCATTGGTGCCGATGCCTTCCAGGGCCAGAGTAATCTCAAGACCATCGACCTGACAGCACTGACCAAGCTCAAGTGTTTTGGTTCACAGTATCAAAACACTGGAGTGCAGAATGTAACCCGACTGGTGTTGCCAAACTCCAACTTTAGTCTTACCGCCAATTCTTTCCTGTGGTTTAATTCGTTGGCGGCATTTGAGCTGGCCTCGGGAAGCAATAGCTACTCCATCTATGACGGTTGCCTGTACAACAAGTCCCAAACGTTTTTATACAAAGTGCCCGATGCCAAGAGTGGCTCGATGAGCTATCCTTCTACGCTGACCACCGTGTGGAACTGGAGTCATGGCAATTGCTCCCTAATCACAGACGCCATATTGCCCTACGGTGTGAAGACTATTAACACGGGAGCATTTGCCAACACCGCCAGCCTTGACTATGTGCGCATCCCCAGCTCGGTTACCAGCTTGAGCAACGACCGCGTGTTCAATGGCACCAAGAGCAACAACTACATTTACTGCAACATGGCCAACCCGCCCACGGTGACGCCAAGCATCTACTTTGGCACCCACTCAAATATGCACCTCTACATCCCCTATGGCAAGGAATCAACCTACTCAAATGCCGGATGGACGGGATTTAAGTATGTCAACTACGATGGTCGTCAGGCTTACGACTATCCCAACACACGACCTTACGCCAATTCCTATTATTACTCGGTGACCAGCAACGCCAGTGTCACTGGTGCCGATGGCAACTCCTACGGCGGGCGGGCACGACTGGTGTGCAACGGAGCTACCGGCTATAACGATGGCCCCACCTCAATCACCATTCCAGCCAGTGTGAGCATTAGCGGCAAGACCTACGTGGTGAACAAGATTGGCGAGGATGCTTTCAACAACCACACCGCAGGCTTCACCGTTGCGGGCTGTGTGAACATCGACACCATTGGTGCCTATGCCTTCCAGAACCAACTTGTCACCTCCTATGCCTTCACCCACAAGCTCAAGTACATAGAGGATTATGCCTTCGACGGCGCGTCGCTCTCAGGAACCGTGGCCTTGCCCTACGGCGTAGCCTCTCTTGGGCGTTATGCATTTGGGAATGGCAAATACAGCCGACTGGTTGTGCCAGGCTCCGTTAGCTCATGGTATGGCAGTTTCTGCAAAGGCACTACCACGCTCACCGAGCTGGTGCTGAACAAGAACACCACCGCTTTCATCACTTTCACGGGGTTTGACTTTACCGGTGTGCCCGCCACCTGCAAAATACTCGTGCCCACGGGCGTGGTAAACCATTATAAGCAGAACAGCGCCTTTAGCAGCCGCGCCAGCTATATCAGCGCCGGTGCCTACGACTATGCCTATTCTAATAACTATAATAATGGCTCCTATTTCTTGACCATAACAAGCACCTCGTCAACCACCTACAACGGCACTACCTATGACGGCACGGCGAAGTATGTATATCATCCTAATATAAAGACCTATAGCTCCGCCAGCAATTATGGCTTCGCAACCTATGAGATCGACAAGACGGTCAATAGCGACCAGCGCAAGTATCTCATCACCGAGATTGGCGACTCTACGCTCTACGGCTGCAAGTACACCGGTGGCCCAATTCCCGCTACGGTGAAACGCATTGGGCAGAGCGCGTTCCGCAGTAGCGATTATGCTGTCAACAACCTGGTGCTGCCCAGCGGACTCACATTCATCGGTCATGACGCCTTCTACAACAGCAAAATCACCGGCGAGGTGAAAATTCCAAGCTCGGTGACCACAATCGAGGAATATGCGTTCAACACCTCAACCCTGGGCTCGCTCTTCTTCCCCGACGCAGCACCCGCGATGGGAAAATATGTGTGGCATTCGGGCATTGGCACCGTGTGGGTTCCCAACGGGAATGCCAACAACTACCTGACAAAGGCCAACTCCTGGGGCACAACCTATGGCGACAAGCTGGCACCATGGATCAAGCCCTATGCTGCCACACAGATGTTCAGCTCGGTGCTGCCCGTCAACCTCTCGGGAAGTAATGTGAGCGCTTATTATGCCAGCGACTACACCAAGAGCGACAACGGCAAGGAAGTAAGGCTCACCAAGCTCAACCAGGCTCCGCCTAGCACTGGTATGCTATTGGTTGACCTTACCGTTGACAAAGAGACCCGCATCAGTCGTCCCACCACCAGCGTCTCGGCACCGGCAACCAACTACCTGGTGGCGGCACCATCTTCTTCGGTCAATGTCTATAACCAGACGGTGGGCTACTACTGGGAATATCGCACGCCTAGCAACCTGCGCTTCGTTAAGCCAACCTCTAGCTATAGCATACAAGCCGGCAGTGCCTACCTCAAGCTCAGCAGCAGCGAGGCCAGCGGCAAGAACGAGGTATATACCACCCTGTACCCCAAGGCTAGCGGCGGCGTACCAGGCGATGTAAACGGCGACGGCGTTGTTACTGCTGCCGACATCACGGCCCTCTACGACGTGCTGCTCAATAACAACTACAGCCACGTTGTCAACGGCGACCAGACCGGCGATGGCAACATCACCGCCGCCGACGTGACAGCGGTATATACCGTGATGCTTGGTGGTGGTCATTGAAAATAAAAATAACCACCTAAAAAAGAAAAACCTGCACACACAAGCTGTGCGGGTTTTTTCTTTTTAGGCTGCATCCCTTTTTAATTCCTTTACCTCCTTTATTTCGCTCATTTCCTTCCCTCTTTTAAAAATAATGTGTAAATTTGCACCGTTTTTTGATGATACACAACAAAACGATATAACAAAATACTAAAAAACAATGATTTACCCAATTATCACAGCCGAAGAGGCTGCCGAGTTTGTCCACAATGGCGACAACGTGGGAGTATCGGGATTTACCGCTCCTGGCTGCCCCAAGGCAGTAGCACCATGCATCGCTGCCAAGGCCCGTCGCGAGCACGAGGCAGGACGTGAGTTTAAAATCAACATCTTCAGCGGAGCATCGACCAACGACTTCATCGATGGCGAGCTCACCCGCGCCGAGGCTATCAACTACCGCACACCTTACCAGTCGCACCCCGACCTGCGCAAGGCCATCAACAGCAACAGCATCCATTACAACGACCGCCACTTGAGCGAGCTCTCGCAGGAGTTCCGTTATAACTACTACGGCAAGATGGATGTCGCCATCGTTGAGGCACAGAGCATCAGCGACGACGGTGAAATCGTGCTCGGCACCTCGGTGGGCTGCACTCCCACATGGCTCATGTGCGCCGAGAAGGTCATCATCGAGCTCAACGACCAGCTGCCCGAGAGCATCCGTGGTCTGCACGACATCTACATCCCCCTCGACCCACCCAACCGTCGCGAGATACCCATCTACTCACCACACGACCGTGCTGGCTCACCCACAGCCCACGTTGACCCCAAGAAGGTGGTGGGCGTGGTAAAGACCTCGTTCCGCCTGGGCAAGGCCGATGCCTTCACTCCCGTAGATGACACCACTCGCAAGATTGGTCACAACGTGGTGCAATTCCTCATCAACGAGATGAAGAACAACCGCATCCCCAAGTCGTTCCTGCCACTGCAGAGCGGTGTGGGCAACATCGCCAATGCCGTGCTCGACAGCCTCGAGGAGAGCGACGAGATACCACCATTTGAGGTATATACCGAGGTGATGCAAGACACCTTCGTCAAGCTGCTGCTCGACGGTCACTGCAAGTTTGTGAGCACATGCTCGCTCACCCTTGCCCACGACACTATGGACGAGTTCTTTGCCAACATCGACAAGCTGCACGACAAGGTGCTCATGCGCCCCAGCGAGATCAGCAACAACCCCGAGGTGATTCGACGCCTGGGTGTTATCTCGATGAACACAGCCATCGAGGCCGACATCTTTGGCAACATCAACTCCTCGCACGTGAGCGGCACTCGCCTGATGAACGGCATAGGCGGCAGCGGCGACTTCACCCGCAATGCCTACACTAGCATCTTCATGTGCCCGTCAGTAAAGAAAGACGACTGCATCTCTACCATTGTGCCCATGTGCACACACATCGATCACACTATCCACAGTGCCGACATCATCGTCACCGACCAGGGCGTGGCCGACCTGCGTTTCAAGGATCCCGTGCAGGCCGCCGAGGAAATCATCGAGAAGGCTGCCCACCCAGTGTATCGCCCATTGCTGCGCGAGTACCTCAAGGCTTGCAAAATGGGGCATGTGATGCAAAACAACGAGATGGCACTCGCTTTCCACGTGGCCCTCGCTCGCGAAGGCGACATGCGCAAAGCCGACTTCACCGTGAAGTGATAGAGAAAAACAGAAAATAAAGGTAATAATACCTCTGTAACGATTATGGCATCCTAGTGCAACTGCTCTAGGATGCCTACTTTTTTTTATGTCTCTATCTCCTAGGGAAATAACGAAAAAATCGGACAAAAAGAACCGACCCCTTTTTCCGATTTTTATTCCTGTTTTCGTCACATTTTTTAGACTACTTTTTAATGGTTTGAATTCCAGCAGATTGTAAATGAAAATTTGGAAAATTGGGTGTCCTGTGCTAAATTT
>ONJX01000015.1 GCA_900318255.1 uncultured Prevotellaceae bacterium | reverse complement strand
TAAGGTGAGCGCACTTACTGTCTCACAATATCTAAACAAGATTAACAACCGACCAATCGGCAGAATCAAGTATGCGCTCGCTTAATTCCGCCAACGGGTTATTCTTCTTGGAGATTATTCACAGGCGGAATTGTTGTTGGAAAAATCTTTAGATAGTATTGGATATACAGTTTGGTATTATGAAATGCGGTTAACAGTTGCAGGCCTTCAAGATGATTTGTCGAAAAGTATTGAGATAGTAAGTAATTTCAACACAATTCACAAGGATTTGAAACGTGGATTCGTTCCATTAGTATTGTCTAATATAATGTCAAGAAGTCTGCGCTCAGTCCCAGCTTATGAATACGATGCCGATTTGTATTCGCGATATAAAAAAAACAGAACTGAATTCCAAAACGATCGGTATAATTACTATCTGTTCCGCTTGAACTATTATCAAAATTATGGTATTGATGATCTTTCTGTTACTTTAATGATGGAGAGTTTAAATTCTGTGGTAGATCGATATATATTGATGAATTATGTCTTTAGATCTTATATTATAAAGTCTGATGAAAGCAAAGAAATAGTAAGTAATTATGCTACATCGCTTTATCTAATGACCTCTGATCGTTGTTGGATCCCATATATCTTGCTTAAGTCAAATAAGAAATTACCCGAAGAGTATTACGATAGGAATTTTATTTCTATATTAGATAAATATTATACGGGAGATTATTACAATGTAATCATAGAATGCAAAAACTATTTAGTAGAGAAGCCATATCATTTTGATGTCCTAAAGTTGTATTGTAGAGCTCTCCTTTTCGAAAACAAAGGGTTTAGGCCAATAACAAATAATACAGATTCTGTTTTGAATGAAGTGGCAAGACTTGTTCATTCAGTGATGACTGAACAAGATAATGCAACGAGCCTTGATTTATTATATCAACGAAGCAAAAATTTATATGGATTAAGTTTTGCTAGCGGGCTGGACTATTATATAAAGGAAGAAAAAAAATGGATGAAAGATTCATGGCTTCATTTATCAACCATGACCTGTTTTGATCCATTATTTACTACGGCTTTTGACGATAATGAAGAATTGTCGTCGCCACGGTAAATGATTGATTCGTTCTTGTCTCGTTTAATTTTTTTCTCCTTGACTAGACGAGCCTTTTCTTCTCGTATGCGTTCGAGTAGAACCGATGCTGGCTCATCGTTGGGGTCTTGCGGCACAAGTTTACCTTGTATCGCCCATTGGAGTATGCTATTCCGAAGTTGCTTACCGTCCATATTATTCGTCTTCCTCTGTTAAAAGATTGTCAAAGCGTGCTTTCGCAGCTTGCAATGACTTTTGAATCTGACGTGCCAACACTTCTCGTGGCGGCAATTCGGTCATATATTGAGCGACCTTGATGCCAGCTTTGTCAAGTTGCAGCAGTTCTATCTGTTCCTCGCTTCCCTCTGTGCAGAGTAGTAAGCCAAGAGGCGATTCTTCGCCTTTCTCCATTTCGTTTTGTTCCAGCCACCGGAGATATAGTTCCATTTGTCCCTTATATTGTGCTTTGAATCGTCCAAGTTTAAGGTCGATGGCAATCAATCTATGCAGTCGGCGATGATAGAACAGCAGATCAAGATAGAAGTCTTCGCCATCAATAATCATACGTTTCTGGCGTGCCACAAAACTGAAACCATTTCCCAACTCAATGATAAACTGCTCCAAGTGTGCAATGAGACTGTCTTCCAGACTGCGTTCACTGTACATGCCTTTTAATCCAGTAAATTCCAAGAAATAAGGATTCTTGAACACTAAATCAGGATTAAGCACGTTGTTGTCACGCAGCTGTGCCAACTCTTGCTTGATCAACTGTTCGGGCTTGCTGCTTATAGCTGTACGTTCATATAGCATGCCATCAATTTTTTCTTGAAGTGTTCTCTTGCTCCATCTTTCTGCTGCCGCCATTGTAAGGTAGAAGTCTCGTTGCAGTTCGTCCTTCAGTGGCATAACTATCAAGAAATGAGACCATGACAATTTTGACACCAGCGGTGACACAATTTCCCAATCAGGATATATTTGAGCGAATTTCATCATTCTACGAATTGTTCTTTCTTCAAATCCTTTTCCACCATATTCGGCTTGTAATTGTGACGCAACCTGCGACACAATCTGCTTTCCATATTCCGCGCGTTGGTTCCCAAGCACCTCTCGGTTTATACGTTCCCCTATGTGCCAATACATCATGGTGAGTGCATAGTTGGCTGATGCAGCAACACGACCTCGGGCCTGTTCAATAATCTGTTGCAAATCTTGCATCAGAGATTGTGTGGGCATGATAGGAAGAGTTTTATCGCTCATAGTGTTTCTTTATTGATGTCAATACCTAAAATTCTTTGTATCTCTGCAAGAGTTTTATCTATCTCATGGTCGAGAGCCGCACGCTTCTTGTAGTAGTTTTCAAGAAGTTCTTTGGGCGGTAAGATTTCTTCCTCATCCTTAGGGAACTTGCATTGGTCGAAGTTGCAGTCAAGTTCCACTAGCTTCTCAACGTTGAAGCAACGGCACTTCTCGTCGCTACCATCTTCATTTACTATCTCGGCACGATTATTCCACCACTCCATAATGGGCTTGCAATGCTCTAACCGCATAGGCTTCGTTTTGGAGAAGTGCTTGTAGCCCTCAGGCATATCTAGGCGATAGAACCAAGTCTCTTTTGTGGCATAGCCTAATGGAGCGTCATCAGCTTTCTCATTGTTGAAGAACAGGATATTGGTAGCGATGCTGGTATAAGGAGAAAAGATGCTGCCAGGCAAGCGCACTATGGTGTGCAGATTAAACTCTTTAAGCATTTTTGTCTTAATCGCCAACTTTGCTCCATCCACTCCAAATAAGAATCCATCGGGCACGATTACTGCTGCTCGACCATCCTTTTTGAGTCGATACATTATCAATACCATGAACAAGTCGGCTGTTTCGCTCGAACGGAATTCCATCGGGAAATTGTTCTTTGCTGCTGCATCGGTACTGCCTCCGTATGGTGGATTCATGGCAATCACATCCACTTTATCTGATTCTTTGAAATCAGACATCTTTGTACCAAGCGAGTCGCAATGGCGAATGTTAGGTGCTTCCACATCATGAAGCAATAAATTGGTGATAGACAACAGATATGGTAGAGGTTTCCATTCTTGACCTATAACTGAATTTTGGAAAAGTCGCCCATCGTCGGCAGTCTTTATTTGTGATGAAAGATGGTTGAGAGCCGAAGTCAAGAAACCACCAGTTCCCGAGGTGAAGTCTCCCACAACCTCTCCGAGACGAGGGTTTAGTTGCTGGATGATGAAATCGGTAAGAGCACGAGGGGTATAGAACTCTCCGGCATTCCCGGCCGATTGCAAGTCTTTCAGTATTCCCTCATAAATGTCGCCAAACATGTGGCGGTCGTCGGCATCATCAAACTCAATCTCATTAATCACATTAATGACCTGCCGAAGCAAGGTGCCGTTCTTCATGTATTGATTCAAATCCTCAAAGACCTCCTTCACAATACTTTTCGAGCGAGGTGTCTCTCGTGTGACACTTAAATTCTTGAGAGTAGGAAATAAGTTGTTATTAATAAATGACAACAATGCATCACCCGTTAGCGCCAAGCCATCTTTATTGTCGATAGCCCAGTTGCGCCATCTAAGTTCTTCGGGAATTATTGATTCAAATGTCCTTTTCTCTTTAAAGGCTTTGTACTCCCAGGTTTCTTCTTGCGTGTCATACACTTTAAGGAAGAACATCCACACCATTTGCTCAATGCGCTGTGCGTCACCATTGATGCCAGCGTCTTGCCGCATGATGTTCTGCAACCTTTTTATAATATTGTTTACCGCCATGTATTATGCTGTTTTATATATTTCGTTCTCTAGTTCTTTGAATGCCATTTCAAATTGTGCTGGCCCACCAAATAGTTTCACAATCTTCTGTGGCTTGCCTATCTTGTTGAATGGGTCATGGTCGAGAATGTCTTCATCTTCCAGATTCAAAATGCCGTAGTCGGCATATTTTTCAAGCAACGCCTCTAGCACTTGGCGTGCTTTACCCTCATATTTGCCAAAGTAGTTGCGCTTTTTGACGTTATTGACTCTTTCCCTTCGGGTTAAAGGGGGCTGGTCATAAGCTACATGACAAATCACATCGAAGATGTCGGCATTTGCCAATGCTGGGTTGCTTTCTCTAACCGCATCAATAAGAACGTCATATTCTTTTAATTCATCAACAATGGCACTTTTGCGTTCAGTCTCCGTCCAGCCCTTAATGAAATCATTCAATGTGGCGTAACGCTTCTTTATCTGCTTTTTAGTGAAGTCGGTGACGCTCTCGGTTCTCATGGTTTTGCCATCTGCTCCAAGCACCGTCACTATCTCGGTGCTGATAGCGATATTCTGACCCTCAACAATATATTTGGCATGCTTAGGTTCAGAGGCAATGCTTGTATCTCCATCTTCTTCCTCATGCTTTTTATATGGGTGGGTAGGTTTTCCTCCCTCTGGAGGTTCTGGGTCGCCGTCAAATTTAGGATCCTTGAATTTTGCAGTAGCATTGCGGAAGTCTAATATTTCCAGATGCCATTTGTTTTTATCGGTGCGCAGGCGTGTTCCTCTACCTATAATCTGCTTAAACTCTGTCATGGAACCTATTTCCTTATCGATGACAATGAGTCCGCATGTCTTGCAGTCAACGCCTGTTGCCAGTAATTCTGATGTGGTAACCACCGTGGGATAGGGCTGGTCAACATCAATAAAGTTGTCTAGCTGCTTCTTTCCCACGTTGTCATCTCCTGTAATGCGCATCACATAGCGTGAATCTTTCTTGCACAAGTCAGAATTTAAGTTCACAAGCAAGCTGCGCATTGCCTCTGCTTCGTCGATGTCAGTACAGAAGACTATGGTTTTTGTCATTCTACCTATATGTTGCAGCATCTTTGTGATGCGCCTTGCCACAATCTCACGCCTGAGCTTAAATGCAATCTCGCGACCAATATCCTTGCGTTGATAAAGTTTCTGTTCTATCTCTTGCCCTAATAAGTCCTTTTCGTCATCATCAGGAGTGTACCCTTGCAGGTCAATGCTAATAAAACTGTTTGTAACACGATATGGTGCAAGGAAACCGTCTTGAATGCCTTGAAGCAGTGAGTAAATGTAGATTGGGTCGCCAAAATAATCAAGATTATTTGCTCCAACTTCGGCTTTTGGAGTTGCCGTCATACCAATTTGTGTTGCCGATGAGAAATATTCTAGAACCTTACGCCATGCCGAGTCGTCTTTAGCGCTGCCACGATGACACTCATCGACAATAATAAGGTCGAAAAATGACGGCTGAACTTGAGTAAATGGATCTTCCTTGCCTTCTTCGTTCGATACGAGTTGGTGGTATAGAGCCATATAAACCTCATAAGCCGAATCGATAGCCGCTCCTTTCACCTTGGTCATCACTTTCTTGAATGGTTTGAAGTCTTGAACCATGGTTTGGTCTATTAAGATATTGCGGTCGGCAAGATAAAGTATCTTTTTCTTCAAGCCAGAAGCGCGCAAGCGATGGATGATTTGGAACGCTGTTATTGTTTTGCCGGTTCCGGTTGCCATAACAATCAAGATTCTGTTCTGACCTTTAGCTATGGCTTCAACAGTGCGATTAACTGCTATACGTTGATAATAACGAGGCTCATAAGTGTAAGGGTCGGAGTAGAAAGGTTGTGACACCACCGATAATTGTTCGGCAGTGAAATTCTTGGAATCCAGCCAGCGTTTTTTTAATTCTTCTGGAGTAGGAAACTCGTCTAAGGCCAACTCTCTCTCAGTATTTTTTATAAAGTCATGCTCCAAAAAACCATCACCATTAGAACTGTATGCAAAAGGCAAGTCAAGAATTTGAGCATATTCCATAGCCTGTTGCATGCCACCGCCCAGTGGCTTGTTGTTGTCTTTAGCTTCAACAATAGCTATCGGCATGTTATCATCTATTGACAACAGATAGTCGGCTTTCTTACCTTTTTGGCGAGCATGCAACTTGCCTTGAAATATTACTCTGCCATCAGTAAAGTAATATTCCATGCGAATATTCTTCTTGTTCCAGCCAGCAGTTTCTACGATGGCAGGAGTGATATACTGAAACTTTATATCTTCCTCTGATAGTTGTTGTTTTGCTATGTTCGCCATAATAGGTATTATGAGAAGTTGCTGATTAAGAAATAGATTGGGCAATAATAACCCAATAAACTGACAAAATTAGCAAAAAAAATCAATAAGTTGAATTGATTTTTATTATTTCTCCTGAATATTGAATTATTTTAGCCAATTTAAGCATTGTCAATAATCTTTGCGAGCGACAAAGAATTAGGAAGTAATCAATCAAGGAAAAATGCAAATGGGAGAACACTAGCTTTATATTCTCCGCTAAGCTTTATTATGAAAAAACAATACTATTATTTCTTGTTTTCGTCAAGGCTCCTCCTGATTTTTTGCAAAGTATTATTTACAATCGCTTGATTTCAAGGTGTTTGTGGGTTTAAAAAAGTGTGAAGTGTAGAGTTGGGTGGAGCTGGCTCTAGCCATGCCGTGTTTCTATAAAAAAACAAGAAAAAGTGTTGAAGTGCTCTTTGCTGTGCCCATCTGTCTTCATGGCGTGAATTCTTGCAACCATAAAGAGCGGCTCTCTATTCTAAATGTTACCGCGAGGGCTTGGCGCGGCGGGCTAGCTCGAAGAGGCCCAGGGGCAGGTGGCAGTATCCGTCGGGGTTCTTGTCGAGGTAGTCCTGGTGATATTCCTCGGCGGGGTAGAAGCAGCTCAGTGGCAGCACCTCGGTGACGATGGGCTTGAAGTAGCGCTCGGCCTCTACTGCCACGCGCTGCTTGATGATGGGCAGCTGGGCAGGGTGGGTGTAGTAAATGCCGGTGCGGTACTGCGGCCCCACGTCGTGGCCTTGCTGGTCCTCGAGCGTTGGGTCTATGGCCTTGAAATACATGTCGAGCAGGAACTCGAGCCCAATCTTCTCGGGGTCATAGACCACGCGCACGGTCTCGGCGTGTCCCGTGCGGTGAGTACACACTTGCTCGTAGGTTGGGTTCTCTACAGTGCCGTTAGCATATCCCACTTGGGTGTCAACCACTCCGTCAATCAGCTTAAAGAAATGCTCGGTGCCCCAAAAGCATCCGCCAGCCAGGTAAATTTCTTGTGTCATAATAGCGTATGTTTTTCTACTATAACGAATTATTGCTGTGGTTAATTGTGCAAGTTGTCAAAAATGGGAAAGATAGTTGCAAAGTAGAGGATTTTTCACTATTTTTGCAAATTCAAATCAATGGAAAACTATGCAAAACGAATTTGTGAGCCTGATTAGCAACCAGGCGAAGAAATATGGCAACCGCGAGGCGTTGCGCTACCGTGACTACTTGACCGACCAGTGGACGTCGATGTCGTGGAAGAGTTTCAAGCAAGACATAGAGCGCTGCGCTCATGCCCTGCTGCAAGCTGGCGTGGAGCCTCAGGGCAAAGTGGCGGTGTTCTCACAGAATTGCCCCGAGATACTGATTACGCACTTTGCGTCGTTCTACAACTGCGCTGTGCCGGTGCCCATCTATGCCACCAGCAGCAAGGACGAAGCTGCCTATATTATCAACGACTCGGGCTCGACGGTGCTAATGGTGGGTGGACAGGAGCAATATGACATTGCCATGCAGCTCTTAGACGAGTGTCCGTGCCTGAAACTGGTGGTGGTGATGAACACCCGGGTCGAGGTTGACACGCAACTGAAGAATGTCACCACTTGGCGCCGCTTCCTGAGCGAGGGTGGCCAGGCGGGAGAGCTAGAGCGCAGCGCGCTGGCAAAGCGCATGGAGGATGGTCGGCCCGATGACCTGATGTATCTCATCTACACCTCGGGTACTACAGGTCAGCCCAAGGGCGTGATGCTCACCCACAGCAACTTCAGCGCGGCGATGATGGCTCATGGCATGCGTCTCACCTACGTTGACGACAATGACGTGTCGCTCAGCTTCTTGCCTCTGAGTCACATCTTTGAGCTAGGCTGGACCATGTATTGCCTCATTCATGGCCTGGTGGTGGCCATCAACTACGACCCGCGAGACATTCAGCGCTCGGTGAAGGAGATAAGCCCTAACTGCATGTGCAGCGTGCCGCGGTTCTGGGAGAAGGTATATACAGCCATTATGGACAACGTGAACAATGCCAAGCCAGTGGTCAAGACGTTGTTTAAGACCGCCATACGCGTGGGCAAGACTCGCAACATCAAGTATGCGCGCAACGGCAAGAAGGCACCCTATCTCATCGAGAAGCAATACCAGTATTTCGAGAAGAAGGTGTATTCACGTCTGCGCAAGGCCATTGGCGTGGAGAACGGCAAGCTCTTTCCCACTGCCGGGGCCATGCTCAGCGATAATATCACTGCTCTGCTCCATGCCGTGGGCATTAACATCGTGATAGGCTACGGGCTGAGCGAGACTAACGCCTCGGTGTGCTTCTATCCTAATCAGGGGTGGGAGCTGGGCACCATAGGTGAGCCCATTCCTGGCGTGAAGGTGAAAATAGGCGACCAGAACGAGATTTTGGTGAAAGGCCCCACCGTGATGCGCGGCTACTACAACAAGCCCGAGGAGACAGCACAGGCCATTGATGCCGACGGATGGTTCCACACTGGCGACTGCGGGGAGCTCACCGAGAAAGGGCACCTGGTCATGACCGAGCGCCTGAAAGACCTCTACAAGACTAGCAACGGCAAGTACATAGCGCCACAGCAGCTCGAGACGTTGCTGGCTCAGGACAAATACATGGCGCAGGTGGCAGTGATAGGCGACGGCAAGAAATATGTGAGCGCGCTCATCGTGCCCGACTTCGACGAGCTGAGCATGTGGGCCACTAAGCACAAAGTCAAGTTCAAGAACAACGAGGAGCTGGTCAACGACCCCAAGGTTCACGAGATGATAGAGAAGCTCATCAACGAGTATCAGAAGGACCTGGCGAGCTATGAGCAGATAAAGCGCTTTGTGTTGCTGCCACGCCCCTTCACCATGGAGAGTGGCGAGCTCACCAACACGCTCAAGATAAGGCGCGCGGTGGTCAACAAGCGCTATGCCAAGTTGATCGATGCGATGTATGCCGTCGATTACCGTCCCAAAGGCAAGAAAGAAGAAAAACTAAACGTTGATTTTCTTTAATTCACGGCAATGCATAATTCATAATATAGAAGTGCTTAACACTTAACATTTATAATTTAACACTTAATTTATTAACCCCTAAATCATTGAGCTCAGATGATTACAACCGACCAACTAAAAGAGATACAAGAACGCAAGGATGCGTTGAGGAGGTATCTTTGACATCGATAGCAAGAAAATCCAAGTAGAAGAAGAGGAATTGCGCACTCATGTGCCCGATTTCTGGAGTGACCAAAAGAAGGCCGAAGCGCAGATGCGCAAAATCAAGACACTGAAGATGTGGATTGAGAAATGCGAGGAAGTGGAGGCGGCAGTGGGTGAAGTGGAAGTGGGCTTCGACTTCGTGAAAGAAGGCGTGCTCACCGAGGACGAACTCGACGCGCTCTATGCCGACGCGCTCGACAAAGTGGAGAAGCTGGAGCTGCGCAACATGCTGCGGCGTGAGGAAGACAAGCTCAGCGCCATCATGAAGATTAACTCGGGAGCCGGCGGCACCGAGAGCCAAGACTGGGCGTCGATGCTCATGCGCATGTACCTGCGATGGTGTGAGAAGCATGGCTACAAGACTGCCATCCAGCACCTGGTTGACGGTGACGAGGCGGGCATCAAGAGTGTGACCATTGGCATCGAGGGCGATTTTGCCTACGGATACCTCAAGAGCGAGAATGGCGTGCATCGCCTAGTGCGTGTGTCGCCCTATAATGCCCAGGGCAAGCGCATGACCTCGTTTGCCTCGGTCTTTGTCAGCCCTATGGTTGACGACACCATCGAGATAGTCCTCGACCCGGCGCGCATCTCGTGGGACACCTTCCGCAGCAGCGGCGCCGGTGGTCAGAACGTGAACAAGGTGGAGAGTGGTGTGCGCGTGCGCTACCAGTTCAAGGACCCCTACACTGGCGAGGAGGAGGAAATCCTCGTTGAGAACACCGAGACGCGCGACCAGCCCAAGAACCGCGAGAATGCTCTACGCAACCTCAAGTCAATCCTCTATAACAAGGAGCTCGAGCACCGCCGCCAGGAGCAGCGCAAAATCGAGGACAGCAAGAAGAAGATAGAGTGGGGTAGCCAGATACGCAGCTACGTCTTCGATGACCGCCGCGTCAAGGACCACCGCACTAACTACCAGACCAGCAACGTGGGTGCTGTCATGGATGGCGACATCGACAACTTCATCAAAGCCTACCTGATGGAATTCTCCACCGACGAATAGCTCTTTTTTAAAGACAATGAATGACAACCTCTTTTTGTTTTTCTTTAATTCAAGACAATTTATGTCATCAAGGCCTACCTAATGGGATTCCGACGAATAGCTCTCTTTTTAAAGACAATGAATGACAATATCTTTTTGTTTTTCTTTAATTAAGGACAATTTATGCTGTTACTATCAAAAAAGTCATATTTTACAATGATAGATTTAAATGCTTTAAAAAAAAGAGTCTATGATGTGGTGGGAGCCATCTATGATGTCCACTCTGTTCTAGGGCCAGGACTTAATGAGTCGTGCTATCAGGAGGGCATGGAGCTTGAATTAAAAGAGAAAAAGATTCCTTTTGTTAGGGAGATGACATTCCATCCTCATTATCGTGGGGTTCCTATGGAGGCAACATTTCGTGTGGATTTTATTTGCAAAGATGACATTATTGTGGAATGCAAGGCGGTTTCTGATGTGACAGGAGTACATCGTGCTCAGTTGTTTAATTATATGCGACTTTTGCAGATGCAATGTGGTGTATTGGTTAATTTTTACCCTACCTCCGCCCTCGTGGAAAGGTATTTCTATGATAAGAAGACCAATCAAATTATTTCTACAGATGGTCATGTGATTTATAATTACAATCAAAAAAGATGAAATGGCATTAATTTGTCTTTAATAAAAAATGTCATAAAGATGTTGTCATTAATTGTCTTAAAAAAAAATTGAAGATGAAGAGGCTTACTATAGTTAATGTGGATGGCATTGTGGTTGAGGACCCGCAGAACCTGAAGGCACTCATCCGTGACTTTGCCGCTATCGAGGGGCTAAAGCTCTTTGTGCATGGCGAGGGCACCATGGCGTCGATGGTGGCCGAGAAAATGGGCATTACCATACGCCAGACTGGTGACGGTCGCGACATCATCGACGACCGCGTGATGGACCTCGTGACAATGGTCTATGGCGGTCTCGTCAACAAGCGCCTGGTTGCCATCATGCAGTGGCGAGGCCTCAATGCCGTGGGGCTCACGGGTGTGGATCTGAACTTGGTGCAGAGCACCAAGGTGCCTGTAAGGCCCGTGAATGTGGGACGCGTGGGCACTGTGCGCCGTGTGAACACCACGATGCTCATCAAGCTCCTTGAGGAGAACGTGGTGCCGGTAATAGCTCCGCTCACCCACGATGGCAAGGGCAACCTGCTCAATGGCGACGTCAAGATGTTTGCTTATGAGATAGCGCGCACCCTCACCAGCACCTACGACGTGACGGTGATTAACGTGATGGACGATGATGGCGGCGTGCTCATGAGCCAGGACAACGCGTCGAGCGTCATCCCCATGCTGCGTCGCGCCCAGTACAAGGCCTTGCGCGAGAAGGGCCTTATCAACCCCTCGGCCTATTCCGCTATCGACAACGCCTTCTCGGCAATCGACCACGGCGTGAACGAGGTGGTACTCATCAATGCTGCTCGCTTGAGCGACCTGCATGGAGGCACCCACTTCAAGTAGCTCACAACTTGCAGTTCTACGTTATGTCCCCAGCAGGTGACTCGCCTGTTGAGGACATTTCGCTTTATTGAGTAGTTACTGAAAGGGGTAGATAAGGTAAATAAACGTTAAATAATTATTGAAAAAGTTGTTATATTAATGAAATAATATAACTTTGTAACGATAAATAAGAGTTGTGATGGGGATTAATGGGTTCACCCCTTTTGTGGCTCTATAAGTGTACCTTCAGGACCCGCTTTTTGTGACATATTTATGATGAAAAGATTACTCTTAATAGCAACCTTGTTGCTTGTGATGATGCCAGCTGTCAAGGCACAGAGTTTTGAGTTTAGATATCACGGACAGTCGCTGCCCGATGGTGCCACGGTGACTATTGAGGCCGAGGAAGACGAGTGGGGGTTTGGAGAGATGTGTTGCTACACCAATCCTAGCTCTGACCCTGATAATGGCCTCATCTTGAAACTTCTCTCGGGCAATACCGCTCAAGGCACTGCCACGGTAACAATCGACGAGAACACTTTCAACCCATCTCGCATCTTGTGGTGCATGGGTGGCAACTGCATGACATTTGGCAGCAACACCTCCTTGAATAAAGATTTCACGGTTAAAGAAGGTCGCTGCCAGGTGCAATTTGATGCCGAGGACATCCAGAGTGAGGGGCACCTGCTTGCCACGCTCACAGCCACCATAGGCGGCGAGACTCACACGGTGAAGATAAAATTCACTCACGGCGAGCAGCAAGCCGTCGTGCCTGGCGACGTGAACGGCGATGGCAATGTCACTGCCGCCGACGTGACGGCTCTCTACAGCATCTTGCTCTCCAACGATTATACTGGAGTGGTCAATGCCGACCAGAGCGGCGATGGCCAAGTGACAGCTGCCGACGTGACGGCTGTATATAATATTCTTTTGGGTTCTTAATTAACATTTTAATACACACAACAATGAAAAAAACAGTACTACTCCTGCTTGCCATGTTCATGGCAATGACGAGCTTCGCTCAAGGGGCGATGACTCCTAAAAACACTATCACTCCTGGTGCTGGCGAGACCTGGTGGGGCTACTTCACCGACAACGACCTCAATGCCAGTAACTTTAGTGCTTACGGTGTCAATGCGTTGGCCAACTATGATGCTGCCATTAAAATTCTAAAGAATGACCCAATAATGGGCAATGCCACCGTTAAAGCAATGCGCTTGTGGTTGAACTCAACCACTATCCCTAAAATCACCAGTATGAAGATTTGGGTGGCTAAAAATCTATCAGCAACTGGTGTTTTATATACTCAAGATGTTGACTTGTCAACATTGAGTGCCGGAGCCAACGATATTGCGCTCAACACTCCTTTTGCCATTAATAACGCTGTTACCTACTTTGGTTATTCATTGACCCTTAGCAGTCAGGATTATGCCATCATGAATGGTGGCGAGTATGAGCCTAACACATTCTTCTTCCGTGCTTCGGCACAGCAGACCAACTGGGGCTCGGTTTCCAACCATGGCAAGCTGGCATTGCAACTCATGGGTGAGGGCGTTAACATTCCTCAAAACGCTGCTATCTTTACTAACAAGAATCTTGGAACTCACAACTATCAAGTGGGCGATGAGGCTGTTGTACCTGTAACTATCAAGAACAAAGGTGTGAACAATATCACTTCTGTTTCTTACACTATTACCTCTAATAACGATCCTTCTACTGCTACCCCCGAGGTTACAGTGCCTATCAATAACATTGTTAATGGAGCCACTGCAACATTCGACGTTTCATTCGATACCAGTGTACCACTGAGAGACACTAGAACTGTCACTATCACCAAGGTGAATGGACAGCCTAACGATGCTCCAGCTACTGACTGTGTGGCAAGCGGTAATTTCACTGTGGTTGCTTTCTTGTTCACAAGGGTTCCTGTTATCGAGGAGTTCACCGGCACTTGGTGCGGCTGGTGTCCTCGTGGATTCGTTGGAATGGAAATGGCAAATGAGAAATATGGTGACCAAGTGGTGCTCATCGCTGCCCATAATGGCGACCCCATGGAGATTTCCGACTATAATTCGGTGATGGCAACAGTTGGTGGGTTCCCCGATGCGCGTGCTAACCGTGCCACCGACTTTGATCCTAACCCAGATGCAATCCAGAGCATGATTGATCAGAGCATGCTTGAGGTCCCTGTAGGTATGGTTCAGGTTACGGCTCAATGGAATGATGAAGACATGAAAACCATTAAGATGGATGCTACTTCTAAGTTCGCTTTTGCCGAGGAGAATGCAAACTATGGTGTTGCATTTGTGCTTATCGAGGATGGTATGAAGGGCGCTGGCTCTAGCTGGGCACAGTCCAACTATTATAGTGGACAAAGCGGATATCCCGATTATATGTCTTGGTGGTGCAGTCAAGGTCAAAAGGTTACGGGGTTGGAGTACAACTTTGTGGCAGTGGGTGCTTGGGAAATCGCTAATGGCTTTAACGGCTCGGTTAAATCGACATTTGAAGCTGGTGAGGAGATGCCATTTAGCTATACCGGCGATATTTCGGGCAAGACTCTCATCCAAGACAAGTCTAAACTGAAAGTCGCTGCTCTGCTCATCGACCGCAATGCTAACAAGATTGTCAACGCATGGCAGACCACCATCAGTGAATATTCTCCAGCAGTTGAGACTCCTAGCGAGTTCTACCTGGTGGGCACGTTCAACGACTGGAGTCAAGCCGAGGATGGTGGCCGCCTGGCCTTCACCGCTACCGATGTAGAGGGCGTTTATGAGACCACTGGCACTCTCGAGGCTGGTGCCGAGTTTAAGGTTATTACTCCTAGCACTGACGGCTGGACCTGGTATGGTGGCGTTGACGAGAACAACGTTGGCTACTTCCTGATTAACAGCGACCTGCTCAACGCTCCACTGGCTATGGTTGACGGTGCCAACTTCCGCATTGAGCAAGGTGGCGAGTACACCTTCAGCATCAACACCGATGGCATGACCCTCACTGTTCATCCTATTGGTAATCCTATTGTTCCTGGTGACGTGAATGGCGACGGCGAGGTTACCGCTGGCGATGTTACACTGCTCTATAACATCTTGCTTAACGAGGATTACACTGGTGTTGTTAATGCCGATCAAACTGGTGATGGTGTGATCACCAGTGCCGACATTACCGCCATCTATAGCATTTTGCTCGGTAGCAATAAATAAACCTTAGGGCGATTTAAATGTCTAAAAGGATGTTGCATGACTTGCAAAACAGTTTTGCAACATCCTTGTAATAATTTAAGATATACGATAAAGAAAATGAAGAAAATTGCTTTACTATTTTGTCTTTTTGCTCTTGTGGCATGGGGCGATGCGTTTGCGCAGCTGCCCGCCATCACTCTCAAGACTATCGACGGTCAGGAGGTGAAAATCAACGAGCTCTCTAACGACGGCAAGCCGTTTATCATCGACCTCTTTGCCACCTGGTGCAAGCCATGCCTGCGTGAGCTCGATGCCATTGCCGAGGTATATGACGAGTGGCAAGAGGAGACTGGTGTCAAGATTATTGCCGTGAGCACCGACCAGGCGCAGAACATCCACAAGGTGAAGCCGCTGGTGAGCAACCACGGCTGGGAATATGAGGTGCTGCTCGACCCCAATGAGGACCTCAAGCGGGCACTGGGAGTGCAGATGATTCCTTTCACCATGATTGTTGACGGGCAAGGGAATATCGTGTATAAGCACACTGGATATACCGATGGCGCCGAGCAGGAGCTCCTGGAAAAGGTGCGCGAACTCGTGAATAAATGAGACGTAAGCTGATATATATAGCCCTGCTGTGTTGCTGCTGTGCTGCCTGGGCCGACGACAACGGCGACAAGCACAAGGTGAAGCTCACCGGTAGCATACAGAGCGACATGCTCGTGCCCATGCGCGACGAGGCCATCGGAGCCGAGAAGACCGAGGACTTCCAGACCAACACCTACGGCGACCTCATGCTGCAAAGCAAGTATGTCGATGCCGGGTTCAGGTTTGAGTATCTCGACCATCCGCTGCCTGGCTTTGAGAAGGATTTCAAGGGGTGGGGCGTGCCACACTTCTGGGCTAAAGGACGCTATAAGGGCGCCGAGCTCACAGTGGGCACCTTCTACGAGCAGTTTGGCTTGGGACTGATTTTGCGCACCTACGAGGAACGCTCCCTGGGCATCGACAACTCGCTGCTGGGAGCGCGATTGGTGGTGAGACCCACCAAGGGCGTGACCATCAAGGCGCTCACTGGTCGCCAGCGCCGCTACTGGAGCTGGAACAAGGGTTTGGTGAGCGGTGCCGACGCCGAGCTCAACATCAACGAGTGGATACCTGCTTTGCGTGACCGTGGCACGGAGCTGATGATTGGTGGCTCGTGGGTGAATAAATATGAGAAACAGGAGGACATCTTCGTTGACCCCACCCACAAGCTCAACCTGCCAGAGTATGTCAACTCTTGGGACGTGCGTGCCTCGCTCAACACTGGCCCGTGGAGCGTGCTTGCCGAGTATGCCCAGAAGACGCAAGACCCGTCGTTCGACAACGGCTACAACTACGAGAAGGGCACTGCCGCAGTGCTCTCGGGCTCTTATTCTGCTAATGGGCTGAGCGTGCTGTTGCAGGCCAAGCGCAGCGAGAACATGTCGTCGCGCAGCCGTCGCAGCATGATAGGCACCTCGTCGTTTATCAATCATCTGCCGGCTTTCACGCAGGAGCAGACTTATGCCCTGGCGGCCCTCTATCCATACGCCACACAGCTGGCAGGCGGTGAGTGGGCCTATCAGGCCGAGGTGGGCTACAACTTCAAGCGCAAGTCGAAGCTTGGCGGTAAGTATGGCATGAACCTAAAGTTCAATTTCTCGCATGTGCGCTGGAAGGGCGAGACGTTCTATCAGGACATCGACGTGACCTTGACACGCAAGCTCTCGAGCAGCGTGAAGCTGGCATTGATGTATATGAACCAGCGCTACAACAAGACGGTGGTCGAGGGCCATGGTGGCATGGTGCGCTCTAACATCTTCATTGCCGACGCTAAGTTCCAGCTCTCGAAAAAGACCACCCTGCGCACCGAGCTGCAATACCTCTCTACGCCCGACGACCAGGGCGACTGGCTCTATGGCCTGCTGGAGTTCTCGCTGGCTCCCAACTGGATGTTCTCGGTGAGCGACATGTATAATGTGGGCGAGACCAACATTCACTACTACCATGGTGACGTCACCTTCAGCCGCTCGGGGCATCGTGTGCAGCTGGGCTTCGGGCGCACTCGTGCCGGCTATAACTGCTCGGGTGGCGTGTGCCGTTATGTCCCCGCCAGTAGAGGTTTCACTTTGTCTTACAACTACAACTTCAGCATCTTATGAAAATCAAGGTTTACATAACATTCTTGTTGGCTGCCCTGTTCTTGGCATCGTGCAGCCACATCGACGAGGATGAGCGACTGATATATGTGAAACCTGCGCCGGTGGAGCGAAGCGTTCTCATTGAGGACTTCACTGGGCAGATGTGCATCAATTGCCCCTTAGCCACGCAAGAGATCGAGAAGCTCATTGAGCAATATGGCGAGGATGTCGTTATTGCTGTGGGCATTCATTCGGGACCGTTAGGCTTTCACACTCGTAACAACCTGCTGGGGCTGAGCACCGACCTTGGTGATGCTTATTATAACCACTGGAACCTTCCTTATCAGCCTATAGGACTCATCGACCGCGGAGCACCTACCGAATATACCGCATGGGGCACTCAGGTGCGCCAGGAGTTGCAGAAGACGGCACCAGTGAATATTGAGCTTAGTGCCGTAGTTGACGACAACCTTAATATTGCTATCAACACTCAGGTCATGGGTGTGGATGGCAACACACTGGGCAAGCTGCAGTTGTGGGTTGTGGAAGACAGCATCAACACCTTCCAGCGTATGCCTGATGGCACGCGCAACAACGACTATATCCACAATCATGTGTTCCGCGCCGCCGTCAATGGCGACTGGGGTGAGGACATCACGGTGAACGAAGGCTACACCGTAGAGCTGCAGCACTCAATCGCTGTGGCCTCCGACTGGAACCCTAAGAACCTCTCGGTAATAGCCTTTGTCTATAACGACTCGGGTGTTCTACAGGTAACAAAGACTAAGCTGCTCAGTGATGCACCTGAAGTTGAGCAGTAACGGGAAGTTTTCTTGCTCCACTCACCGAATGTTAAGCCCCGAGGCATTAAGCGAAATGTCTCGGGGCTTTTGTGCGTGGTGAGGCGTCATTCTATCCTCGGCTGGAGGCTGCGGCGATAGTCGCTTGGTGCCATGCCCAGCTGCTTGGTGCAGTAGCGGCTGAAGTAGCTCAGCGAGGCGAAATGCATGCGGTCGGCAATCTGTGTGAGCGACAGGCGCTCATCTTCAAGGAGATTTTTAAGTATGGGCACGGTGGCACGGTCAATGAACGAGGTGACGCTGTGCCCTGTGAGTCGTTTTATGGTTGCCGAGAGGTATTTTGCCGACACGTTCAGGCTCTGAGCATAGTAGTTGACGCTGCGCTCGGTGCTGCTGATGCCAGTGGATAGCAGCTGCATGAGCGACTTCACGAGGTAGCCGGTGCGGTCGCTGTGCTCGCTGGTGGCATCGCGCTGTGAGTGCGACTCAAAGATGTCATACATCATTGTCAAGCACAAGCTGCCCATTATCTCGCGATAGAATATGTGCTGGCGGTTGTCCATGCGGTCGCGCAGGCGGTGGAAGTCGTCAAGCAGGCGTGCGGCGTGCTCGTGGCTGAGCGGTATCACTGGATTGTGGTTAAGGCTTATGCTCCCGCCTATGCTGTAGTTGTTAGACGGCAGCAGGCTTTGCAAGAACTTGTTGTCGGCAGCCACCCATTCCACTTTCATGCCAGGGTGTGCTGCCAGGTTGCTGGCGCGGTGAGGGTAGGGCATCACCACGAGGTCGTTACGGACTATGTGGTAGCAATGCTCATTGAAGACAAAGCTGCCCTCGCCGGCCGTGCACAGCAGGTGCATGCAGGTGTGGCTCAGCTCGGGAGCGTTCATCGCATAAAAATCGTCAGAATAAATGAAATCTATCGCCATGGCTTTTGAGTGTTGTGTGTGTTGCACAAAGTTAGGCAATAATTTGAATATAGAAAGAATGTTTTGTGTAAAAAGTGAAAATTGTGGTGCTTTTTGTGAAAACAGTGTCTCAAGTATTAGCTGTAATTTTGCAGTGTGATATTTTATTAAACATAATCATGTTGAAAATAAAGACCATTATTGTTGCTGCTATTGCATTGCTTTTTACAGTGGCGTGCAATGGTGGCGTAAAGCAAGAAAAAGCTATGGAGAATAAAGGTAAAGCATTAGTAGTGTTCTTCTCTCATGCGGGAGACAACTACGCAGTAGGAAACATTGAGGTGGGCAACACTAAAATCGTTGCCGACTACATCAGCGAAATCACTGGCGCAAGCCAGTTTGAGATTGTCACTCATAAGTATGACGGCATGGCCTACACGCCACTCATCAACCTCGCCCAGGAAGAGACGCGCAACGGTGAGCTGCCTCCCTATGAGGGCGAAGACCCCGACTTGTCGCAATATGACACCGTGTTCATTGGTGGTCCCGTGTGGTGGGGCACCTATCCCCAGGTGATGTTCACTTTCTTCAAGAAGCACCAAAACGACCTCAAAGGCAAGACGGTGATACCCTTCACCACTCACGAGGGCAGTGGACTTGCCAGTTGCGTGGAGGACGTTAAAGAGGCCTTCCCGGGAGCCAATGTCACTAAAGGCTTCAGCATCTATGGTCACGAAGTGCGCTCCGAGCGTGGCAAAGTGGAGAAATGGCTCAAAGGCCTGGGTTATTAATATTAAGTAAAAAATAATTATGGAATACTTGAAATTATATAATGGCGTTGAGATGCCATTGCTGGGCTACGGTGTGTTCTTGGTGAGCCACGAGGAGTGTGAGCGTTGCGTGAGCGATGCCCTGAGTGTGGGATATCGTCTCATTGATACTGCGCAAGCCTACTATAACGAGGAGGGAGTGGGCAATGCCTGGCGCAAGAGCGGCATAGCTCGTGAGGACCTCTTTCTTGTGACTAAGGTGTGGATTGCTAATGCTGGTGAGGAGAAGGCGGCCAGGAGCATCGACGAGAGTCTGCGTAAGTTGCAGACCGATTACATCGACCTGCTGCTCATCCATCAAGCCTATGGCGACGTGTTTGGCACCTGGCGAGCCATGGAGAAGGCCTATCGCGACGGCAAGGTGCGTGCCATTGGCGTGAGCAACTTCCAGGCAGGGCGTTTCTTCGACTTTGCACACTATGTTGACCTCAAGCCCATGGTTAACCAGCTGCAATGCAATGCCCTCATCCAGCAGACGGGCATAGAGCCTCTGCACGGCGAGTTTGGGACAAAGATGATGGCTTGGGGACCACTGGGAGGCCAGGGCGTTGATGGCATCGTTAATAGCAAGGTGCTGAGCGATATTGGTGCGAAGCATGGCAAGAGTGCTGCTCAGGTGGCGCTGCGCTGGCTCACCCAGCGAGGCATCGTGGCTATCCCCAAGAGCACTCATCGCGAGCGCATGGAGCAGAATTTCAATGTCTTTGACTTCACACTCAGCAGCGACGACATGTCTCTGATAGCTAATCTCAACCAGCACGACACGGGCACTATCAACTTTGGCGACCCGCAATTCGTGAAATATCTTATTGAGAATTACGGATAAAATGAGATTTCGCACTACTTTGATGGCTGTGATAATCGCTGCAACAGCATTGGCTCAAGGCACAGAGCCCTAAAAAGGCACGGACAAGGCACGGACAAGGCACGCCTTGTCCCTACAAGTCCCTGCAAGAGGACTCAATATTTATTTAAAAAACAAAGATGATAATGAAGAAACTAACAATAATGCTGGCGGCAATCTTAGTGATGTCGCTGCAAATTAATGCCAAAAAAATGAATGCACTAACAACAAGACAACAAGCCCTCGTGACGATTGCCGCCTGCGAGGCTAAGGGAAACATCGAGGGGCTGAAAGTGGCCCTTAACAAAGGTTTTGATGGTGGGTTGACCATCAGCGAGGCCAAGGAGGCACTGTCGCAACTCTATGCCTACACTGGATTTCCACGCTCGCTCAATGCCTTGGGAGCCTTGCAGCAGGTAATAAAGCAACGCACCGAGGCTGGCAAGAAGACTGAGGCAGGTCGTGAGGCCGACGCGCTGCCCCGAGACTATGATGCGCTCAAGCAAGGCACCGAGGTGCAGACTAAGCTCACTGGCCGTCCGTTCAACTATGATTTCGCGCCACAGACCGACTACTATCTCAAGGCGCACCTCTTTGGCGACATCTTTGCTCGCAACAATCTCTCCCATGCCGACCGCGAGATTGTCACCGTCTCGGCAATCTCGGCACTGCCAGGCTGTGTGCCGCAGCTCATGGCGCACATCAGCGGCGCGCGCAACATGGGCGTGACCGATGCGCAACTGCATGAGATACCCCTTGTGCTGCAGCGCGAGGTGGGCGAGGCCGAGGCTAATCGTGCCAAGAAGATGCTCTCTCAGGTCTTTAATGAGCCCCAGCCCGCTGCGGTCGAGACTGTAGATTTCGACGTGTGGCCCAAGGGCAACCCTAACGATGCCTATGCGCAGTATTTCATCGGTCACAGCTATCTTGCCGACATGGGTGGCGGAGTAGTTAACGTGACTTTCGAGCCTGGATGCCGCAACAACTGGCACGTTCACCACAAGCAGGTGCAAGTGCTCATTTGCGTTGCTGGCCGTGGATGGTATCAGGAGTGGGGCAAAGAGCCGGTGGAGATGACGCCAGGCACCGTTATCGCCATTCCTGCCGAGGTTAAGCACTGGCATGGTGCCGCCCGCGACTCTTGGTTCCAGCACCTCACCTATCACAAGGATATGCAGCCCGGTGCCAGCAACGAGTGGCTCGAGCCCGTCACCGACGACGTTTATCCTAAACACAAGTAGAGCCTATCCGCTCATAATAAGAAATGCCCTCAAAGTGAAGACCTTGAGGGCATTTCTTGTGAGTCAATATTCCTTAATTATCTTGGAGCCAGGTGTCGAGGTGCGTAAAGTGTTAATTGTGCATTGTGCATTATGCATTTTTCTTGGGGAAGCCGCGGTGCGAGATGAGGTACTGGCCTATCTGCACGGCGTTGAGGGCGGCGCCTTTCTTGATTTGGTCGCCCACTACCCAGAAGGTGAGGCCATTGTCGCTGCTGGTGTCGATGCGTATGCGTCCCACATACACCGGGTCTTTCCTCGTGCAAGTGATGGGCATGGGGTAGGTGTTGCTGGCGGGCTCGTCCATCACCACGATGCCAGGGGCGAGCTGCAGGGCGGCACGCGCCTCCTCGGGGGTGATGGGTTCCTCACACTCAATCCACACCGCCTCGCTGTGGGTGCGCATCACAGGCACGCGCACGCAGGTGGCGCTCACGCGAATGTCGCTGTGCATGATTTTGCACGTCTCGCGCACCATCTTCATCTCCTCCTTGGTGTAGTCGTTGTCGGCAAAGACATCGATGTGTGGTATCACGTTATAGGCGAGCTGGTGCTGGAAATGCTTCACCGTGGTCTCCAGCTTGCCGTGCGCTATCTCGCTCTGCTGCAGTGCCAGCTCGTCCATGGCTTGCAGCCCGGCACCGCTGGCGGCCTGGTAGGTGGCCACCTGCACATTCTTGATGTGCGAGATGTTGTCGAGCGGCTTCAGGGCCACCACCAGGATGATGGTCGAGCAGTTAGGATTGGCGATGATGCGTCGCGGCGCGTTGAGGGCGTCATCGCCATTGACCTCGGGCACCACCAGCGGCACGTCGTCGTCCATGCGGAAGGCGCTGCTGTTGTCAATCATGATGCAGCCGTGTTTCGTTATCGTCTCGGCAAACTCGCGTGCCGGGCCACCGCCCATCGACACAAAGGCGATGTCGATGTCACGGAAGTCGTCGTTGTGTTGCAGCAGTTTCACCACATGGTCCTTGCCACGGAAGGTGAAGATGCGGCCGGCACTGCGCGCCGACCCAAAGAGTACCAGCTCATCGACAGGGAAATTCTGCTCGTCGAGCACACGCATAAATTCTTGTCCCACAGCGCCACTGGCGCCAACGATTGCTACTTTCATTTGTGTTATAGAAGATGTGTTGAGTTTTGTTTTTAAAATAAATCAGCATGAGTGCCAGAGTCGGAAGATGGGGGATCGAAGATGTGGGATGGTGGATCGATCGACCTCCGACCTCCGATCCCCGATCCCCGACCCCCGAGTACAGTGAGTTGTACATTTTCGGTATATTCAATTGTTTCCATTGTAATATTATTTTTTCTCGCTACAAAGTTATATGTTTTTTGTATAAATAGCAACTTCCATGCCACAAATTGAACTAGCAATTAAAAATGCAATGAATGGTCATCGTTTTCTCTCCAGTTCTCTCTCCTCAATTATGTTCCTAAAATAAAATTTACTATCTTTGCACGTTAATATTGAGAAATAACCTAAAAGATAATTAAAAAATGAAGAAAATCTTTACCTTTTTGTTGATTGCACTTGTTGCCATTAGCGTTAATGCTGCTGGAGTTATGATTTGTGGAAAGGCGTACAATGAGAATAGTTATCAGCTTATAAATCAGGAACTCACTGAGGCTGGTTACTTGAAGAGCGGCAGTGTGGCCTATGATCCTGTGAATTACAAATTGACGCTCAACAATGCCGATATTTTGTGCGATAAAACTATTATTGAGACCTATCAGCTTGAGGAACTTGAGATAGAGGTGATAGGTAATTGCACACTCAAAACTAAAAAAGAAGGTAATGAGAATGTCGATAATGGACTCAGCTGTATTAATGTCACAGCTGCTAGTACCAAGCCAATGACTATTGATTTCACTGGCAATGGATCGCTGAAAATGACCTCCACCAATATTGCTTTCTTTGCTTTCAACCGATATAGCGTGCAATACAAGTTTGATGGTCCCGATGTTACCATTAAATCGGCCCGTGGCATTTGGTCAACCAGTGTTTATCGTGTGGCTTATAAAATGAAAGCTGGCTCGTTGAAGATTTGGAGCGACTACGGAGCCATTGACCACGCTTTCAATATGGATAATGGTGTGTATGGCACTATGTCGTTTGCCCCAGGCATTAAAATCTTGGAGCCTTATGACGGCTATTGGGATTGTGTGTTGCCACAGAACGGTTATGCCATGATAAGGCACTTCGCTGGAGAGGCCAAGACTGTGAAGATAGGCAGTACCTATGACCTCAAGGTTGGCGGCGTGCAAGTTACTACCCAAAACTGCAACGACATCTTGGGCGATGGCAAGGTCTCTTACTTTCAGACAAATAACTTCTTGACTTTGAACAATGCCACAATTGAGGACGAGTATCAGGTCATCGTCAGCGACATCCAATGGCTGAAAATCAGGATTGCTGGTTACAACCGTCTCATCACTCATCACAACACCTATGGTATAGATTTAACAGAGTGTGATGGCGTGGCAATTGAAGGCGCAGGCAATGGAGTTGAGAATGACGTGTTGTCGATGGAATCGAGTGTCAATCAAATGGGCATAGGTTACTTCACCCATAAGAAAGGCGAACCTGCCCAAACCTACATCCGTAACTGCTCTATCACAATGCCCGGAGGTGAGATTCAAAACGAGGACAATGACTGCGCGCTCACTATAGAGAACGCATATATCCACTTAGCCGATGGTTACATAAGCACACCGCCAGCGCTCACCCTCAACAATTGCTACATCAGTAAGCCCGTGGGAGGGCATGTTGATGATTACGGTGATATTTGTGCTAACGGCAGCAATGACATGTACTGGGGAGAGATTGAAATTATGCCTGGCACACCTCCCAATTCAGCCATGCCAGGCGATGTGAACGGTGATGGCTCGGTAACCAGTTCCGACATTACCGCGCTCTACAACTACTTGCTTAACAGCGACAACTCGGCTATCGTTAACGGTGACCAAGATGGTGATAACACTATTACATCAAGCGACATCACGGCTGTTTATAACATCTTGCTTGGAAACTAGGTGTTTGGCTACGACATCAAGGACCCCGTCATCAAGGGTATGCTCGACAGCTTCAAGCTCAAGCCCGCCGAGGCCGAAGCGAAGTAACATCTTTTTAAAAAATTAGTAACGCTAAAAAGTGGCGGAGAAGAACTGCGACAGCAGCAGTGCCCTCCGCCACTGTTTTTTGATAGAATGCTCACGCTCGCAAGGCTTTAAGTGAGGTTAAGCTTTGTCTCGCGTAATCGCATTTCTTGAGTAAAATGTGGTAATTTTTGGTGAAAAGTGAATTATTATGTAATTTTGCGACCCAATGGAGAAGAAATTATTTTTTATATTGCTTGCATGGCTCATGATTTTGCCCGCTGTGGCGCAAGTCACTGAGCCCGATAGCGTGAAATCGCAAGTTGCTAATCTCAACTCTGGCCAGCGCAAGAAGGTGGCGGTGGTGCTCAGTGGCGGTGGCGCCCTGGGTGCCATTCATGTGGGTGCTCTCAAGGTGATCGAGGAGGCGGGGATCCCCGTGGATATGGTGGTGGGCACCAGCATGGGCAGCATAGTGGGCGCGCTATATAGCGTGGGCTACAACAGTGCCGACATCGCCACGATGTTGCGCACCATGGACTGGACCGAGCTTTTCCTTGACCGCGACGACCAGAGCCGCCTCACGCTCAGCGACCGCCATGCTCGCAACACCTATATCTATGGCCGTGATTTCTATGTGGGGTCGGGTATCGACCCGCAGCCCGGCGGCGTGATTCGTGGCACTAATGTGCAGCGGGCTTTTGCTCACTACCTGCATGGCTACACCGACAGTATCAACTTCCTCACCGACCTGCCGCGCCAGTTTGCCTGCGTGGCCACCGACCTGGTGACCGACAGCGAGGTGGATATCACTAGCGGCTACCTGGTGAAGAGCATCAGGGCGAGCATGTCGATACCGGGAGTGTTCACTCCCATGCACATCGACGACATGGTGCTTGTGGATGGTGGCGCGAAAAACAACTTCCCTGCCGATGTGGCGCGCAAGCTGGGTGCCGACATTGTGATAGGCGTGAAGTTTGAGCTTGGCTTGGGTGCCGACGTGCAGTATCGCAAGCTCATGGACGTGATGGAGCGCTCGGCAGGCAGCGACGTGAGCCGCCGTGCCCGTGAGAACGAGAAATATTGCGACGTGCTCATCAAGGTGCCGGTGCGCGGCTACACCAGTGGCAGCTTTAGCTGTAGGGCTCTCGACTCGCTGATGATGCGCGGCGAGAAGGCCACCCGCGAGAAGCTCGACTCTATCAAGACTTTGAAGGTGCTGGCGGGGGTGAATCCTAATGGCGACTACACCCTGCATCTGCGCGACATGAGCACGCTGCCTCCTAGCCTCGACGACGAGGAGGAGGGGCTTATCGATGTGCATAATGACAACACTATAGAAGCGTCGCTGGGTGCGCGCTTCGACACCGAGGACCTTGTGTGCCTAAAGCTCAGGGGGCGCTATTTCATGGGCGGCAAGGTTGACAAGGAGCTCGACCTGGTGGCACGCCTGGGACTGCGCTCGATGCTGCGCCTGGGCTTTGACATAGAACCTCGCACCTTCCGCAAGATGGGCGTGAGCTATGAGTTCTGGTATAAATATTTTGACCTCTTCACCCAGGGGCATCGCAGTAATAACCTCTCGCTCATCTATCAGAATGCTAACGTGAAACTGCTGCAGCTCGATGAGATGAACTTCGACTTCGAGATTGGGGTGGGGTGGGAGCATTACCACTTCTTCAAGGGCATGTGGAATGAGCACAGCACCATCACGTTTCCTGTGAATGAGCATTACTTCAACTATCATGTGGGCTTGCGCTACAACAATGAGGACCGGCGCTACTTCACGCGTCGTGGCTTGCGTGCCGAGGCACGATATGAGTATGTGACCGACAACTTTGCGCAGTGGAAGGGTCATGCCGGCATCCATGCCGTGACGGCGATGTGTCAGCTTACCTTTGCCCTCTCGCCCAGCACCCACCTGCGCCCGCAGGTGCAGGGGCGTCTGCTCTTTGGCGACGACCAGCCCATTACCGCCGCCAATGTGGCGGGTGGCATGATGCGTGGCAAGTATTTCCGCCAGCAACTGCCACAGGCGGGGTTTGGTCACGCCGAGTTCTTCGACAGCAAGTTCGTCAGCGCCTCGCTGCGCGTGCAGCAGCGCATCACGGGCCGCCATTTCTTGCTGCTCGACGGCTCAGTGGCCGAGCATAATAATGACCTGGGCAAGATTTTCGACCGCACGCCGCTGTGGGGTGTGCAGCTGGGATATTCCTACGACAGCGGTTTCGCCGGCCCGCTGGGCTGCTCGCTGGGCTGGAACAGCCACACCCACAAGCTCTACTTCTTCTTGAGCCTGGGCCTGGACTTCTAAATGAAGTAAGAAGTATGAAGTATGAAGTATGAAGTAGGAAGTATGAAGTAAGAAGTGGGAAGTAAGAAGTAGGAAGTAAGAAGTAAGAAGTAGGAAGTAAGAAGTATGAAGTAAGAAGTATGAAGTAGGAAGTAAGAAGTAGGAAGTAAGAAGTAGGAAGGAAATACAAGTTTTAGTCGTTGCCGTCTTTGATAGTTTTAATTATAGATGACAAGATTAAAATTAACTCAACACAATCATTTTTAATCGATTCATATAGTTTTTTTGAGATATATTCTCCATAGAATAATATATCAATCCAATATAGTGTTTCATTTGCTTCTTTAAGAGCGATTGAGATTTTATGCTTAAAATCTATTTTACTTTCTGAGAACACAGACTCGGCTATATTTGCTCCTATTGATGTTCCACTACGAAGAACTTGCCTTCTAATGTCCTCAATATTATTGCCATTAAGATATTGGTAAAGCTTTGTTATTCTATAAGCAAATTTTTTTGATTTGATGATTATAATGTCATCCTCCATATCTGTGTGATTTATAATTGTTTTTTCTCTACTTCTTACTTCTTCCTTCCTACTTCCTCCTTCCTACTTCCTACTTCATAGTTACTTGTACTTGTCGCGGATGTTGTAGATTGCTTCGTAGATGGTGCGGTCGGCGTCGGTGAGTGTTATGCCGCGTCGCGACATCACGCGCTCGGCGGTGGCGAAGAAAGCGTCGAGCTTCACGTTCTTGAAGCCCGCCATGTCGCTGCCCTCGAGGAACGACCCCACGAAGGGCCGTGGGAATCCCGCTCCGTGCAGGTTCACGCCCACACCCATCACCGTGCCAGTGTTGATCATGCAGTTGACTCCCGTCTTGCAGTGGTCGCCCATGATCAGTCCGCAGAACTGCCGCCCGGTGCGCATGAATCGCTTGCTGGCGTAGTTCCACAGCTTCACCTCGCTGTAGTCGTTCTTGAGGTTGCTGGCTGTGGTGCCTCCGCCAATGTTGCACCACTCTCCAATCACGGCATTGCCCAGGAAGCCATCGTGAGCCTTATTGCTGTAGCCCTGCATCACTACGTTGGCCACCTCGCCGCCCACTTTGCAATAGGGTCCGAAGGTGGTAGCACCATAGATTTTGCATCCCATCTTAGCCACGGCATGACGGCAAGCGGCAAACGGTGCCCTGATGCAGCATCCCTCCATCACCTCGGCGTCGGCGCCAATGTAGATGTGTCCCTCGGTGGTGTTGAGAAATGCTCCCTCCACCTTAGCTCCTGGCTCGATGAATATCCTCTCCTTGTCGCCAATCACGGTACACGACTTGGAGATGGGCTGCGACTTGCGGCCGGCGGTGAGACGCTCAAAGTCGAGTGCCATGGCCGCGGCGTTCTGCTCAAAGATGTCGTAGGGGTAGTGCAGCATGATGGGCTTAGTGGTGGGGTGTGTCACATGGGTGAAGTGGCGGTTGTCGAAGTCGCGTGCCGCGCCACGGAAGGCTATCAGCTCCTCGCCTAGCATCAGTGCCTCGCCGCTCTTGAGGGCGAGCACCTGCTGCACCAGCGTGTCGTTAGGCAGCACATGGCCGGCAATCATCAGGTTAGCGCGTCGTGCGATGAGAGGGAACTTTTTCTTCAGGTAGGGGGTGGTAAGGAACGAGTAGGTCATCTTCTCGTCGCCAATAGCCGCCTTCCACTTGCTGGCGATGGTGGTGATGCCGCAGCGCAGCATGGCGGTGGGGCGTGTGTAGGTGAGGGGCAGCAGGTTGCGGCGCACCTCGTTGTCGTCGAAGAATATTATGTTGCTCATAGTGTGTGCGTTTTGTGATTTTCAGGCTGCAAAAGTAGCGTTTTTTTCTACAAGTGCCAAGTTTTTCTTTCAAAATCAATGCTTCGCGTTAGCGAGCGCACCGGTGGCGAGATTTCATGTTCACCTAGGTAGCTCGATTAACTACTGCACATCTTGCGACGTGCAGCATTAGATGCACCGTTTGACACACAGTGCGCCCCAGCTCTGCGAGCTGGAGCGCACAATGTGCTTCGCACACCGCCAAGTCTCCGACTTGTCTTATGAAACATCGGGGTCTGACCCCATTGTTTCATTTTCTCTCTTAATTGCACTTTTTTTGCTACTGAAAAATTAGGGCTTTAATTTTTTTGTTTTGCTTGCTTTTGGCACTACTGACACTCAAGTTTCTAAAATGAGATTACAACCTCAATATCAGCGTTATATAAACAGCTCACATAACTGAATAACAACTAAACCAACAAAAGAAGACAAACCCATCAAGTTGAATATCAACAAAATATAATTCGTTGTAATTAGTTTAATTCGTGTGCTTTTATTTTTTTAAGTGGACTCAGCTGTCTAGGAATAATTTTTTAACTTTTTTGTCATGTGCTAAAGGTGAGGTGCTAAAAGTTTTGTAACTTTGCAGCGGTTATCGATTTTATAACCTGCTTATATATAATAATAAGGTGTGACCGATTAATGACGGCTGCACGCAACATTGAGGAGATGGAATTTCAAGAATTAGACATCAAGGGAGTGTGGCTCATCAAGCCACAGCGCTACGGCGACAGCCGAGGCTACTTCAGCGAGACGTGGAAGCGGCAGGAGTTTGAGGCTCATGTGGGCAAGGTGTGCTTTGTTCAAGACAACGAGTCGCTCTCGCGCCGCGGCGTGCTGCGTGGCTTGCACCTGCAGCGCGGCGAGTGGAGCCAGGCCAAGCTGGTGAGGGTGTCGCAGGGGCGTGTGCTCGACGTGGCGCTCGACCTGCGTTCGGGCAGCCCCACTTGGGGCAAGCATGTGGCTGTGGAGCTCTCGCACGAGGGTGGCGAGCAGTTGTTCATCCCCCGCGGCTTCGCCCATGGCTTTGTGGTGCTGAGCGACGTGGCTCAGTTCCAGTATAAGGTTGATAACGTATATGCCCCCCAGAGCGAGATGACCATAGCCCATGACGACCCCGACCTGGGCATCGACTGGCAGATAGACCCGGCACAGAGGCTGCTCAGCGAGAAGGATAAAGAGGGTGTAAGGTTAAATAAAGTTAAATCTTTAGGATTCTGAGAAAAAATCCAATATTTGCAAACTCCCTGAAATCTATCTAGTTAGGTGTTTTTGGGGAGTTTACATTATATTTAAAGGGGTGAAATGCTGACTTTTGAGGGATAAAAACATTTGGTTATTAGAGGATTAGTTAGTAACTTTGCATCGCTTTTTGGGCAAAAAGCGTCCTGTTGCTTTGGCTAAATCACTGATTTAGTGAGAGATGAATAGGACTGCGCAATTCCCAAAGGGCATTTTAGAAGCTAAGTAATAATTAAATTTTCAAACAAAGTAAAAAACTAAACTAAGATGCCAACAATTCAGCAATTAGTAAGAAAAGGTCGCACTTCACTGGAGACTACCAGCAAGTCGCCTGCTTTGGATTCTTGCCCACAGCGTCGTGGCGTGTGCGTGCGTGTTTACACCACCACCCCCAAGAAGCCAAACTCGGCAATGCGCAAAGTAGCACGCGTGAGATTAACTAACGGTAAAGAGGTGAACTCTTACATTCCTGGCGAGGGTCACAACCTTCAGGAGCACTCCATCGTGATGGTTCGCGGTGGCCGTGTGAAAGACCTCCCCGGCGTTCGTTACCACATCGTGCGTGGCACCCTCGACACTGCTGGCGTGGCAGGCCGCACCCAGCGCCGCTCAAAATATGGCGCTAAGCGTCCTAAGGCCGCCAAGAAGTAAAGAGCAGACCAATTTTTACTAAAAAGACAAAAAATTTAGAAACTTAGTTTTTGATTATTGGATTGATTTATTTGGGTTGAGTAAATGGACCGAAGAGTCGGCCGTTGAAGAACAAAGAAGCAAACAACCAAGCGGACAAAAACTACAATTACATTAAGAAAAAATGAGAAAGGCTAAGCCAAAGAAAAGGATCATTTTGCCCGATCCTAAGTTCGGTGACGTGCGAGTTTCGAAATTCGTCAATCACCTAATGTTGGATGGTAAGAAGAACACTTCTTACCGCATCTTCTACAGCGCCCTCGACCTCGTGGGTGGCAAGATGAACGATGTAGAGAAAGCTCCTCTTGAGATTTGGAAAGAGGCACTCGAGAAGATTACCCCTCAGGTGGAGGTTAAATCTCGCCGCATCGGTGGCGCTACATTCCAGGTTCCTACCGAGATTCGCCCCGACCGCAAGGAGTCTATATCGATGAAGAACATGATCAACTTCGCACGCAAGCGCGGCGGCAAGACTATGGCCGACAAGCTCGCTGCCGAGATTATGGATGCTTACAATGAGCAGGGTGGCGCCTTCAAGCGCAAGGAGGACATGCACCGCATGGCCGAGGCTAACCGTGCTTTTGCTCACTTCAGGTTTTAATTGAAAAAAAGGAATCATAGAAGATGAAAGCTGACGACAACCTGAAGATGACACGCAACATCGGCATCATGGCTCACATTGATGCCGGTAAGACCACTACTTCAGAGCGCATATTGTTCTACACTGGCCTCACCCACAAGATTGGTGAGGTGCATGATGGTGCCGCTACTATGGACTGGATGGTTCAGGAACAGGAGCGTGGCATCACCATCACTTCGGCCGCTACCACAGCTTTCTGGACCTATGACGACAAGAAGTACAAAATCAACCTTATCGACACCCCAGGACACGTTGACTTCACCGTAGAGGTGGAGCGCTCGCTGAGAGTGCTCGACGGTGCCATCGCCACATTCTGTGCCGTGGGAGGCGTGGAGCCTCAGAGCGAGACAGTGTGGCGTCAGGCCGACAAGTATAACGTGCCTCGCATTGCCTATGTCAACAAGATGGACCGTGCCGGCGCTAACTACCTGGAGGTAGCCCGCCAGCTGCACGACGTGCTGGGCGCTAACCCATGCCCCATCGAGTTGCCCATCGGCGCCGAGGAGAACTTCAAGGGCGTTGTTGACCTGGTGAGGATGAAAGCGCTCTACTGGCACGACGAGACCATGGGCGCAGAGTACTCGGTAGAGGACATTCCTGCCGACATGCTCGACGAGTGCCAGCAGTACCGCGACGAGATGCTCGAGAAGATCGCCGAGTTTGACGACGACCTGATGGCAAAATACTTCGATGACCCCACCACCATCACCGAGGCCGAGATTAAGAGCGCGCTGCGCAACGCCACATTGCAGATGGAAATCGTGCCAATGCTGTGCGGCAGCTCGTTCAAGAACAAGGGAGTGCAGCCGCTGCTCGACGCAGTGTGCGCCTACCTCCCCAGCCCCGAGGATGCCAGCGAGGTTACCGGTCACGCCATCGACGACCCCGACAAGGTGGAGGCTCGCCGCCCCCTCTTTGAGGAGCCCATGTGCGCGCTGGTGTTCAAGATTGCCACCGACCCCTATGTGGGACGACTGGTGTTCTTCCGCGTGTATTCGGGACAGATCGACGCCGGCAGCTATGTCTTCAACTCCCGCTCGGGCAAGAAGGAGCGCATCTCGCGCCTGTTCCAGATGCACAGCAACCACCAGAACCCCATGGAGACCATCGGGTGTGGCGACATTGGCGCTGGAGTGGGCTTCAAGGATGTGCGCACCGGCGACACCCTGTGTGATGAGCGCCGCCCCATCGTGCTTGAGGCTATGGACTTCCCCGAGCCCGTGATAGGCATCGCCGTGGAGCCAAAGACTCAGAACGACCTCGACCGCCTGGGCGTGGGCTTGCAGAAGCTCGCCGAGGAGGACCCCACCTTCCAGGTGGAGACCAACGAGGAGACCGGCCAGACCATCATCCGCGGCATGGGTGAGCTTCACCTCGACATCATCATCGACCGCCTGCGCCGTGAGTTCAAGGTGGAGTGCAACCAGGGCTTGCCACAGGTGAGCTACAAGGAGGCCATCACCAAGAGCGTGGAGCTGCGTGAGGTGTTCAAGAAGCAGACTGGTGGTCGTGGCAAGTTTGCCGACATCATCTGCCGCGTGGAGCCTGCCGACGACGACTTCGAGGGCAGCCTCCAGTTCATCGACGAGGTGAAGGGCGGAAACATCCCCAAGGAGTATATCCCCGCCATCCAGAAAGGCTTCACCACCGCCATGAAGAACGGCGTGCTTGCCAATTTCCCCGTGGAGCGCCTCAAGGTCACCGTTATCGATGGCAGCTACCATCCCGTTGACAGCGACCAGCTCTCGTTTGAGATTTGCGCCATCCAGGCCTTCCGTCGCGCTTGCGCCCAGGCAGGTCCTGTGCTCATGGAGCCAATCATGAAGGTAGAGGTGGTGACTCCCGAGGAGAACATGGGCGACGTGATAGGCGACCTCAACAAGCGCCGTGGCCAGGTGCTGGGCATGGAGACCAGCCGCACCGGCTGCCGCATCGTCAAGGCAACGGCCCCGCTGGCCGAGATGTTTGGCTATGTGACTGCCTTGAGAACCATCACATCGGGCCGCGCCACTTCCACAATGTCGTTCTCTCACTTTGCGCAAGTGAGCACCGCAATAGCCAAGAAGGTGCTCGAGCAGGTGGGTGGTAGAGTAGATTTACTGAAATAACTTTATTTTTAAACAAATATGAGCCAAAAAATCAGAATTAAACTAAAATCTTACGATCACAACTTGGTTGACAAGTCGGCCGAGAAGATTGTCAGAACAGTTAAGAGCACTGGCGCCGTGGTTAGCGGTCCTATACCCCTGCCCACTCACAAGCGCATCTTCACTGTAAACCGCTCGACCTTCGTTAACAAGAAGTCGCGCGAGCAGTTCCAACTGAGTGCCTACAAGCGTCTCATCGACATCTACAGCTCAACAGCCAAGACCGTTGACGCGCTGATGAAGCTTGAGCTGCCCAGCGGCGTAGAAGTTGAGATCAAGGTGTAGTGACAATCGCATCGCACCAAGCATTTATTAACCAATCCACAGTGATTAAAAGTAAGTAATTTTTAAAATTTAAGAGAAATGCCAGGATTATTAGGAAAGAAAATCGGAATGACATCCGTTTTCAGTGCCGACGGCAAGAACGTGCCGTGCACTGTTATCGAAGTAGGTCCTTGTGTAGTTACTCAAGTGAAAACTGTTGAAAAAGACGGCTATGAGGCTTTGCAGCTTGGCTTCATCGAGAAGAAGGACAAGCACACTACCAAGCCCGAGGCAGGTCACTTCAAGAAGGCTGGAGTAAAGCCACAACGACACTTGGCCGAGTTCAAAGGTTTTGAAGGTGAGTACAACATGGGTGACGTGTTCACCGTTGAATTCTTCAATGACGACCACTATGTTGACGTGATTGGAATCTCCAAGGGTAAAGGATTCCAGGGCGTAGTGAAGCGCCACGGTTTTGGTGGCGTAGGCCAGAAGACCCACGGTCAGGACGACCGCTTCCGTGCACCCGGTTCTATCGGTGCATGTTCTTACCCAGCTAAAGTGTTCAAAGGCATGCGCATGGCCGGACAAATGGGTAATGAGAGAGTTACTGTTCAAAATCTTGAGATTATTAAGATTTTGCCTGAGAACAACCTTCTCATCGTGAAGGGCTCGGTTCCAGGTAGCAAAGGTTCAATCATTTCAATCTTGAAGTAAACTATGGAACTAGCAGTATATAACATTAATGGTCAGGATACAGGTAAGAAGGTGACTCTTAACGACGAGGTGTTTGCTATCGCCGAGCCTAACGAGCACGCCGTTTACCTGAGTGTGAAACAATATCTGGGCAACCAGCGCCAGGGCACACACAAGTCAAAGGAGAGAAGTGAGATTATGGGCTCTACCAAGAAGCTCGGACGCCAGAAGGGCGGTGGCGGCGCACGCCACGGTGACATCAAGTCGCCTCTGTTCCACGGTGGAGGTCGTGTCTTCGGTCCACGTCCACGCAACTATTACACTAAGCTCAACAAGAAGGTTAAAGACCTTGCTCGCCGCTCGGCACTCACCTACAAGGCTCAAAACAACCAGATCGTAGTAGTAGAGGACTTCGATTTCGCAGCACCCAAGACTAAGGACTTCGTAGCCATCACCAAGGCTCTGAACCTCGACGGCAAGAAAGTGCTCCTCGTTCTTGAGGACATCAAGAAGAACGTGTATATGTCGGCCCGCAATGTGGAGACCGCTCAGGTCTATACCGCCCGCGACCTCAACACTTATTGCGTGCTCAACAACCGTGCTATGATTGTTACCGAGAGTAGCATCGAAGTTATGAACAAATTTTAATCATCTTAAGGAGAGATATAACAACAATGGATATTCAAATCATTCCTATCGTAAGCGAGAAGGCTAACGCCATCAGCGAGAAGACTAACCGTTTTTCGTTCAAGGTATCTCCCGAGGCTAACAAATATCAGATCCGCGACTTGATCGAGGAGCTCTATGACGTTAAGGTGGTTGAGATTAAGACTATGAACTACGACGGCAAGAAGAAACAGCGTTACACTCGCACCGGCATCCAGCGCGGCGCTACAGCAGCTTACAAGAAAGCTGTCGTGACCCTTGCCGAAGGACAAACTATTGATTTCTATAGCAACTTATAATTAATAAAATGGCAGTAAGAAAATTCAAGCCCACAACACCGGGGCAAAGACACAAGATTATTGGTGTATTTGACAACATCACAAGCACTACACCAGAGAAGTCTCTTACAGTCGGACTGCGCAAGACTGGCGGTCGCAACAACGAGGGTCACCGCACCTCTTATTACCGTGGTGGTGGCCACAAGCGTCGCTATCGTATCATCGACTTCAAGAGAAATAAAGACGGTGTGCCAGCTCGCGTAAAGTCGATAGAGTACGATCCTAACCGCTCGGCTCGCATTGCGCTGCTTTACTATGTAGATGGCTTTAAGGCTTACATCATCGCTCCTAACGGACTCAACGTGGGCGATATGGTAGAAAGCGGTGAGAACGTGGCCCCCGAAGTGGGAAACGCGCTTCCACTAAGTAACATTCCTGTTGGTACTTTAATTCACAACATCGAGATGCGTCCCGGCCAGGGAGCACGCATTGCTCGCAGCGCAGGCACCTTTGCCCAGCTCACCTCGCGTGAGGGCACCTACGCTATCATCAAATTACCTTCGGGTGAGACTCGCAAGATACTTGCAGCATGCCGCGCTACAGTGGGTGTGGTTGGCAACAGCGACCATGCTCTTGAGCAGTCGGGTAAGGCCGGACGCTCGCGCTGGCTGGGTCGCCGTCCTCACAACCGTGGTGTTGTCATGAACCCTGTTGACCACCCAATGGGTGGTGGTGAAGGCCGTCAATCAGGTGGTCACCCACGCTCACGCACTGGCATCTATGCCAAGGGACTTAAGACCCGTGCTCCTAAGAAGGCATCTTCTAAGTACATTATTGAAAGAAGAAAGAAGTAATTTGATTAAAGTTTAAACTATGAGTCGATCATTAAAAAAAGGTCCTTACATCTGTGTCAAGCTCGAGAAGAAGATTGACGCTATGAACGAGAGCGGAAAGAAGGCCGTGGTAAAGACTTGGTCTCGCGCCAGCATGATTTCGCCCGACTTCGTGGGTCACACTATCGCAGTGCACAATGGTAACAAGTTTATTCCCGTTTACGTAACCGAGAACATGGTAGGCCACAAGCTGGGAGAGTTTGCTCCTACTCGCACCTTCCGTGGACACAGCGGCAACAACAAGTAATTAGGACCCGGGAACATTCATTGACAAAAAAAGAATTAAAATACAATGGGTAAAAGAAAAAGAGAATCAGCCAACAAAATCAAGGAAGCCCGCCGTGAGCAGTGCAGCGCAAGGCTCAAGAACGTGCCCAGCTCTCCTCGCAAGATGAGACTCGTGGCCGACATGGTGCGCGGACAGGAAGCCTTCAGGGCCCTGGGTCTCCTTCATTTTTCTAATAAGCAGGCTGCTGCCGACGTAGAGAAGCTGCTCAAGAGCGCTATCTCTAACTGGGAGCAGAAGAATGGTAAGAAAGCCGAAGACGGTGAGCTCTACATCAAGTCGATCTTCGTAGATTGCGCTCCAATGCTCAAGCGCCTCCGTCCAGCACCTCAAGGACGCGGCTACCGCATCCGCAAGCGTTCTAACCACGTGACTATCTATCTCGACACTATTAACCAACAACAAGACGCATAATTTTGATATGGGACAGAAAGTAAATCCAATCAGCAATCGTTTAGGCATCATCCGCGGTTGGGACTCCAACTGGTTTGGTGGCAGTAATTATGGAGATACTCTGCTCGAAGACAGCAAAATACGCAAGTATCTCAGCGTGCGTCTGGCTAAGGCTAGCGTGTCGCGCATCGTAATCGAGAGAACTCTCAAGCTGGTGACCATCACCATCTGCACCGCTCGCCCCGGTCAAATCATTGGCAAGGGTGGCAAGGATGTTGACAACCTCAAGGAAGAGCTCAAGAAGCTCACCAGCAAGGATGTTCAAATCAATATCTATGAGGTGAAGCGCCCCGAGCTCGACGCCGAGATCGTGGCCAGCACTATCGCTCGCCAGATTGAGGGCAAGATTGCCTACCGCCGCGCTGTGAAGATGGCTATCGCCTCTACCATGCGCCTGGGCGCCGAGGGCATCAAGGTGCAGGTGAGTGGACGCCTCAACGGCGCCGAGATGGCTCGCTCCGAGATGTTCAAGGAAGGCCGCACTCCACTGCACACTCTGCGTGCCGACATCGACTACGCTCTCGTGCCAGCGCTCACCAAGGTGGGTCTCATTGGCGTGAAGGTGTGGATATGCCGTGGTGAGGTTTATGGCAAGAAAGACCTTGCTCCTAACTTCGCCAGCAGCAACGACCGTCGTCAGGGTGGTGGCAACCGCCGTGGTGGTTTCCGCAACCGTAAAAGCAACCGTTAATCATTAATTGATTTTTTAACAAGACAAGAAAATGTTACAACAACCAAAACGTTTAAGATACAGAAGACCCTCCGATGGTAAGGTGCGTCAGTACAGCAAGAGAGGCTGCCAGTTGTCTTTTGGCTCATTTGGCATCAAGGCTCTCGAGTCGAAATGGATCACCGCTCACCAGATTGAGGCTGCCCGTGTGGCTGTGACACGCTACATGCAGCGCGAGGGTAATATTTGGATACGCATCTTCCCACACAAGCCTATCACCCGCAAGCCTGCCGACGTGCGCATGGGTAAAGGTAAAGGCGACGTGGCTGGATATGTTGCTCCCGTCTTCCCAGGCTGCATCCTGATTGAGGTTGACGGCGTTAGCTATGAGATTGCTAAAGAGGCTCTGCGCCTGGCAGCTCAAAAGCTTCCAATCCCCACTAAGTTCATCGTTCGTCACGACTACGATCCATCACAGAATGTGTAATCTTAAAAAAATAACGACAATTAATTATGAAGAATAAAGAATTGAGAGAGTTGACCGACAAGGAACTCAAAGACCGCCTGGAGCAAGCCGAGAAGGATTATGTGCAGCTCAAGATACAGCACTCGATCTCGCCCCTCGACAACCCAGCCAAGATTACACTCGACCGTCGAGACATCGCACGCATGAAAACCGAGCTCCGCGCTCGTGAACTCAAAATTAATAAGTAATCCCCAAATTTAACAACATCCATAACATGGAAGAGAAGAGAAATTTAAGAAAAGAAAGAATTGGGGTTGTCTCAAGCAACAAGGGTGACAAGACTATCACTGTTACAGTGAAGTACAAAGAGAAACACCCAATCTACGGAAAGTTTGTCAACAAGACAAAGAAATATCACGCTCACGACGAGAAGAACGAGTGCAACATTGGCGACACCGTGCGCCTGATGGAGACTCGCCCTCTGAGCAAAACCAAGAGATGGAGATTAGTTGAAATAATCGAAAAAGCTAAGTAATTATGATTCAAGCAGAAAGCAGATTAACAGTTGCCGACAACAGCGGTGCAAAGGAGGTCCTGTGCATTCGCGTGCTTGGAGGTACCGGACGCCGTTACGCTTCGGTGGGCGACATGATTGTCGTTACCGTTAAGAACGCCATCCCTTCGAGTGATATTAAGAAAGGTACAGTATCGCGTGCTGTGGTCGTTAGAACCAAGAAGGAGATCCGTCGCCAGGATGGTTCTTACATTCGCTTCGACGACAACGCTTGCGTGTTGCTTACCAACGCTGGTGAGTTGAGAGGAACTCGCATCTTTGGCCCCGTAGCCCGTGAGCTGCGTGCCACTAACATGAAGATTGTCTCTCTGGCTCCCGAAGTTCTGTAATCCCAAAACAATGCAAAACAATTTAAGAAATGGCTAAGTTACACATAAAGAAAGACGACACTGTCTATGTTCTCGCTGGTGACGACAAGGGTAAAACTGGTCGCGTCTTGAGCATTGATGCTAAGAAGAACCGCGCTATCGTGGAAGGTGTCAACATGGTATCTAAGAGTACCAAGCCTAATGCACAGCACCCACAGGGTGGCATTATCAAGAAGGAAGCCCCCATTCACATGTCTAACCTCAATGTGGTTGACCCCAAGAGCGGTCGCACCGCTCGCCCCACCCGCGTGGGCTTCAAGGTTGAGCGCGATGAGAATGGCAAAGTGGTTAAGAAAGTACGTTATTCTAAAAAATCAGGAGAGGAGATTAAGTAATGGCTACTACACTGAAGAAAAAATATGACGACGTGATTGCTCCAGCTCTTATGAAGCAATTCAACTACAGCTCTCCAATGCAGATTCCACGTCTGGTGAAAATCGTCCTCAACGAGGGCCTTGGCGATGCCACACAAGACAAGAAAATCATTGAGACAGCTATCACTGAGCTCACTACCATCACTGGCCAGAAGGCCGTGCAGACAGTTTCGAAGAAGGACATCTCTAACTTCAAGCTGCGCAAGAAGATGCCTATTGGTGCTCGCGTGACCCTGCGCCGCGACCGCATGTATGAGTTCATGGAGAGATTCATCCGCATCGCTCTGCCTCGCATCCGCGACTTCAAGGGTATCGAGGGCAAGCTTGACGGACGTGGTAACTACACCGTTGGCGTTTCGGAGCAGATTATCTTCCCCGAGATCAACATCGACAACGTGAACAAGATGACAGGTATGAACATCACCTTCGTCACCACAGCTAAGACCGACGAGGAAGGTTTTGCTCTGCTCAAGGAGTTTGGCCTGCCTTTCAAGAACGCTAAATAATTTGTTAAAAAAGAAGATTTGATATGGCAAAAGAATCAATGAAGGCTCGTCAGGCCAAGAGAGAAAGAATGGTTGCCAAGTATGCCGCCAAGCGTGCAGCACTCAAGGCTGCCGGTGACTATGAGGCACTCCAGGCTCTGCCACGCAACGCTTCTCCAGTGAGATTACACAACCGCTGCAAGATCTCGGGACGTCCCAAGGGCTACATGCGTCAGTTTGGTATCTCACGCATCAACTTCCGCGAGATGGCCTCTCAGGGCCTCATCCCAGGAGTGAGAAAAGCTAGCTGGTAATTCACTCTGCAAAGAGTAACTGAATAAAAAGAAACACACACAACGTAGTATTAAATATTGTTCGACTAAGAGTTCGAATTAATTTAAACAACATCAAAAAAATGACTGATCCAATTGCAGATTATTTGACAAGATTGAGGAATGCGATCAAGGCACAGCACCGTGTCGTTGAAATCCCTTCTTCGAAACTCAAGAGAGAGATCACTAAGATTCTCTTTGATCAGGGCTACATCCTTAACTACAAGTTTGTAGAACCCGAAGACGCTCCTGTAGGTACCATCAAGATTGCGCTCAAGTATGACGCCGTTGACAAGGTAAATGCAATCAAGTGTCTCAAGCGTGTCTCTAGGCCTGGTCTGCGCCAGTATGCCGGTTACAAGGACATGCCACGCGTGTTAAATGGTTTAGGTATCGCCATCGTGTCAACATCTAAGGGTGTGATGACTAACAAGCAGGCTAAGGCCGAGAAGATTGGTGGCGAGGTTTTGTGTTACGTTTATTAATCAACAAGGAGGATATAACTATGTCAAGAATAGGTAAATTGCCAATCGCTATACCCGCCGGCGTAACAATCGACGTTAAAGACAACGTAATCACCGTTAAGGGTCCCAAGGGTGAGCTCAAGCAAGCAGTGAACCCTAATATTAAAGTTGAGATTGAGGACGGCAACATCAACGTGTCGCGTCCCGACGACAACCGCGAGTCGCGTGCTCAGCACGGTCTCTATCGCGCTCTTATCAACAACATGGTCACCGGTGTGAGCACTGGTTTCAAGAAGGAGCTCGAAATCGTGGGTGTAGGTTACAAGGCCGAGAGCAAGGGGCAAGTGCTCCAGCTCACTCTGGGTTACTCTCACGCCATATATCTGAAGATGCCACCCGAGGTGCAGGTTAATGCTGTTACCGAGCGTAACAAGAACCCGCTCATCACCCTCGAGTCGTGCGACAAGCAGCTTCTTGGTCAAATCTGTGCCAAGATTCGCTCATTCCGCAAGCCCGAACCTTACAAGGGCAAGGGTGTTAAGTTCGTTGGCGAGGTTATTCGCCGCAAGTCAGGTAAAACGGCTGCAGCCAAATAATAATTAAGACACTTACACTACTATGATATCAAAAGAACAAAGACGTAGAAAAATCAAGGCTCGTATCCGCGGCAAGATCAGCGGTACAGCTCAGCGTCCACGCTTGTGCGTCTTCCGCAGCAACAAGCAAATCTATGCCCAACTCATCGACGACGTGGCAGGTAACACCTTAGTGTCGGCCTCGTCGAAGGGTATCGAGCAGGGCACCAAGAGCGAAATCGCAGCTCAGGTAGGCGAGAATGTAGCCAAGAAGGCTATCGCCGCAGGTATTGATACTGTCGTTTTCGACCGCAACGGTTTCTTGTTCCACGGCCGCGTGAAATCGCTCGCCGATGGAGCTCGCAAGGGTGGTCTCAAATTCTAAAATCACAATTATGGCTAAAAATAATAGAGTTAAAGTTTCAAGCGATGTGGAATTGAAAGATCGCCTCGTGGCTATCAACCGCACCACCAAGGTTACCAAGGGTGGTCGCACATTCACTTTCGCTGCTATCGTTGTCGTTGGTGACGGCAATGGTGTGATTGGTTATGGCCTGGGTAAGGCCAATGAGGTGACTACCGCTATCGCCAAGGGCGTGGAGGTGGCTAAGAAGAACCTCATCAAGGTGCCCGTGTATAAAGGCACTATCCCTCACGAGCAAGCCGCTAAGTTTGGTGGCTCACGCATCATCATGCAACCTGCCACTCCAGGTACTGGTGTGAAGGCTGGTGGTGCCATGCGTGCCGTCCTCGAGAGTGTAGGTATCACCGACGTGATTTGTAAGTCGAAGGGCTCTTCTAACCCTCACAACCTCGTCAAGGCTACCTTCAAGGCTCTCTCTGAGCTTCGCAGCCCGATGACTGTTGCCCACTATCGTGGTATTTCTCTTGAAAAAGTGTTTAACGGATAAATAATTGACTACTATGGCTAAAATCAAGATCAAACAAGTCAAGAGCCGCATCAATCGTCCGGCACGTCAAAAAAGAACCCTCGATGCACTGGGTCTGAGAAAAATGAATCAAGTCGTTGAGAAGGAAGACACTCCTCAAGTCTTGGGTATGATTAACCAAGTTCGTCACCTTGTAGAAGTAACGAACGCTGAATAATAACACACACAAGAACTATGGAATTAAGTAATTTAAAACCAGCAGTAGGTTCTAACAAGAGCAAGCGTCGCATTGGTCGTGGACCAGGCAGCGGCATGGGAGGAACTTCTACTCGTGGACACAAGGGTGCTAAATCGCGCTCGGGTTACAAAAACAAGGTGGGATTCGAAGGTGGACAGATGCCACTGCAGCGTCGTGTGCCTAAATTCGGATTCAAGAACATCAACCGCGTTGAGTACAAAGCCATCAACATTTCTATTATTGAGCAGCTTGCTGCTAACAAGAACCTCGACAAGGTTACTGTTGCCGACCTCATTCAGGCAGGTTTCGTGCGCAAAAACCAGCTCGTGAAAATTCTTGGTGTTGGAACTCTCAGCAAGAAAATCGATGTTGAGGCCAACGCATTCTCTAAGAAAGCTGAGGAAATCATCACCGCAGCCGGAGGTACTATCAATAAACTTTAATTAACCGATAATGAAATTCATTCAAACACTAAAGAATATCTGGAAGATTGAAGACCTGCGCAAGAGGCTTACCATCACCTTCCTGTTCATCCTCATCTATCGATTTGGGTGCCAGGTGGTGCTGCCAGGTATCAACCCTAACGATCTTAACCAAGCGCTTGAGACTTTCACTAACAAGTCGGGCCTCATGCAGCTGCTTGATATGTTCTCGGGTGGTGCCTTCTCTCAGGCTTCGATCTTTGCGCTTGGTATCATGCCTTACATCACTGCATCTATCGTGATACAGCTGCTGGGAATGGTGCTGCCAAGCTTCCAGAAAATGCAGCGAGAAGGGGAGAGCGGCCGCATGAAGCTCAACCAGTACACTCGCTACCTCACAGTGCTTATCCTCTTGGTGCAGGCTCCTGCCTACCTGCTGAACCTGCGCTATCAAGTGGCAAGTGCTGGCGGTACTGTAGATTTGTCACCATTGAATATGGTGTTCCTCACCATTGTGCTTACTGCAGGTGCTATGTTCATCATGTGGCTTGGTGAGAAAATTACCGACAAGGGTATTGGTAACGGTATCTCACTGATCATCTTCGTGGGTATCATCGCCCGCTTCCCTGGTGCCTTCTCTGAGGAGTTCTCAGGACGCCTCACCAGCGCTCAGGGTGGTCTCGTGATGTTCCTTGTTGAGATTATCGTGCTCTTCGCTGTCACCGCAGGTGCTGTGATGCTCACTCAAGGCACTCGCAAGGTGCCCGTGCAGTATGCTAAGCGCATCGTGGGCAACAAGCAGTATGGTGGCGCGCGCCAGTACATCCCCCTCAAGGTGAATGCTGCTAACGTGATGCCTATCATCTTTGCTCAGGCACTGATGTTCATCCCTCTCACTCTTGCTGGATTTAACTCTGAGGGCTCGGGATTTGCCGCAGCATTTTCTGACATCAACGGTTTCTGGTATAACCTGGTTTACTTCATCCTCATTGTCCTGTTCACCTATTTCTACACTGCCATCACAGTGCGACCCACTCAGATGGCCGAGGAGATGAAGAAGAACAGCGGCTTCATTCCAGGTATCAAGCCCGGTAAGAAGACTGCCGAGTATCTCGACTCCATCATGTCGCGCATCACATTGCCAGGATCTATCTTCCTGGGCATCGTGGCTATCATGCCTGCCTTTGCACGACTCTTTGGTGTGAACCAGCACTTCGCACAGTTCTTCGGTGGCACATCATTGCTCATCACTGTGGGCGTAGTTCTCGACACGCTGCAGCAGATCGAGACTCACCTGCGCATGCACCACTATGATGGACTCATGAAGAGTGGTAAAATCAAGGGAAGAGCTTCTTAACGCATTCTTGCCCTGCTGATTAAAAACTCAAGTTTAGAGTATGATTTATTTAAAGACTGAAGAGGAGATAGAACTGCTCAGGGAAGCTGACCTCGTGGTGGCGCGCACACTAGGCGAACTGGCCAAGTGGGTCGCCCCCGGGATCACTACCCGGAGGCTCAACAATATCGCCGACGAATACATTCGCTCGCAAGGTTGCGTGCCAGGATTCTTAGGACTTTATGGATATCCGGCATCGGTGTGCATCTCGGTCAACGAGACTGTAGTACATGGCATTCCTTCGGGATATGTGCTGCAAGAAGGCGACATCGTTTCTATCGACTGCGGAGCGGTAACCAAGGAGGGCTTTAACGGCGACTCGTGCTACACCTTCTGTGTGGGAGAAGTGAGCGACGAAGTGAGACAGCTTCTCGTCACCACCAAGGAATCTCTCTATGAAGGTATAAAGAAAGCTATCCCAGGCAACCGCATCGGTGACATTGGCAACACCATTCAGCAATACTGTGAGAAAAGAGGATATGGAGTGGTGCGTGAGATGTGCGGCCACGGAGTGGGCAAGAAGCTCCACGAGGACCCCGACGTTCCCAACTACGGGCGACGTGGCACCGGACCTCTCATCAAGAACGGCATGACGATTGCCATCGAGCCCATGATCAACATGGGAAGCAAGAACATCGTCATTGAGCGTGACGGATGGACAACGCGCACTAAAGACTTCAAGCCCTCGGCTCACTTTGAGCACTCGGTGGCTGTGCACAATGGCAAGCCCGACATCCTGTCTTCCTTTGATTACATCAAGGAAGTGCTCGGAGAACGCTTCATTTAAATAAATTCATCATTATACTCACATCACACACACGATTTCTTTATGGCTAAACAAAATGCTATCGAACTAGACGGAACAATAGTTGAGGCTTTGTCTAACGCGATGTTCCGCGTCGAACTGGAAAACGGTCATCAAATCACAGCTCACATCTCGGGCAAGATGAGAATGCACTACATCAAAATCCTGCCTGGTGACAAAGTGAGAGTGGAGATGTCACCCTACGACTTGAGCAAGGGAAGAATTGCTTTTAGATACAAATAATTTTGATTCATTTAAAATCACAACTTACATAAACACACTACTATGAAAGTTAGAGCTTCAATAAAAAAACGCAGCGACGACTGCAAAATCGTGCGTCGCAAGGGGCGTTTATACGTGATTTGCAAGAAAAATCCTAAGTTTAAGCAGCGTCAAGGATAATTTTTATTAATTTTGCACAAAATTTCAGTTTTATAATATGGCAATAAGAATTGTGGGCGTTGACCTGCCCCAGAACAAGAGAGGTGTTATCGCTCTCACTTACATCTACGGCATTGGCCGCAGCTCGGCAGCTAAGATTCTGGCTGAGGCTGGAGTGAGCGAAGATACTAAGGTCAAAGATTGGACCGACGCCGAGGCTGCTAAAGTACGCGAGGTAATCGGCGAGAACTACAAGGTCGAGGGTGACCTGCGTAGCGAAGTACAAATGAACATTAAGCGACTCATGGACATCGGTTGCTACCGTGGCATTCGCCACCGCAACGGTCTGCCAGTGCGCGGTCAGAGCACTAAGAACAACGCTCGCACTCGCAAGGGACGCAAGAAAACTGTTGCTAACAAGAAGAAAGCTACTAAATAATTTTAAGGTATGGCAAAGAAAACAGTCGCAGCTAAGAAGAGAGTTGTTAAAGTTGATGGAGTGGGACAGCTCCACGTGCACTCTTCGTTTAACAACATTATTGTGTGCCTCGCTAACAGCGAGGGGCAAGTTATTTCATGGTCTTCGGCAGGCAAGATGGGATTTCGTGGCTCTAAAAAGAACACTCCTTACGCAGCCCAAATGGCAGCCCAAGACTGTGCTAAAGTGGCCTATGACCTCGGCCTACGCAAGGTTAAGGCTTATGTGAAAGGACCTGGCAACGGACGCGAGTCAGCTATCCGCACCATCCATGGCGCAGGCATCGCAGTGACCGAGATTATCGACGTCACTCCACTGCCACACAACGGATGTCGTCCTCCTAAGAGAAGAAGAGTTTAATAAAACCTGAACCACCTAACTGAGTTTTAACAACTGCTTCAACACACACAGTTTATTTTATTAATTTTTTCGCGAATCTCTGTCAGTGATTGGATTGCACCTTTTTTAACAACCTCTCTGCAATCGCGGCTGCACTGAAGCGATTCATCCAGAACTTAACTTTTTTAAATTTTAATCAAAACAATGGCTAGATATACCGGTCCAAAATCAAAAATCGCACGCAAATTTGGCGAGCCAATTTTCGGAGAAGACAAGGTCCTTGCTAAAAGAACCAACCCTCCAGGCCAGCACGGTGCCAACAGAAGAAGAAAACTCTCAGAGTACGGTACGCAGCTTCGCGAAAAACAAAAAGCAAAGTACACCTACGGCGTGCTTGAGCGTCAGTTCCGCAACCTCTTCGAGAAAGCTTCGTCATCTAAGGGCGTTACTGGTGAGGTGCTCCTGCAACTGCTCGAGTCGAGACTCGACAATGTAGTATTCCGCCTGGGTATCGCTAAAACTCGCGCTGCCGCTCGTCAGCTCGTGCTCCACCGTCACATCACAGTAAACGGCAATGTGGTAAACATTCCTTCTTACTCAGTGGCTCCAGGACAACTCGTGGCAGTAAGAGAGAAATCTAAATCGCTTGAGGTAATACAAGACTCACTTGCTGGCTTCAACCATAGCAAGTACCCTTGGATAGAATGGGACGAGAGCGTGAAAGGTGGCAAGATGATTAATGTGCCACAGCGCGACGAGATACCCGAGAACATCAAGGAGCAATTGATCGTTGAGTTGTATTCTAAACAGTAAAAATTAACATCCATGGCTATTTTAGCATTTCAGAAACCCGAAAAGGTCTTGATGCTCGAAGCCGACAATTACTTCGGTAAGTTTGAGTTCAGACCTCTTGAGCCTGGTTACGGCGTTACCATAGGAAATGCCCTAAGGCGCATCTTGCTTTCTTCTCTCGAAGGATTCGCGATTTGCAACATCCGTATCGACGGCGTTAAGCACGAGTTCGCAACTATTCCAGGGGTTAAAGAAGACGTCACCAATGTCATCCTTAACCTTAAGAAGGTGAGACTCAAGCAAGTCGTTGACGAAACCGAAACCGAGAAAGCTACTATCAAGGTTTCAGGACAGGATGTTTTTCATGCTGGCGACATTGGCAAAGTGCTCAACGGATTTGAGGTCCTCAACCCCGATCTCGTGATTTGCAACCTTGACCCAAAAGCTAGCTTCCAGCTCGACATTACCATTAACAAGGGACGAGGATATGTGCCCGCCGAGGAGAACCGTAGCAGCAACGACCCCATCGATGTGATAGCTATCGATTCTATCTACACTCCCATCGTCAATGTCAAGTATGCTATCGAGAACTACCGCGTAGAGCAAAAGACCGACTACGAGAAACTCGTGCTCGAGATCACTACCGATGGCTCTATTCAGCCCAAGGAAGCGCTCAAAGAAGCCGCAAGAATACTGATTCAGCACTTTATGCTATTCTCCGACGAGAAGATAGCCCTCGACGCTACCGAGAACGAAGGAAATGAGGAATTTGATGAGGAAGTTCTGCACATGCGTCAGCTGCTCAAGACCAAGCTGGTGGACATGCAGCTCTCGGTAAGAGCACTCAACTGCCTCAAGTCGGCCGAAGTAGAATCGCTTGGCGACCTTGTCAAGTACAACAAGACCGACCTTCTCAAGTTCCGCAACTTCGGCAAGAAATCTTTGTCAGAGCTCGAGGAGCTCTTGTCAAGCCATGGCCTCAACTTTGGCATGGATATTTCAAAGTATAAATTAGATAAAGAGTAATAACGATGAGACATAATAAGAAATTCAATCACCTAAGCCGCAAGAAGGGACACCGCGACGCCATGCTGGCCAACATGACCATCTCACTGATCATGCACAAGAGAATTTTCACCACTCTGCCTAAGGCCAAAGCTCTGCGTGTTTATGCCGAGCCCCTCATCAACCGTGCTAAGAACGATGACACTGCTTCTAGAAGGGTAGTGTTCAGCTATCTCCAGAACAAGCAGGCAGTAAGCATCCTCTTCAACGAGATTGCACAGAAGATTGCCGACCGTCCAGGTGGATACACTCGCATCCTCAAGATGGGAAACCGTCTCGGAGACAACGCCAAGACTTGCTTCATCGAGCTAGTTGACTACAACGAGGCTCTCCTGGCCGAGAAGAAAGAGACTGCTAAGAAGGCTACTCGCCGCAGCCGTCGCTCTTCAGCAAAGAAAGCCGCTCCAGCCGAGAACGCTGAGCAGCCAGCAGCCGAGGAGTAACACACTGTGACGAAACTCCACAGTGAGTGAGACAGCAAGAACACCTTCTTCGCAAGAAGACACACCACTATATTAAGCCAGCGACATCAACGATGCCGCTGGCTTGGTTGTTAATGAGTTCAAGGGGGTAGGAGAGAACCTGAAGACCAAAAAAACAAGCTCCTAAAAATCAGTTTGTTGTCAGCCTAAAGAACCTCACGCCCTCGGTCTTGCTGCTCGTTGAGAGTTGCTTTTTCAGGTCAACCGGCTCAAGCATCACTTTCTTTCCTCTAGACGAAGCGTCGAGCAAAACGAGGTTGCCCTCGGCGTCAAGCTCTACAATGCCCAGATGTGAAATGTCTAGGCCATCAATGCGTGTGACAAGACCCACGAAATCGCCACGACGAACTACCGCCTTCACATCCTTAGAGTTAAGGCTCTCCTTCTTGACATAAGGGAAACGATGATTGCGGTAGCCTATTTCGAAATTCTTAATCTTCTCATAAATCGTGTCGTTAGCAAGCGACGGATAGCTGTCGCGGTGACTGCTCATGTAGTTGATAGTCTTTATCTTGTAACGCACACACTTGATGTCGCTCGTCACATCAATCAAGTTGCCGCGGTTGCTGTTGTCAATAATCCAGTCGCTGATGTAGTGCAGACGCGTGGAGTAGTCGCCCATCTGTCCACGGCGGTAACGCAGGTCCTCAAGATGGTGGGCATAGTCGCGCCACGAGTAGCGACCATTGAGAGTGGTGCGCGTCAAGGCATAAAGTGTCTCAACAAACGTCGTGCAGTCGAGTTCATCTATGTTAATTGTGAGCATCTCAGTGTCGCCCTCAAGGGTGTGGGCCACATAAGGCGTGCCCTCAAGCTTGTGAGCATAGAAGCAAACCAGCTCATTAGCGTCGTTCAGGCCGCTGTGCAGCCCCTCCATCAGCAGCGAGTTGATCTTGGCAGTGTCGTTCTCGCAATGAAATCTCATGCGCTCAATAGTCGCGCCTTGAGCGCTCACACAACCTAATGCGTCACCCATAGAAAAACCGCACAGCCCAGCACATATCACCGCCAGGAAAAACAAAAATATCTTTTTCAGTCTCATCACGCTAAATATTTTTTTTTACAAAACAGCAACAAAATTAGAAATAAAAAAACACATCCGCAACACTTCACACAATAATTCTTATCCTGGCAAATCTCGAAATTGATTTCATTAGAGTTAATAGCATGAGTATTATCTACATCGATTGTAGTGAAGGAAAGAATGGCAATAACGAGCTATAATTGGCAAGAGCACTTTTAACGCGAGCTCGGGGATAAGAAATATTGTTTTTTTACTAAGAGTAGTAGTGGAGTAATTTGCAAAATAGCACAGTGTTATGTGAATTTGAGGTTGGAAGTCAAAAATATAATCTAAACAATACTAGCTATGATTACAGTGAAATCACTCTTTGCGGCTTAATTGGTATTGAATATATGGAAATGTGCTAATCAAATTCACCAATTTCCTGTTTTCGTCACTTTTTCTTCTTTTTTTGTCTCAAAATTCATATCCATCAAAGCCTATCTCCTTTTTCTTGAGAATTGCTTCGTTATCAGGCAAGTCTCTGCCAGCGAAATCTCTGGCCATAATTTCGGCAAAAGTTTTTGTGATTAAGATGCGGCGTGGGTCATAGAGTATCTTATCCCACTCTATGCGAATCATCACATTATTGACATCTTCGTTGAGGTTTATCTTGCGCAAGAACAGACGTGGATTGTTTGAATTATGATAAACTTGATGGTCGGTGGTGAGGTCAAAACGCTCTTTCATCACAGCCACAACATCGTCATGAAACTTTCGATAGGTCGCCTCATCGTGCACCATAAGGTCGTCGCCAGCAAAACGAGTGTCGCCTTTAGGACCACCTATCGTGAGATGAATATTGGTTGGTAACACTGGCTCAAGAGCTCCCGAAGCGGCAAGAATAGTCACACCCCACGCCTTTGGGCGGTTAAGAAGCCGCTCTAAGTCATCGCAATAATCACTAAGATTGGGCAGTGCATCTCGTGAGTCAATAGTAAAGAACGATTTGGAAGGCACTCTCACGCCCACCTCACGTGATATATAATTAAAACCTCCTATCAATGCCAAATAGAAGCCGAAATTTCCCATTCCCACGTCAATATAGGCAGTAGGGTTAATAATTGTAACAGCCGAGCCACGGTCAATAAAGCAGCCGTAGGAACGGTTGATAGGAAAATGCTCAATAGCGATGCGGTCAGGGATATATTGCTGAGAAGGAATTGAAGAGGCAAGATTCACCAATCGGAATCCTTTTCCATATTCAACAACTTCATTCAAGTCGGCAGCTGTCATGCCAAGCAAGGCCTTCACATCATCGGCACTACGGAAAGGCGGGATGATTTGATACCGTGTAGGCCTATCCATTTTACGTTGAAATGCGTTACGCAAGTTTATTGCATTCTTTTTAATAATTTCAGAGCGCTTGTCATCTTCGAGTGCCTCGGTAAATCCAGCGCCAATGATGCCCGCAGGAACGGCTACAATAGCAATACCCATAACACCCACAATGCATGCCACCACTCTACCTAGAGGAGTCAATGGTGGCGTCGCTGCAAATTCTCCCGGATCACCAATGTATTGCGCAAAAGCCCAGATTACAGATACAAATCCATTGTTATAGTTCTCGGGCTGAACTTCGTGCTCGGCATAATAAAGTATTAGACTCAGAATAATGGTAATAATCACAAGGAATTGAGTTGAGATCACAAGCTCGTGACGCTTTGAAGATATAGCACCCGAGAGCAACTTAAACGAGCGAAAGTAGCGCGTGATGCGGAACAGACGTATTATCCTGAACGTTCGCAGTGTCTTGAGTGCAGATACTGGCATGGGGATAAGCCATTGAGCATAAAATGGCACAGTTGACAACAAATCGATGACACCGTAGAAAGAGAAGCAGTATTTCAACCTAGACTTCCATGCGCTACTGGCAGGGAACAACTCTGGCGCGGTCCAAATGCGCAACGCAACTTCTATAGTAAAAAACACGAGAGTTATAATGTCAACCACACGAAGAACCAATAGCATAGTTGGCCCCCACTCAAATGTTGACAAAAACACTTCAAGCGTGCTCAACAATATCATAAACATGATTAAATAATCAACCATGTTTTTCCATTGCAACGTGCGCAGGTTATCATCAAATACCCGTGATACTTTTTTCCTAAAATCCATTATTTGCATTTCCATTATGTAGCATTAAATACCAAAACTTTTTATTTCCTAAACCACACTAATTGAATTCGCCATTATCAATGACCTCTTGAAGTTTCTCCTGACCAGCATCCTTAAGCTTCTCTTGTTTTTTGCGCTTTTCCTCTCGATGTTCTATCGCAAGTTGGTAATTATTAATAATAGCACCTGTAATAAGGTTAAGCAACAAGAAGGCAGCCAAACAGAACCAACTTACATGGAAAAAAGTGACCACAAATGGAGAAACTTTTATCACATTGCATTCTGACGCAGTAATAAGGTTATATCGCAAGTCGGTCCAGTCTTCTCCAGTCATTGTTCTAAATAAAGTAAAAGACGCCTCTGCCAAATCACCGTAAGGATCAGGAGAGTTGTCAGGTGCGTGGGGGGCACGATCAATATAATTCTCGTAATTCAGTTTGTCGTTTCCAGACAATTTTTCTGGAATTGGCAGTTTGAATAGCGAAACACCAACAACAGCATATAAATACATAAAAATCAAGAGGAGGACCATATTGTAAAACATTGCACTCATTGACTTTACCAGCACTGAGACAATAAGTTTCACTTCTTTTGCAGCTCGCAACAATCGGAGTATTCTGAATACACGCAACACACGGAGAGCCATTAATGTAGATCCACCAACAGCCACGTTTGTTGGAATGTATCCAATTAACACGAGTGAAAGGTCAAACAAATTCCAACCATTCTTGAAAAAGGAGAAAACACTATCGGCAGCAATGAATCGAATTATTATTTCTATAGTGAAAACACCAAGAATTATGCTTTGAATTAGCTGTATAATCGAATTACTGTTATAGAGTTCAACACCTATCAACACACTGTTTATTAGAATAATAAACATTATCGTAAACTCAAACCACTTATTGTTGCTAATTCTCTTTGCTAACTGTTTAAGATGCATCATACACGAATTTATAAACGAGAGTTCGAGATAAGGAATTAATGTTTTTTTACTAAGAATAGTAGTGGAAAAATCAACAAAATAGCGAGATGTTATGCAAATTTGTAATTGACAATCAAAAATTTAACCACAACAATACTCGCTATAATTACAGTAAAATCACTCTTTGCGGCTTAATTGGTATTGAATATATGGAAATGTGCTAATTGAATTCACCATTATCAATGGCCTCTTGAAGTTTCTTTTGGGCCGCATCCCTTGATGACCAAGAGTTTGTGATGTGAGCAATATACCTATCGGTTTCATTATCCCACTCATGGTCAAAATCGTTATCCTGTTTGTACAACTTGATTATCTGTTCAGCCATGTCTTGGTTCTTATAAAAAATGGCAATCTTAAGAATTTCATCACAGATGCGGTTGTACCGCTTAGTGAATGTGGAATAGTTCTCACAACGATGTATTTGATTATAGCTAATGTGTTCCCCGTCCTTAACGACATCCCCCAAGATATTCATGTTGGCCAATGTGTAAATCATGCGTTTGTTGGCTTCAGGGTCATTCTCCGAGAGCAAATAATTCATCTCGGCTTTGTAGATGTGATCGGCGGCAGCCCAATATCGCTCTGAATATTCGTCAGAGGCGTGATACAGGTCGTCGGAGTTGTTATTCTTTATTAGATCTTTATAATATTCATCAAGGATTTCGTGAGCCTTCTCAAAGTTGTTTTCTTTTATTGCTTGAACATAATCATTGTTTTCTTTGTCACTGTGAGAACATGCACAACTACAACTCGCAATGCGCATTATAGCTAATAACACTAGAAATGCCGCTACGTATTTTACTGCTTTCATAGTCCTGTAATTTTGTCTATTCCATTAATAATTCTAACTCCAAGTTTACTCCAGAAACCGCGTTCTACATAATCTTTTTGCGGCAGATGTTGGTTTATCGCCCGTTCAGTTGCTTGAGCTTGATATATAGCCTTCAGCCGCTCTGTCTCAATATTTGCCAGTTCTATCTCATGTTTCCGTTGGGCTTCTAATTCTTCCTTCGAAGCTTTATCCTGATTTGACTTTTCTACAGCCGCTTCGTAGTTTGACAATATTTCTTGAGCCTTGCTATATTGTGGAGAGCTCTGTGGTATTAAACCCAAATGAGCATAAACGTCTTTTGAAAAAGCCCCGTTGGCTTCAGTTATAGCTTGCCTCATAGCATTTAATTCATTTGCAGCGATTTGCATCAAAAATTTATTAAGAATTTCGTTGTGCCTGCCTTGTGCGTAAGCAAATGCTTGAGTCGCCTTTTCTGGCACCGACTCAATGAGCGAAAGGGCCAAGGCATAATCGCCATGCCCGCATGCCGCATCCACTTGTGATTTGAATGATGCAAGGTTATTGTTGAACCAATCTATTATTTTTTGCGAACCAGCTTGAAGCATCTGCTGAATGGACTGAGAATTCTTGATGCTTTTTATCGCAATGCGTGTAGCTTGCTCAAAACTGTCACCTGCGCCTGAAATTTGTTGGCTTGCAGTGGCATACACATCACCAGTAACCAAATTTATAACTTGATAACTCAAGGTGTAGCTTGCTATCATCTTCTGTGGTGCAGTTCCGGTAGTTTTTTTCTCATTTTGATGTATTTTTGCTGCCAAAGCAAAACCAGGAACGTTATTCAGTCCTCCTATTCCATTGGAAGCTATTATCTCAAGCATCTTCACGCCTATAAATTCGCTTAGTTCTTCGGTGATATCGCCTGATGCAACAGGTGGCAAGACCGACAATTTCACGTCGTTACTGGTCATCATAGCCACAGGGTCAATACTGAGTTCAGCTCTTTTCGCCTCAATAGCTTCCCGTCGCTGGGCGTCATTCATTGTTGATGACGGTTCTTCAGGCGAGAATTTCTTTTTACTAGAATTACCACATGCACCAAACACAAGAACCAAAGCACACATGGTCAAGACAATTATCTGTTTCATTTTCAATCCTATGCTATTATTTTATTCCTTTTATCGTGATCAAAATTTCTCCAAGACCTTGCGATTTGTTTGAACAACTCACACCAAGATCTTTTCTCATAGCCTTCGACATATCACGCGCCCAATCATAAACACCATATTGAGTACCATCATCATTCAATAGACGAATGCGACAATTCACAAAGCTCATCTCCTTGTCGGTATTGCTTTGCATTTTATAGGCTCCTTTCACTGTGTGAGCTTTCACATAATCAATAACCCAATCGGCGTAGCTATTTCCTTCTATTGATTCGTCACTTAAATCTATGTTGCTCTCTGATGCAACAGCAACTCTAATTGTCACATTACGCCCACGTTTGAGAATGTCGCTAAAAGATTTCTGAATCTCTGACAGCAATTTTGGCATCGCTTCTTTTATCGATTCGCTCATTGCTGAAACAATCTTGCTACCTGATAAATCAGAAGTTGTTATTGAAGAGATAACATTACTCGTATATGCGTCAATTGCATTTAATGTATAGCTGATACTGCGCGCTTTATCTACTGGCGCACGCATGTCAATCGATGATTTGTAGTCAAGCTCAATAATGATATCGGGTTGAGCAACCGACAAAAGAATCGTTTTGGAATCCTTGCTCAAGTCATCAGCCAAATCTCGAGCTTCGTTTGTATTTAATTTTTTAAGTGCTTGCTCGAGATCCTGCAATGGATAGTTTGCTTTCACAAACGCATCTTGAATAGCTGAAATTATCGCCTTATTGTCGGCATTTGCTATTAAGTATTTGTTATAGTTGCGCACATACACATTATGCCCATCAACATTTTGGGTGCTGAGAGCATTATATCGTTTCAACAAATTATCTGACGGCAAGACCATAATAGTGGGACGAGCTTGCTCTATTGCATCAACATATTCGTTTTCATATTCATCAATGTCGCCAGATGCTTTCTCGGCAAGTGTCTTGTCGCTATTGTTGCCGCAAGCACTTAATGTGATTAATATCGAAATAACAGCTGCAAAAGTATAAAACTGCTTCATTATTGGTAGTCTTTGTTGTGGAACATAAAAAACGAAATCACACTGATTGATCTTAATGCCTCCGACCAAATATTGAATTCAGTATCCATCGCCCCACTTTGGCCTCACGTCCAGCGCGAGAGAGTGGGATGTGAGTTTTTTTCGACACTTTACGTTTTACCGCTGTAATGCCAAGAAACCGATTCCACGAAAATGTTAATCCTCTAAATATTCTCATTTGATTCTTCTATATTTAAGTTTATAAGGACATTAAGGGTGTTGCAAAAGTGTGAACAACAACCTCAAACAAGTCAAAAGGCTATTATTTATAATTATAAATACCAGTTGAAGGATGACAAGGGCAATAAACATCTTCCTCAACGGCCCTGAATGTTTCCAAATCGTATGTTATTTGCAGTTTTTCAGGCTCTTCTGATACCCTTCCAACTGCTGTTTGTAGCGATTGATGTTGTAATCGTGCCGGTCGGATACCGCTTTTTTGTCCCTACGCAGTTGAGCCTTCACAACAGCACTACTCGCCTTCTTTATTGAATCAGCAATGCGAGCGTTGTCTTTCTTTTTCTGCTCTCGCTCACGCGCCATATTGGCTTTGCAAGTAAGAATTGCTTTTTTGTAATATTCTTTACTCATAACTTTAGATATTTTTAGATGATTCTGTGCGAGTGACTGAAGCACTCGCACAGATTGTTTATAACTCGCTGGGGCAAGCGGCATCATTACTCCTTGCCAGCAGCGGCCAGCGTGATGTCGTTGTTGCTCAACTTGGTGTTGGCGGCGTTAGCTACTTGCACTCCAATGCCATACAACTCAGTTACTTTCTTCTCGAAGTTGCCGACTCTGATGTTAGAGCCCACTACAATCTCACCGCCTTTTGCACCTGCCTTCTTGATTGATGCCAATGTTGCATCGTCATCAGCGGGGGTTTTACAGGTGGTGGTTGTGTAAACGCGCAATGTGCATCCAAATGCTTTCTTAAAATTGGCCTTTAGGCTCTTAACCTTCATGCGGCCATCTACTTTAAAATCTGCCATAATGTAAAATGAATTATTAATAATTTGGTTAAAAATAACATTATCAAACAAGATTAACAACTTATTAGTCATTTACAATTTTTAAATCATAACCAATGATAGTAATCTTCCTTGCCTTTCTTTGGCTTATTTAATTCCTCTAATGTTGGGTTTACCATATCTATAGCTGGATAAAGGTGCAAGATTTTACCATTTGGCGAATAATCATAATTAAAAACAGGCTGACAAACAACGATATCAATACCTAATTTTTCAAAATCTTTGATTACTTGCCTAATTTTACGATTGGGACTAATATCAACAATCCCATCTTTCGCTTTTTTGCAGCATTCACCTACAGTTTTATACACCCCATAAACAAGCTCTGTCTCCGGCGCTATGGCTGGTTTCTTTATTATGTGAAGTGCAAGATTATGATAAATACTATTAAACTCTTTTCGAAGATCAAAAATTTTACTATTCTTTTTTATATTTAACTGTATTGTAAGCATAATTTAAAGTTTTTATTAAGATTAAGTCAAATGCGTACCTTAAAACAGGAACTATAATAATGAGATTAACTTATTTATTTTAAATAGAATCTAGAATATATTATCCATAAATTCTATAATAGACAAAAATCACTTTTAAACCTAAACCATATAAATCCGATATATTTTGAGTGTAATTATAGAATTCTTTAGTTATTGTTTCTCATTGTTTTATCTATTTATCAACCCTCTTCAGCATTCTTGTCTTCTTTTGTTTTTTTCTTTTTGAAAAAAACCTTCATTGATGCCGATACCGAAGATGCAGTTTCTCCTGCTTTTCCTATTACAGACGAAATTGCAGCAGAGCTCTTTTCTTTGGCAGTAGATAAGCCATCGGTCGCCGAGGTATAGACTGATGTCACGCCACTCTTTGTGGACTCATAGATTGACACTATATTCTCCTTGATGGCTTCAAAGAATTGCTGAGTTGCTTCACTATTTAGCGACGAAACCATAGCATCGCCAAGATGGTCGAGTGTGATGTGGCCCTTCTTATCAACAAGAAGAGACAGTGCATTAAAATAAATATACCCTGATAATAAAGAGAAGACATACTGCGTAATACTCCCCACCATAGAGCCTGCTATTTGCCCTACGCCTGGAATACACTTTACAGAACTCGCCAACCCTGAACTTGTAAACTTTGCTGCCAGCGATGTCATGAGCGATGAAACAATGCTCTTTAACGAGGCTGAACCAGATTCTACCGCCATCATTTTGTTGATGTCTTTATACATCTTTGTTGTGGCGGCACCACCTAACACCAAGTCAACTCCCGGCACTGGCACTGCGCCAGCGCCGGCAGCCAACTTGCTATGCTTGTTTACAATATCAACCAACTGCTCAGGCATTATTTTTTTTGCTTGAGAATTAATTGTCTTTGCTATTAGAATCTCAGCACTTGACAAGAGCAGTTTGTTGACACTTTTCTTCATTGCATAATTATTTTATTTCTCAAGTATCACAAACTCAGTGCGACGGTTAACTTCCAACGAGTCCTGTGAAAGGGGCTTAGAAGAACCGAAGCCTTTGGCTTGCAGTCTCTGGGGATCAATGCCCTCTTTGTTGACAAGGAAATCAACCGCAGCTTGAGCGCGAGCTTCTGACAGCTTTTGATTCACAGCTTCGGTGCCTTCCTTTGATGTGTGGCCCTCGATGCTCAGCTTGAGCTCTGGATTGCGAGTCAGCACTTTTGCCAAGTCGTGCAAAGCGAGTTTTGCATCATCGTTGAGGTCGGCCTTTCCTTGCTCAAACTGTGCTGCGTTGAAGTTCTTCTCAATTTCCTCAATCTGCTCTACAAATACAGTGTCGTGAACAACAACTTCTTTCTCCACAACAACTTTTTTCTCCACAATTTTCTCCTTCACTTCGGGCTCAGCTTTCTTGTTTCCAAGTGCAAGCCATGCAAGAAGTCCAAGCAGAGCGGCGCCCAGCAAGAGCCAGAGCCAAAGTGGAATAACTCTCTTTTTTTTCTTCTCCTCCTCGGGTTGAGGTGGTACATAGCCATTAAGAAATTCCAAGTAGAACGAGCCTTTCTTGCCAAAGCCTTTCTCGGCAGGGTCAAACTGAGCAATCTCAATGTCATAAAGTTTAGCTTGCTCAATAGCGCGCTGGAACGAGGGCTTGGTCCACATCTTTACTACCGAAACTTTCTGTCCATCGCCCATTGTGAGCAGCTCGTCTTCATTCTTGAAGTAGCCGTCCCAGTTTGCATCAGTACCTTTTTCTTCGGCAGGGATGAAAATCTCATCTGTTCCCTTGTCGGGATTGATGGAATTAGGGAATGACTTGCGAATGTCGTCAAGAGTCGCATGAGGGAACATTGTCATGTAGGCATGCATGATGCCAAGGCAGGTGCGATTCTGCGCCTTACCATAAACTCTGATTTTATTTGCCATGATGTTATCTTTTATTCTTCATTAAGGAAATCGACGAGTTTACTTCCGAAGGTGCGAGTATTCCACTTCTCGTCATATTCAAAGCCCACCTTCTCAGCTATCTCACGAAGTGCGCCTATAGTGTTATCATAAACACGGTGAACTGTGATTGAGCCAGAATCCTCAACTGTAATAATATACTCTCCACTAATTGCTGATTTTTTTGCCATAATATTATTTATTTTTATGATTAATAATAAAGATTTTCAATCTTCAAACGAAATCTCGAGATCTTCCTCTTCTTTCACCATATCACAGAGCAAAAGAACAGCTGTTGTCTGGTCCATACCCAAAGCATCGGCAATAACCAATAGGTTGTCAACCTCGTTGCCTGTTAGCACGCCATCACACAGGGCCATCTGCATGAGAACCTCATACACAATGCCAATTTCCTCTTCATCAACATTCTCGGCATGTTTTACCAAGAAATCGGTAATCTCGTTCTCGTCAAGTTTTTCTGTTGCTTTTTGAGCTTCTACAATCAGTTTCTCAAACTCCTCGCCAGGCAACTCAAGTGCCTCAACGATCTCTTGGGTGGTTTCACGCTCCACTTCGCTGTATTCTCCGTCGCTCCAAACGATGGCAGCAACAAGCGATGCTAATGTATTTATTTCTGTTTTCATCGTCAAAAAATCAATTTACATGGTTTAACTAAACAATCTCTTCAGTCGGTTAGAAAGGCTATTCTTTGCCTTGCGGGCCTTTGCCATGCGTGCTGCAATTGCCTTGCCCTCTTTGGTGCGTTTGTCAACAGTTCCACTCTGAGTTTTTTTCAAAGTAGTTTTTTTATTTGTAGTTGTACTACTTTTGGCACGTGCAGCACGAGCCTTCGCCATGCGGGCAGCAATGGCTTTGCCCTCTTTGGTTCGCTTATCTACCGTACCACTTGCGGTTTTCTTTACAGCCATAATTTGTCTTTAATTTTTAAGTTAATAGAATTAATTTGAATTAAATAGTCATCATTTTGCATACTTTGATTTGAGCGACTCCATATCCTTCTTTGTCGCATTCTTTGGAATCTCGGGCAACTTAGCGAGAGTCATGTTGTCGAGAGCGAGAACCCAGTCGTCACAAGAAGCAACCTTCACCTTCAAGCCAAATTTCTCTTTGATGTCGTTGATGAAACCAGCGACAGTCTTGCTGCCACGACATTCGTAGGTTCCTGTGGCAGTTACCAAGTCGGCAAGCTTCTCGGCACCAGTACAGCATCTGTTGCCATTGTAAACTCTCAATGTGCCACCAAACTCTTTTTTGAAGCGTTCACAAAGTGTTGACACCAAAAGTCGTCCATCAATTTTAATTTCCATAATTCTAAAAGGTTTTTAAATTAATGATAAATAGATTTATAATTAAATAAATTAATATTTTCGTTAAACAAGTGGATGACGATCATGAGCATTAAACATGCGCCAATGCTGCAATAATAACGATAGGTAAGCTTCATTTGAGCATTTTGCAAAGGGACTTTGTGCTTGCGCTTGTGCTTTCAACACCAGCTTATTGAATTGATCACTGGGTAATGCCTTGCCCATTGTGTCGGCATCCAGCTTAATGTTGCGAATAAATTGGCAATAGTCATCTCTGCCAAGAAGTAACGACAAGTTCCCTTCGTTGAATTTTCCCATTCGCCACAAATAGGCATCAAGGACGTCAAATTGTTGAAAACCATGAAACATCTCATCATTGGCAAAAAGTTCTTTGCGCAATTGATTGATGCACTTGATATATGGTTCTATATCAGGAGTCTGAGACAATCGTTCTACAGGCTTCAACTTGAGCATACGGCACACGATGGGATAGGCTTCCCTCGCCAAGCGATCATAAATTGGGAAACCTTTAGGGTAGCGTTGAGGCTCTTGCATCAGCTCATAGTAAGCATACTTGCTCAACAACGACATCTGCTTGCTGCCCTCTCGCAAATCTTTCTGAATGCCATAAGGCTCATCAAACAGCTTTTTGTTGTCTTTGCCCAAGCAAGCAATACTATAGAAATAGTCACGTGCTTGCCGTTGAGTGCCTAACGCCAGAATCTTCTCAGCCATTTCCTCGATAGAGAAGTAGCTATAGGCAGCATTAGTTGAGTATAGCGAATCGATGACCGTAAGGCGCAATATTAATTGTCCCTTAGTGTATTCACCTTGCCTGAAGATAGAGTTGATAATTGCTCGCTGATTTATGTAGTCGGCTTGCGACAAGTCGATTTTTTCACCAGCTAGCTCATCAACAGCAATATGCCTCAATATGTCAACTATTGCCTCTTTCATTCTTCAACGATAAACACCTTTTTTACAACCGTTCTTTTCGCACAAAGCGTTAAATGCCGAAAGTGTCATCGCATCACTACTCCCGCTTGTATAATATCTCTTACCATCTTTATCTGTGTAGCAAACTTGTGCATAGAGGCCAAAAGCTGTGTCAAACTCTTTTTCCAGAGAAGAAATCTTCTTATTTCCTGCAATGGAAATCGTACCGCCTGAGTCTGCGCGGCGAACCGATGCTAAGGTTTTATCACCATCTATCTGAGTTATAGTCTCTCCTTTTTTCACCTGTTGGCGGGCATAACTATAGAATATACCCAATCTAAGGTATGGGAATTTCTTGTTAAATTCCTTTTGCAGCGTACCAATCTTTTTGTTACCAGTCACAGTGATACTTCCAGCCGACGATGTTGCAGCACTTGTTGTCTTTTTGGCTACAGTAGCTGTCTTCTTTACTGTTGTCTTTTTTGCTGCAGTGGTAGATTTTGCTGCAGTCGTCTTTTTGGTTGTTGTACTGGTAGATTTCTTAGTAGTGGAGGTTTTTGCACGAGCAGCTCGCGCTTTTGCCATGCGTTCTGCTATGGTTTTTCCTTCCTTAGTACGCTTATCTATTGTTCCATCAGTGTTACGTTTTACTGCCATAAGTTTTTAAAGTTTTTGTTAAATAACGATTTTGCAAATTTAGAAAATAGAATTTGATGAATTGTGTTCCATTTTATTCCTTGCGCCATTCCATTTTATTCCTTTTTTAAGAGTAATTCTATTCCATTCTTTTCCATAACTTATTCCTTTCAATTCCGTTTTTGTTCCATTCTTTTCCACAATCAATTCCATTTAATTCCTTTTCTTGTTTTTTAATGAAAAGCCTAATCAAATAGAAAAAAAGCAGTAATTTTGTGGAATAATAAAAACAAACATCTTGTTTATTATGTGAGACACTGATCTTGATGGCATATTCTAACGACAACGATTCAGGACCTTTTGCCAATGGAAATTTCAATGGCATTGATAGCGCGTTTACCAACGTGCAGGAGATAGCTGCGCATGAGCACAACGTGTTATACAAAGCAATGCGTTACGGTCGCTGGTATCTTCTCAAAGGCATTGCTCCTCGCTATAATGCCGATGAGGCGCATCGCCAGATGCTCATCAAAGAATTTGATACGATGATGAAGCTCATGCATCCTGGCATAGTACAAGCGGTTTCTCTTGACGATGTGCCTAATGTGGGGATGTGCATCGTCATGGAGTATATCGAAGGAAAAACACTTGAGCAGTGGCTTGAGCAAACCGATGACGGCAAGAAATGTCGTGCCATGTTTATGCAGATTCTCGATGCTGTGGAATATATACATCAGCAGGGCGTTGTGCATCGCGATCTCAAGCCATCTAACATAATGATTAGCCGCGTGGGCAATCAAGTGAAAATCATCGACTTTGGCTTTGCCGATGCCGATAGCAATTCCATCTTCAAGCATGCCGCTGGCACACAGGGGTATATCTCGCCTGAGCAAGCCGCTGGTGGAGAGCCCGATGTGCGCAACGACATCTACAGCCTCGGTGCCATTCTCGAAAAGATGATACCGCCTGTGAGTCGCCGCTATCGCAAAGTAATGAACTGCTGCAAGGGCCCTATCGACAAGCGTTATAACAGCGTAGCACAGCTACGCGATGCCATGTCTCATATAAATGCCATCAGGAACTGGAAGCTTTTCGCTGCAGTAATGGCACTGCTTGCCACGGTAAGTGTTATGTTGTTTTTATTAATAGGAAACCACAAAACTGCCCAATCATCACAAGCGCCGACGCAGTCGCTACCAGCCGATACAGCATTCCATATAAGTAACCAAAGCGACACGTTGACTCCGACTGCTACTCCTCAAGAAATCCAAGAGAAGAAAGAGACTGAAACGATTGAGCCTCCATTGGCTACTGCAACACCAACACCTTCGGACAGTAGGCAGCAGGCTATTAATCAAGCGATTGAGGAGGGTGAGCGTAAGCTGAAGGCGTTTTTCCCCAGCAAAGAGCTTAAGCAGAATCTCGACACGCTCTCCGACCCTGAATATTTAGACTTGGAACTCGTTTACGGTGGTTTTGATTTCATAAATTCTTATACAGAAAGCCTCAAACCCCGTTTCAGTGACAAAGAGATAAGCGTTATATACCAAAGTTTAGTATTAACTAATGGCAGAATTATTCAAGACATTAATAAACGTATTGATGGAATCAAATAATTTAGGATTAGGAGTGACAAAAATTGCATTATCTGCCAGTTTAATATAAAGATTAATTTATGGAAACCGATAAGAACACATTGATTCAAGGACTCATCAAGCAGGTGGAGGAAGCGCTGCACCGTAAGCCCACTACACCTAAAGACTTTGAGCTGGCAAGTGACACAATCTCCCGGCAGACTAATGTGAGGCTGAGCAAGACCACATTGATGAGAATGTGGGGATATGTCAAAGAAGATGTCGAGCCACGCGAGTTCACGCTCACGTCCCTAGCACGATTCTGCGGATATGCCTCCTGGCAGAACTTCACCGAGCAATACTCCATCCACGGCGACCAGCAGAGCAACCCTATCATGCAAAACAAAATCGACGTGCTCGATGACCTCATGCCAGGCGACCAGGTGCGATTCACATGGCAGACGTGCCGGGTGATGATGGCACTATACCACGGCGCCGGAAACTTCGAGGTGACCTATAGTGAGCGCACACGCCTGCGCAAGGGTACCACTTTCTCTTGCTTCCTCGCCATCACACAGGAGCCGCTGTTCCTGAGCAAAGTGAATATTGACGGCTCCGAGGTTGGCGCCTATGTGTGCGGCAAGGTCAACGGTGTGCAATTCGAGATATTCAAGAAAAACCACTAAACAATGCGTCAGCAAGTATTTCGCAATTTATCAGCGTGACGCGAAGCCTAATGCAAGTGTGCTGCATCGGTGGCTAAGTCTTTATATATAATAATGTGTTGCCCGTTGTCGTTTTTTGTGTTATGGTAATGGAGTGTTGGCATCGGGCTAGGTGAGTGTCGCTGCCGTCGGGGTAGGTGAGTGTCGTTGGACTCGGGGCGGGTGGGTGTCGCTGCCGTCGGGGTAGGTGAGTGTAGTTGCCGTCGGGGGCGGGTGGGTGTCGTTGGCGTCGTGGGTGGGTGAGTGTCGTTGGCGTCGTGGGTATTGCGAGCGTCAGTCTCGCAAGTGGCGGGCATGACAGTGGCTTTGGGCGGCACTCTCCCTCTTTTGGGCGGCAGTGTCCTGCCTTTGGGCGGTGGCCTCCAGCCTCGGGGCGGCAATCTCCCTCCTTTGGGCGGCAGTGTCGTGCATTTGGCCACAGTGTTTCTTTTAAAATGTCTTCAAGGTGGTGGCTGAAATGTGAATAGGTGTTAAAAATCGCCTGTTTTTGCGATTTTCTTTGCGAAATATTTTGCCATGTCGCGCGGCGGCAGTAATTTTGCATCGCTTTTCGGCTCACGAGGGCGTCCGCCCGAGTTGAGCGGTTTTTT
>ONJX01000017.1 GCA_900318255.1 uncultured Prevotellaceae bacterium | reverse complement strand
CGGCGGTGCTTCCGCATCGCTGCGTGCAAATTTAGTGATTTTCTATAAAAAATGACCCATCTTTCGCCTTCAAAAACTTTTTTAAATGAAATTGCCGTGGGGCGGTTGGGAAAAACTCAAAAAAAATGCCCTTGCAATCATTCACGCTGCAAAGGAACAAAAGGGGTGTTCCATAACTCGGAACAAGCAGCAAATTGTTAAATAGGTATAGGCGTTTAGGTCGCACCAATTCAAAAAAGGTTGTATCTTTGCGGCATGAATGCGACACGAGATATATTCAGAGGCGTAAATTAAATAAAGTTCTATAACCGTTTCAGGTCGGATGATGATTGCTATCAGTACCTGGCTGCCATCAAGTGGGCAGACGACAAATTCGTGTGCAAGAGATGTGGCAACACTAATTACTGCAAAGGCAAGCGGCCATATTCTCGCCGTTGCACAAGATGCAAGCACGATGAGAGCGCCACCGCAGGAACTATGTTCGATAAGCTGAAGTTTCCTCTGTTGCTGGCATTCCACATATCGTTCAAGATTTCAACCAAGAAGAAAGGGATGTCATCATTGGAATTGTCCGAAGAATATGAGCTGCGGCAAAAAACGTGCTGGGAGTTCAAGTGGAAGATACAGCAATCCATGAAAAGTTCAGGCAACTATCCACTTAACGGAACGGTGCACGTCGATGAGTTCTATGTTGGCGGCGAGGAAGAAGAAGTCTATGGCAGAAATCCAAACAGCAAGAAAAAGCTTGTCATTGTAGCGTTGGAGCAGCTTGACGACACGAACGAGTCGGATGTTGGCAGGGCTTATGCGGAGGTCATAGACAGCGCATCGGCATCTTCTTTCCGACCGTTTTTTGAGCGGTACATCTGCAAACAGGCTCATGTTGTCACCGACGAGTGGAATGGCTACAAGCCGTTGGCAAGGGAATACGATATAGAGCAAAGAAAATCAGAGAACGGCAAATCGTTCCCACAAATGCACATACACATTATGAACATCAAGGGATGGCTGCAAGGCATACACCATCACTGCTCAAAACAAAGGTTGCAAGGATATCTTGATGAATATCATTTCAGGTACAACAGACGCAACAACAAGGACACAATCTTCGATGTGCTTATGCGTAGGATGGTACGCTATGAGCCAGTACGCTTAAAATCAGCAGACTAAATAGTGCGACCTAAACGCCTATACCTGTTGTTAAATTTAGATTTCGCCTGACAGAGGGCATACTATAGTACAATTGCCACTCCTGAGACGGAATGGCAACTGTGAGTGATGTGCTGAGGTTTGTGGCTGAAGGCAGATATTACATGTTCATGCCACCATCCACCTGTATCACCTGACCGGTGACATAGCTGGCCATGTCGCTGGCGAGGAACGTGGCAACGTTGGCAATATCCTCGACCGAGCCACCGCGGCGCAGTGGTATCTTCTGCTCCCAGTCACGGCGCACTTCCTCGGGCAGAGCAGCTGTCATGGCTGTCTCGATGAAGCCTGGGGCGATGGCGTTGGCACGGATGCCGCGGCTGCCCATCTCCTGGGCGATGCTCTTGGCCAGGGCTATAAGGCCGGCCTTGCTGGCGGCATAGTTGCTCTGACCAGCGTTGCCATGCACGCCCACCACGCTCGCCATGTTGATGATGGAGCCACCACGCTGGCGCATCATCACGGGCACGAGGGCATGGATGAAGTTGAACGCGCTCTTGAGGTTCACGGCAATCACGGCATCCCACTGCTGCTCGGTCATGCGCAGCATCAGGCCGTCTTTGGTGATACCGGCATTGTTGACCAGGATATCGATGTGGCCAAACTCTTCCTTGATGGCTTTCACCACCTCCTCGGTCTGAGCAAAGTCGGCTGCGTTGCTGGCATAGCCCTTAGCTTTCACACCCAGGGCAGCGATTTCCTGCTCGGTAGCCTTGCCGTTCTCGTCGATGACTAGGTCGGTAAATGCGATGTCGGCTCCCTCGCTGGCAAATTTCAAGGCTATCGCCTTGCCTATTCCACGTGCGGCACCAGTGATGAGTGCCACTTTTCCTTCTAATAACTTCATTTTAATCTTATGTTTTATTGTTGTTATTTAAAATGCTTCAGAATTAGTGCCTAATTATTTTCTTTTTGCGGCTGCAAAAGTAGTGATAATTCTTGAAACGTGGAAAGATGTGGTGGTAAAAATTATAAGTACACGATAATTGAGTCGCATGGTGCGCTCTCGTTATTGCAGCGGTCGAGGGCGGTGACCACATATTTTGTGGCGGGCGGGCGAGCCATCTTGTGCTTTTGGGGTAGGTCGAGTTTGGGAAGGGTAATCGACGTTTGATTGGTAACTCTGATGATTGCCCGGGGGTTGCTGATGTCGATGTCGTCGTTCTCACGGAAGGCATAAACCACATATCTCACTGCCTCTTGCATGGGGTCGGTGGTCACGGGAGCATCCCACGAGAGCACATTATCCAGTTTATGCTTGTCGAGGCGCAGGTTGGTGACCGCTGCCGGTGCCACGCTGTCGATCCACGTCACGGCGGGGCACAGGGCCTTGGTGTGCATCTGGTGACGGCTCAGCGAGTCGAGCACTCCTTTATAGTTCTCGGTGACGCTGTAGCCTGGCCACCATGTCACGCCGTGCACGTTGGGCAACGTGCGCATCAGCTCTATCTTGTGGTTGAGCTGAGTGGGGTTAAGGGTGTCGGGGATGTCGCGGTGGTCCATCACGTTGCGCACCGCCTGACCGTAGTACATGTGGCGGCCGTTGGCGTGGTCGTTCCACCAGTAGCTGAGCACCAGGTCGCTGGCGGCTTTGTGCTCCAGCTCCCAGTAGAGCTGCGGCACCATGTAATCGACCCAGCCCATCGCTGTCCACTTGGGGCAGTCGGCATAGAGGGCGTCGTAGCACTCCAGGCCGCTAGTCTCGCTGCCGTTGCGGTCGCTGCGCTTGTTGCGCCAGATGCCGAAGGGGCTGATGCCTAGCCGCACCCACGGCTTGGTGCTCTGCAAGGTGCCGTGCAGCTGCTCAATGAGCATATCTACGTTGTGGCGACGCCAGTCGCCCTTGTCGCCCCAGCCTTTGCCATATTTCTCAAACGAGGCACTGTCGGGGAACTCCACGCCCTTCACGGGGTAGGGGTAGAAATAGTCGTCCATGTGGATGGCATCGAGGTCGTAGCGCGTCACCATGTCGCGCACCACCAGGTTGATGAAATCGCGGCTCTCGGGCAAAGCGGGGTCGAAGTAAATCTTGCCGTCGGCATATTTTAAGAACCACTCCGGATGCTGGTAGTAGATGTGACCTGCTGCGGGCTTGTCGTTCTCCCCACTGGTCACGCGGTAAGGGTTAATCCACGCGTGAAGCTCCATGCCGCGCAGGTGGCACTCGTCGATCATAAACTGCAACGGGTCCCATAGCGGACTCGGAGCCTTGCCAGCCTCGCCGGTGAGCCACCGCGACCAGGGTTCAAGGTCGCTGGGGTAGGCGGCATCGGCCTGAGGGCGCACTTGCCAGATGATGGCATTCACGCCAGCCATGCTCAGCTTGTCGAGCTGGTCGCGAAGGTACGCTTGAGTTTGCTCAGGTGTCATCTTGGCATACTGACCCTGACCTATAATGTGTAACCAAGCTCCACGAAACTCGCGCTTGGGAGCCTCCTGCGCGCTCACTGCCAGCACTGCCAGCATCGCGGCGATAAAAGTTATTTTTCTGAACAATTTCATCTTAAAGGAGTGAAATGAATTAAAGGAGTGAATTTCTGCATTGTTGTGCATTATGTATTGAGCATTGTTAAAGCAGTGGCCCGAAAAGGCGCACTATGCTCTCCACGGCTTTTTGCCACACTGGGCGCTTGCGCCAGTGGCGTGGGCTGATGCGGGTACACGCCTTCATGTCGTTGACCATCACCTCTCGCATGCGCTTGTTGAAGTCCTCGCTGTAGAGCAGCACATTGCTCTCGAAGTTGTGCTCAAAGCTGCGGAAGTCGAAATTGGTGCTGCCGGTTGTCACAAAGTCGTCATCTATCACCACCACCTTGGAGTGAAGCATGCCTGGCTCGTAGAAGTAAATCTTGATGCCGGCATCGAGGCACTGCTTCACATAGGAGTAAGACGCATAGCGCAGTAGCAGGCTGTCGGGCTTGCGAGGTATCATCAGGCGCACGTCAACCTTGCTCAGTGCTGCCACCTGCAGCGATTTGAGCAGGGAGTCGCTAGGCAGGAAATAGGGAGTCTGGATGTAGATGCACTTGCGCGCACTGTCGATGGCCTTCTGGAACACAAACGCCATGTTCACCCACTGGCTCGTGGGGCCACCAGTCACTAGCTGCATGGCGACGGGGTGAGCTATGCTGCCAGGCTCAACCATTGCCACTGGCACCTCGATGAGCTCGCGCTTCATGAAGTTCCAGTCGATGGCAAACGACACCTGCAGCGCAGCCACTATGTCGCCCGTCACTCGCAGGTGAGTGTCGCGCCAGTGCCCCATCTTGCCGCCGTCTATATAGCGGTCGGCGATGTTCATGCCGCCTATGTAACCCACCTTGCCGTCGATGACCACTATCTTGCGGTGGTTGCGCCAGTTGATGCGGTTGGCAAACTCCGGGAAGGTGATCTGCATGAAGGGGAAGACATCCACTCCAGCCTTGCGCAGCTTCTTGAAATAGGACATGTCAAAGTGGAACGACCCCACATGGTCGTAGAGCACACGCACCTTCACGCCTTCCTGCACCTTATGCTTGAGAATCTCGCCTATCTCATTGCCTATGGTGTCGTTCTCGATGATGTAATACTGGATGTGGATATACTTCTCGGCAGCCAGCAGGTCGCGCTTGAAGGCGTCAAACTTCTCCTTGCCGTTGGTGAAAATCTCCACCTCGTTGTTGGCAAGCAGCGGTGAGCCCTGGATGTTGCTCACGAGGTTAATCATCTGCTGGCGCTCGCTCTTCACTGTGTCGTAGTGAACGACGGGCTGAGAGCGCATCAGGTGCTTGATGTCGTCGCGGTTAGTCAAGCGCAGCCGTTTCTTGCGAGAAATCATGCGCACATGCCGCAGGCTGCGGCCAAAGAAGATGTAGAGCACTATGCCCACCACGGGCAGCAAAATGAGCACGGTAATCCACGCCAACGTCTTCACAGGGTTGCGGTTCTCACTAACCACCACCCCGATAATCGCCACAGCTGTGATACCATACAAAATGGTAAATATCAGGCGAGAATAAGGAAACAACTCGGCAAGTACCATAACAGTTCTCTCATTTTAAGCTCGCTAATTTAATGATTTTGCGCGAAACACCACGGCTCTATAACATTTTTTAATAATTCCCCCGCCAGCCCGCCCTGCGCGGCCCGTCAGTCTGCATCGCGCGGCCCGTCAGCCTGCATCGCGAGACCCGCCAGCCTGCATCGCGAGGCCCGTCAGCCTGTATTGCGAGCCATCGGCTCGTAAAAAATCCCCGCGCGGCCCGTCAGTCTGCATCGCGCGGCACTGCCGCGTGCAAGTAAAGCGCTAGAGCGAGGCAATCTCCCGTGCCAAGTCGTTGAGCTGCTGGCATTGACCGCGGGTAATCTTCTTGTACTCATTGTGGTGAGGCCAGGGCGCCACTAGCAGCAGCCGCCCATCGGCACAGGCATCAAACTGTCCGCCACCAGGCTTCCAGAGGGGAGAAAAACCGTTCTCCAGCAACACAATCAACGGATAGCCAGCATCAAAGGCCGCCCGCATCACTTTCTTCTCGGCAGGACTTATGCTTGGCGACACGAGCACAGCGCCATCTGCGGCCATCGCCATGAACCTCTCCACTTCTTGAGCGATAGCCTCGTCGCTTTTTATCGACCGGCTGCATCTCACAGCAATCTTCCATGGGTGCTCAAGCAAGAACTGGTTACCCACGGTAGCCACCTGCCGGTCTCCTATCGTTACATCGTTTTTAATGGTGAAAAAGTCACGGTTATGGCGCTTAATCCACCCCCGGCGAGGATTGTCGTGAACGTAATGCTTCATGCGCTCGAGCTGTCCTTCGCCTTTAAGGATCATGTCGTTATAGCCGCTCTCCCAAAGCACCCCGCCAGTAATCTCGCGCGAGTGCTTGTTGCAACCCGCTTTGAAGCCATTGAGCACTGTCCCCAGGTGTTTAGACATAGGGCGGGTAACAAACAGCACCCCGTGCATGTGCTCGGGCATCAGCTGCACGGCAAGGAGCTTCACCTCAGGGTAGAACTCCGCAATTCTCTGCCAGCACGAGAGCACCTTGACGCCTAGCGCGCTAGGCTCTAGCCACGGCTCAGGGTGAGAGTCGTCACCAGCACGCAGAGTGCCTAACACTGGGCGGCGACCCACGGTGTTGAGCGTTATCATGTAGATGCAGCGGCTGCTGTAGTCATGGCTTGGCTTGCGGCGCTTCATCGAGGGGTGCCGCTCAAGCCCCTTCTCCTCATGATGCTCCTGCCACCACTCGCGGCGATGCTTGTTGCGCTTGTAATCCATGTCACAAAAATAACTGAAAAAGCTCACACGAGCAAGAAATTCTGGCATTTTCTTCACAAGCCATTGGCTTGCGATACACAAAACCACGACACGCCCCCTCTCTCACGGAGAGGAAGCGTGTCGTTTAAAAGAGCGCCCAAGCACCAGCATGTCGTGCGCCATCGCCGCGTGGTGTGCCCGGCCAGTCAGCCTGCGCCGCGTGGCCCGTCAGCCTGTATTGCGAGGCCCGTCAGCCTGTATTGCGAGCCATCTGCTCGTAAAAATCCCCGCGAGACCCGCCAGCCTGTATTGCGAGGCCCGTCAGCCTGTATTGCGAGCCATCGGCTCGTAAAAAATCCCCGCGTGGCCCGCCAGCCTGCATCGCGCGGCATCGCCGCGTGAAAGAGTTATCTCAGCATCTTCACGGCGGTGCGGCTGCCGTCGCTATATTCAGTCACCACAATGTTGATGCCACGATGAGGCACATCACTCGCCACGCCCATCATGTTGTAGTAAACCACGCGAGTAACGGCCTTGCCAGCCTGCAAGTTGTCGATGGCAGTGATGACGTTATTATAATCATTATTCTCATTTGGGTTAAGGTTCAGAGGATAAACAATGAAGTCTCCGCTTGGCTCTAGGCTAGGTTTATTAGCCTTCAAGTAACCGCTGTTTTGAGTACGCTGCACAACAGCATAGAATTTGTAAGCTGCACCTTCTAAAAGTTTTAGTGAGTTTGGACCTAACACATTATATGTCCAATCTACAGTGAAAGCTCCATCAATTTGGCTATCGTTTTGTGTTGGATTTTCAGCTGTGGGCAGAGGAACAATGAATAAGTTATCGCCATCCCATTCTGCATAGGTAATCTCGCATACCTCTTGAACTTTAGGATTCATAAAGAAATAGTGAGCAGGCTCTCCATGATAGATACCCTCAGCACCTTCGCCACCATTGATGTTTAGATTCTTGGGCAAGAAGTTGGCAGGGCAGTAAAGGTTTTTCACATAAGGCTCACCACCATCAATAAGTTTAAGAGTCTGGTTGGCCATAGTTATGGTATAGTTGTTAATATCACTATACGTACCTTTGATGCTAGCAGGCTCAATATACTTACCAGTAGCAGTTTTTAGAAGATTTTCAAGATCGCTGTTCTGTGCAGGTTGCTCAAATTGGAGCATCACCCAGTTGCTCTGATCCCAATCTTTCTTTTGCTCCTTGGTAATTTCCCTCATGTAGTCAATTTGACCATCTTGTTTTTCAGTCTTAGCGATTGATTTGTTGCCTTGGTCTTTACACCATAGCATACCCTAATCAACATCGGCATAAATTACAACAAGCGTGTCTTCTACTATATATTTACCATTCTTTACACCGTCTTTTTCAATCTTTGCGAGAGGTTGTTTTTCTATTCTTGTCACCTCATTAGCCACGCTCAGATAAGCCTCATTGCCGTTGACTGTGGTCAAGGCATCACCGCCGAAGGCGAGCTGGCCATTGGCGTTGACCATCAACTTCTTGTAGTTACTGCTTGCGCTCACGCTCTGGTTAGGGAAGTATTTTGTGCTCGTTTGCAGCAAGTTTCCTTCTGGCACTGCACCATTGGCTGCAGCAGTAGTAGGCACCATGCGATTAGCCTCGATGTCTTTGCTGCTGGTCTCGATAATTACAGGAGTGCCAGCAGGGATGATGTTGCCAGTTATAGGCTCCATCTCAAATGTGCCAGCCGTCTCGTCAACACTCTTGACAATATAAGGAGTCATCTGCTCAGGATTGAACAAAATGTTCCAAGAAGTGCGCAAAGTAGTGTAATACTTGCCATCAACCTCAACCAGCTTCGCGGGATCAAGGGAGAAGTAGTTCTCACAAGTCTCAAGATTCTTGTCCATGGGCTCGATGTACCAGTATCCATATTCATCTTCAAGATTAGACAATGTTGGTCTACCATTGTTATCTCTAAATCGTGTGCCACCTGTTGCCACAGTTGAGAAAAGGTATGTATTACTTTGAGGAATATATGTAATTCTTATGTAAGAACCGCTAGCAAAATCATAACCATTAGAAGCTGCTATATTTTGAACATACACTTCATGATATGAGCCAGAATAACCAGATGGTTTCCTCTTATAATCAAATTGTAAAACTGTTCCAGCATCTGGCAAATAAGACGTTGGTATATCTGAAAGTTTTATGTTGTCACTTAAATCAAGTGACGTATAATTTATTCCATCTTTTATTGCAGAAGCGTAACGATGTGGAGAACCAAGACATTTTATCCTGAAAAATGAATAATCCCCTTCATAAACAGCAACATATTCCCCTTTATTATCTTCAGTTATTGTAAATGTATATGAAACATCTCTTATGATATTTCCTTGACCATCTTTAATGAATTCTCCGTTGAACTTCCATCCTAAGAATTTATTTTTCCATGCTTGCAATGAAGCATCACTATTAACTTGTGTTGAAATAGTGACCTCATCACCAACAGCATTTTCTTCAGGAGAAACTTTTGCTGAAACCTGTTCTGTGCTTGCCCCTTCCGTTGAAACCGTAACAACTGGATCGGCTGTAAGTTTTTCAAAGACAGCTGTAAAGGTTTCGTTTGTATAATATGGATGTGCGTCGTCTGCATCTCGATGCCTTTTTACCCCTTTATTATAAGTTGTTGTGTAATCTATTGTACCATCGTCATTTTTTTTGTAAGTAGTACCATATTCTTCTGTAAAGCATAAATTATCACTTGTTACTGTCGCGGTATATGCCTGTTGGGTATTGTCAAAAGTTGTAATTATATTACCTTTGGAATCAATCCAATGTAGAAACCTATATCCATCAGCCACATTATCATATCTTAAATAGGCTGTTAAATCTCCAGTTGACACACCTTCAACTGGCTCATCTTCTCTATCGTCAAAATGCTTATGACAAGTAAACACGTTTTCTTTATATGAGATAGAACCATCTGAGGAAGGAAAGGCTCCATATACTTTAGCTGCACCTGTTGGTTGTGCTTTTACTTCTGCTTGAAACCGATACCAATGGTGATAATATTTAGGGCCAAATGCCCAAGCATTGTTTCCAGCAAAAGCAAAGAGCATCAGTAAAAGTAGTATTTTAAGATTCTTCATTTTAAACATTACTTTTTGTTTTTATTGTGTTTCTTTTTTGTTTTAGTAATTGCGGCGGTAGTGGCATTTCGCTTGCCGTCGATATAATTAAAAAAGCATCTCACTGCGAGTGTCGCAGTGATTAGCTGATGTGGAAGGTCAAGTTGCTCACTCAGTGGCGTTGCCAAGATGAAAAGTACTAGCACTGCTGTGTAGAACAAATAGACCTTGTAGAATCCCTTGCGCCTGCGCCAAATTAGCCAGATGAGTAATGGCAGTGGGTTGAAGGGGATGAGGTACCAGTTCCAATGCTTGCCAAAGAGTCCCGAGACAAAGCTTGTGTACAGGATAATTATGCCAGCTATAGTCTGCAACACAAGAAGTATCACGTCCATCACTCTATTAACTCTTTTGCTCTTGCCAAACCATTCAAAAATAGTTAATATAGCTACAATCACAAAAAATATTGAAAATATAAGTAATGGAGACCAAGTTGTAGGGGTTACCTCAAGTTTCTTGGTAAGCAGTTCTTTTTCTGAAACAAGCATTGGGGTCTTGTTGCCGTCATTGTCAACAAGACTCATCGCCTTTATTGCCGGCCCGAATGCTTCGGGTGATATTCTGTAAACTAAGTCACAATTAGTGTCGCTTTCAGTACCTAAAAAGGTCATATCAAGAAATTCTGCCCATGGCGAGAGCTGAGTATAATACCGTATTCTAACACCGCTCTTGTTATTGAACTGTTCAGGAAAAGTGGAAAATTCTATTGTCCTATCAATTGGTGCATTAAGCAGTGTGGCAAATAGTATTGATGAGCAGTTGTTTTCTAAAAGGTTATATTTTCTGAACTGAACATCCACGTAATCATTGTCGAGCGTTCGCCACAGTTCCTGTTTCTCGTGAGTGGTGAGGTTCAACTCATACTGCCTCACACCACGTCCTTCTTTACGGTATTGACCTAAATATTCGGAAGTAGGTACAGCAATAATGTGAGATTGAACATTTGCCGCAAAGAATTTGACATAGTCAACAAAACTTTCATCAAAATCCATCTCAAACGAGAAGCAATAATCAAGATTATTAATAGGACTTTCCATGCGCAATGCACAATGTCCATAAGAAGAGTACATTGCCTCGCCGGGCGATGCCACCAACAAACTCGCGGTGACGAAGTTGCTGCTGTCGGGCAGCAGGGGGCCTGGGTGGGTCCAGGGCACTTTGTCTTGGGCATGGACGGCGGCGCTTGTGGCGAGCACGAGGCCCGTCACAAGTGTCACTATCCATATTCTCAAAGCATTATCTGCCATTTGCTTAATTCGCTTACTTCGCCGTTCGTGTCAGCCTAATTAAGCATTATGCATTAATAAACCACTTTCTTGCCGTTCTGGATGTAGATGCCGTGAGTGGGGTTCACCACCTTGCGACCCATGAGGTCGTAGATGGTGTTGTCGTTCTGGGCATCAGTCTCAATCTTGGTGATGGCTGTTGTGATGGACTTGTCGGCCCATGCCTTGTTGGCAGCCATGTAATCAGCAGTATTGTCAACGGCAAACGTGAGGCCATCTTGCAGGGTGAGCATGGTGCTCATGTCGTTCTCGGTATCGTCGTCAAAATAGGTGCCCTTGAGCATCGACTTGGGGCCATTCTCCAGGTAGGGGATGCCCTGAGCCTCGCTGCTGATGATGGGCATGAGCAGGTTGTTCTCATCCTCGTTGCTGGCAAGCTCAAGCACTACAGGAGTGCCGGCGGCAATGGTGGTGCCATCCATAGCCTCAAGGGTGGGAGTGCCATCCTCGGCAACAGCGGTCACGATGTAGGGGGTGACATCGCCCACAATGCTCACGGGGAACGAGGCATAGAAGGTGGTGTAGTATTTGCCGTTGGCCTCGGCTGTAGCGGCGGGAGCAAAGTAGTTGGTCTCGGTGTCAATCAACTCGAGTTGCCACTTGGCGTTGTCGCCATATTGGGCATAGTTGGCATCGCCGGCGAGGGTGATGCCACCATTGTCGCTGTGAACAACATAGAGGGCGGCACGGTTCTTGATAAGGTCGCTGTGGCTCTCGAGGGCGGCAGCTATCTCGCTGTCCTCGCCCAGTGCAGTCTTGGCAGCAGCCACAATGGCAGCAGCGTCAACGCCCTCGTCGGGCAGCTGAAGCTTGAGCGCATAAGCGTCGTAGACAAACTTCTGGGCAGCAGTGTTGGTGGGGCAAAGTGCCAGGTAGCCACCAGTGGCCTGAGCCAGAGCTGCCAGGTCGAAACCCTGAACGGTGAGGCGGCTCTCTTTCTCGCCATCCTCCACGCCAAACTCAAACACGGCGCTGGCATCGTTGTGAGGCGACACCAGGTCAACGGTGCAGCTCTTGCTGTGCACGCGGCGCAGGTAGGGAGCCTCGGCAGTGGGCGAAGCGGTCTTCACAAAGTAGTAGCCACGATTCACAACCTCATCGGTGTCGAGCTCCATGAGGAACTTGATATCGGTGCCCTCTTCGGTGCCGGCCTGCAGGCGGTAGCCAAAGCTGCCGTCGTAGTCAATGCCCATGTAGTGGCGGTTGCCAGGCACCATGTGGCTGATGTAGTAGGTAACAGCGGTCTGACCAGCAGCGGCCTCAAGGATAATGTCGCGAATTTCCTCCCAATCGTCGATTGGAGGAACGTCGACACACAGGAACACCGAGCCGTCGGGATCGCCAGTGGGCACAAGGTGCAGCTGGAACATCTCCTCAAGGAACCATGTAGGCTTGTTGTTATACTCAAGGACCTCCTCAATGAGGCCTTTGATAAACTCGAGGGTCTCGATCATGTCGCCACCATCGCCGCTGAGGTTGGTGAGCAGCGACTCGCCGTTCTCGTCACGCTCGCCATACCACACCAGCAGCGGGCTAGCATCCTCGTAGGTTGGAGCTGTGATGTCGGCAAGGTAGTTGTGCTGCAGTTTCACATACGTGCCCGAATACACGTTCTTGATGCGATAAACGCCCTGGTCGGGTAGCGGCGTCACTGCACTAGCCGCTACAGCTATCATAGCGGCAAGGATAAGAGTAGTGATCTTTTTCATTTTTTTCTAGATTTTATAGTTTAATAAATTTTCTGTTAAACAATGATAATTCCTTTGGTGCGAGTAAAATCTTGCAAAGATACAACTTTTTGAGTAAAAACGATTTACCCCCCCATTTTTAACCTACGTTAACAGTTGCGTGCCTCTTACAAAATTAGGGCGACCACACTGGCCGCCCTAATTATATAAATGTTATGCTATGTTTTGGTATAGCTATTACCAAGCAAACATTGGGAAGTCCTTCATCATGTTGTTCACTTTCTCGCGAACCATGGTGATGGTGGCTTCGTCCTCGGGCTTCTGGAGCACGGTGTCGATGAGCTCTACGATCTCGCCCATCATGTCTTCCTTAGCACCACGAGTGGTGATGGCGGGAGTGCCTAGGCGTATGCCGCTGGTCTGGAAGGCGCTGCGGTCGTCGAAGGGCACCATGTTCTTGTTCACGGTGATGTCGGCAGCCACGAGAGCGTTCTCGGCAACCTTACCGGTGAGCTCGGGGTACTTGGGACGCAGGTCGAGCAGGATGCAGTGGTTGTCGGTGCCGCCACTGGCAATCTTGTAGCCCTTGTCGAGCAGAGCCTTGGCCATCGCTTGGGCGTTGGCCTTCACTTGCTGCTGGTAGGCCTTGAACTCGGGCTGGAGTGCCTCGCCAAAGGCTACTGCCTTAGCGGCGATGACGTGCTCGAGTGGACCGCCCTGCACGCCTGGGAACACTGCCGAGTCGAGCAGCGACGACATCTTGCGCACTACGCCCTTCTTGGTGGTCTTGCCCCATGGGTTGTCGAAGTCCTTGCCCATCAAGATGATGCCACCACGTGGACCACGCAGGGTCTTGTGGGTGGTGCTGGTAACGATGTGAGCCCACTTCAATGGGTTGTTGAGCAAGCCGGCAGCGATGAGACCTGCAGGGTGAGCCATGTCAATCATGAGGATGGCACCCACCTTGTCGGCAATCTTGCGCATGCGCTCATAGTCCCACTCGCGGCTGTAGGCGCTGGCACCGCCCACGATGAGCTTGGGATGCTCGCGCAGAGCCACCTCTTCCATCATGTCGTAGTCAACGAGGTTAGTGTCGGGGGTCACATTATACTCGCACTGCTGGAACACGAGGCCCGAGAAGTTCACTGGGCTTCCGTGTGAGAGGTGACCGCCATGAGCCAGGTTCAGACCCATGAACTTGTCGCCGGGCTTGAGGCATGCCATGAACACTGCCATGTTGGCCTGCGCACCGCTGTGGGGCTGCACGTTGGCATACTCTGCTCCAAAGAGCTGCTTGATGCGCTCCTGAGCCAGAGTCTCGGCCTCATCTACCACTTGGCAACCGCCATAGTAGCGGTGGCCAGGATAACCCTCGGCATACTTGTTGGTCAGGCAGCTACCCATAGCTTGCATAACTTGTTCACTCACGAAATTCTCGCTGGCAATGAGCTCAATGCCACGCTGTTGACGCTGGTGTTCACGCTCAATGATGCTGAACAGTAAATCGTCTCTCTTCATCTTTTAAAGAATAATGTTAATGTTGTTTATATAGATCAATCTAAAAATGTTTTTTGCTTTCAAGCCACAAAGGTAGTGAAAAGTTTTCAGTTATCGGTTATCGTCAAGTAGTTTTTTGTGTTATTTCTCATAAAAAAAGCCCACTCTGGGGTGAGCCATTTTTTCAGAAGGTGAACTTGCGGCCTGTCCACTTGAGGGTTTTGGGCTTAACTTTCTTGGTGTTGTAGTTCATGTAGTTGACTGTGATGTCCTTGCCAGTGCGTGGCAGGTCGAAGTAGATGATAGCTCCATCTTCCACGTCATAAACTCTATTAAAGCCTGGCACGCTACACATTGTCATCTTCTTGGTGGCATTGTTGTAGCGGTAGAACACGATGCCGTCATATTGTCCTGGCTCGTAATTGCCGTCGCGGAAGCTCAACACGTTGTAGGCAACGAGCTTGTGCTTGCCGTCGCTCTCGTTCCAGTAGCACATCTCAATCTTGAGCCTGTGCTCCTCGTGTCTTGACTCAAAGCACACATAGCCGTTGTTCTTGTCGATGGTGAGTGTTTCGCCCTTGTCGAGTTTTTTCCCGTTGCGCTGCTTGACCCACGCCTGCTTGAAGGCATGGTCGGCCTCGTTGATGCAGCCGTCATCGTCGAGCGCCGCAACCGAGAGATAGCTCCAGGCAAAATCGCTGATTGTGGGCTTGGCTCCTTGATACTTCACTTTGATGGTCTCTTGCGCCATCACTGCCATCGCAAGGCATGCAAGAATTAATGCTAATGATGTTCTTTTCATAATTGAGTTTTTATTTGAGATTAAAATTCTCGGGGTTAGATTTTGTCAGTTCCTGAAAATCGAGAAGAGCCTCGACCACTTCATCGCAATCGTCGGTAAGTCTCATGATCAGGTTTTTATATTTGCCATGTTGCATCATTTTTTGTAGCAATGGGTAAAGTGGCACCTCATCAGTCCAGAACTGGCAACCAAGAAATATCATGGGGCTTGAAAAGCCAAACGACAGGTAGTGGTTCTGCACCGCATCCTGGAAAATCTCTTGAATGGTGCCCGCGCTGCCTGGGGCATAGACCACGCCCCCAAAGGGAAGGGTGAGAATGTTGTTCTCGCGTAGGCTGTTGTCAAAGAACTTGGCGATGTGGGTGGCAAAGGGGGTGCTGGGCTCGTGGCCGTAGAGCCATGTGGGGATGCCAAGGCTCTCGTAACGGTCTTGAGGATACTTGTCGATTACTGCGAAAGCCGTTTTGAGCCATAACGGGTGCTTAAAATCGGGAGCTGCCGACATGATGCGCAGCGCGTCTTCCACCTGGCTGTCGCTGCGGCCAGCCATCCACGCCCCCAGGTGAGTGGCCTCCATAGCTCCTGGACCACCACCGCTAAGCATGAACAACCCCTGCTCTGTGAGGCGCTTGCCGAGATAGACAATCTGCCGGAACATGGGGTCGGTCCTGAGCAAGGCATGGCCGCCCATCACGCCCACACACCGCAGGTAGTGGTGAGAGCGAAAGAACTCGCCCAGAGCTATATAGATGGCAAGGTCGTGCAGCGTGCGAGCTATCGCCTCGTTGACGCTGCTGGTGTGCTTGCCAGTAGAGATGTAATGCTGGTAGATGCGGGCATCGTAATAATTACCGTCTTCAAGGCTGTAGCCCTGATATAGCTCGGCAGCGCTATAAAGCTGCGTGCGGCTCACATCAAATGGCACCGATTTCATGTACTCCACTACTGGAGCGAAGTTGGCAATGCTGGCGTCAGAAATCATAGCTTTTTCTAAATAATGATTACGAGGTTATTTCGCTTTCTTGCGCACTGTCCAGCCAAAGTGGCCTAGCTCTTCGCCCAGGCGGTAGTAGTGGCCGTGGCAGTAGGTGATGAGGCCTGCCTCCTTGAGGTTGAGGGCGCCGGTGGTGGGGTCGATGAAGCGGTCGTCGGCGATGACGTTGAGCACCTCGCCGATGAACATGTCGTGCGTGCCCAGCCGCATGATGTCCTTGACCAAGCACTCAATGCTCACGGGCGCCTCGGCGACGTAGGGCGCCGCCACTTTCACGCCTTTCACTGGCGTGAGCCCCATTTCCCGCCACTTGTCGAAGTCACGCCCGCTCTTGACGCCGCACCAGTCGGTGGCACGTGCCAGCGCCTCGTTGGTGAGGTTGAGGGTAAATGCCATGCTGCGCTCAATGATGTCGTGGCTGTGGCGCTCAGGTCTTATCGACACATAGCACATGGCAGGGTCGCTGCAGATGGTGCCCGTCCATGCGGCAGTAAAGAGGTTATACTCCTCGGGGGTTGCTCCACACGACACCAGCACCGCCGGCAGTGGATATATCATTGTTCCTGGTCTCCAGTTTTGTTTCATATAATAATGATATTTAGCTCACAAGCTCACAAGCTCACAAGCTGGCAAGCTTACAAGACAATAGTATAAAACGGCTCGCCAGCTCAACAACTCGATTACTCGATTACTCGCCAGCTCGATGGCTGTTTCACAAAGCCATGTTCAACACTGGCAAGGATTTCGCGAGCCCTTGCTTCGTTGAGCAGACGGTCTTGCCGCCTTTACTTTACTATTTTTGTACTTTAATAATGAGTAATGATGTCTCCTATAGGCAGTGTGGTGTTTAATAGGTTAGTAGCCGATTTTGTCAAATACTCCGCTCACAAAGCAGATCACGATGAATGCCACGAGGGTGAACCCGAGGCTGAACATGAGGAAGTGGCTATTGTAGTCCTCCTCGTCAAAATCGTCAGCCACATTAGCGGCGCTGGCACTGCGACGGCGCACTAGCTTGACGATGACATTGGTTACAAGGCCGCAAACCAAGCCAATGCCTAATGCTAGCAGTGCATAAATTCCAATGGACCCCATAATCGATGTATTTAAAAAGTTAATAAATAATGGTTTGTAGCTTCTCTTCCTGAAGGCCTGGATTGTCCAGTTATTCTAGGCCATCCAGAATTTCTAGTTGTTCTAGGCCATCCAGAACTTCCAGTTTTCTAGGCCATCCAGAACTTCTATTGGACGAGACAAGTCTCGTCCTACTTAACACTTAACATTTAACACTTAACACTTGTCTCTCATTCTTCCCTGGCTATCTCGCACTGGCACATCTGCTGGTATTCTTCCCACTCGGGGTCTTCCTCGGCATGGAAGGTGAGCGGTAGCTGCTCGTCGATGACGCTGAGGGCCTGGTTGAGCATTGACTGGAAGGACTTGAGCGTGACGGCATAAAACACCCAGTTACGCTCGCCAGCACCAGTGTAGATGCCAGTCATCACTGCCACCGGGTCGCGACGCAGCGACTCTTGCAGGGCATCGGTCACCACCTCCATGGTGCGCGATGTCTGGTAGTCGGGCATCCCGCCACTATCGGGCTCATAGAGCCATGTCACCTCAATGCGAAAGCGGTAGCGCCCAGTGGCTATCACATTCTCGAGGGCTCTCCTGCCGGTTACCAGCACCGTGCGGCCTTCGTTGTCTTCGCTCGGTGCCGTCCACCAGTCTTCTGTTATGTGTAATTTTGCCATAGACAAAAAATCATGCTTCTTAAAAACCGCCACAAGGTACAAATAATTTTTGTATTTTCAAAGAAAAATCCACAAAAAATAAAAATAGCACACAATATTTATGTTAGCTCATCGTTATGCGGGATTTTTTCTGTAACTTTGCAGACCTGTTTCATGGCTGGGGAAATTAGAATAGCGCGGGCGCTGTTTTTTTAAATGATTAAGGAATTTTGTGAGACATCATGATTAGTCTAGGTTTATACATTATTTCTTTACTGGTGGTTATTGCTCTTGCAGCAGTGGCGACATGGCTCACGCGGCACAGTGACGCCGAAATGCGTCGTCACATCGAGGACTCATGCCAAGAGCTGCGCAAGCAGCTGACCACGAGCGAGGGTAGGGCGCAGATGCTGGCCGATGAGAACGTGAACCTGAAGACGCAAAATGCTGCCACCACCCAGCAGGCGACGCTGCTGCGCCAGCGCATCGACGAGCTCTCGCAAGATGTGGAGCAGCTGCGAGGCGAGATAAAGGTTCTCGACGAGGCAAAAGACGCTCTCGACCGCGAGAAGACAGCCCTCACTACCAAGCTCGAGGGTGTCACGCTCACTCGCCAGCAGCTTGAGCAAGACTCACGGCAAGCGTTCAAGCTGGTTGCCGCCGAGCTGCTCGACTTGAGTCGCAAGGCGATGAACGAGGAGGGGAAAGAGAGCCTCGGGCAGCTGCTGGCTCCGCTGCGTGAGCAAATCACAGGGCTTAACAAGGAGCTCAAAGACTATCAGCAGAGGCAAGACCTCAACTCTCAAATCTTTGACAAAGAAATTAAAAGGATGCAGGAGGCTAACCGCCAAATCTCGCAGGAGGCAACCCGGCTGTCTAACGCGCTCATCAGCAACAACAAGATACAGGGCGACTGGGGAGAGGGCGTGCTCAAGCGCATCCTCGACCTCTCGGGACTACAGGAGAACGTGCACTACCAGATGCAGGTGACACGCGACGATGACCACCAAGTGATTACCAACGACGAGGGCTCGATGCTGCGACCCGACTTCACTCTGTTTATGCCCGACGGCAAGCGCCTGATCATCGACAGCAAGGTGTCGCTCACCGCCTTTGTGGGATTTGTCAACGCCACCTCTCCTGCCGAGCAGCAGCATCTGCTGGCCGAGCACAAGGCGTCGGTGAAAGCCCAAATTGACCTGCTCGCCAAGAAGGACTATGTAAAGCACGTGAAAAACTCGGTGGATTTCGCTCTGATGTTCATACCCAACGAGCCTGCCTACCTCGCCGCCATGCAGGGCAACCAGGACTTGTGGGAGTATGCCTATGGCAAACGGGTGGTAGTGGTGAGCCCCACCCACCTGCTCAGTGTGGCGCAGCTGCTCATGCAGCTGTGGTCGCGCGACAAGCAGAACAAGAATGCCGAGGCCATCGCCAAGGAGGTGATGAAGCTCATCGACAAGCTCGACGCCTTCTATACCGACCTCGATAAGATACAAAATGGCATCAATGCCATGCAGGCCTCCTTCGACAACGCCAAGAAGAAACTCGAAGGTCGTGGTGGCGTGTTTTCTAAGGGCGAGAATATCAAGAAACTGGCTGGCTTGAAAAACGATGAGATTGAACAATGAGGCAACAGGTGATAGACTTCGCGAGTGCGGAGCATAAATCAAGCTGAAAATGAGCAGAATGGCACACATATTATTTGCTTTGGCGCTTCTCAGTGGAGCCTTGGCGGCAGCACAGCCTGTAGGCATCAACTCATGGGCAAACCACATCGTGCTCAATGGCGACAACTGGGACGACATCATCGCATTTCTCAACAACCATCACCGTCATCACTACAAGTTCACAATTGTGCACATTGGCGACTCCCATGTGCAGCCAGGCATCATCAGCGACGAGGTGAGAAGAGCGCTGCAAGAGCGGTATGGCAACGGAGGGCGTGGACTGATTAGCCCACTGGCTCTGGCAGGAACCAACGAGCCTAGCGACTACCTGCTCAAGTCGTCCGCTCCCATTGCGGCAGCGAGCAGGCTGCTCTCGTCGTCTAGGCCGGCCGGCATGGGCATGACAGGGGTGGCAGTGAAGTTTGGCGGTGCCAGCACCACCCTGAGCATCAAGGCTAAACACCCTGGCGACGACTTCTACCGCATCACAATCTTCCATACCCCTTCCTCGCCATTTGCCGTGGAGCAGAACGGCATGGCGGTCAAAGGCAAGCAGCGCAGCAGTCACGCCACCGACTTTGTGCTTGAGGGCTCGGCCGACACGGCCATCCTGCGCCTCAGCGGCAGCGGGGCGCTTTATGGCGTGCGACTGCTCAACAGCCATCGTGGGGTGGTGCTAGATTGCATAGGCAACAACGGCGCCACCTACCGCAGCTACCTCAACATCGACAACTTTGCACAGCAAATCGCCGACCTCGAGCCACAGCTGGTGATAATATCGCTAGGCACCAACGAGGCCTATGGAACGTTTGGAAATCTCACGGCAAACATCGACCAGATGCTCACCGACATCAGGCGCCAGTGCCCACGCGTGAAATTTCTCCTCACCACGCCCATGGAGACGCACAAGCGCAGCGGTCGCGGCTATCGTGTCCAGAGCAATGTGGCGGCAGTGCGCGACATCATTCTCGCCTACGGCAAGAGCCACCACGTGCCAGTGTGGGACTTCTACCAGGTGGCTGGTGGCGCTGGCGCTGCCAACCGATGGCTCAAGGCTCGCTACATGAAGACCGACCACCTGCATCTTACCAATGACGGCTATCACTCGCAAGGACGCCTGCTGGCACAGGCGCTGATGCGACTGCTCACTGGCCAAGACGACGGCAGCGACATCGTGATGCCCATCAACGCGTCGGAGCCGTCGGAGCCGTCGGAGCCGTCGGAGCCGTCGGAGCCGTTGGAGCCGCCGAGTAACACCAACGAAAAAAACGGCCAATAAAGCCGCTCTCACATTAAACTATCGAAGGGGTTTTGCGTCATAATACCGAGACCACAATTTCTTCTACATGATTCTAAAGCGCGTTGCTAACGTGAATTTTTTGAAAAAATTGTGTGCAGAAGATTGTTTTTTTAGAAAAAAACTGTAATTTTGCAGGTTGAAATGAGACGTTTGCTTTACATATTCACCATGTGCGTTGCGCTTGCTGTTGGTACAGTGAGTGTTAACGTCTTTGCCAGCCCACGCGTCGAGCAGGTAGCGAGCGATGAGACCACGGTCTATGGAGGCAAGGGCACCATTGCTATGGTGGCTGGCGACAGCGACGCCACTTTCAACATATACTCTATCACGGGGCAGCTCATCAAGAGCGTGCGTGTGATAGCTGGCACCAAGGTCACCATCGATGTGCCCAAGGGGTTCTACATCGTGAAGTGTGCCGGGCGATGGTCGCGCAAAGTGGTAGTAAAGTGACACCGCAATGAGAGATCTGTGCCAGTGTCTTCTCGATAAAGCCAAAACACCCTCTTTTCTGTTATATGCACTGGTCGTCAGCATCATGACGGCCCAATTTGTTATTACCTCACTCAAGTTTGCAAAGGGGACATTCCGCCCCATGAGTTTAATTCCTCGACGGCTGGTTTTGCTCGGCGCGTTGTCGCTCTGCTGTTTCGCTGCTAAGGGTTCTACCACTGCGAGCGTGCTGGTGATGTCGCCAGGCGACGAGCTATACTCGCAGTTTGGACATGTAGCACTGCGCATCGAGGTGCCCGAGCAGCATTACGACTACTGCTTCAGCTTCGAGGGGACTACAGGCTTCGCCGGGATGCTGGAGTTCTTCCTTGGTCAAACCCATGCCCACATCAATGCTGTGCCCACGGAAACCTTCTTAGGCACCTACAAGCAAGAAGGACGCCAGGTGATGCAATACACACTATCGCTCAACGCTAGCCAGGAGCAAGAACTGTGGCGGCAACTGCGTGACGACAGTGTGAGGGACGAGATGCGCAAGTTTAACCTCTTGCAGAACAACTGCTCGTCGGTGACTATACGGGCCATTGAGCAGGCGCTAGGAGATGAGGCGCTCGACTTTAACGGCTGGCCCGAGCAGTTCCACATGGTTAACGGCGACGGCGTTAGGTACCTGTCGAGGCACTCGCCATGGCTGGAGTTTTGGAACATGACATTTATCGGCACTGAGGCCGACACTCGCTGGCCGCACGAGCAACAGATGTCTCCCGAACTCATGCCCGAGGTGCTGAAGATGGCGTCGCTGGTCAGTAGCGATGGCACCAGGCGTCCTGTCGTCACTGGCGAGAAAGAGCTGCTGCCGATGGTCAATAAGTACCGCCCCTCGCCGTGTACGCCAGCGCGCGTGTTTGGCTTCCTGTTGATTTTTACCATAGTTATCACCATAGCCCAAGTGAAGTGGAAGATAAATGCTGCCCCACAAGCTCTCGACGTGGTGCTCATGACGGCGGTGACGACTGGTGGCTTGCTACTGATGCACACCAGCTTCGTGTCGGGACTCTTTGGCGTGCACTGGAACTGGTACCTCATTCCCTTCAACCCTCTACCATTCATTTTCTGGCTACTGTGGCATCGCCACAAGACTTTCAACAAGATTTATTGGTTCTACACGATAGTGCTGTTGCTCTTCATCCTCGCTACACCATTGAGCCGCCAGCTCGACCTCACACACCAGCTCATCACAGCATCACTCGCCATAAGATCCATAACAAAAATCACACCAAAGTGACGGCATTCTTTTGATGTGATTTTGTCTTTGGCGTGTTATTTATTACGCGCTTATTATTTTGAGTAGGGAATTAAAAAGGAATAATGCTGCCTCCACTTTAAAAAGTCCATTTTTTTTGGTCTGTTGTCCCAAAAAACAAGCAAAACAGAAAATTAAAGTATTGATTTTCAGTAATAAATAATTAGTTTAATTCGCATGATTCGCTGTTTTTTTAAGTGGACTCAATGCTGCATCGAGCCACATTATGGGGCTGGCTTTAGAAGTTGATTGTAGTGCTCTCTAAGCTTATGGCCTCACCGGTGATCGGGTGGGTGAAGATCAGCTTCCAGGCATGAAGACACAGGCGGTGACTGGCGGTGCCGTAGAGCATGTCGCCGGTGATGGGGCAGCCCAGTCCTTGAGGGTGTGAGGCGTGGATGCGCAGTTGGTGGGTGCGGCCAGTGCATGGCTTGAACTCCACCAGAGTGCGGTCGCCTCGGTACTCCAGCACCCTATATTTTGTGATTGCCTGCTTGCCATGCTCATGATCCACCACCTGGCGCGGGCGGTCGTCAAAGTCGGGACGCAAGGGGAGCACGATTGTCCCCTGTTTCTTGGGTGGCACGCCATCGAGCAGGGCAAGATAGGTCTTGCTCACTGTGCGTTTCTCAAACTGCTGGCGTAGGCTACTCTGCACCTTGTGGGTCTTGGCAAAGACCACCAGTCCGCTAGTGGCCTGGTCTAGGCGGTGAACCTCAAGGGCTGTTCTGTAATGGGTGTTGTCGCTGTATTGCGCCTTACCCACGGCGTTCAATGTTTCCTCATCATGAATGTGTTGCACTAGCTCAAGCAGCGATGTGGCTTCCTCGTCCTTGCCTGGCACGGTGAGCATCCCCGCGGGCTTGTCGATGACAATGAGCCACGGGTCCTCATAGATGATTCTCAGCTCGTCGTTGCTAGACTGAGCGATGAGCTGATTGCTCTCCACGTCAAGACCTTGAAGCATATATTCTAGAAGTGGCAGGCACTTGTTGCGGCAAGCAGGGTAGTAGTGGCCGTGGTGACGCACCTCTCCCTGTGGTGACTCGCCCACCCAGAACTCTGCCATGCACACGGGCGTGTAGCCATGCATGAAGGCATATTGTAGCAGTTTGGGCGCACAGCACTCTCCAGTGCCTCCTGGTGGCAGGCGGTGGAGGCGTTGCTCAAAGATGGTGGCCACATCCATGCTCTCGCCACGGGCGTTGCGCACCACAAAGAGCTTGAAGAGCTGACGTTGAAGCTTCTCGCTCATGGCATGACGACGGGTTTTGAGGGCGGTGATAGTAGCGTCATGGTCGCTCATGCGGCGTTCCACCTGCTCTAGCTCCTGGCGGTGACGTTTCTTGAGTCGCCGCAGCTCCGCCTTCTGGAACTGGCTCTCCTTGATGAGCTGCTTCTCCAGCTCGGGCGAGAGGTTGCCATTGGCCCTTGCCGCGTCGCGGTGGCATTTGGCCTCGCTGTGAGCCGTCATCATTGCCACAATCTCCAGCTTTTGCCTCATCAGGGTGGAGTGGTGCAGCTCATCAAGCTCTTGTCTCTGAGGCGAGTTCTCAAGCGTCTTGATTTGCTCGTTGATATTGGAAATTTCGGCTTCGCCAGTGCGAAATAGGCCCTGCGGCTCAAGCAGGTTGTAGATGTGTGGCACAAAGTAGGGGTTGTTGCCGTTGTGGGCGAGGTTGCCAGAGTAAGCGGCGAGGTAGCCCATGGCGCCGCTGGTGTCCTTCACCACCAGCACTCCCAGCATCTTGCCAGCAAGGAGCTCGTTGCGCCAGTTATCTTGCCCCAAGGCATAGTCCATCACCTCAGTCGCAGCTATCTTGCATAGCTGGTGGGGCACGTAATGGAATGGAAACGTGAAATGCGTGGGCAGCTCCACGCTGCTCACATCATGCAAGAACCTGTGCAACTTGTCGTCATTAATCACGCTACAAAGCTACAAAAAACTTCACTACTTCCCGCCAAAATCCATTTTAATTGTCACATATTAAGAAAAAAATTTTTTTTCTTGTCAATAATGGTTGTTGTGAAATTTATTTTGTGTAACTTTGTGGTTTGAAATGAAAAAATGGGCCATTTTTCTTTTTTAAGGTTGGTTCTATAAATTAATTGAGATAGATTTTGGATTTATGGCGTGCAGGTTTTTATTCAAAGTTGAAGAATAGTAGCGGGCTACATTTCAAGACTTTAGATAAAAAGATGCCGACAGAAATCAAAATACAACCAAAACATTTTTTTACTGTTCTTAATTTATAGAACCCACCGTTATTATGAATGACACCTGTGAAATGGCTATTGAAGAACATGATAAAACGAGTAATTTGATATGAAAATATTTACCAATGAGGCAATAAAGAAAATTGACAGGGATACTATTGCCAACGAAGGCATCAACGAGCTTGATCTGATGGAGCGGGCTGCATCGGCTGTGACCTATGAGATAATGTCGAGGTGGCGCACCAATAAGCGCATTATCATCTTTGCCGGACCAGGCAACAATGGCGGCGATGCACTGGCGGTGGCTCGTATGCTCTATGAGCAGGGCTATCACCCCGAGGTGTTCTTGTTTAACATACGCTCATCAAACCTCAGCGAGTGCTGTGCAGCTAATCGCGAGCGGCTGCTTGAGTTGGGTGACATCGACTTTACCGAAATCATCGATAATTTCAACCCACCCGAACTGGGTGATAACGATGTGGTCATCGACGGGCTCTTTGGTTCGGGACTCCACAGTCCGCTAAAGGGCGGCTACACCTCACTGGTCCAGTATATCAACAACAGCGAGGCATTCATCGTTGCTATCGACATGCCCTCGGGACTGTTCTGTGAGTGGAACGAGGGTATAGACCGTCGCAACATCATCCGCGCCGATCTCACGCTAACCTTTGGGGCTAAGAAGTTGTCGTTCTTCTTTAGCGAGAATGCCGAGTGCATAGGCGAGTGTGTCGTGCTCGACATTGAGCTCAGCCCAACGGCAATAGCCTCGACTCCTGCCGACTTCTACCTCATTGAGAAGGAAGACGTCAAGGAGGTGCTACAACCTCTTGACCCGTTTATCAACAAATATGACAACGGCACGCTATATCTCGTGGCTGGAAGCTACGGCATGATGGGAGCGGCTATTCTTGCAGCACGTGGAGCACAACGCATAGGTGCAGGCCTGGTGACTGTGCATGGTCCAGCTAGTGCTAATACCATTATGCAGACAGCTTGCCCAGAGGCTCTCTTTGAGGCCGACAGAAGCGACCTGTGTACCACTGCAATCAACATCAAGCGGCGATTTAGTGTGGTGGCTTTAGGACCTGGCATGGGCACTAACGATGAGACCATCGATGCTGTTGACCATTTCCTGAAAAACTACCGCAAGCCATGCCTGCTCGATGCCGACGCTCTTAATTGCATCGCGGCAAGACCCATGCTGCTACGTAGCATTCCTAAAGGATCGATAATAACGCCACACACGGGGGAGTTTGACCGCTTGTTCCAGAACTCTAGCGAGCGCAACATCACCGACGAGGGGCGGCTCAAGCGGGCCATCAACGTGTCGAGAAACCACAATATCACCGTTGTCCTCAAGGGGCATTATACCATGACGGTGCGTCCCGACGGCAAAGTGTATATCAACAGCAGTGGCAATCCTGGCATGGCAACCGCAGGCAGCGGCGATGTGCTCACTGGCATCATCTCGGGACTGATAGCACAAGGCTACACCCCCGACAGCAGCGTGTGGATGGGTGTCTTTATTCATGGTCACGCTGGTGACCTTGCAGCCGCCAAACAAGGGCAGCAGAGCCTCATCGCCAGCGACATAGTGGAAAACTTAGGTGCTGCTATTGAGGATATTAAGTATAAGTAGAAAGTAAGTGTGTCACACTCTTGTGCTAAGATTGTGCTTTTCCCTTTAACATATCCCATTTTAAGTTAAAATATGTTTTTTGTTTCATTTTCATGGGGTGTGTTTTAATGGCAAGTTACAGATTGTAAGCTTAGTGTTGGTGGGAATTGCGAGAAAAATCTCATAACTTCGATTTACAAAAGTAAATGTTACAGAACGTAAAGGATGGTTGCCTATGTGGGCAGCCATTCCTAATTTTGTGCCATCAAATCAAGAATTAATGGCTCAAGAGCGTGTATCGTTACACATCTCACAAGCCCAAGTATAACAAATAATTAGAGTAATGAAGTTATTTTCAAAGTATTTTGTTTTTACATTAGTAACCATCTCATCCATCTCTTTCACTACACATGCTACCAACCCTGAGCCAGAGCCTAACAAAGCTAAAGGCATCAATGTGTCATCTATAGTCTCCAAGGAAAACAACAACCCACAAATTGACAATCTGCTCAATTTCGCTTACAAATTTAAAGGGGTCCCTTATCGTTTGGGAGCCAACGGGCCTCACCGTTTTGACTGCTCAGGATTTACCAGCTATGTCTTTAAGGCGTTTGGCTACAACCTTGCTCGGCGTGCCAGCCTGCAAGTGCACAATGGCAAGAGGGTGGAACGGGGAAATCTCAAGCCTGGCGACCTCGTCTTCTTTGGCGGTCGAAGCAACCGTGCTGGCATAGGTCATGTGGGAATCATTACCGAGGTTGATGAGAATGGCCATGACTTCTCTTTCATTCATGCCTCAACTCGCAACGGCATCACCGTGAACCACTCCACTAACAGCTATTACCGGGTGCGCTACCGCGGCGCTTGTCGAGTTATCCGCGCCAACGAGCCACAACTCTCACTCTTAGACGAGCTCAAGAAATCAATAAACGAGTAAATGAATAATGCAGCGGCTGGCAATCATTTTTGCCAGCCGCAATTTTTTGTGTTAAATTTCTAGCTTACAGTATTTCCCTCACTCGGTGTAGCAACTATGTCGTAAAGCCCAAAGCACTGCTTGATGGCTTTCCTGATGGCTGCTGCTTCACGGCCATTGCCCTTGAGGATTTTAAGCACTATCTTGATATACTCCTCACGGCTTTTGAGGCCCACGAGTCCTGACACGCCGCTCTGAGTGAGCATGAGTTTCTGGTTATAGACCTTGAGCACTTTATCATAGTCTTTCTTCTGAACATAGACGTGAAACTCGCGGCACAGCATCTCGTAGATGCCACGGGGATTAATCTCGTTGACTAAGTCAATCATGTGGTCCTCGAGGGCGCTGATGTTGCGGAATTTCATATCTACGCGCAATTCAATATCATGTTTCACACGGTGGCGAGTGTGCTGCAAAGCCTGTTGCTTAATCTCGTTGTCGAAATTCTTGATTACAGCGCGGCTCACACTGCTAAACACGTCGTCCTCATTCTTGTGACGATATTTCGCTACAGCTCGCACAACGCCCTCAAGCATGAGTATGTTCTCTATCTCGGCAACATTGGGCACTAGTATCTTCTTCTTGCGCAGATATTCCACCTCTTTCTCATCGCGACGGTCACGATCGACGATACCCCAGCTGTCGAGGTGATGCAGCGTCTCTAGGTCATTGAACGAGCGCACACTCTCTATCACCTTGTTGCAGCTGCCCAATGGTTTTATGGTGTATTCCGGGAATACTAGAGCATATAGCCTTGAGTCGATGCTGTGCTCCTCGTCGCCCTCCACAAAGAGGACTGGCTTGCGAGTGCCTAGCAGGTCGATGTAGAGGCTGTCGCTCAGGTTGCTGCTCGAGTTGAGAACCTCATAATCCCACGTCTCCTGCTCAGGGTTGAAGTCTTTTACCCACACGCACTTGTTATCGACTCGCGAGGAGGCGAAGTCCACGTCGTGGGTGCTATAGACAAAGGTGCAGTCGGGGCGCATCTCCTCAATCACGTTCCACAAGGTATGCATGATTGACGGATGGATAAACGACTCGGGATCATCAACAAATATCACAGCGTCTTCCATAGCGTAGAGCACAGCGCCCAGATAGTAGAGCACGGCTTTCTCGCCATCGCTAAGCCGTAGCGACGAGTATTTGTCTTTTTGACCCTCGGTGGCAAAGAGCAGCTTACCGTTCTCGCGCAGAATTTTGTTCTTGGGGAACACCTCTTGCCATTTTTTCACAACCACGTCGAGCTTGGTCTTGGGAAAAGCTATCTCGTCGTTCATCAAGCGGTGTGCCTTGAAGTTCATCAAGTCGCGGAACTCGTCAACCATCATCACGTAGGTGAGCTTGTCAAACTCGGTTGTGGCAGTGTTGAACACTTGCTGCATGTTTTTGTTGAGCTTGTCGAAGCGCTCGGCGATAGACCCATTGAGCTGAGTCGCCTGTTCGGCGGTGGCAAAGATTGCCCTTAGCGCCGACATGCGAAAGGCCTGGTCGCCACATTGCTCTACCAGCTTGTTGCAGAAGCGCGTTTTGCCTGCGCCATTGGCACCAATAATGGTCACTTGACGCACATCGCGCAGTATGTCGCCCTTTTGGCTGTTTATCTTGTTAGGCAGTAATAAGTCCATAGTATTATGTGTTCTTCTTTTTCAGGTCGTAAAAATAGACAAATGTTGCGGCATTTCCAAAAAAACCGCAACATTTGTTGTCTTTTTTTGCAAAAAATCTTGTTTTTACAGAGCCTTGGCGAGCTCGCGACCATAGGCGCGGCATTGATCAATGGCGGCTTGGTCGGGCACCCACTGGATGCGTAGGCCGTCGTTGATAAGCTCAAAGCCGCAGCCCTGAAGCAGTCCGCTAACCAACTTTATTCCCTCACCGCTCCAGCCATAGCTGCCAAATGCTGCAGCTTTCTTATTCTTGAGCTTCATGCCCTTGGCCATCTCGAGCAGGCCGGCGACAGCATGAGCCAACCCATTGTTGATAGTGGGTGACCCCACGAGAACGGCTTTCGACGAGAAAATTTCGGTTAATACGTCGTTCTTGTCCTCCTTGGCAGCATTGTAGATCTTGATTTCCACATCATTATCCACATCCTTTATGCCACGCGCTATCTCCTGGGCCATGATGCGTGTGCTGTTCCACATGGTGTCATAGACGATAGTAATCTTGTTCTCCTGATAGCTGGCTGCCCATTGCTGATATTTCTCGATAATCATGCCTATGTTCTTGCGCCAAATTACGCCGTGGCTAGGACACACCATGTTCAGGGGCAGGTTCATTGCAAGTATCTCATTGAGCTTGCGAGTCACCATCATGCTGAATGGCGCAAGGATGTTGGCATAGTATTTTTTTGCCTCATATAGCATCTCGGCCATATCCACGCAGTCGTCATAGAGCGACTCGGTGGCATAGTGCTGTCCAAAACCGTCGTTAGAGAAGAGAATGTTCTCGCCGTCCATATAGGTGAACATAGTGTCGGGCCAGTGGAGCATAGGTGCCTCGATGAAGGTGAGTGTACTCTCACCTATCTCGAGCTTGTCGCCAGTCTTCACCGTCACGAAGTTCCAATCTTGGTGGTAATGACCCTCAATGATGGCCTTGCCCTTGGCAGTGCAGTAAATGGGGACATCGGGAATTTCGCGCATCAACTCTGGGAGCGCGCCACTGTGGTCGCTCTCGTTGTGTTGCATGATGATGGCATCGATGGTCTTTAGGTCAACCACCTCCTTGAGGCGCGCTACAAACTCACGGTCGTAGGGCCCCCACACGGTGTCGATGAGCACCGTTTTCTTGTCCTTGATGAGATAAGAGTTATAGCTTGACCCCTTGAAGGTTGATAACTCGTCGCCATGAAAATGAGTGAGTTCCCAGTCAACTTTACCCACCCAAGTAACTTTTTCGGTAATTTTCTTAGACATTGTTGTAAATTATTGAAGCTTGATTTATAATTTGTTTATTTCATCAATAGAGAGCCCTGTGATTTGGGAAATAACCTCGGCCGATAAGCCCGACTTCTTGCCTCTGAGCGCCACTTCATGCTTTTCCTCAGCGCGGCCCTCGGCGCGTCCCTCAGCACGTCCTTCGGCGCGACCTTCGGCGCGACCCTCAGCGCGTCCCTCAGCGCGTCCCTCGGCGCGTCCCTCAGCGCGTCCCTCAGCACGTCCCTCGGCACGTCCCTCCATTTTAGCGGTGTCGAGGACATCATTCTGGACCATTATATTATCAATGTGCCGATCGTAGGCTTTTCGCTCATCGCTATTCATTGATAAGTATTTGAGGCGTTCTTTTGCCTCACTTAGCCCTGGGGCCTGAGTGTCGTCCTTGATGTGTCCATTCTTTAAATAGTCAATCCACTCTTCGAGAGGTGTTGTCGCTATTTTGTTAAACTCATTCACTCTAATCAAGAAATATTCCGGGAAAATTTCCTCGGGAGTTTTCATCCTGATTGCATCTTTTTCTTTTGTGGTAATCTTTAATGAGTCGTGCGTGTGAACTCCCACAAACTTGTTTTGACCATGATAAAGATAGTCGGCACCTTGACCCAGGTCAAAATAGAGGATGCTTATGCTATAAACCTTCTTCACCTTGCTGTACTTGTCACCAAGATTAATGTGCTCGGTTATGGCCTTTGAAACGCCATAAAGCACGCGCTCTAGGAAGTATAGCTCACGAGTGAGCTGTATCTCAACCAAGATGATTTCACCCTTGCTGTTCTTGGCCTTGATATCAACCCTGTTGAACTTGTCTCTATCATTATCTTGATTGCTCTCGCTCTCAAGAATTTCATCAATCTTTATAGGCTCGTTAAGAAGGACGGTGATGAGTCCTTCAAGCACGCCAAAGTTGGCCTTGTCGCGCAACATTCGCTTGGCTGCCCAATCAAAACGGATGTATTTGTTGCTCTCGTTCATGGCTAAAAAGTATTAATCTGTTGAACTAACTGCAAAAATAACAACTGTTATTGAGATTTGCAAAAAAATGGCAGCAAAATAATTGTTTTTTTCACGGGCTGCTATCTGTTTGTGGCAACTGGCTCACAAATCTGTCTCTTGTAGAGCCGTTCACTCGGTAATGCCGTTTCCTGTGTAGAGCTGATAATAGCGGCCCTGGCGGGCAATTAGCTCGTCGTGAGTGCCCTGTTCAATGATGCGGCCGTGTTCCATGACCACGATGATGTCGGCGTTACGCACGGTGCTCAGGCGATGAGCAATGACAAAGGTGGAACGGCCGGTCATGAGTGAGTCCATACCTTGCTGGATGAGGCGCTCGGTGCGGGTGTCGATGTTGCTAGTTGCCTCGTCTAGGATTAGAGCTGGTGGATTGGCAACAGCGGCTCTTGCTATGGCAATGAGCTGGCGTTCGCCTTGCGAGAGGTTGCCACCATCGGCATTGAGCATTGTGTTGTAGCCCTGAGCAAGGCGAGAGATAAAGTCGTGAGCATGAACGAGCTTGGCAGTCGCAACACATTCCTCATCGGTAGCGTTGAGCCGTCCGTAACGAATGTTGTCCATTACCGTCCCAGTAAAGAGATGGGTCTCTTGCAGCACCATGCCTAGGCTGCGTCTGAGGTCTGGTTTGCAGATGGTCGTAATAGGGATATTGTCGTAGAGGATTGTCCCCTCTTGTATGTCGTAGAACCGGTTGATAAGGTTCGTGATAGTGGTCTTGCCAGCACCCGTTCCACCCACGAGAGCCACCTTTTGGCCAGCATCAGTGTCAAGGTCGATGTCAAAGAGCACTTGCTTTTTGGGCACATAGCTGAAATCTACCTGCGAGAAATCTACCTCGCCTTGCTGCTTAACGAGCTCAAAGCCATTACTAAGTGGCTTTTTCCAAGCCCACACGTGAGTCTCTTGTGTTGTCTCAACAAGTGTGCCGTCGGCATCCTCTTTCACATTGACAAGGTGTACGGTGGCAGTGCCGTCGTCCTCGCTCTTCTGGTCCATGATGTTGAACACGCGCTCGGCACCAGCCAGCGATGCTATCACGCTGTTTACTTGATTGCTAATTTGCGACACTGGCTGGGTGAAGTTCTTGATTAGCGTCAGGAACGAGACAAGTGTACCCACGGTAAGCGCCACTGAGCCTTCGCCAATGGCTACCATGGCCCCCACTGCTGCGCATGTCACATAAATTAGATTGGAGAGATTGCCATTGATGGGCATCACGATATTGGCAACCTTGTTGGCATTGCAGGCACTGTCGCGCAGACTCTCGTTGAGCCTCTCAAATTCCTCAATCGCCTCATCTTCATGGCAAAAAGTCTTGACAACCTTCTGACCTGTGAGCATCTCCTCAACAAAACCGTTCATGGCGCCCATATCGCTTTGCTGACGGCGGAAGTAGGTCGCCGAGCGTCCTCCGAGCCACTTGGTGGTGAACACCATCACGCCAGTGAGAGCTAGAGTGAGCAGCGTGAGTTGCCAGCACAGCACTATCATGCTGGTGAGAGTGGCAACGATGGTGATGAGCGAGCTGAACACGTTGGGTAGGCTGTTGCCCACGGTCTGTCGCAGTGAATCCACGTCGTTGGTATATACACTCATCACATCGCCATGCGAGTTCTGGTCAAAGAACTTGATGGGTAGCGACTCCATGTGCTCAAAGAGTTCCTCTCTTATCTTGAGCAGCATGCCTTGACTCACGTTGATCATCAGGCGGCTGTTGAGGTAGGAGCAGCCCACGCCCACCAGGAGCACAGCAGCTAGTTTGAAGAGCGTCACTGCCAGCGGACCGAAGTCGGGGTTGGCAGCAGTGCTTAATGGTGCTATATAGTCGTCGATGAGTGTGCGAGTGAAGAGTGTTGAGGTCAATGTGGTGGCGGTGGTGACAAGGATGCACAGCGCCACAAGCAACAGCGACCACTTGTAGTTGCCAAGTAGCAACTTCAGCATTCGCGCGACAGTCTTCATGCCTCCGGGAGGCATCTTCACTGTGCCTTGCTGGCGGCGCCCACCGCCGCCCCTCATGCCCATGCCAGGTCCCATAGTTGTTTTTCAGTTCTTAGTTTTTAGTTTTCTCTCTAGCACACTTAACCCTTATCTTCTATTTCTTCTTTTTCTTTTCTTTGTGTTCACGAGCCAACCTGTCATACTCTGGGTTGCCGCGACTGAGAAGTGAATTAAAGAGGCGGTCGTCGTTGATTACTCGCAGTGCCTCTTGCACGTCTTTGTTGCGGTGGTTGATAATGATAGTGTAAGCTCCTGGGTCGGCATATACATCGCGGGCGATGAGACCTTTGAGAACTGTCTTGAAGAGGTTAGAGCTGGTTGTGAAGTCTTTCTCATTATACTTCACACTGTCTTTCTCGCCCATGGCGATAAAGTTCTTCATGTCGGCGTCGGTGAGCGAGAAACGCTTGTCAAAGTCATAGACGTCTTTGTAGTTGCTCTTAATCTCTGTGCGGTGCTTGTCAACGTAGTCAACGGCAAACTGGTTGATGATGCCCTTGGCCATCATGTTGCGGTAATACTTGCTGTTCTCGGTGGTGTCGAGAGGTACAAACACATCGGGCATGATGCCGCCGCCGCCGTAGATGGTGCGGCCGTTCTTTAGGGTCTTGTAGCTGAGTGAGTCATTAAACTGGATGCTGTCGAGATGGAAGTACTCGCCATCCTTGGAGCGGTCAAGCAGGTCCTCGTCATATTGCTTTTTGTCTCCCTTGACATAGGGCTTCTGGATGCAGCGCCCCGAGGGGGTAAAGTAACGAGCCACTGTCAGGCGAATCATCGAACCGTCGTCAAAGCGGAACGGACGCTGAACTAGGCCTTTGCCATAGGAGCGGCGACCAACAATCACTGCACGGTCCCAGTCTTGCATCGCACCGGCAAATATCTCGCTTGCGCTGGCCGAGAACTGGTCAACGAGCACCACGAGCTTGAGGTCTTTGTAACGACCTGAACCATCGGCGTGCCCTTCCTGCCGGGGGGAGTTGTTGCCTTGGGTATAAACAATGAGCTGCTTGCGCTGTAAGAATTCGTTGCACATGTCTATGGCGGCATTGAGATAACCGCCACCGTTGTCACCAAGGTCAATGATAAGCTGCTTCATGCCTTGCTTGTCGAGTTTCTGAATGGCTTCTACCATCTCCTCGTGAGTTTTGGCACCAAAACGCGATATGCGGACATATCCTGTCTTGCTGTCAATCATGTAGGTGGCATCTACACTGTAGAGGGGTATTTTATCACGGGTGATGCGGAAGGTGATCAGCTCTGGGCTAGTGCCACGTTTCACCTGTACGGTGACCTTGGTGCCCTTCTTGCCGCGAAGGCGCTTCATGATGTCGCTATTCTTCATCTTCACGCCAGCAATGGTGCTGTCGTTCACGGTGACGATGCGGTCGCCGGCCATGATGCCCACTTTCTCTGACGGGCCACCCACTATGGTTTGAATCACGTATAGTGTGTCTTGCTTCATGTTGAACTGGATGCCTATGCCGCTAAACTCTCCCTGTAGGGGCTCTTCTAGCTCTTTGGTCTCCTTGGCATCGGTGTAGGAGGAATGGGGGTCAAGGCTCTCAAGCATGCCTTTGATGGCCTCCTCGATGAGCTTGTCCTCGTTGACGGTATCAACATAGAAGTTGCTGATGGCATACTGGGCATTGAGCAGCTTCTGCATCGATCCGCCACGACCATATTGCGCTCCAACAAGTGTCACAAACCCCACTAACAAAATTAATGTAATTGCAATTTTTTTCATATTTTTTTCTGTCTGTTCTTCTAGTAAATAAGTTTACGAGTAAAACTGTCAATAGCTGCGGCTGCATTACTTGCCCAGCAATTTAATATCAACATTTTCAGGAATATACTCGCTGATGTCTTGGTTGTAGTTATAAAGCTCGCGCACAATGGTTGAGCTGATGTGGCTGAACTCGGGCAAGGTGTAGAGCAGCACGGTCTCGATGCCGCCCAAGCGGCGGTTAATCTCGGCCATGTGCATCTCGTTCTCGAAGTCCTGAATCATGCGCACGCCGCGAAGCAGGCAGGTGGCTCCCACCTCGCGGGCCACATCAACGGTGAGGCCTTCGCTCGCCACCACGCGCACTCGTGGCTCCGCGGCAAACACCTGCTTGATGAACTCCAGGCGGTTATCCAAGCTCATAAAGGGCTTCTTGGCAATGTTGCTCACCACTGCCACCACTATCTCGTCGAAGAGCGGCAACGACCGCCGCACTATCGACTCATGGCCGCGAGTGAATGGGTCAAACGACCCCTGGAACATGGCAATACGCTTATTGTCAGTGTACTGTGATGTCTTCATCGTCTTCAATAACTAAGTTGTCAATAATAAAGTTCTGGCGCTCCATGGTGTTCTTGCCCATGAAGAAAGTGAGCAACTGCTTCACGTTGTCCTCCTTGCGCAGGCGCACACGGTCGAGCCTCATCTCGGGGCCGATAAAATCAACAAACTCCTCGGGAGAGATTTCTCCCAGGCCTTTAAATCGTGTGATCTCGGCATTGTCGCCCAGCTTGTTGATGGCTGCAACTCGCTCCTCGTCGGTGTAGCAGTAGTAGGTCTCTACCTTGTTCTTCTTGGCCTCGCGACCGGCGCTGCGGTTCTTGCGCTTGGCGTCCTTGCGGTTGAGCACGCGGAACAGTGGAGTCTGCAAGATATAGAGGTGGCCACTCTTCACGAGCTCGGGATAGAACTGAAGGAAGTAGGTGAGAAGCAGCAGCCTGATGTGCATGCCATCAACATCGGCATCGGTGGCGATGATCACTTTGTTGTACCGCAACCCCTCCATGCCGTCCTCAATGTTGAGTGCTGCTTGAAGCAGGCCAAACTCTTCGTTCTTATATACGATGCCTGGAGCCACGCCAAAGGTGTTCAGGGGCTTGCCGCGCAGCGAGAACACCGCCTGGGTCTGAACGTCACGAATCTTAGTGATGGAGCCACTTGCCGAGAGACCCTCGGTGATGAAGAGGCAAGTGTCCTCACGGCGGTCGCCACGGCTGTCGTTGTAGTGTACACGGCAGTCGCGCAACTTGTCGTTGTGCAGAGCGGCCTTTTTCATGCGCTCACGGGTCACCTTGGTAACGCCAGCTATCGCCTTGCGCTCTTTCTCGTTTTCCTGAATTTTCTTCAGGAGCACATCGGCTGTGGCAGGTGCCTTGTGAAGGTAGTTGTCGAGCTCCTTCTTGATAAAGTCGTTGATGAACTTGTAGATGGTGGGGCCGTCCTTCCACATCACGCTAGAGCCTAGCTTGATCTTGGTCTGTGACTCAAACACTGGCTCCTCTACCTTGATGCTGATGGCGGCTACGATGCCGTTGCGAATGTCGCTGTACTCAAAGTTCTTGCCATAAAAGTCCTTGATAGTGCGCGACAGAGCCTCGCGAAAGGCGCTCTGGTGAGTGCCTCCCTGAGTGGTGTGCTGACCGTTGACAAAGGAGTAGAACTCCTCGCCCATCTGCGCAGCGTGAGTTATCACCACCTCTATGTCGTCGTCGGTGAAGTGAATGAGCGGATAGAGGGGCTCGTTGGTCATGTTCTCGTTCACTAGGTCGCTAAGGCCGTTGCGAGAATGGTAGCGCTTGCCGTTGTAGTAGATTGACAGACCAGTGTTCAGGAACGAGTAGTTCTTGATCATCACCTCGATGATGTCGTCGCGGTACTCATAGTTCTTGAAAATGGTGCCGTCGGGGATGAACTCCACCAGGGTGCCGTTCTCATCGTCGGGCTGAGCGTCAATGATGCCTGTCTCATTCTCTACTAGGCCTTCCTTATAGGTCACTGCAGAGCACTGACCGTCGCGCACCGAGCGGATGAAGAAATGCGACGATAGTGCATTCACGGCCTTGATGCCCACACCGTTAAGACCAACGGAACGCTTGTAGTTCTTCGTGTCATACTTGGCGCCAGTGTTCATCTTGCTCGATGCGTCTTTTACCTGGTTCAGCGGTATGCCGCGACCATAGTCGCGAATGGTCACCCTGCCACCATCCACTGTGATGTCGATGCGGGGCTTGGCAAAACCCGTGTTAAACTCATCGATGGAGTTGTCTATAACCTCCTTCATCAGCACATAGATGCCATCGTCGCTTTGGGAGCCATCGCCCAGCTTGCCTATATACATGCCGGGGCGCAAGCGTATGTGCTCTCGCGGGTCGAGAGTCACCAGTTCGTCATATCCACCAAAGTCGCTGCCATGAGGCTGAGTGTTATCTTGAAGTTCTAATTCTTGAGCCATTATCTTCTTATATACATGTTGACAAGTAACCGAGCGAGCACGGCAATACCTCTTGCTCTCACCCGAGTGAACGAGACACTATAGTCTCAACCTGCAAAGTTACAAAATAGTTTCCAATAATTAATTTCACAGAATTTCTTTTTATAGTTTATTCACACGCTCACCTAGCAAAACAGCCACCCAGCACAATCCGTCTAGAGGCCACCCAGCACAATCGGCTGTCCAAAAGCAGCCCTTAATCATAAAAAACATCCCCAAAGAAGGCTCTCTGGGGATGTGAATAATAAGTTGTTATTTTTAAAAGCAAATGGACCCGGGGGTTATTTCTCTGCCACAATCTTGCATATCTCCACCACCGTCATCATGGCTTTTTCCATGGCTTGGATGGAGACGTACTCGTAGCGGCCGTGCATGTTCATGCCGCCAGCGAAGATGTTGGGGCAGGGCAGGTTCTTGAACGACAGCTGGGCGCCGTCGGTGCCGCCTCTAATGGGTTGCACTTTAGGCTTGACGCCAGCGCGCTCCATGGCTTGCTCGGCGGTGTCGATGATGTGCATCACAGGCTCGATTTTTTCGCGCATGTTGTAGTACTGGTCTTTGAGCTCCACGGTGGCGATGTCGCCGTAGGTGCCGTTGATGAAGGCTACGATGCGCTCCACCTCGGCCTTGCGCTCTTCAAAGCGCTGGCGGTCATGGTCGCGGATGATGTAGGTGAGACGGCACTCCTCTACTGTTCCCTCAATGCCCACGATGTGATAGAAACCCTCATATTTCTCAGTTGTGGCAGGGGTCTGGCTCTCGGGCAGTAGCGACATGAGTTTGCCAGCTACGAGGATGGCGTTAATCATCTTGTTCTTTGCCATGCCAGGATGCACGTTCAGGCCCTTGATGGTGATTCGGGCGCTGGCGGCGTTGAAGTTCTCAAACTCCAGCTCGCCCTCGGCTCCTCCGTCCATGGTGTAGGCCCACTGGCAGCCAAATTTCTCCACGTCAAACTTGTGGGCACCCAGGCCTATCTCCTCGTCGGGGTTGAAACCGATGCGTATCTTGCCGTGCTTTACCTCTGGATGCTGTTGGAACCACTCTATGGCGCTCACTATCTCGGCAATGCCGGCCTTATCGTCGGCACCGAGCAGGGTAGTGCCGTCGGTGACGATAAGGTCCTGACCTATGTGGTCATTGAGTTCGGGGAACTGCTCTGGGGCGAGGATGATGCCCTCTTTCTCGTTGAGGGTGATGGGGCCTCCGGCATATTTCTCCACGATGCGTGGTTTCACGTCACGACCGCTCATGTCGGGTGCGGTGTCCATGTGTGCGATGAAGCCTATGGTGGGGATTGCCTTGTCGGTGTTGGCTGGCAAGGTGGCATAGAGGTAGCCGTTATCGTCGAGCTCCACCTCGCTAAGGCCCATCTCTTCCAGGTCTTTTTTCAACTCCTTGGCAAAGACCATCTGGGTTGGGGTTGAGGGCGTTACGCCTGTGTTCTCGTCACTAGTGGTTTCAAACTTCACATACTTGATAAAACGTTCAATTAATGGTGTCATAGTGATGTCTTTAGTTAATGAAATTTTCTGTCGTTATTTTCTTGCAAAAATACAATAAAAAGCACAAACTATTTGCATTTATAGTTGTTTTTTTATCGTTTTTACTCGCTTAGACAAATATTTTTTGAGAATTGATTGCTGGGGAAAATGCGGAGATTTACATTCATTATAGATTATTTTCTTATTTTTTGTGTTTTATTGAAAAAAAAGTCTTACCTTTGTAAGTGGAATTTCACATTCAATAGTATAACCATGTTAACCCAGATTTATAACGGTCAAATTCTCACACCTTCGGGATGGATCAATGGCGGATCGCTGCTCTTTGAGGACTCCCGCATTGTGGAGATACGCAAGAACAGCCACATTGAGCCACGGGCCAACACCGCTATCAATGCCCTGGGAATGTATGTGGTGCCTGGTGGCATTGAGCTCCACTGCCACGGCGGTGGTGGGCACGACTTTATGGAAGGCACCATGGAGGCGTTCCGTGAAGCTGTGCTGGCGCACCGCAAGCATGGTACAACGGCAATTTTCCCAACCTTGTCAAGTTCCACATTACCAATGATGGAGGCGGCGGCTCACACGTGCGACGAGCTCATCGAGGACCCCTTTAGCGGCGTTATGGGGCTGCATCTGGAAGGACCTTATTTCAACCCATTGAAGGCTGGTGCCCAGATGCCTGAGCTCATACGCTTGCCCGACCCTAACGAGTATGAGCACATCGTGGAGGACTTCAACTGCATCAAGCGATGGGACTCGGCTCCTGAGCTGCCAGGGGTGATAGAGATGGGAAAATACCTGGCCAACAAAGACGTGTTGCCATCTATCGCGCACACTGCTGCCGAATATGACCACGTGAAAGCCGCCTACGAGGCGGGTTACACTCACGCCACACATTTCTACAACGGCATGCCTGGCTTCCACAATGTGCGAGAGTTCAAGCATGCTGGGACCGTTGAGGCTGTATATCTGATGGAAAACATGACGGTGGAGATGATTGCCGATGGCATTCATGTGCCTCCCACGTTGCTCAAGCTGGTGTATCACACTAAGGGCGTGGAGCGCACCGCAATGGTCACCGACGCTCTCGCAGTGGCTGCCAGCGACAGCAACAAGGCGTTTGACCCGCGTGTAATTATCGAGGATGGGGTGTGCAAACTCGCCGACCGCTCGGCGCTCGCTGGAAGCATTGCCACGATGGACCGACTCATCGCCACCGCAGTCCACATGGCCGACATACCATTGCAGGATGCCTGCCGCATGGTGGCCGAGACGCCCGCCAGGATTATGGGCATATACGACCGCAAGGGCTCGCTGCAACGCGGCAAGGATGCCGACATTCTCATCCTTGACAAAGACATAAAACTGCATGCTGTCTATTCCATGGGAAATAGGGTAATTCTTGACGACAAAATCTGAGTCAAATTACAAAATTGCCTAGAAAAAGACTGAAATCGCCAAAAATCTTTGAACAAGTGTTGCACGATTGAAAAAAAGTGCTTACCTTTGCAGTCGCAATTCAGAAAACATGGTGGAATTAGCTCAGCTGGTTAGAGCGTCGGATTGTGGTTCCGAAGGTCGTGGGTTCGAACCCCATATTCCACCCAATGACAGCAAAGGCTCTTGAAATTTCAAGAGCCTTTGTCGTTGATGCTTAGCGCCTATGTTGCCTTCGGTACTTTTTGTGAATGTGATGGCGGTGGTGCTTGGGAGGGGTGCCTGAGTTGACATATTTAATCACAGCATCTCTCCAGATGAGGTACCCTGGCCCTAGCAGGTGCAGACCGTCGTTGGTGAGGTCGGCACGTAGCTTGCCATTCTTGTCCACGAAGAGAGGGTAGAGGTTTATCCAGGTGACTCCCTGACGCTTGCACACCTCCTCCATGGCGCGGTTGCCGTCGATTACTACCTGCTCGCGGTCTTTGAGCAGCTTCCACATCTGCACATCGGTGTTGAAAGGCAGCATTGACTGCAAGTAGATTTTGGTGCGGGGTGAACGCTCCTTGATGAGGACGATGAGTTTCTCCATCGCCCGACCTATGCTGTCGCCATCCACACCATGCGACACATCATTGACTCCGCTGAGGATGAAAATCTTGCGGGGCTGCCCTTGCAGAATGGGCTCCATGCGCTCGTAGAGGCCTTGCACGATGTCGCCAATGATGCCTCGGTTCTTGACGTGTGGGTTGTTGAAGAGCTCGTTCCACTCGGCACCGTCGGTGAGGCTGTTGCCAAGCATGATGATGTCGTTGCGATGCACGGGCAGGTCATCGAAGTGTGTGGCTCGCCTCACGTAGTATTTGTCCTGGTTGGCAGTGCGCTCGGGTGGCTGTGCCTGCAATGAGGTCATCACTGCCATAGCGCCAACTAATAGAATTATAAAACGTTTCATAGATAGCAATTTTTTGTTATGGAGAAATGTTATTCGGTAATTCCGCGGTAGGCGTCGCAGGCTTTTTTCACGCTTCCGTGAAGCAGCAGCAGGCGCTTGGCTTCGTCGTAGGTGAGCCCTAGCTCATCCACAACCATGCGTGTGCCTCGATCTACTAGCTTCTGGTTGGTGAGCTGCATGTTCACCATCTTGTTGCCTTTCACTCGTCCCATCTGTATCATGACGCTTGTTGAGATCATGTTGCAGATGAGTTTCTGACCTGTGCCGCTCTTCATGCGGCTGCTGCCAGTGACATATTCAGGACCCACAATCATCTCGATGGGGATGTGGGCCTCATGGCTCACTGGCGCGTCGGGGTTGCTGGTGATGGCTGCCGTCAAGCACCCGTAGGCCCGAGCGTCGCGCAAAGCCCCTACGACGTAGGGCGTGGTACCACTTGCTGCAATACCTATGACGGTGTCGTTAGGTGTGATGTTGTGTTCTTGCAGGTCTTTCCATCCTTGAGTGTCGTCGTCCTCGGCGTTTTCCACGGCATTGCGCAAGGCATAGTCGCCACCAGCAATAAGACCTATTATCCACCCTGGATCCATGCCAAAGGTGGGTGGTATCTCGCTGGCGTCGAGCACTCCCAGGCGTCCACTGGTGCCAGCACCCATGTAGAAGATGCGTCCACCACGCTTCATGCGTTCGACGATACCGGTGACGAGTTTCTCAATCTGAGGTATTGCCTTCTGCACGGCATCGGCCACTTTGTGGTCTTCTTGGTTAATCTCGGTGAGCAGCTCATGCACGGTCTTCTTCTCGAGGTCGTTGTAGAGCGATGGCTGCTCGCTAATCTTTATAAAAGCCATAACTTATTAAGTGTTAAGCTATAAGTTTTAAGTGTTAAGTGATTTCCTAGATATTTTACATTTCGCATTTCGCATTAAGCATTGCTTGAGTGGTACTTGATGAGGCCTTCCATTGGTGCTTGGATGATGGTGCCTATGGTGATGCCCAGCTTTGAGGCTGCTTCCACGAGGGTGTCCTTCTGCAATAGTGCTATTGAGCCCACGAAGTTGCAAGGCAGCTCTTTGTAGTTGGGGTAATTGGCGACGTTGCGAGTGAAGAAGTCGGTGAAGGAGCGCATCACTATGGCCTTGATAGATGGCTCGTCGATGTTGTGCTCTAGGAAAGGCGCAAACTGTGCCAGGAAGCGGTTGGCGGCAGGTTTGCGATACACGCGGTCGATGATGGTGTTGCGGTCGAGATTGTACTCCTTGAGAAACTTCTCGCACAGATGCTCTGGCAGCTGCTTCTTCAGCACATCGCCCACCAGGAGCTTGCCAAGCACTGCTCCGCTGCCCTCGTCGCCAAGGATGTAGCCCAGTGGCGACACATTATCAACCACTCGCTCGCCGTCGTAGTAGCAGCTGTTGCTGCCGGTGCCTAGGATGCACGCGATGCCGGGCTCGCGCTGGCACAGCGCGCGTGCTGCGGCGAGCAGGTCGGTATCTACCTCAATCTTGTTGACGTGAGGCATGTTTCGCTTGAGGGCGTTGATAACCTGGTTTTTAATCTCGTCGCTTATGATGCCGGCACCATAGTAGTAAATCTCGGTGACGTCATATCCTCTGAGGCTTGGCATGAGTTCGTTCATGATGCACTCGGCCATCTCTTCTTCGGTCATGAGCAGTGCGTTCATGCCAGTGGTGAAGATTTGAGCAACTTTCTTTTTTCCGTTTAGCAGGCACCAATCAATCTTGGTGGAACCGCTGTCAGCAATTAAAATCATAATAGTAGAAATAATTATTTGTTATATTTTTATGTATATTTTTTTCTTGTAGAGGATGTAGCCAAAGCACCAGGTGATGAGCACAAAGGTGATGGCATAGAGGCATGAGGCAGCCTCGGGCGACCAGGTGATGGCTTGGCAGCCGTCGTGGATGAGAGTGTGGATCGACACTGTGTCGCCAGCGGCGTTAGTGCCTAGGCGCAAGGCACCAAAGACTATTGACAGGATGGTTCCCACCAGATAGCAGAACAGCGGGTTGACGCCAAATGCTTGGAAAAAGCGGCACCAGCGGTTGTGACCTTTGATGTCGATAGCGTAGATGAGCATGGCAAGGAGGCACGCCGCCATGCCGCAGGTGATGAGCACGTAGGTCGAGGTCCACGCCTTCTTGCTGCATGGTATGCCATATTGCAACAGCCATCCCACCAGCAGCATCAGGGCTCCCCACACGGCAATCTCGACGATGCGGTTGCGGTTGTCCTTGACAGTGCTGATGCACTTGCCCACCATGAAGCCTATGAGCACATGGGCGATGCAAGGCAGAGTGCTCAGCAACCCCTCGGGGTCGAGAGCCAGCTTTGTGCCGTAGGCCTCCTCGTGATACATGTGCTGCTCGCCGAGCACTGCGCAGTCAACACGCGAGAGAATATTGTCGAGAGAGAACTCATAGCCGTTGCCAAAGCCCAGAATTAAGGCATAGGCAACAAGTAGTGTACCTATTATCCAGGGGATGAACTTGGTCTTGAAAAGCACTGCAATCATCGAGCCAAAGAAATAGACGAGTGCCAAGCGCTGGAACACGCCCAGGATGCGGAGGTTGCCAAACATCTTGTCGAAGAAGTGCGACTCGGGGTCGTAGAGCCCACGTAGCCACATCCCAAACCACTGCACCATCCACCCTATGAGGAAGAGGATTATGGTTCGCTTCAATATTTTGACAAATACTTTGCTGCTGAACTCAAAATGGAACTTGCTAAGCGAGAAATACATCGACACGCCCATCACAAACATGAAGAACGGGAACACGAGGTCGGTGGGCGTGAGTCCTATCCACTCGGCATGCTCTAGTGGTGCATAGATGTGGCTCCATGTGCCGGGGTTGTTAACCAGCAGCATGCCGGCTATAGTGATGCCTCGCAATATGTCGAGCGAGAGGAGTCGTTTTGTGTCTTTTGCCATATTATCACACAGTGTCGCTTTGCTCCACAATGTGTTTCGCACATTGCCAAGTCCACGACTTGTTATTAGTTAGAACATATTTGATGATTTTATTTTTGTGACTTCATCGATTAGGTAGATGAGCGACTGGTAGGGGACTCCGCTATGGGTGGTGAGGCCTATCTCGCACGTGCGGCTGTTGCTGAAGCCGCGATGGATGCCTGCCGCCTCGATTTGCGGGCGTAGCTTGCGTAGGGCGTAGGCGTTTAGCTCTGGGTGAGTGAAACCTTTGTCGCCGGCGAAGCCGCAGCAGCCCACGCCCTCGGGCACCAGCACCGTGGTTGAGCAACGCTTGGCGAGGTCGAGAATCTTGCCGTCAATCTTCATCAGTCGTGAGGAGCAAGTGAGGTGCAGGGCTATGGGTTCGTGGGTGGGTGTGAACTCGAGGTCTTGCGCCACATGGTCGTGGATGAACTCCATGAGCTCAAGTGGTTTCACGTGCTTCATGTGCTCGCGCGCATGGTGCAGGCAGGGGCTCTGGTCACACACGATGGGATACTTGCCGTTAGCGCTCGCTTTGAGCAGTGCAGCTTCTAGCTCGTCGGTCTTTTGTTGTGCAATGTGGGGCATTCCCTTGCTGTTCCAAATCATGCCGCAGCACAGGTTGTTCATGTTCTCGGGATAGATGACTTCCCATCCTGCCTTGTTGAGGAATGTGACAACTTTATCTACCAGGTCGGCTTCGTGGCTATGCTTGTCCTTGCCGAGTGTCTGGTTTAGGCAACTGGGGAAATAGACCACCTTTTTGTCGCTGGCAGGTTGGCTCAAGGCCTTCATCTTGTGAGGCTGGGGCGTGGCAGGAGTCCACAGTGGAGCTCCAATGGCGTGCATCGCCCTGCCCACAGCGTTCACTCCGTTGTCGCCGAGCACCGAGTGAGCGGCATTAGCAACGTAGAGTAGCGACTTGAGGCTCCCCTTAGTAAAGGCGAAATGTCGTGCCACATAGCTGCCTATGCCATGAGCCATAGTGCCCTTGTGGTGATGCTCGGCACGCAGGTCGTGGGTGAGCTCGCCCACGTTGATGCCCATGGGGCACGAGGTGGAGCATAGCCCGTCGGCGGCACAGGTGGCTTCGCCGTAGTATCGGTATTGTTTCTCAAGGCGCTTCAGCCGCTCGGGGTCTTCGCCCGTGTCACGCAGTCGAGAAATCTCGCGCTGGACGATGATGCGCTGGCGCGACGAGAGTGTGAGTCCGCTGCTCACGCAGTTCACCTCGCAAAAGCCGCACTCTATGCAGCGGTTCACGTTGTCGTTGGTCAACGGCATGGGCTTGAGGTTTTTGATGAAGCACTCTGGGTCGTCGTTGAAGATCACGCCAGGGTTGAGGATGCCTTGCGGGTCGAAGAGGGCTTTCACGTCTCTCATCACTTGATAGGCTTTCTCGCCCCATTCCTTCTTGACGAATGGCGCCATGTTGCGGCCTGTGCCGTGCTCGGCCTTGAGCGAGCCGTCATATTTGTCGATTACCAGCTCCACAACGGCGCGCATGAGGTTCTCGTAGCGGGAGATTTCTTCTTGAGTGTCGAACGACTGCGAGATGATGAAATGGTAGTTGCCCTCGAGGGCGTGGCCGTAGATGCAGCTGTCGTCGTAGCCGTAGTCGATGAGCATCTGTGCCAGGTCAACGGTGGCATCGGGCAGGTCTTCGATGTGGAACGCCACATCCTCGATGAGCACAGTGGTGCCCAGTGGCCTGGTACCTCCCACGCTGGGGAAGATGCCCGAGCGTATGGCCCAGTATTTACCATAGACTTTCGGGTCGTCGGTGAAGACGGCTGGCACATAGAGGTGGAACGGCTCAAGGATAGCCATCGTCTCCTGGATATTGGCTTGTAGCTCTTCCTTGCTGTCGGCAAAGGTCTGGATGAGGACAGCAGTGAGCCCATCGCCAGTGTTGTCGTCAACGCTGGCAAGCGATTTCTTGTCGAGTATCTCGGCGCAGTGTACCGGTCCACGTTTCATCGCCACCACCGCCTCGCAAGCCTCGCGCATGTCCTGGAAATAGAGCATTGCGCTGGCTCGGCAGGGGTAGAGGTGCCCAGTTTTCATCGTGAACTCGCTGGCAAAGGCGAGAGTGCCCTCGCTGCCCACGATGAGATGGGTGATGATGTCGAAGGGGTCGCTATAGAGTACAAATGGCGAGATGTTGAGCCCCGTCACGTTCTTGATGGAATACTTGCGGCGGATGCGCTCTTTGAGTTCATCGTCGGCCATCACGCGGTCGCGAATTTCCTCAATGCGCTTGATGAACTGCGGGTGCGACTTCATGAATGTCTCGCGGCTAGTCTCGTCGCCAGTGTCGAGCACTGTTCCATCGGCAAGGACAAGGCGCATCGAGAGCATCATGCGGTCGCTGTTGGCGTGGGTGCCACAGCTCATGCCGCTGGCGTTGTTGAGGACGATGCCTCCCACCATTGCCGAGTTTTTGCTGGCAGGGTCGGGGGTGAAGGCACGGTTGTGCCGCGCGAGTATCTTATCTACCTCGCTGCCCACGAGTCCTGGCTGTAGCTTGATGTAGCTGGCATCGGGGGCCACCTCATAGCTCTCCCAGTTCTTGCCGGCTACGATGAGAATGGAGTCGGTGTTGGTCTGTCCGCTCAGGCTGGTGCCGGCGGCACGGAAAGTTACTGGCAGCCGTAGCTCGTTGGCGATGGCGAGCAACTTCGATACCTCTTGCTCATCTTTCGATCGCACCACAAGTTGGGGAATATTGCGGTAGAAGCCGGCATCGGTGCCCCACGCCAGGCAATGCAGGTCGTCGGTGTAGATGCGGTCTTTAGGGATAAACTCCCTGATGCGCTTGAGATATGTGTTGTGGGCGGTGTCCATTTTCTTTTTTTAGGAGTGGATAGGAATGGATAGGAGTGATAAGATGCTTAACATTTCACGGACAAGGCACGCCTTGTCCCTACTTAACACTTAACATTTCACATTTATCACTTATAAATGTAATATTTAGAGGATTTTGCTTTGAACGCCTCGGTGTCTTTGTTGAAGTAGTCGATGATGTCGGCCACTTTGTAACGACGGCAGAAGCGCTCACGTATCTCCTTAGTGCCGCACACCTTGTCAAACATGGCATATCGCTTGGGGTTCTGCTCAAAGAGCTCCTGCTTGGGGTACATCTCGTGAATCACTTGCAGGAAGTAGAACTGTGTGAGCACAAGGTTTGCCTTGTCGAGGTCGGTGATATAGATTTGCACGCCGTGTACCTCTTGCAGCGACTTATCGACAGCCACGCTCAAGGCGAAGAATGGCTTGTAGTTGATGGGGCGGAAGTGCATGCCAGGCAAGTTCAGGGCGTTCATGTTCTTGGCAAGAGTTTCGGCGTCAATCCACGACGCGGCGAAGCACTCAAACGGCAAGGTGTAGCCAATGCCGGTGTTGAAGATGTAGAGCTCGCCCAGGATGCCGCTCACGGGATAGAAAAACGCGTTCTCGGGGGCGGGAATCTGTGGCGATGGCAACACCCAGGGCATGCCGGTGTCGCGGAACTTCATGTCGCGAGTCCAGCCTTCCATGGGAATTACGGTGAGCTTGCACTTCTTGCCGGTTTTAGACCGCTTGGCGATGACGCCTTCCTCGTTGAGATATTGCGCTAGCTCGCCAGGGGTGAGGCCATAGAGGTAGGGGATGGCATACTTGCTCACAAAGGAGAAATATCCTTCCTCCACGAGATTGCCCTCCACCTTGTTGCCTCCCAGCGGGTTGGGGCGGTCGAGCACCATAAACTCCTTGCCGTGCTTGGCGCACGCCTCCATGCACACGCCCATGGTGGCATAGAACGTGTAGCTGCGGCAGCCTATGTCCTGAATGTCATAGACTAGCACGTCGATGTCGCGCAACATTTCGGCAGTGGGTTCGGTGGTCTTGCCAAAGAGCGAGTACATCTTCACGCCAGTGGCGGGGTCGATGGCATCGCCCACGGCATCGCCGGCATGGGCATTGCCGCGCACGCCATGCTCGGGGCCAAAGAGTGCCACGAGTTTCACTCCAGGTGCCTCGTTGAGGATATCGACTGTTGACTTGAGGTTGTTGTCGATGCCGCTGGGGTTGGTAACCAGCCCCACGCGCTTGCCTTGCAACTGCTTGAAGCCGCCGTCGCGCAGCACCTCGATGCCAGGTTTCACCACTGCGCTGGCAGCCAGTGCCACCAGTGCCAATGCCATTAATATAATGTGTCGTTTCATAATCATTAAAAGTGGGGTTAAAACTATTTGAGTCCGTATTCTGGGTCAATTTTGCGATCGGCGAGGAAGGTGACGACGATTGTTGCGATGCTGCAAGCAAATGCCATCCAGAAGAATGCCGAGTAGCCCATAGCCTCTTGCAGAAATCCTGCAAACATGCCGGGAATCATCATGCTAAGCGACATGAAAGCCGTACAAATCGCATAATGAGAAGTTTTGAATTCACCCTCCGAGAAGAACATCATGTAAAGCATATAGGCAGTAAAGCCAAAACCGTAGCCAAATTGCTCAATAACTATGCAAGTGCTGATGATGAAGAAATTGGTGGGTTGCGCCATAGAAAGATAGACAAATGTGAGGCATGGAAGCGTCATGCAGCCAGCCATGAGCCAGATGGCTTTCTTCAGTCCCACCCTCGACGAGAAAATACCGCCCAAAATGCCGCCTGCAAGCAGTGCTGCCACGCCTATGGTACCATAAGCTAAACCAACGTCTTGAGTTGTCATGGCCAAGCCGCCCTTGTCGATTGGGTCGAGCATGAAGGGCTTGCACATCTTTAGCAAGAAAGCCTCGGGCAATCGGTAGAGCAGCATGAAGATGATTGCTATCCAAACGCCTGGCTTCTTGAAATAAGTGACAATGGTGCGCCCAAACTCCTTCATCACCTGCGAGCTATTGCTCTTCAGCGAGCCTTCGAGCGACGAGCGGTCGCTGTCGGGGCGAGGAATGAAGAACAGATGATAAACATAGAACAGGCACAAGATGGCCGATGCAATGCCCATTGTGATTTTCCAAGCAGCGGGAATTGATGTCTTGGTCTCGAGATAGCCGGCAATCCACACAAGCACACCGTTGCCAAAGATGTTGGCAAGGCGGTAGAAGGTGGAACGCACACCCACGAATGCCGATTGGTTCTTCTGCGATAGAGCAAGCATGTAGAAACCGTCGGCGGCAATGTCGTGAGTTGCTGAGGCAAACGCCGTGATTACAAAGAAAATGAGTGTTACGGTGAACATGCTAATGGGCGTTGTGCCAGCTTTAATCATCTCTTCGCCTGGAGATGGCATGGTCACAGTGAGCAGAATTAAGGTGGCAGCCATGAGGGCCTGCATCATCACAATCCACCAACGTTTCTTCTTGATGATATCCACAAATGGACTCCACAGTGGCTTGATGACCCATGGCAAATAGATGAGGCTGGTGAAAAGCGCCATCTGTCCATTGGGCACTCCCATTTTCTTGAAAAGGATTACTGATATTTCATTTACAAGAAAATATGGGATTCCTTCAATGAAGTAAAGTGTCGAGACCCATGCCCATGGGCTTTGTTTGAATTTAGTTAATGCGCTCATTGTTATGTTGATTTTGGGTGGTTAATTAGTATATGCTCTTGATTTGTGCGTCGATGAAGTAGTGCAGCAGAATTTGCTGGTAGTTGTAGCCTTTGGCCCCCATCACTGCGGCGCCTATCTGGCACAGTCCCACTCCGTGACCCCAGCCAGCCCCGCGCAGGATGAATTTCTCGGGGAAACCATCGGGAATCTCATTGATTTTCTCCACTATGAATGCCGAGCTGTAGAGGCAGGTGGGAGAGAGGGCGTAGCGTATCGCTAGCTCCTTGCCAATGGTCTTGGTCATCTTCTCGCCCACGATTTTCAGCTTATAGAGCCTACCGCTGGTGCCGCGTGCCACTGGCTCTAGGTCGATGATGCGGCCGTAGTCATCGCCAGTGCGTTCTCTGATAAGCTTTGATAACTCGTCTTGAGTGTATTCCACGCGCCAACGGTAGAAGTCGGTGGTCTCCTGATCGTAGTCGTTGAGCACCTGCGAGAGAATTTCTTTGTCGGTGGTGTTGCAGTGGGCATGAGGCGAGGAAAGAATCCAGTCGGCAGCGTTGTCCTCGCGTGTGAGGTCGGGGAAGTTCATCTCGTCGTCATCGTCGCGTCGTGCCACCAGATAGGGGTGATGATCGTCTTGCCAGCAGTTCTCGAACTGCTCATACACGCCGCCACACGACTTTGAGAAGCGTGCGTCGCAGAGCTCACCGCCATACATTAGCACTTGTCCCCAGGTGGCCTCGATGGCTTGCCGCACTGCCTCGGTAGAGGCACGAGTGATGCCCTGATAGCGCTGGCAGTGGTCGTCGGCACACACGTCGAAGTTGACGTGGTCGTCGCGGTCCCACCATTTTATCTCCTCGTCGTCGCTGCTAGCTTCAAATTCTTGATGCAGCCCGGGATTGGCAGCTGTGGCAACGTTGTCCTTGTGGATTTGTGCCAGCAGCCAGCTTCGCGATATAACGGCGTGCGCCTTGAGGAGCTCTAGCGAGGCGTTAGCGCTCATCTCGCTTGAGATCACGCTCAGCAGGTATTCTTCCACCGAGAGGATGTTGATGGTTGTGATTTTATCGTTTTCCACTATCAAGTGCAGCGCGCCTCTAAAGGTTTGGTCTTCCTTGCGTTTCCAGTGGAAGCTCACGCCTATGGTCACATTCTCGAGCGTGAACGAGTCGCTATCGATGTTCACGGGTTCAAAGAGCAAGTCGGTGTATCGCTTGCCGTTCCATTCCACCATGCCCTCGACGCAGCGTGCCAGCTGGCTGCCGGTCACCTTCTCGCCGTTGACTATGTAGTAGTTGTTGAGAACAAACTCAACAATGGGCTCACTCATGATGCCCACTCTCACTTGAGGAACTTTATTCATGGTTGTGTTTTTTAATTAACTCTTACATAATCGTCGTATAGGAATTTCATTTGTTTATCCCAAAATGATAGTTCCTTGTAGATTGATATTACTGTCTGCTCATCGATGCTTTCAAAATCGCACCTGCGTGGTGTCACCCACACTCCACCATACTCGGCAGCGGCAGGACTTACCAATAATTGTCCTTCGCCCTCGCCGTAGCATGCTGGTCGAGCGAAGTTGCGAGGAAAAAAGACCGTGTGCCACATGCCATCATTGTACCAGCACAACGCATTGCTCTTAGCTTGCTTAAGAGCCATGCTCATGTCGTGAATAACTGCTGAATTGAAGATCTTGGTTCTTATATAAACAAGTTGACGCATCGAGCGGTTGTCCATCCACAGGTTGCGGTCACCGTAGCATGTGTCAAGACCATCATCATTTCTTGTCTCTAACTCACGGCACAGAGGCAGTTCGTCTTGTGTAGTGGCTTGGAAATGCATGTGGTCGGGAGCCGAGGCTCCAAATCCTGGACCATTATACATAATGACATGATTAGGCAACAGCTGCGCCAGCTCCATCATGTCATAACTATAACATAATTGTGGCTTGTGTTCAACTAGTGAAATAGTGAGGTGTCGCTTGAAGATGGGGTAGGGGTTGACCTGGAGTTTGTACAACCTACCATCGCTTGACCTCCAGTGCACAGCTTGCTGCTCGGCGGGCTGGTTCTCGTCGCACAAGAAGCATGGCCGGGCTGCGATGGCTTCGGGGCTCACATCGGCAGCGGTTGACCTAGCTCTTGCCGGGTTGTGCTGCAAGATGATGCGAGAGCATGGCTTGCCCTCATCGTTGTGCAGCCACAGCTCGCGGGTGAGCAGCTTGTCGAGAGCGGCATAATTGTCGTGCACCAGTTGCCAATCATGCAACTGGCGCTCGACAAGTTTATCTATGTGCTCAATCAGCAGCATCCGCAGCAGTTCTCTTTTTTGTTCATCGCAATGCGTGCCATGAGCTCCCAGGTGCGCATGCGGTCTTTGTAGAGGTTGTTGTTGTTCATCTTCACCACGTCGGCGTTGGCATCACTGTTATCGTCCCATCGGCGGCACAGATACACGGGCTCATACACGCGCCCAATCTGGTAAGTGCGCGAGATGTTAAGACCCAGGGCATAGTCCTCGCCGTAGCTCACATTGGGCAGCATTACCTCACGCAGCACTGGAGTGTAGAAAGCGCGAGGAGCACCCAGGCCGTTGATGCGCAAGGCGTTGTTGCGGCCATTCTCGGGAGTCCACTCCTTGTGGTCGATTACGCCAGGAGGAATGGGGTTGCAGTCGATGTCGGTCATCAGGTAGGTGCCCACTACCATCGCCACGTTCTGCTCATAGAAGGCGTTGACCATAGTCTGGAGGGTATTCTCGTCTTTATACATGTCGTCGCTGTCGAGCTGCACAATGAACTTGCCGGCTTTCTCGTGATGAGCCGCGAGGTTCCAGTAGCCGCCAATGCCCATGTCGTAATGGTCGGCGATGATGTGAATGAGGCGTGGGTCGTCATATTCGGCGATAGCCTCGCGAGTGCCGTCGGTCGAGAAGTTGTCAACCACCATGAGGTTGAACTTGAAGTTAGTCTTCTGCTTGAGCACGCTGTTGATGGCATCGCGAATGGTGCGAATGCGGTTGCGCACAGGAATCATCACAGTTGCTTCGACCTCAAACTTGTCGTGGTCAAACTCGATGTGCTTGAAGTTTGGCACCTGCTTGCCGTCGATAATCTTTACTGGAGGCAGGTAACCATCAATCTCCTTGAGGTGCTCGGTGCAGGCGGCCTCCATCTCGATTTGACGACCGCGGTTGCGAGGATCCACATAGTCGAAAATCTTCTCTCCGCTCTTGCGGGTGTCGAGCTCCACGTCGCTGTAGAGGTACTCGTTGATGTGGGTGATGAGGCAGCGCTGCGAGAGCTTGAGGCGCAGGTCGTAGAGACCGGCGTGCTCATAGGTGGCCTTCATGGCAGCGGCGGCCTTCTTGAAGCAGTCGGCACAGAACACGAGCACCGAGCCAAAGTCGAAGTCATCGCGCAGCGAGCCAATCTGGTAGTCGATAACCGGTGCCTTGACGGCTCCCTTGTCGGTGACGTTGTAATGGTCGGCATAAACCATGCCGCTCTGCGTGTCGGCAAGGACCTTGACGAAACGCTCAATGGCAAAAGGTGCAAATTTGAGTGTTACATACTTGGTGTAGAGCAAAGTGACGCAAGCGTCGCTGTGCTCGGCGATAGCCTTGATGGTAGCAGTAGATGTGAGGTTAGTGACGTTGAGCATTTCGCATCCGTCGATGGTGCCCTGCGCCTGATCGTTGGCAAGCAAATAGATTTTGTTTACTAGTGGATTGGCCTTAAGCCCATCAACAGTAGCTTGTGCCTGCTCGACGCTGGCAAAAGGGATAAAGCAATTGATTTTTGTCATGATTGTGTTATTTAGTGTGATTTATTTCTCAAAGAAGTTGAGCACCCGGCTCATGAAGGTGTTGCGCTCGCTCTCGCTCTTGATGGTCTCGAAGGGGAAGCCCACGGCCACCGTCTTGTAGCCATAGCGGTCGCTGGCGATGGCGGCAGGAATGTTGTTCTCGCTGTATCGCATGATAGTGGCGCCGCGGTCGTCGCTGGCCTTGATGGCATCGGGCGACTCCACGGCATAGAACTCGCTGTTGAGCGTGTTGTAGAATGAGAGAGCCCCCATGCCGTCGCTCAGTTTTAGGGCGCTAGGCACGCTGTAGGCTTCGCCCTTGAGAGTTGCTCTTCCGTCCACCCACGAGTAACCCATCACGTTTTGAGCAAAGTTTATCTCGTTTTGTGCCGGGCTGTCCTTGTCCCAGATGTCGCTGGCGATATATGCTCCTGTCATGAGCACGTTGCCACCGTTGCGAGTGTAGGCTGTGATGGTGCTCATCAGGCCACTGGTGAGGGCTTTAAATCGTGATGGCTTAGCACCACGCCCGGTGGGAGTCTCCTTCTGCTTGCCCATGATGATGTCGAGGGCGCAGTAATCGGTGGGGTTGATGTCGCTGTTTTCTATAGCCTTGACGCTTGCCGACACAAATGAGTAGCCAGCTTGCATGATGGCCTTGCCGTGGAGCGACGGGTAGTTGAAGGTGTTGCCGGCGATGTTCTCGGTCTCGTGGTTGCTGCGGCAGGCTCCGAAGCCTGGTGCGTCGTCGTCGCGCCAGGGGAGGTGGCGGCGGAACTCAAACTGCGAGCCCAGGAAGTTGATTTGCTCCATGTAGGGCACGCCGTGGTCTTTGTCGTCGTAGAAGCCCGCCATCTTGCCGCTGTCGAACCAGTCGGGGCCGCTCACGCGTGTGAAGTTGTTGACCACCATCACTGTGCCCTTGCTGCCAGCGGCAACGCCCAGCGACAGCGTCTCGCTAGGGAAGCTGCGGCCGCCCTCGTTCATGGCAATGATTTTGTAGCTGTGAATGAGGTTGTCAGTGATGTGTACCGAGTAGTGAGGCTCGTCAACGATTTCTATCTCTTTAAAACCGCCGTCGCCCACTTGTTCCAAAACTATATATTTCTTGGCCACAGCACTTGCGCACAGAGGGTCGGGGGTGGGCTGCCAGTTGAGCATGTAGAGCGACTCACTCACCTTGTCGATGGCAAAAGAGTTGACCGGTAGTGGCTGGATGACGCACTCGCGGTGGTCGCGCATGGCGATGAACTTGGCGATGCCCTTGTAGATGGCGCGGCTCACGTCGAAGCGGAATTGTGGGTCGAGGCCATATTTCATGTCGGCGAAGTTTTGGTGCGAGAGCATCTCCATGAGCAGAGCGGGCACCTCGGGCACGCGTGCCTCGTAGTAGCTCTTGTCCCACATGCCGCGGCGGGTCCAGTTGGGCTCGTATTTGGCTCGTATGTCGTTGACAACCTCGGTCGAGACGATGTTGGCAAACTGTCGTGAGAGTTCACGAGGCGTGCCGTTCTCATATTTCCCAAATTGCTTGCCGTTCTTGGTTGTGCAATAGATGAGCAGGGTGCCTATGATGTCGTCGTTCATGGTGGTGCCGGCGTCGGTGTGCAGGCAGAACGACACATCCACTGGCACCTTGAGACCTGGCTTGCCAGGCAACACGTCGCTGCCTCCAGCCAGCCAGTTTACCCACTCGCCACGGCTGCGGTAGTCGTCAACGTAGTCGTTGATGCCGTCGCTGGTGGAATACACCTTATGTGGAAATCCTGCCCACTGCAGGAAGTAGCGTGCTCCCAGGTGGAACCAGGGATGGTCGCCGCTGCCCACATACTGGTAGTCGATGCCTTCCTTGCCTAGATACTTCATGTCGTTGTTTTTCTCGGCGATGGCTCTGTTCTCGGGGGTGGGGAGTGCCACACGTCGCACTATGTTTCCCTTGCCACCGCCCACCTTAATGGCGTCGGCGGTGATGACGGCCTTCTTGTCGCTGCTGTGGTTGCTGAGTGTGACCACGTTCTTGTTCAAGCCCTTGGCGAGTTCAAAAGAGCCGAGATAGACCCACACACCTCCTGCCATGCTCTGGTCAACTTTTAACTGGTGGCTGCCGCTCAGAGAGTTGATGGTGTAAGTGGCGTCGTGAGCGCTATTTGGCAACGACTTGTAGCTGACGTAGATGGCAAATGTCCCTGCTTCGGGCATTTCCACATCCCATGAAGCTGTGGCCTCCTTCTTCTTGTCTTTTTCGGCCTCAATCATGCGATAAGAACCTTCCTCAAAGGGGTTCTCGAAGTCTTTATACTCGTTGCGGAGGTAGGCAAATCCGTTGCCGTCGCCGTTTTTCCATTTCTTGCTGCCATTGTTCTCATGGTAGCCTTTTTGGGCGTTGCCACCGTCGTTATCGACCACGGCACCATAGTTGTGAGTGTCGCGCTCGCGTGCGTCCCACACATAGGCACCGGCATTCTCTAGCATAGGCATGATGAAGGGTATCATGTAGCTGTGGGTGTACATGTCTTCCACGGTCTGGAAGATGCGTGCTCGTTGCCACTCCCATCGGTTGAGCAGTGGCTCGAAGTACCAGCCGTGGCTGGGCCACACCGCCACGATGTTGCCGCTTAGTCCTTTCTTGTAGTGCCTGTTCTCGTCGAGCGGCGTGATAAAAGCGTTGTGCTTGCGTTTGTAGGAATTATCGAAATCAGAAAAATAGTTCTCAATGTCGTTGCCGCTGATGCTTATATACACCTTGTGGTCACGGTATTGCTCTCCTAGTGCATTCGTGATATCTTCTTTCATGTTTTTGATGCTCTCTTCGGTAAAAGGCACATCGCCGAAGTTTTCGCTCAGGTCAACCTTGATAGAGTCGTCAACAACATCGATAGATCTCACTTTCAGCTCACCGATGCCCATGTGCTCGGGCATGGTGGCAGTGATGATTTGCTGCACTTTGCTGGTCTGGTCTTGTGTTAGGGTTTGACCCATGCCCACCATTGACGACATGGTCAAGGCCGAAACCGCTAGAAGTAATAGTTTTTTATTATTTGCCATAATTGATTGTCTTTTTCAAGTTTAGATTACAAAAATACAACAAACATTTGGAATAAAAAACAAAAAAAATGTTCATTTTCCATAAATGGGTATTATTTATGAATTATAAACATCTTTTCAGTAAATTTTATGGTAAAACATGTATCAGATAAGATGCTCGTTGGTATGAGAGCCAACGCATCGCGGTTGCGTCAAGAACGGCATGCCCGCTTCAATGGGGCTAATGTGGCTGTGGCTTCTTGGCTATTGTCTTAACGAATTGAATAATTATAAAAATGCTGCCAAATGATTGTGCACTGGCAAGCGATGTGGGCCGCCCTGTGTGGTGCGCAATGATTTGGCAGTAAAAAGATGATGGTAAATGGTGGAGAGCCTTGGTAGATTACTCCTGCTATGCTTTGTTGCCTACAGAGTGATAGACTACCAGCCCAGGCATCGACTCGCTGACGATTTTCTTGACATTGACTTCGTAACTATAGGCCACTTGGAGGAGTATCTCGCTGTAGCGTGTGGCTACCGAGCCAACGAAGCACACGGGGTAGTCCTTGTAGCGGTACTGGCAGATGTTTCGGTCAAAGAACCGCTTTATCTCGTTGGTAACGAGGTTGTGGCAGTACTCGTTGTCGAGGTGGTCGGCGAGGAAGAAGGAGTAGTCGTGCAGGTTGTTGTTGGCGTGCGGGTTGTTATAGACGGCATCCATAACATTGGCACTGGTGATTTTGTGAACGGCATAGAACTCGTCGATGAGCTCCCTGGGGGCGAGGTTTTTGAGCACGTCACCCAGGAAGATGCGTCCCAAGGCTGATCCACTGCCCTCGTCGCCAAGGATGAAGCCGCCAGAGGTTACGCTCTTGGTGACATTCTCACCGTCGTAGAAGCAGGAGTTGGAGCCAGTGCCAAGAATGCAAGCCAGTCCTGGCTCGTTTTGCAGCAGGCCGTGGGCCGCTCCCACAAGGTCGCTCTCGACGACCACAGGAGTCTTGAACTGTGCCACCAGCGAGAGTTCAACGATCTTGTTTCGCTCGGGGTTAGAGCATCCGGCGCCATAAAAATACACTTTGTCCCAGCGGCGCTTGAAAAAGTCGCGTGGTAGTTCGAGCCTAATGATGTGGCTGATTTCTCGGCGTGTTAAGAAATAAGGATTTATGCCAGAGATAACAGCATGAGCTACAACATTGTTGCCATCTACAAGGCTCCACTCCGAGCGAGTGGAGGAACTTTCGGCAATTACTTTAGCAAATTGACTTGCAGCCATTTAAAATAATCGTTTTGTTTTGATGTTTTTATAAAACAATGTGTGAATAAAAAATCTCGGCTGCAAAATTATAAAAGATTATTCTAATAAATATTAAATAAAGTATGTTTAACCAAATAATATAGATATTAACTAATGGCTGGTATAATAGTTAATTTGTGATAATTTTGCGCACTCGCATCTCTGTCAAGAAACCTAGCTGAGCTATTCTCGCTTACTCGCACTTTTGTATATGGAGTGGTGCCGGCGAATAGTTGCCAAGTTTACTTGATGAAAAAAAGCGGCTTCTCATCGTCGAGAAGCCGCTGTCGTTATTCTATTCATTCCTTTATAGCCTTACTAATCAATTATTAACCTAAAACAAATGCTTATGAAAATTAATTCAGAATGTTTTTACTGATGAAACAACTCTTGCTCTTGTTGTCTCTTGGATACCTATCATTGGCCAGTGCCGCCGTCGAAGCTATCCATGCCACCATGGTCACCATGGCCTCTGCCAGGAAGATGCTTGCGACCTGGGCCATGTCCTCGGCCTTTTCCTTCTCCACGTCCAGACCCTTTGTGGCCTTCTTTCCACATCTCTTTGTCCTTTTCCTTCATCTCGGCATACTTGGCTTTCTGCTCGTCGGTGAGGATGGAGTTGATCTTGCTGTTGAGGGCATCACGGTCTTGCTTCTCTTGCAAGCGCATCTGTTCCATGCGGGCTTGCTGGGCCTTGTTAAACTCGCCATAAAACTCTTTAAGCTGCTCTTTCTGGCTGTCGCTGAGTTTGAGCTTCTTGTCGAGGTGCTTGACTTGCTTCTCAACGCGTTTCTCGGGATTTGGCCCGCGGCGGTCGTCGCGCTTTTCAGTCTCTTGTGCTGTCACTGCTGTAGTAGCTACTACTGCCATTAATGCTAATAAAATTGTCTTTCTCATGATGATAATATTTTTAAAATGTTTGTAATTGAGTTCTTGTGAATGTGGACCCTGGTCATTTTTTTGAGGGGCACAGGGTCCACAAAATTATTTTGATTGTTTAGATGAAGCCTACCACGCGGAATGTTACGTTGCCGTTGCGGTGAATGGGGCGGTAGATGACGCCGTTGTGGATGTAGTGTCTTGAGCCGTTGCGCATCATCACGCTGTGACGCATGGGTAACGATGGCACTATCATGCCCACTTGTGGACGAACTACCTCATACTCGCGGCCTATTGAGCTGTAATAAACTCCGTTGTCATAGATGAAGCTCACGCCGCCATAATTTAACACTACTCCTGAGGGGCGGCTGGCAAGGCGCATGCCATAGTGCATGGCCCTTGCACGGGCACCTACTGGCGGCATAGGCTTTCCAACTCTAGGTCCATGACCTGTACCACGCATTTCTACACTTGGCCTGTGGCTTATTGCACCGCCACGCATTGTGCGTGCCATTGCCGAGGGAGCTGCCAGACCTGCAGTAACCAGCAAAATCGCGATGCTTAAAAATATATTTTTCATAATTCTTGTGTTTTTTAGAGGTCGGTTCTTTGGGTAATTCTTTGAACCTTCCTGAGCTGTTGCCAGCGGTTAATAAATATTTTTGTTGCAAAGTTAAGGTGGTTTTCCACGTTGTGCAATAGATGGAACTAATGATGGTGGTCAACGACCCAAAAGTGATGGTAAACGACATCTCGTTATGATTTGCGTTGCGTCAGTCATCGCTTTCTGTTATTTAGATGGTTTTGAGTAACAAAGGTTTAAGGGTGTTGGTGCTATTTGGCCCAGGTTGATGGTTAACGGCAAGAAAGTGGTGGTCAACGACATGCATCCGCCGTAGATTGGCATGATGTTTTTTGCAAGAATTAGCCTTAAAGGGTAGGGATTTTGTTTTTTCTCACATTTAGATTAAATAGTTTGTCGATTGTTTAAAGGAAATTCATTAACTTTGCACCCTAAATATGATAAAAACAAAAAATAAAATACACCGATTATGAATTTTAATAATGCATTAAAGAAAGTCCTGGGGCTTGGAGATTTTGGCGAAGGCGTTGACGACCTCGATTATTTCGAGAAGAGAAATTACGACAACCCTTGGCGAAAGGATGAAGACGAGAAGAAAACTAGAGGTGCCCAAAAACGGGAGGATGGTAATGATGAAACACAAACTCAAGAGCCTGTGGAAAAGCCAGTATATACAAGGGTGGAGCTTCCACGGCAACAGGTTGACATGTCGGAGCTTGCCGCGGCTAAAGATGTGGGCGTGCCCGAAAATATCCTCAAGAGGATAATGATCATCATTAACGGCAATCTGCCAACGCAAATCCTCAACAACCTTGATGTCGAGGCCGAGACACAGGCCATTGTGGAGACGTTAAAGCCTCAGTTCCGTGACTATGAGACACGACTGCGCAAAGATGTGCTTGACAGTGCTGCCGAGAAATGGAACAAAGAAAGAGCCGAGATAATCGACAAGCTTAAAGAGACCGACGATAAGGCTCTCAATGCTTACGAAGAAATCGAAGACCTAAAAGAAAAAATTAAATCTGCCGAGAATTCGCGCAAGACCACACTTACTCGCTACAACGACCTGCAGATGAAGATGCAGGAGCTGATGACCGCTAAAGAGAAGGTGGAAATGGACAACCGAAGCCTTCAGAACAAGATGAAGGTGCTTCAGATGAACGAGGAGCAGAACAAGAGCGGAGACATCGCTAAGGAAGAAATCTTGAAACTTAATCAAGAACTCACTAAAGAGAGAAACGAGGGTCTAAAGTCTAAAGAACGCATCACACAACTGCAAAAGCAGATTGACGAGCTCAGAGCAAGCGGCAAACCAGCTGCTACAACTGCCGTCTCAAGCAAAGCGCTCGAAGAGAAGGATGCCGAGATCGACACCCTCGCAGCACAAGTGGCGTGGCTGCATCGCAAGCTCGATGAGACCAGTGAGGAACTCGATAAGGCTAACGAAGAGCTGGCACAAGCCGAGCAGCTTGTTGGCCAGCTTGAGAAGTTTGAGGAAATAAAGCAGCGCAAAGACGATGAGATTGCAAGTTTGAAGAAAAAGCTCCTTGAGGCTGGTGGTGACAACAACGAGGTGGAAGAGCTGAAAGCGCAAATCAAGCAACTGAAAGAGCAAATCAAGAGCGATGGCGCAGCTGACAGTCCCATTCTCGATGACCTCGACGATGGCATAAACTTCACCAGCGATGACGACCAGATGTCACTTTTTAAATAGACAATCAATGCCGCTAACGCAAAACATTTAAAGCGGGCGGGACATAAAAGGGGAGGATGCACAGCGGCATCCTCCTATTTTTTACTTTATATTATAAATAATGTGTGCAGGTATAGTGGTGTTTTATTGTGATGTCGTTGCCGTCGGGGGCGGGTGAGTGTCGTTGGCGTCGTGGGTATTGCGAGCGTCAGCCTCGCAAGTGGCGGGCATGACAGTGGCTTTGGGCGGCAGTGTCCTGCATTTGTGCGGTGGCCTCCAGCCTCGGGGCGGCAATCTCCCTCCTTTGGGCGGCAGTGTCGTGCATTTGGGCGCAGTGTTTCTTTTAAAATGTCTTCAAGGTGGTAGCTGAAATGTGAATGGGTGTTAAAATTCGCCCGTTTTTGTGATTTTCTTTGCGAAATATTTTGCCATGTCGCGCGGCGGCAGTAATTTTGCATCGCTTTTCGGCTCACGAGGGCGTCCGCCCGAGTTGAGCGGTTTTTT